>NZ_JBIYCZ010000001.1:0-686460 GCF_044908245.1 Bacillus sp. RC242
ACAGGATCTTCCGGTGGACCTCCAGGACCTACGGGACCGACCGGAATAACTGGAGCGACAGGATCTTCCGGTGGACCTCCAGGACCTACGGGACCGACCGGAATAACTGGAGCGACAGGATCTTCCGGTGGACCTCCAGGACCTACGGGACCAACCGGAATAACTGGAGCGACAGGATCTTCCGGTGGACCTCCAGGACCTACGGGACCGACCGGAATAACTGGAGCGACAGGATCTTCCGGGCCAACCGGGCCTTCTGGGCTTACAACATCTGGTTTATCTCAGTATGCTTATGTTTTCAATACAGCAGCTCAAGTTATTGCCTTAGAAGCACCTATTCTTTTTAATTCACACGGCACAATCACATCCGGTTTTACTCATACTCTTGGAACTTCTCAGATGACAGTTATTAATGCGGGAGATTATAAAATTTCTTTTTCTGTATCAGGAGTTGAGCCTAATCAATTTGCACTCTTTTTAAACGGGGCTCCCGTTACCAACTCCGTTTATGGATCAGGTGCAGGAACTCAACAAAACAATGGGCAAACAGTTCTCACTTTAGCCGCAGATGATATTCTTACCCTTAATAATCATACTTCCGCTGCTGCAGTTACTTTGCAGACTTTAGCGGGTGGAACACAAACCAATATAAATGCTTCAATTGTAATTGAAAAGTTAAATTAATTATTCCTTGAAGCTCTGGCAGTCAATAATCTAGAAAGGATTCTTTTTTCAACAAGTATTTAGCATTAGTGATTCATTTTCACATTACGTTGAAATGGTCATATATTATTTCGAAGCAAGAAACCCTAATCTACTTTTCAACATTTCACTTTTCCCCTAAAGAGCACCGTAAATAAGTGCTCTTTTTTAGTTTCATCTATTCTACAAAATGAAATTTTTATACCAATCCTCACCAAGTGTTATAGCAATTATGTCGCCTCTTGTCTTCTTCTTTTAGCCAATTCATTTTAATATAGCTATATCCTATAACTTACCTTCTAATAAATTTATTTTAGAAGATTAAAAACACATGTTTATTGCCCATTCCTCAAACAACCCATACCCGCATAAATTATTAAGTATCTAAAATCCATAATTGATCATTATTTTAATCAAAAGAGAGCAGTGTTAATAATGATAAAAACAATAATGATTTTGTTATACATCTGTTTCGGAATAAGTGCAGTTTTTAGATTAATAAAGGAAGTTCGAAAACCACAGAAAAAACAGTTCTTGATTTTAGTTGATTCTCTAATTTTGATAGGAGCTATATTTTTAATGGCTAGCTTCTTTATCTAAATTACATAAAGAGAACTCCCTGTGAGTGAAGCAGCTAGCAAAAGCTAACTGCTTTTTAATTAAAATAACTATTTTGTTATAAAGTCACTTCTTCTGCTGCAGGTTTGTTTTTCTCTAATTGTTCAATTGCCATTTGCAGCCCTAACCAATAACCAATTAAGCGACGTGGTAACCTTTCACCGAAATTCCAAACATCTTCCATCGTGTCAGAATCTAATGAGCTATTATGATAGACATCACTCAACCAAAAGTGGTAACTTTCCATAGATGAACTCTCACCGATTGCTGAAATAATGCCGTCATATACTTCTTGTCCATCTTCCGTTTCATTCATGTTGTATTCTTTCCAATATTCATCAAGTTCCTTTTTAGCCTTTTCTTCATCGAAATTCCAACGTTCCTCACAAAATGCTGTTAACTTTTCAGTGAAATATCCTAAATTGAATCCCTTGATGTTTGCTAATGTCGCTGGACATGTAAGGTTATACACCGCTTCTCCAATATCACCAGAAACGAACACGTTGTATCCTGAAAGAACAAATTTAGTGCGATACATATTCGTTCCAGGCTTGCCCCAGTAAATAACCTGCAATCCTTCTTCACCTTGAATTTCAGCTACATGATCTTCAAACCAATTTTCTCTAATATCTTTAGTTGCTTTTTCAATGTATTCCATTTCTCATTTCCCCCTTTTGTATTCAAATAACGCTTTTGTTATAAGTCACTCGTAATAAGTCACTTCTTGTTGCAATCAATATAATACGTAACTTCCCTTGTATTTGAACCAACTTCCTAAGAGCCGTGACCTATATTAAAAACAAGCATCTAATAAATGAAAGGATCTTTATTATTCCAATAATCACCATCTAATAAATGAAAGGATGATGTATATGTGTTGTTGTCCAGACCCACAATTTGTATCTGTTTCTACATGCAATACTTTCACTACAACTGGAGGTGATGAAGTGGGTGGAGCTGTAGTATTTAATAATACTGGAGGTCCAGTCCTTTCTGGCTATGTTACTTTAACTAATAATCCTACAAGTGGTACTATTACTGCTTTTTTAGCGAATAATGGTACAAACATTATTGGCCCAATAACTCCAGGAAATAGTCAAACTGTTTTTGTGTCAAACATAGGAACATTGGATGCCTTTTCTGGTACCGCTGGCCAACCTGTTAGTGGTAGAGTTTGTGTTGATGCTGCCCGTCAAGTAGCTTAGCTTTTAAAGAAAAAGATATTAATTCATTTTTGGGTTAATATCTTTTTCAATTTATAGAAATGAGGCATTATATATGAAAAAAAATTTTAGGGATTTTAAATACTCCATTACAATCCCTTGTGCTTTTCCTATCCCAGTCTGTGATGTATTACCCAAACCACAAGAAGAACAAAAAATTGTATGCAATGACATTTGTGGTAACTTTTTACTTAGTGACAACATTACCTTTCTAGAAGTTTGGGAAAAGAGAATTGATCAACCTGTTACTGCTACTGTCACGATTTTTAACAGTATACAAAGCTCACTTATTGAAGTTAATGTGCAACAAAACACTGGTAACTCAATTCTTTTCACAATCCCTCCTGGAAATTCGATTTCCAAAACAATTGGAGACATCAAAGTAGTTACCATTCTTCTCACCGAACCCGGTAGTGCAAGCGGAAAATTTTGTTTAGATATAAATTTCACTATAAAGTCCCTATGAATATTATGAAGGGACTTATACATATCCCTCCAAATCTCTTCCTTGTTTCTTAATAAAATTCAAATTTGATTATAATAACTGTGTTTTTCGTTCTTCCATCCGAATTACTTTTCCACTTTGATATACAAATGATTGTTCACCAAATCCACCTTGAGGTGGTTCTATTAGTTGGACTTGACCATTTTTAACAACATATATTCCGTTTGTTTTCAAATCTATTTCAGCCGTCATTTCTACAAGATTTTCTTTTCTAATTCCCATCAAGATCACTCCCATATGTTATAATTACTTTGTCGGAGTAAGTTGAGAGTGATCTCAGCTTTTTTTATTTGTCTATAAATATTGCAAAACATTTTCCGGAACAAATAATTGTTCCAGTGATAGATGGAGCCGAATTGGAATCGGCTCTTTTTCATCTCTTGCTCGCTTACAAATTTCTTCCGCTTCTTCCCATACAAAATTCTTGTCCTCCGCTCGCTTATAACGCCAAATTCCAATTGCGTAATCTTCAAATAACTCATACCGCTCATCAGGCGCTGTCGTTGGTTTTAATTCATCAATCGCTTTGGCTTGACGTGGTATTTGTACAACCACATCTGCATACCGTAATTTTGAATTCAAACATTGAATATGAGCTTTCTTAGGATCAAATGATACAACTGGTTCCACGTCAAAAATTGTTAATTGCTTTGGCATTGTTTTTTCCCCTCCAATACCTGCAAGCTTGCTATTAAAATTCCTTCAAGCTGCGTTAACGTTAGTTGATCTAATGTTTGTCCGTTAATTTCAGTTAATCCTAATCCCAATAATTTACGAATAATTGCTAGTTTTCTACGCTCTACTTCCTGCCGTAACAACATGATTAGGCATCCTGTTGATGATTGAACTTTCGCTCTAAATTTACAAACTTACTAAATTCTTTAATGAATGCTAGTTCAACAACACCAACTGGACCATTTCTCTGTTTCGCTAAAATGATTTCCGTTATGTTTTTATTTTCTGTTTCACGGTCGTAATAATCTTCGCGATATAAGAATGCGATCAAGTCCGCATCTTGCTCAATTTGACCATTTTCACGTAGGTCTGAGAGCAACGGCCTTTTATCTTGTCTACTTTCAACAGCACGACTTAACTGCGATAATGCAACCACGCATACGTTTAGTTCTCTTGCCATAAGTTTTAGCTTACGACTAATCTCACCGATCTCTTGCATGCGATTCCCTTTGTGCTTTGGGTCACCTACAATAAGCTGCAAGTAATCAATTGCGACTAGCACCTTTTTGTCTGGGTATTTGCGCTTTAGTTTCCTAGTCTTTGCGTAAATCTCTTGCATCGTTACATTTGCTTTATCGTATATTTCTAAAGGCAAATCGTTTATTAACCCCATTGCTTGGCTAATCTTTTCCCAATCCTTTAAATTACATAGTTTTTTAGGATTCTTTAATTTCGTAGCATCTATATTTCCAGTACTTGAGATCATCCGCTTAAGCAACTGTTCTTCTCCCATCTCTAGTGAAAAGACGCCTGTTGCTGTATTAGAACTCGCTGCATGATAAGCAACGTTTAATACGAAAGCTGTTTTCCCCATCGAAGGACGTGCACCAACAATGATTAGGTCCCCTTCTTGTAGTCCAGCTGTCATTCTGTTCAACTCATCGTAGCCAGTATTTATTCCCGTTAAATCTCCAACATCAACTTGCATTTTTTTATATAAATCAACGAGCGTTTCCTTTAGGTTAAAATCATCTGAATAACCTGTTTCTTCAATTGCGCTTAATTCATCAATCGATGTACTAATAGCGCTCATATCTCTTTCTTGCTGAAGACGATTATATAAATTACCAGCAACCTCCTGAGCATGTCTCATCTTCCACGCCTCAATTACTAAACCTTCGTGATACGAAAAGTTTTTTGTTGTGGTAACAACTTCTGTCAAGTTTACAAAGAATCCAATTCCGCCAATTTGATTCATAAAGCTTTCATCGAATTTTCCCATGAGAGCGACAAGGTCTATTGGAACCTCAGCATCCTCTAACTCTCTCATCGCTTTAAAAATCACTTGATGTGTTGGTAAAGAAAACTGTTTTGCCTTTAGCTGGCAATCTTTAATTAAATCGCCTTCTTGGATTATGCTACCTAAAACACTTTGTTCGGCTTCTGCGTTACGAATCATATCATTACTCATTGAACCATCCACCCATTTTGTTGATTAAGTGCTGCAAGTTCTTCATCCGTTGGAATGTTTTTCTCCCATGATTGTTGCTGCTGTATTACGTTCTTAGTAGATTCTGATAAGCCTTTCTGTTGATAAGGAGCTTGCGTCGGTTGTTGTGCCTTTGCTAATCGTTGAGTACGAAATGCTTTATCAGCTACTTCAACATCTACTATCGTTTTAAAACCTTTAAGATGCCAATCTCGTAAAATCGTATTTACGTAAGACATGTTTCTCGTATTTTTCTCTAAAGCAATCTCCATAGCTTTTACAACTAGCTCCGCATTTAAATCATCTATCCAAGCGTGAATACCATCTGCGATAAAAGGTGTAATGAATCCGAAGTTCTGCTCGTAAAAAGAAATTGGATTAACCTCAACAACTTCTTCCGCGCCTGCGCGTTCTTCTTGTTGTTGTTCTTTTTCTTCTTCTTTTTCTTCTTCCTTGCTAGGGTCTTGGAAGCCCCTTATAAGCCCCTCCAAACGGACTGATAAATACTCCTTGATACGAGGGATTTTGAAATCTTGTTCACGTTCTAATTGCAAACATGTTTCATAGAAATCAACCAGAAAATCTTGATCTTTTACAGATTGAATTTCTTTTAAAACACACTTTTCAATGTTTACATTTTTAATTGGATTGAATTTCAACCAGTTGATTAAGAACAACTCTTTTGTTTTTTGGTTGTAATTAATTTTTCCATACTCAACAAAACGTTCTAATAGCTTCATAACAGTTTCGCGGTTGTACCCTGTATCCGTTTCAATGATACGAAGTGGAAGCTCATAGATTCCTGATTGAGACGTCTTACTGTTTGTCATCAAATATAAGTAGAAATACTTTTCCTCCGGTGTAAGATCTAAAACAAATGAATCCTGCCAAAATGAAACGTGTACTGGTCTATAAACTGCCATATTATTCATCCTCCCGTTTACATATCGCGAATCCGTCCTCTACACGTAATAAGCGATAATTCTTATATCCTATTTTGAGATATTGTTTTACTAAGTAAATTAGGTGTTGCTCTGATGTTGCTTGTTGAAACACTTTAGGGTTCAGCAACACTCTATGTAATGATTTGTCTAAAAGCATGTAGCACACTCCGTTGTTATACGAATGCTAATTTGATATAATTAATCCTAAGATCTTTTGCAAGACCGTTTGTCTATCACTCTGCCAAGTGATAGATCTTTTTATTTTCTACGTGTTACCAGCGAAGCGTTAACTCCTCTTGCTCTTAAATCTTTAATCACTACTCGATAACTCATCGATGCCTCATGTTCCTCTTTTGTATCACGAAGCATTTTAAATTCCCTCATACATCGCTCCAGCTCTTCTTCCCAGTGATTTGATTCTTCGATTGATTCTGCATTAAAAATGTAATAAATACATTCACTCATACAGTTACGAAGTTTATTCGCAAATGAAAAATCTCCAGGAAGAACTAGATCATGAAGACGATTGTTTTTATCGTTCATGAATTACATCTCCTTTCTGTTTGAGTTGATGCTGTACGCATCGTTAC
Source organism: Bacillus sp. RC242 (assembly GCF_044908245.1). Classification (NCBI taxonomy): domain Bacteria; kingdom Bacillati; phylum Bacillota; class Bacilli; order Caryophanales; family Bacillaceae; genus Bacillus; species Bacillus sp. RC242. The sequence goes on from NZ_JBIYCZ010000001.1 coordinate 6,747, forward strand.
AACCAGAAAAGAGTTTTGTAGAGGTAAGGGAGGAACAATAATCCCTTTCTGGTCATAACGACAAGCACAGTGGCTTGTCCAAATAATGAATAAAATGGTATAATTACTTTGTAGAATTTATTGCGAGCTACTGTTGTCTAGGCGGTAGCTTTTTCTTTTGTCCACTTATGTTTTAAAGTAAATGATGCCTCAATAATTTTGATTCGAATTCCCACTAACTTTTTCTCTTGTTGTAATTCTCCTGACTTTTTATCATCACCAAATGTTTTAGCTATTTTTATTTCACCAGTTAACTTTGCATCATAACGAATTAGTTCCTTATATTCTCTTAAGCTTGGATTCTTGTAATCTACTGTCATTTACATTTCCTCCTTTATAAAACTTTTGTTAAAGTCATTAAGCTATCCACCGATTGAATAATAACGTTCTCCGCCATAGCCTTTTGCAACCAACTTCTTTGTATTTGTTCCATAATGCCAAAATGAACTTGTTCAAGAGCTTGTACTACACACTGAGTAGCTTGGATTGTATCGAAGATTTCTTTTGCATGAACTGCGTATTCATGTTTCTTCTTTTCATCAATCTTCCATGATCTTGTTGCAACTTGTAAGTTCATGATTTCTTTCGCTGCCGCAATGCCCTCTTCAGCTTGCTTAATGTAGTTCATCAATTGTAGATTTACATCTTGGGTTAAGCGTGGATCTGTAGGCGGTAACCCAACACCATAAATATGTTTGATTGCTTGTTGATTCAACTTTGCTCCTGTTGCATGGCACCAATCCATTGCAAGTTCAAATTCTGGTTTAGAAAGTCCAGATTCAATTCGAGTTAATCGTTCATGTGTAATACCAAGGTACTTAGATAGTCCTTTCTTCGTTTTCAGCTGAACATTGTCACAACATTCTCTAGCATTCTGTAATAATTCTCCTATTGCTGAATTGCAGTATATGCTTGTTCCCATATCTGTTCGCCTCCATATTTAGCTTTCGAATGGTTACAATGGATTTAATACATATGTAACTTGTCTACTTTTCGTATAAAAAGAGAGGAACTATTCCTCAACGTTTTCTTTTACTTGTATTTCTTTGATGATGGCCCAACCAGCCTTATAATATGCTTGACGGATTTTATCAATATCCTTTTGTGATTTTGGCTCAGGAGCCACAACATGGACTTTCGTTTTTCCAAATTCATAAGTCGCCGCATATTCTTCTTGTTGGCTCATGGTGTCACCTCTTGAAGTGCTTTTTATATGTTTATGCGACGGGTCTGTTGGTACTGCCATTTGAAGTTTTGACATTTCCTCACTCCTTAGAAACAATTCGTTTCCTTTTTAACCAAAAAAAAGATCATCAATTGTTGTTTTATACAATTCAGCTATTCTTTTGGCCAACTCTAATGAGGGTGTCCTATCACCTCGTTCAATCGCTCCTAACATTTGAGGAGTAATTTCCAACTTCTTTGCTACCATTATTCTCGATTGGACACTTCTAAACTCAATCATTTTATTTCTTTTTTTATCCACTAGTTCACCTCCCTAAAGAAACAATTCGTTTCCTCATACACCTAATATAAAGAAACAAATCGTTTCTGTCAATATTTATTAGAAACTTTTTGTTTCCTTTATAGATTTAGAAACTAAACGTTTCTATAATTAAGAAACAAAGCACCTATTCTTATTTAGAAAGAGGGCAGAATTTATGCTTGGAAAAAAGATTTCAGAACTCAGGAAAAAACAAAAGCTAAGTCAATATGAGCTTGCTGAACGATTAGGCTTTTCAAGAGGAAAATTAGCTAATTATGAACAAGGTCAACGTGAACCAGATTATGATACCTTAAAGAAAATCGCAGATTTTTTTGAAGTATCAATTGATTATTTATTAGATAGGACACAAAAAAAAGAAATGGTATCTAGTGAACCATCTAATTTATCTATAAAAGAAAAACGTGATATTGCCAAAGACTTAGAAAAAACTTTAGAAGATCTAGAAAATAGCGAGAATGCCCTTATGTTCGATGGTGAACCTATCGATGAACATACAAAGGAAATGATTCGTATCTCTCTGGAAAATTCTATGCGTATGGCAAAACAATTGGCGAAACAAAAATTCACTCCAAACAAGTATAAAAAAGATTAAATGGAGCGAAAAATGGACATAAAAAAATACGTACTATACATCGCACAAAAACATGAAACCACAAATCCATTTGAAATCGCTAAACAAAAAAATATCATAGTGTTGTTTGAAGACCTTGGGAATACCCTTGGCTTTTACAACACTTATAAACGATTTAAATTCATTCATATTAATAGTCAAATTGACGAAATCACTCAACGATTTGTTTGTGCTCATGAATTAGGTCATGCTGTACTTCATCCTAAAGCAAACACTCCTTTCTTACGCAACCAAACTTTCTTTTCAGTAGATCGTTTAGAAATTGAAGCAAATACATTTGCTGTTGAGCTGTTACTTACCGATGAAATGGTTTCTACTTATGAAGATACTTGTTTATCTATTCAAGAAATCGCGGAGATTCATGGGATACCTGGAGGATTTTCTCAACTAAAAACCTATTAATCAGGTTTAAAAATCCCATTCAATTTGACATTTTATATTCCTAAATAATACAAATATTTTTATCGAAACTATTTTTTATATTTAGTAGTTTTCGGTTTAATATAATTTTTACATAAACTAATTAGGAGGAAATAATCATGAAATTTAATGAACGTTATTTTACTGAGGTAATACCTGAACCTAATATTCTTGACAATTCTAGCTTAAGAAAGGCACAAATTCAGTCATATGCTAAAATTGCCAATCACTTTTTATTGGAAAAGTCCAGCCAACCAGCTGTAGCTATTTTGCCTACTGGAGCGGGTAAAACTGGTGTTATGGCAATAGCCCCATTCGGTATATCAAAGGGAAGAGTTCTTATTATAACTCCTCAATTAGTAATTAAAGATCATGTAGTAGATTCTCTTGATCCATCTTCACCAAGTAATTTTTGGTTGAAACATCATGTGTTCGAAGATTTTCCAAATCTCCCTGTAGTACTTGAGTACGATAATAAAACTTTAGATGAAGAATTACATAATAGTAACATTGTAATTTTGAATATTCATAAACTATCAGCTCAATATAGAAAATCTTTACTAAAAAAAGTCAATGAAGATTTCTTTGATATGATTATTATCGATGAAGCACATCATTCTCCCGCTAAGACCTGGCAGGATGCATTAAATTACTTTAAAAATGCCAAAGTACTAAAAGTCACTGGTACACCATTTCGAACTGATCGAAAAGAAATTGAAGGCAAAATCATTGTAAATTATCGTCTAGGACAAGCAATGAATGAAGGTATCGTAAAAACATTAAAAAACTTTGTTCTTAAACCAGAAAAATTACATTTAACTTTAGATAATGATTCATCACAAACATATACGTTAGAAGAAATTAGAGAACTTGGCATTAGAGATGAAGATTATATTTCACGTAGTGTAGCCCTTTCTGATGCATGTAATCAACAAATTGTGGATTCCAGCATAGAACACTGGAAAGAAAAAATACAAGAAAATAAAATACCACACAAAATCATTGCTGTTTGTTGTAGTATAAACCATGCTGAAGATGTTAAAAAATTGTATGAGCAAACAGGATTAAGAACAGTTATTGTCCATAGTAAGATGAAAAAGGGCGATAAAATTGAAGCATTTCGTATGATTGAGAGTCATCAGACTGATGTCGTAATACATGTTGCAATAGATAAGTAAGGGTATGATCACCCTTACTTATCTATTGCAGCCATCTTTAGACCATATAGAAGCTTAGCGCCATATTCTCAATTCATAGGTAGAATCTTAAGAAGAATACCTGACGAAGAAAGTAAAAGCCCTTCAGATAATATCGGTGTGGTTATCGCTCATAAAGAGCTAGGCCTAGATAAATTATGGGAAGAATACAAGAAAGAAAAAGAGTATTGCGCTATCCTAGAGGATGTTAAAAAACACGAATCTAAAGAAAAGAAATTAGAAAAAGAAATTTCTAAAAATACAAAAGATATAGGAATAGTTGCAACCGAAGGAGAACTATATTTTAGTACGGAATACTATGAATACACATTGGCTGCTCAAAAATATGAAGAGCATGAAAAAGAAATCCAACAAAAAATTGCAGAACTAAGAAAAACATTTAAAAAGGCGAGTGAGTCTGAATTACGACGTTTAATTAATGAAGAAACTCAAGATTATGAGTTCAATCCATTGATTAATAACCCTAAAAAGTATAGATTAACATTAAGAGAAGAGTTCAATCAAAAGATTCAATATGATTTACCAGCGGCTCTACTTCAAGAATATAATTTGGATACAAAAGGAACCGAACTCTCTAAACTTTCTCTAAAAGATAAATGGATATTGGATAAAGGAACGAATGATGCTATAATTGTTATTTTCCTTAATAATGAATTGAAGAAGCGATTTAGCGACAGAGATTTATGGACAATTAATGATTATAATTTTGCGGAAAATTACTTAGATAATGATTTAGTTCCTTATCTGCGTAAATTAATAGAATCAATAATATGAGGTGAAATAAATGATTAATCAATTGCGTGATCAATTGTGGAAAGCAATTTATCTTAATCCTGTATTCCCTAAAGACTTATTAGAAAATGCTAAAGACCCTGACTATGTTGGTGTGAATTTCTCTTATAGTGAAGCCGGGACGAAAGTAGACTTAACTTTTAAAGATCTTAATCAAATAATAAGAGCAACTTACTACTTTGATTCTAAAGATTTCTTACAAAAAGCTATTATGAACGAATTCGGCCAAGAGAGTATAATTTATGATAGAAATGCAGAAATCCAATCAATTATCAACAAGATTAAACATATAAATCCAAATGAAAATATAGAAATTGCAAATTATGCATAAAAGCTCCATTAATTGGAGCTTTTTCTTTTTAATTCATATTATTACTTCTTTCTCTAAATTTCTTTTCGTATAAATTAGTAATACTTAAGGGGGACTTCCATATTATGAAAACTGCGATTTACCTAAGAAAATCCCGTGCCGATCTCGAAGCCGAAGCACGTGGCGAAGGTGAAACTTTAGCAAAACACCGCTCTACCCTACTGAAAATTGCCAAGGAAATGAACTTAAATATTTTAGCTGTCCGTGAGGAAATTGTTTCTGGTGAGAGCTTAGTGAAACGCCCTGAAATGTTGGCGCTACTTGAAGAAATTGAAGATAACAAATATGATGCTGTTCTTTGCATGGATATGGACCGTTTAGGTCGTGGTGGTATGAAAGAGCAAGGAATCATTTTAGAGACGTTTAAACGCTCGAATACGAAGATTATGACACCTAGGAAGACTTATGACCTTAATGATGAGTGGGATGAAGAATACAGCGAATTTGAAGCGTTTATGGCTCGTAAGGAGTTAAAGATTATTACACGACGTATGCAACGAGGTCGTGTTGCTAGTGTAGAGGCTGGTAATTACCTTGGTACACATGCACCATTCGGATATGATATCCATCGTTTAAATAAGCGAGAACGTACTTTAACAATTAATTCAGAAGAAGCCTCTGTCGTTAGAATGATATTTGATTGGTATGCAAATGAGGATATGGGAGCAAATGCAATTAGGAACAAGTTAAATGATCTTGGCTACAAAAGTAAACTAGGTAATGAATGGAACCCCTACAGCATCTTAGATATATTAAAAAACAATGTTTACATCGGAAAGGTTACTTGGCAAAAGAGAAAAGAAGTAAAACGTCCTGACGCTGTGAAACGTAGTTGTGCAAGACAAGATAAATCAGATTGGATTATTGCTGATGGCAAACATGAGCCAATTATACCGGAAAGTTTATTTGAACAAGTACAAGAAAAATTAAACTCAAGATATCACGTTCCTTACAATACGAACGGAATTAAAAATCCTCTAGCTGGCATTATTAAATGTAGTAAATGTGGTTATAGCATGGTCCAACGTTATCCGAAGAACCGAAAAGAAACAATGGATTGTAAACACCGTGGCTGTGAAAACAAATCAAGTTATACTGAATTAATTGAGAAGCGTTTACTCGAGGCATTAAAAGAATGGTACATCAATTATAAAGCTGATTTTGAAAAACATAAGCAAGATGACAAATTAAAAGAAACACAAGTCATTCAAATGAATGAAGCTGCATTACGCAAGCTTGAAAAAGAATTAATGGATGTCCAAAAACAAAAAAATAATTTACATGATTTATTAGAACGTGGTGTTTACACAGTCGATATGTTTTTAGAACGCTCGAATGTAGTTTCTGACCGTATAACTGAAATTACTTCCACTATGGAAAACTTAAAGAAAGAAATTAAAACCGAAATTAAGAAGGAAAAAGTCAAGCAAGACACAATACCTCAAGTGGAGCATGTTCTTGATCTGTACTTTAAAACAGATGATCCCAAAAAGAAAAACAGCCTCCTAAAGTCAGTTTTAGAAAAGGCTGTTTATAAAAAGGAAAAGTGGCAAAGGCTCGATGATTTCGAACTTGTGCTTTACCCTAAGCTCCCTCAAGATGGCGACATATAAGCGTTTATGCTTTGTCGTCACCTTGTTGGTGTAATTAGATTTACTCCATTAAGCCCTAAAGCATCATTCGTCGAAACAGCTAACACGACAGGCTTCCCATTTCTAAGCGTCGCTTTTGCTGCCATTAATACTGGAGAGTCTGTCATTGCATTTGCAAATTTACTCATCGAATTCCCTGTTAGTGGTGCAATCACCATGCAATCTAGTGGAATTTTCGGTCCTAGTGGCTCTGCGCCAACGATTGAATTAATTGCCTTAAAACCGGTTATTTCTTCGATCTTTTTAATCCATTCTTCCCCTTCGCCAAATCTAGTATTTGTTGATTGGACAGTATAAGAAACAACGGGACGTACTTCTGCACCTTCTGCAATTAACTTCTCTAAATGTGGCATAACTTCTTCATACGTACAATGTGAGCCTGTAAATCCGAAACCAATTCGTTTTCCCTTCAAACTCATTTCTCATCATCCTCCTTTGCGATTGCATCTGCTATTAATAACTGAGAAAGAACATTCGCTAATATTTGTCCTGCTGTTTTCGGTGCAACAATCCCAGGAAGACCAGGTGCTAATAGTGCCTTCACTCCACGCTTCTCCGCATAGCGAAAGTCCGTGCCACCTGGCTTAGAAGCTAAATCAATAACTAGCGTATGAGCTGGCATTTTTGAAATAACATTCGCTGTCACAACGAGATGCGGAATTGTATTAATAACAATATCGATATTACCTACTTCTTTCTCTATGTCTTGCATATGAAAAGGAGAAAACATCATTTCTGTAATACGAGCAATATGTTCCGAACGTCTCGCTCCAACTTTGACATGTGCTCCTAATGATTGAAAGGCTCTTGCAACACTCATACCAGTTCTACCAAATCCTAAAACCATTACATTCGATCCATGAATTGTGTAATCAGTATGTTGAATAACCATCATTAGTGTACCTTCTACGGTCGGAATAGAGTTATAGATTGCAACATCATCACGATCAAATAATTTTACAAGTTTGCGATTTGTAGTAGCTACGAGATTTTCCAAGTAAGGTGTACCAATACCTGAATATATAGTGAAGTTTTCTGGCGTCTTTTCAATTTGTTCTTTCGTTATGGAAACTTTTTCATTTGAAAAAATAGTATCTACTTCTCCTCTGGCATTCGTCCCTGCAACCGGCAAAATAATCGCATCTAAAGAAGTGAAATTTAAATCTTGTATACTTTCCTTTGCTGCCCCTGTGAAGCCATGATCTAACTGTTCAAACCCTATTAATGAAAGTTTCGCGTCCAGTTCGACTAGCTTGCGAATTACTTCTAGCTGCCGTGCATCTCCTCCTATGACAGCAATATGCATCTCAGTCAACATTCCCTAATTCACCTTCTTTTTCTTTCATTTATAAGAAAAATGCCTACTTTTTCTTTTTCCTCCACATCATATGTAATGTACGCGTTTGAGGTGATTGAAAAACAAAATGCACACGTGATTTATTTTCTTTATATAAAGATAAAAAAAAGACAACCAAAATGGTCATCTTTCACTATGATCTTGAATGGTTCGTAAGATCGCAAAGTATCATATCATTTCCAACCTTCTTTATTTTGCTCCATTCTACTCTCACTTCTTGCTGTTCTCTTTTAAAACCTCCCCATTTCCCAGCAGGTATAATAAGCGCTTGTATTTTTCCATCTCTCTCATCAATTTCTAAATCTGCATGACCTAAAACTCCCATTTTTTCTGCTCTTTCTAAATCCACAATCTCTTTGCCACTTAATTCACTTAAACGCATTAAATCTCCCCCTATCCTACTTTTTATGAAGGTTATCCTATAATAAGTACCTATTCTGCATATATAAAAAAAATAACCGTATCTCATATAAAAGAGATACGGTTATTTCCGAAAGCGAATGAATTACAAGATCGATTAAAGTTTCATTCCTTTTGGCAGTTTTCCATCCGGACTAATAAGTGCCGCAGAGAATTCATCGGTAAACATATTGCGAATTAACTCGTCTACATTTTGCTTTGTTACAGTGTTTACACTTTCAATAATCTCATCAAGAGAACGATGTTTACGAAGAAGCAATTCGTTTTTACCATTACGGCTCATACGACTATTCGTACTTTCTAAACTTAACATTAAGTTTCCTTTTAATTGTTCTTTACTGTTAACAAGCTCTTTTTCTGTAATACCTGTATTTTTCAACGTATTTAACGTTTCTTGCATTGTTTCATACAGTGTATCTAATTGTTTACTACCTGTTCCACCGTAAAGTGTTAACATACCTGTATCTTCATAAGAAGAATGGTAAGAAAATACTGAGTACGCTAACCCACGTTGCTCACGTACTTCTTGGAATAAACGGCTACTCATACTACCGCCTAAAACATTATTTAATACAATTAAGTTATAAATATCTTCGTGTCCCATTTGCAAGCCTTTATATCCTAAACATAAATGAGCTTGTTCTGTTTCCTTCTTACGTGCTACTTTATTGAAATGGAAAATTGGGCTATGTACTTGTTCACGATTTGTTGTCCCTTCGTAACTACCGAAATATTGCTCTACAGTTTGTAAAAATGCTTCATCAATATTCCCTGCAATTGATACAACAACATTTTCAGGTGTGTAATGATCTTTCATATATTGACGTAACGTATCACCTGTAAATGTTTCAAGCGTTTCTTCTGTTCCTAAAATAGGATATCCAAGCGGATGCGTTTCATATGTCGCTTTCGTTAACATATCATGCACAATATCATCTGGCGCATCTTCGTACATTTTTATTTCTTCACATACAACATTCTTCTCTTTTTTCAGTTCTTCCTCATCAAATGTTGAATTAAAGAACATATCTGCTAAAACATCTAATGCATATTTAGCATGCTCATCTAGCACTTTCGCATAGTAACATGTATATTCTTTTGAAGTAAAAGCATTTACTTGTCCACCAATGCTATCAAATGATTCTGCAATCTCTCTTGCACTTCGCGTTTCTGTCCCTTTAAAGAACATATGTTCCAAAAAGTGCGAAACCCCATTATTTTTTTCATTTTCATTTCTTGAACCTGCGTGGATCCATATACCAATCGCAACCGAGCGTACAGTTGGTATATTCTCCATAACAATTCTTACACCATTTTTACACGTATATTTTTTAATCAAAAACTTTCCTCCTAATGCCAGTTTCTCTAAATAATTGCTATTATTTAATGATAACAAGTTTAGAGATGAATGTCATGCAAATGTATTTAATCCACACGTTTTTCATCTAGTAATTCTGTAATATTCCCCACTTTATATCCTTGTTCCTTTAAATTTTTAATCATAGTATCTAGCGCTTCTGTTGTAGATGAAGTAGGATGCATTAGCACAATAGCACCTGGATGTATTTTTCGCATTACTCTCTGCAATAGCACACCCGGTTCTGGCCGCTTCCAATCAATTGTATCTACAGTCCACATAATCGTCCCCATTTGGAAATCATCCGCTATTTTTACTACCTCATCCCGAAAGCTTCCACTTGGCGGAGCAAACCATCTCACTTTCTGATTTGTAGCTGCTTCTATCATTCGATTCGTTTTTTGTAATTGATCTCGTATTTCATCTGTAGACAGCGTTTTCATATTAGGGTGTGTGTAAGAATGATTTCCTACTTCTTGATTTGCATCGACAATCATTTTGGCAAATCGTAAGTTTTCTTTCACCCAGCGTCCTTCTAAAAAGAAAGTCGCCTTCACATCATGTTTTTTCAATATCTCTAATATACGTGGCAAATACTCATTACCCCAGGCCACATTAATTGTTAATCCCACCATCTTTTTATGTGGATGTCCTCGATAAATGGGAGCTGGTGGTAAATCTTCTAAGTGAACACTCGGTGATACTTCCTTAAATTCAAGTTGTTTTTGATCAAACTTCTTGATTTTCTTCATATTATTATAGGACGCTTCTATATCCACTTGTTTTCCATTATACCCAGGCGTCGCCTTCCAAATCTTATCAATCATCGCATTTTGCGGCATAATCTCATACTGTTTTACATGCTTTTGAATCTCTTCATGCAAGTTATCCTGCGCAAAAACGGAATAAGAGCCACAACCCATATATAAAGAAAATATAAATATGTACGCTAATATACGAGCTTTCATATAAACCCTCCCATTAACTATAAAAAAGAAACCATTTTCTTCTTATCTTTGTTAATTTGAGCGTTATGATGAAAACTATACCTATACTCACATAAAAATCTAAATGAATCACATTTTTTACATAACAAAAAAAGCCAGCTAAACTGGCTTTCACTTATTGTTGCTCTTGTGCGTTTTCTTCTTTAGCTGCTTCTTCTTTAGCTGCTTCTTTTTCTTGCTCTTCTTTTAGCAATACTTTTCTAGATAAGTTTACACGACCTTGTTTGTCAATCTCGATAACTTTAACTGAAATCTCATCACCGATTTTCACAACGTCTTCTACCTTACCTACACGCTCAAGTGCAAGTTCAGAAATGTGAACAAGTCCATCTTTACCGCTAAATAATTCAACGAACGCACCGAATTTTTCAACGCGTTTAACTTTTCCTAAGTAGATTTCGCCTACTTGTACTTCGCGAACGATATCTTCGATAATTTTCTTCGCTTTTTCATTCATCTCTTGATTAATTGATGAAATGAATACTGTACCATCTTGCTCGATGTCAATTTTAACGCCAGTTTCTTCAATGATTTTATTGATCTGTTTACCACTTGGTCCAATAACATCACGAATTTTATCTGGGTTAATTGCCATTGTAATAATCTTCGGAGCATACGCAGATAACTCAATGCGAGGTTCCGCGATAACAGATAACATGTGATTTAAAATGTGCATACGACCAACTTTCGCTTGTTGTAATGCTTCTTCTAAAATCTCACGAGATAAACCATCGATTTTAATGTCCATTTGTAGTGCAGTTACACCTTTTGCAGTACCTGCTACTTTAAAGTCCATATCACCTAAATGGTCTTCCATTCCTTGAATATCTGTTAAAATTGTGTAATGCTCACCAGATTTCACTAGACCCATTGCAATACCAGCAACTGGTGCTTTAAGTGGTACACCCGCATCCATCATCGCTAATGTACTACCGCAAATACTCGCTTGTGAAGTTGAACCATTTGATTCTAATACTTCAGATACAAGACGAACTGTATATGGGAAATCCTTTTCAGATGGAAGTACAGGTTCAAGAGCACGTTCTCCTAGTGCACCGTGACCAATTTCACGACGACCTGGTCCACGCATTGGTCTTGTTTCACCAACACTAAATGAAGGGAAATTATAATGGTGCATAAAGCGTTTTGACTCTTCTACACCTAGACCATCTAAAATTTGCACATCGCCTAATGCACCTAATGTACAAATACTTAATGCTTGCGTTTGTCCACGTGTGAATAGACCAGAACCATGTGTACGAGATAAAATGCCAACCTCTGATGCTAAAGGACGAATTTCGTCACCTTTACGACCATCTGGGCGGATTTTTTCAACTGTAATAAGACGACGTACTTCTTCTTTTACAATTTTATATAAAATCTCACTTACTTGTCCTAATGTATCAGCATCAGCTTCCTGAGCTTCGTAATGCTCAATTACACGCTTTTTCACTACGCTAATTGCATCTTCACGTGCATGTTTTTCGTGCACTTGAATTGCAGAATGCATATCTGTCTCAGCCATTTCACGTACAGCTTGATTCAAATCAGCATCCACTTCATAAAGTTTCACTGCTGTTTTCTCTTTACCGACAGCTTGTACAATCTCTTCTTGGAATGCAATTAGACGTTTAATTTCATCGTGTCCAAACATAATTGCTTCTAACATTGTTTCTTCAGGTACTTGATCCGCTCCTGCTTCAACCATGTTAATTGCATCTTTCGTACCAGCTACAACAAGGTGCATATCACTTTGTTCTTGCTGTTCTACTGTTGGATTAATAACGAACTCGCCATTAATACGACCAACTGTCGCACCTGCGATTGGACCTTCAAATGGAATATCTGAAATAGATAATGCTAATGAAGAACCAAGCATAGCTGCCATCTCAGAAGAACAGTCTTGATCAACACTCATTACGATGCTGACAACTTGTACTTCATTACGGAAACCATCTGCGAAAAGTGGACGGATTGGACGGTCAATTAAACGACTTGCTAAAATTGCTTTTTCACTTGGACGGCCTTCGCGCTTAATAAAACCGCCTGGGATTTTTCCAACTGCATATAAACGCTCTTCATAGTTTACTGTAAGCGGGAAGAAATCTACATTTTTTGGCTCTTTTGATGCAGTTGCTGTAGATAGAACTGCTGTGTCGCCATATCTTACTAATACTGCTCCGTTTGCTTGTTTTGCAAGCTGACTTGTTTCAATTGTTAGCTGACGACCAGCTAAATCTATCGAGAAGACTTGCTTTTCCTGACTCATTTAAGTACCCCTCTCAATTTAAAATATTCAATTCTTCTATGTAAATGGGTAGTATATCACAATATTCTTTCCTCTAGTATTGCCGAAAATTAAGTAAGCTATAAAGAGTAGAAGATATATTTTTACCTAACAAAAAAGCGGGAATATTCCCGCTTCTTTGACTATCGACGTAAGCCAAGCTTTGTGATTAATTCACGGTAACGTGTGATATCGCTATTACGAAGGTAAGTAAGTAAGTTACGACGTTTACCAACCATCTTTAATAGACCACGACGTGAATGATGATCCTTCTTGTGAGTACGTAAGTGCTCGTTTAGAGTGTTAATTTGCTCCGTTAGGACAGCAATTTGAACCTCTGGAGAACCAGTATCAGTCTCATGAGTTCTAAATTGTGCAATGATTTCGTTTTTACGCTCTTGTGTTAAAGCCATCCTATTTCACCTCCTAATAATTAAACCCCCAGTTACCTAGCAAGCATCGGTGAGTCGCAATGCCAAGTAATGGTTGTCATAAAGTACATAACATAGAATACTACTTTTCATTTGAAAAAGCAAGTATATTCTTTACGCTCGCAAAATATTCTTCGGCAACCTTTTTATCTTGAGCGATTTGCGCAACTAACTCATCAATTCCATTAAACTTTTTTTCTTCTCTTATACGCATGTGCCATTCCACTGTAACACTTTGATCGTATATGTCTTTATTAAATTCAAATAGATGCACTTCAATAGATAATTGACGCTCATTCTCTTTGAAAGTTGGTTTATATCCGATATTACACACACCATCATACCATTCATCATGAACCTTCAACCTTACCGCATATACACCTACAGGTGGCAACAAATATTCATCACTTAAACCTACATTTGCAGTTGGAAAACCAATTTGACGTCCACGCTTATCACCGTGTACAACTGTTCCTTCTACCGTGTAAGCTCTCCCTAAAATAGATGGAATTTGTTCCATTTCACCGTTTCGAATTAACTTTCGTAATGAAGTAGAACTTACTTTTTCTTCTTGATATTCAACTTTTTCGATCACGGTCTGTGTAAACTCCCCTCTTGCATGAAATGGTAAAGTCTCCATCTTCCCTTTTCCTAAACGTCCATATGAATAATCAAAGCCTGCTACTACATGCTTTACATTTAAACCAATAATATACTCATCGACAAACTGCTGTGGTAATAATCCAGCAAATGGCTCATCGAATTTCACCACATATAAGATATCAATTCCTAAACTTGCGATGATTTCTTCTTTAAGGCGCATCGGTGTAATATACTCCACATGCGCTTCTTTTTTTCCTAATACAACAGATGGGTGTGGATGGAACGTCATGACAGCACTTTTACATCCTCTTTCATCCGCTATTTTTTTCGCTGTTCGAATCACACGTTGATGTCCTAAATGAATGCCATCAAAATATCCTAATGCCATTACAGTAGGTGGTAATTCTATTTTATTTTGTTCATGTGGATGAGTTAAATGAATAAGTTTCACGCTTGAATTCACCTTTTTCTGTAATAATCCTTCCAATAATTCATTATAGCTTTAGTTCTTGATTATTCACAAGTACTTTCATTGGCTTTAGCATTCCAGGGTGTTTTGGGTGATGCTCATAAATTGCTAAGCAACGATCATTTTTATCAAATACTGTAATAAATGGTGCTGTTGTTTCTAATTCATTCTTTAAGAACATACCGTTCTTTATTTTTTCAGCTTGCTTTTCATCTACAACCATTTTTGGAAACTTACTTAGCGCCTCATCAATTGAGATGAAAATAGACTCTACTGTTCCATTTTGCACGTTTTCTTCAATTTCTTCAAATGATATGCAATCTTCTAGTAAAAATTCACCAGATGCTGTTCTTACAAGGTGAGACATATGTGATGGAAATCCAAGTTTTTCACCTATCATTACTGCTAGTGTTCTTACATATGTTCCTTTACTACACGTTACACGGAAACGAAATGAAATATTTTCCCCTTCAAAAACTTCACGTTCATCAAGTAATACAAATTCATGAATTGTAATTGTACGAACTGGACGTTCAACTTCTTGTCCTGCTCTTGCATATTCGTATAGTTTTTTCCCGTTAACTTTTACAGCTGAGAACATCGGCGGCATTTGTTCAATTGTCCCTGTTAATTCCGCTAGTACCTCTTCTACTTCTTTACGTGTAATGACACGATTTACATCTTGTTTCTCCACAACTTCACCAGAAGCATCTTCTGTTGTTGTTGAAAATCCTAATGTCACTTCACCTTCGTATGTTTTTGTTTCACTTGTTAAAAATTGCGCAATTTTTGTTGCACGCCCAACGCAAATAGGTAATACTCCTGTTACATCTGGATCCAGTGTCCCTGTATGACCAATTCGTTTCTCACGCAATATCTTTCTTAATTTGAACACACAATCATGTGATGTCATTCCCTTTGGCTTATGTAATAATACTACACCTTCCATATACTCACCTCATCGTTATTCTTTTATAGTAATTGCAATTATGCAAAACTTATTTTACATTGAAAAAATGGATAGACAAATGTCTATCCATTATTCTTCACGTTTACCGTCTTTATTAATTTGATGTAAAAGTGTATCAATTCGATGACCATATCCAATAGACTCATCAAACTCGAAGGAAATTTCCGGTGTTTTACGAAGACGAATACGTTGGCCAATTTCTGAACGAATAAAGCCTTTTGCCTTCGCTAAACCTTTTAATGTATTTTCTTTCTGTTCTTCGTCACCTAAAACAGAAATATATACTTTAGCAATTTGTAAATCTCCACTTACCTGTACATCTGTTACTGTAACAAATCCAATACGTGGGTCTTTAATTTTACGACTGATAATGTCGCCTAATTCTTTTTTCATTTGCTCGCCCACACGGTTCGCACGTAATTTCATAACTCTTCACCTCATTCAATACCATTCCAAATGTGTTATCGTACGTTCAATTTCAGGAAATGAATCGATATACTCAAGTACACGATTCATTTCTTTTTCACAGACAACACGATTTGAGGATACGGAAACAATTGCAATTTCTGTACGTTGCCATACATCTTGATGCCCAACTTCAGAAACAGCTACATTATAGCGCTGTTTCACACGAGTTAACACACGTTGCAAAATTGCTCGTTTCTCTTTTAAAGAATGCACATCGTAAATCATACACTCGAATGAGAGTGAAGCGATAATCATCGCTTCACTTCTTCCATAACGTATGCTTCAATGATGTCCCCTTCTTTAAGATCATTATATCTCTCAATTGTAATACCACACTCATAGTTTTGTGCAACTTCTTTTACGTCGTCTTTGAAACGTTTTAACGTATCAAGTTTTCCTTCGAAGACTACTACGCCATCACGGATAATACGAACGCCACTATCACGTGTAATTTTACCGTCTATTACGTAACAACCTGCGATTGTTCCAACTTTTGTTACTTTGAATGTTTGACGAACTTCCGCTTGACCGATTACTTTTTCTTCGAATTCTGGATCCAGCATACCTTGCATTGCTGATTCAATTTCTTCGATTACTTTATAGATAATACGGTGTAAACGAACATCAACTTTCTCTAATTCAGCTGTACGCTTCGCATTCACATCTGGGCGTACGTTAAATCCAATTACAATTGCATTAGATGCAGAAGCTAAAATAATATCAGATTCTGTAATCGCACCTACGCCTGTATGGATAATTTTCACTTTTACGCCTTCAACATCAATTTTACGAAGTGATGCTGCCATTGCTTCTACAGAACCTTGTACGTCTGCTTTCACAATTAAGTTAATTTCTTTTACATCGCCCTCTTGGATTTGTTGGAATAAATCTTCCAGGCTGAATTTAGATTTCTCACCACGTTGTGCAACTAACGCTTCTTGTGCACGTGATTCACCGATTTGACGAGCTTTCTTCTCATCAGCGAATGCCATGAAACGATCTCCCGCTTGTGGCACTTCATTTAAACCTGTAATTTCAACAGGAGTTGACGGACCAGCAACTTTTACACGACGACCAATATCACTTACCATTGCACGAACACGACCGAATGATGTTCCAACAACAATTGGATCTCCAACTCGAAGTGTACCGTTTTGAACAAGTAATGTCGCGATAGTTCCTTTACCTTTATCAAGCTGTGCTTCAATTACAGTACCAGCTGCATAGCGATTTGGATTTGCTTTATATTCTTCTACTTCACTCACAAGAAGGATCATTTCTAGTAAGTTGTCAATTCCCTCGCCTTGAATCGCAGAAATTGGTACGAAAATCGTGTCTCCGCCCCAAGCTTCTGGAACTAATTCATATTCTGTTAATTCTTGCATTACACGATCAGGATTTGCCGCTGGTTTATCCATTTTATTCACAGCAACAATAATTGGTACTCCAGCTGCTTTCGCATGGCTAATCGCTTCAACTGTTTGTGGCATAACACCGTCATCAGCTGCAACAACAAGAATTGTAATATCTGTTACTTGTGCACCACGAGCACGCATTGTTGTAAATGCCGCGTGACCTGGTGTATCTAAGAACGTAATTTTCTTATCATTTACATCAACTTGGTATGCACCGATATGCTGAGTAATTCCACCAGCTTCGCCAGCAGTTACTTTTGAATTACGGATAGAGTCAAGCAATGTTGTTTTACCATGGTCAACGTGTCCCATAATTGTAACAACAGCTGGACGTTCTTTTAAGTTTTCTTCATCATCTTGCTCATCGATGAATGTTTCAAATTCAGTTTCACTTACAACTACTTCTTCTTCTACTTCAATACCGTAATCAGTAGCAATTAACTCAATTGTATCTTTATCTAAGTCTTGGTTAATTGTCGCCATAATTCCTAGCATGAAGAGCTTTTTAATAATTTCAGATGGCTCTTTGCTTAACTTTTTAGCAAGGTCACCTACTGTAAGGCTTCCAGAGAAAGTGATTTTATCTGGTGTTTCTACTATTGGTGTTTGTTGTCTTCCAGCAAAGTTATCTTGACGTTTATCTTCATTTGCTTTGCCTTTTTTCTTATTCTTATTGCTGTTCTTTTTACTACGAACAACTTTCTCTTCTACTTCAAACTCATCTGCAACAGAAGGTTTTTCCGCTCCAGCGCTATATTGATTATCTAATTTGTTTACTACTTCATCTTCTAACATTGTCATATGATTCGAAACCTCGATATTCATCTCTTTTAGTTTTGTCATAAGATCTTTACTTGAGATATTATTTTTTTTTGCATATTCATGTACTCGAATTTTACTCATACCTTCACCCCCGGTAATTTGTATCGAGCATGCTACGTAGCTTTTTCGCAAAGCCTTCATCTAAAACAGCTACAACGACTCGCTCGTCTCTCCCAATCGCATGCCCTAATTGTTGTCGATTTTCGACTTTTCTCATTGGTATGTTGTAGTACGTGGTTTTATCAATGATACGTTTTGTAGTGTTCGCTGACGCATCTTCAGAAAGCAATACTAGCTTTGCTTTGCCACTTCGTACTTCTTTTAAAACGAGTTCTTCACCCGAAATAATTTTTCGAGCGCGGTTTGCTAGTCCTAAAAATGATTTCCAATCAGACACTTATTTCGACTCCTTCTCAACAAGCTCAAGAAGCTCTTCGTACAGAGAACTGTCGATTTTCGCTTTTAGATGATGTTCCAAAATGTTTTTCTTTTGGGCTTGAATAATGCTTTCTTTATCTTTTGATAAATATGCACCTCGTCCTGATTTTTTTCCTGATAAATCAATAGACACTTCGCCCTCTTTGGAACGAACAATGCGAACTAGCTCTCGTTTTGATTTCATCTCTTGCGTCGCAATACATTTTCGTAACGGAACTTTTCGATTGCTCATACTCATCACCTCTATTCGATTTCGTCTTCAGCTGAATCGAATCCGAATGCGATTACGCTATCTTCTTCTGTCACAATACCAAGTTGTTTCGCATCAGACTCACTTTTAATATCAATTTTCCAGCCTGTTAATTTAGCTGCAAGACGCGCATTTTGTCCACGCTTACCAATCGCTAATGAAAGCTGGTGGTCTGGAACAACAACAGTTGTTGCTTTCTCTGCTTCATCTACAAGTACTTTAACAACCTGTGATGGACTTAAAGCATTTGCAACATATTCAACTGGGTCATTCGACCAGCGAACGATGTCAATCTTTTCACCTTTTAGTTCATCTACAACGCGTTGTACACGTTGTCCTTTCGGTCCTACACAAGAACCTACTGGATCAACATCGATATTCTCTGCATATACAGAAATTTTAGAACGGTCGCCTGCTTCACGTGCTACAGAGCGAATTTCTACAGTTCCATCATAAATTTCTGGAACTTCCATTTCGAATAAACGTTTTAAAAGACCAGGATGTGTACGTGATACGTAAATTTGTGGTCCTTTTGTTGTCTTTTCTACTTTTGTAATAAATACGCGAATACGATCATGTGGTTTATATTGCTCATTTGGCATTTGCTCACTTACAGGTAATAAAGCTTCTACTTTACCTAAGCTTACATAGATGAAACGAGCATCTTGGCGCTGTACAATACCAACCATAATGTCTTCTTCACGATCACTAAATTCTGAATAAATTACACCACGTTCCGCCTCACGAACTCGTTGTGTTACAACTTGTTTTGCAGTTTGTGCTGCAATACGACCAAAATCTTTTGGCGTTACTTCAATTTCTAGTACGTCACCATCTTGGTAGTTTGGATTAATTTGTCTTGCCTCTTCTACAGAGATTTCAAGACGTGGATCAAACACATTATCTACAACGTCCTTACGTGCTAAAACTTGAATTGTTCCCACTTCTGGGTTAAAGCTCACACGAACGTTTTGTGCTTGGTTAAAATTGCGTTTATAAGCAGAGATTAATGCTGCTTCAATCGCATCAATAATAATATCTTTGCTAATACCTTTTTCTGACTCTAATACGAGCAAAGCATCTAACAACTCAGTGCTCATGAAGATCCCCCTTCTTACTAAAACGTAACAGCAAGTCGCGCATTTGCAACTTTATCCATTGGAATTTGGATTTCTTTTTTACGTGTTTTAATTGTTAATAGTAGTGTAATTGTAGTACCGTCGTAGGAAAGTAGCTTTCCTTCAAACATCTTCTCACCATCAATCGGCTTATATGTTTTAATTGCCACTTGTTTTCCTACCGCTTGCTGGAAGTCTTTCTCTTTCTTTAATGGGCGTTCCGCTCCAGGAGATGATACATCCAAAAAGTAAAGATGAGGAATTGGATCCTCTTTATCTAAAGCTTCGCTTAAACGTTCACTTACCGCACCGCATTCTTCAATTTCGACTCCCTTTTCAGAATCAATGAATACGCGTAAGAACCAGTCTTGTCCTTCTTGCACATACTCTACATCTACAAGTTCAAGATTTAACTCTTCAACGATTGGCTGCGCAAATGCTTCTACAATTTCTGTGACTTTCTTATCCATAAACAGCCTCCTTCCTGCCGCCATGTACCATTTACAAGAAAAGATCCCGTTCATAAAGACGGTCTATCTTATTCTTTCTCGTTAGCTAACAAAAGCCCCTGCCGTTAAGCAGGGAATATCTGTCTTAGTATTACCAAATTTAAGAAGTAAAACTTGTAACAAAATATGTATATACGACAGAAATATCATTACTATCTACATAAGCAAAATGTAGATAGTAACACGAAAGAGTGGGTTTCCCCACTCTCTTTTTCACAAAATATACATGACATGGTTATCTCGGTTTATAGTATACCATAGCAAATGTTGATTTGCAAAGATTTTTCCTACCTATTAGAACAGTGACAATTGGTTTTGATCCGGTAAATCTCCTAGACAACCTTGACCATCTAAATACTCAATAATCGTTTTAGAAACCTTACTGCGCTGCTGTAAGTCTTCTTTTGATAAGAAATCACCATTTTTACGAGCTTCAACAATACTGAAAGCTGCGTTTGTACCAAGACCAGGAACTGCATTAAATGGAGGAATTAAAGTATCCCCATCAATTATAAATTCGGTTGCATGCGAGCGGTATAAATCAACCTTTTGGAATGAATAACCACGCTCACACATTTCAAGTGTCATTTCTAGTACCGTTAATAAACTCTTCTCTTTCGGTGCTGCATCCAATCCTTTTTGTGCAATTTCATCAATTTTTACACGTATGGATGCTGAACCTTTCGCCATCGCCTCTACATCAAAGTCATCTGCACGAACTGTAAAATATGCCGCATAGAATAAAAGTGCGAAATGTACTTTAAAGTATGCAATACGCACAGCCATAAGTACGTAAGCAGCCGCATGGGCTTTAGGGAACATGTACTTAATCTTCTTACATGAATCAATATACCAACCTGGTACATTGTTATTTCTCATTTCCTCTTCCCATTCTTCTGGTACACCTTTACCTTTACGCACCGACTCCATGATTTTGAAGGCTAATGATGGATCCAAGCCTTGATAAATTAAATATACCATGATGTCATCACGACAACCGATAACTTCACTCAGTGTACACGTACCATTATAAATTAATTCATTCGCATTACCTAACCATACATCTGTACCATGGGACAGTCCAGAAATTTGGACAAGCTCTGAAAACGTTGTTGGTTTCGTTTCTTCTAACATTTGTCTTACGAATTTCGTACCAAACTCTGGTATACCAAGTGTACCTGTTTTACAGTTAATTTGTTCTTCCGTTACCCCTAAAGATTCTGGACCAGAGAAAATTTTCATTACTTCTGGATCATCCGTTGGGATTGTTTTCGGGTCAATACCACTTAAATCTTGAAGCATACGAATAACAGTCGGATCATCGTGTCCTAATATATCAAGTTTCAATAAATTATCATGAATTGAGTGGAAGTCAAAGTGCGTTGTTCTCCACTCAGCACCTATTGAATCAGCCGGAAACTGAATTGGTGAAAAGTCAAAAATATCCATGTAATCTGGTACAACGATAATACCACCTGGATGCTGTCCGGTCGTACGCTTTACACCTGTACATCCCGCAACTAAGCGATCAATCTCTGCATTTCGAATTGTTAAGTTATGATCATTAGCATAACCTTTCACATACCCATAAGCGGTTTTTTCCGCAACCGTACCAATTGTTCCTGCGCGGTATACATAATCTTCACCGAACAGTAATTTCGTATAGTTATGGGCGCGTGGTTGGTATTCTCCGGAGAAATTCAAATCGATATCCGGTACCTTATCCCCTTTAAATCCAAGGAACGTTTCGAAAGGAATGTCATGCCCATCTTTCACATATGGAACATTACATGTTGGGCATTCTTTATCTGGTAAATCAAAACCAGAACCTACAGAACCGTCATTAAAGAACTCTGATTGTTTACACTTTGGACATACATAGTGCGGTGGTAATGGGTTTACTTCTGTAATTTCCATCATCGTTGCAACAAATGATGAACCTACCGATCCACGCGAACCTACTAGATAACCGTCCACTAACGATTTTTTCACAAGCTTATGTGAAATTAAATAAATAACAGCGAATCCATGTCCAATAATACTTTTCAATTCTTTTTCCAAACGAGCTTCTACAATTTCCGGTAGTTCATCTCCATAGATACTTCGTGCCATTACATAGCTCATATCACGTGTTTCATCATCAGCACCTTCAATTTTCGGTGTGTATAAATCATCTTTTACTGGACGAACATCACCAATTAATGATGCGATCTTGTTTGTATTTGTCACAACAATTTCTTTTGCTTTGTCTTCACCTAAGAATGAAAAACAATCTAGCATTTCATTTGTTGTACGGAAATGTACAGGCGGTAATGAATGGCGATTTAACGGATTAGCTCCTCCCTGCGAACTGACTAAAATTTTCCGATATATCGCGTCCTCTGGATCTAAATAATGCACATTCCCAGTAGCAACAACTGGCTTATCTAACGTCTCACCTAGTTTTACTAAGTTAGAAATTATTGTTTTTAACTGTCCTTCATCTCGAACGAGTTCACGTTCCACTAAATGACGTAACACTTCTGGAGGCATAACCTCAATGTAATCATAAAACTGTGCAATTTCTTCTACTTCTTCAGGCGCTTTTTGCATCATAGCTTCAAATACTTCACCTTTGTCACAAGCTGTTCCTACTAAAATGCCTTCGCGATATTTTTTTAATAGTGATCGTGGTACACGTGGTACACGATAAAAGTAATTCAGGTGAGAATATGAAACAAGTTTATATAAGTTTTTCAACCCAACATCTGATGTGGCAAGTAACGTCATATGACTTGGACGCCCACGTTTATACGCATCCCCTTGTCCCATACTATCGTTTAGTTGATCGTGATATTCAAATCCCTTTTCAATCACATCTTTTAACATCTTCACAAGTAAATATCCCGTTGCTTCTGTATCATAAATCGCACGGTGATGTTGCGTTAATTCAATATCAAGCTTTTTACACATCGTATTTAATCGATGATTTTTCATTTCTGGGAATAAGAACCGTGCAAGTTCTAACGTATCAATAACTGGATTTTTCGTTTTTTCTATCCCAGCCTTTTTAAAACCTACGTTAATAAAGCCCATATCGAAGCTTGCGTTATGAGCAACAAGTGTATGGTCACCCATCCATTCCTCAAACTTTTTAAACACTTCGTCCACTTCTGGTGCATCAGTTAACATATCATCTGTAATGCCTGTTAATTCAATAATCGTCGCCGATAATGGTTGATGAGGATTTGCGAAAGATTCAAAGCGATCAATAATTTCTCCACCTTTTATCTTTACAGCAGCTAACTCAATGACTGTATCATATACAGCAGATAACCCTGTTGTCTCAACGTCAAAGACAACATATGTTTCTTCTGCAAGTAGACGATGCGCTTCGTTATATGCTATCGGCACACCATCATTAACTAAATTTGCTTCTACACCATATAGAACTTTAACTCCAGCCTTTTTACCAGCAGAATATGCTTCTGGGAACGACTGTGCAACAGCATGGTCTGTAACTGCAATAGCCTCATGCCCCCATTTTCCGGCTTGGGCAACGAGCTTAGAAACAGAAGTAACAGCATCCATTTGACTCATTGGAGTATGAAGATGAAGTTCTACTCTTTTTTCCCCTTCTTTTGCTTTATCTTTACGAGAAGGTCCCGTTATTTCATTTATATCATTTGCAATCATAACTAAATCGCGCACGAATGTATCATTTTGAACTGAACCACGCGCTTTTACCCAAGTTCCTTTTTTCAAGGATTGTAACATCGGGATATCTTCTTTATCACGTGAGAACATCTTAATCATAATAGAGTCCGTATAGTCAGTTATCTTTAAAGTTAATAATGTACGTCCACTACGAAGTTCTTTCGTCTCTACATGGAAAACATACCCTTGAACGGTTTTTCTTCTTTCTTCATCTTGAATTTCACGCAGCGGCGTAATCTCTTCATCTGGCTTAATAAGATAACCAAGCACAACTGGTCCTTCATGAACAACATCACTTTCTTCAGCTTGCCTTTTAGCCATCTCTTCCATAGCCTGTATAACTCGTTGACGATCTTCTTCCTGTGTTTGCTCACGAAACTTTTGCATTTCTTCTGCATTTTGCTTTATATGTGTGTCTAACTGAAAACGCGGGAATCCAAAAGCTTCGTATTGATCACCTACTGGTTTCGCAACGTTTTTCTTTAAAGTAGTAGATTCCAGCTCATTATTCACATTTAATAGCAACTTCACGCCATTGACCTGCGGAAGTTGCTTCTTTAAGTACGCGAACATAGGTGAAAATGTAATTCGTTCTGTACAAAGCGGCCAATATGCCTTCACTTCTTCTTCTGTAAATTGTTTATTCTCTGCTTCTAATGCAAATGTTGTTCTTGCAATATGAGAAAATGATTGCTTAAGCTTTGTTTCTAGCAACTCATATAATTCTGTCGGCAAAATACGTGGCACTTGTAAGTCAAAATGCCAACTTTTATTCGCTTTATCAATAACTAGCTTTTCAATACCACCGCCATGTAAATATTGATTTATAAGGTCTTCTGGTATTTGCAACTGTTGGAGCAAAATTTGAAATCGCTCTTGTTGTTCATTTGTTAATGACATAAGCACTCTCCTTCCATTTGCTATTATAAATTGAAACGTACTACAAAGAAAGATTTCTTCCTTCTTCTTTTACAAAATACGTTTACAAAGAAAGAGAAGGTACCTCATTACGAGGTACCTCTTCTTATTTTAAAATATTAGCAATATATGTTTGAAGTTCTTCTACTTTCACTTCTTCAGACTCGCCTGTAGCACGTACTTTCACTTCTACAATACCTTCATCTGCTTTTTTACCAACTGTAACACGAACTGGAAGGCCGAATAAATCTGCATCTGCAAATTTAACACCTGCACGTTCTGCACGATCATCTAGTAATACTTCGTATCCTTGCTCTTGTAATGAGTTATAGATATTTTCACCCATTTCACGTTGTGCATCAGATTTCATATTCACTGGAATTACATGCACATGGAACGGTGCAACAGATTTTGGCCAAACTAAACCATTCTCATCATTAAACTGCTCTGCAATTGCTGCCACTGTACGAGATACACCGATACCGTAACAACCCATAATAAGTGGTTTTGTTTTTCCGTTTTCATCTAGGAACGTTGCGTTCATTGCTTCACTATAACGAGTTCCTAATTTGAATACATGACCAACTTCAATTCCACGTGCGAAAAGAATTGTTCCATTTCCATCTGGAGATTGGTCTCCTTCTTGGATGAAGCGTAAATCTGTATATTGACTTACTTTAAAGTCACGTTCTGGATTTACATTTACATAATGGAATCCTTCTTCGTTCGCTCCTGAACATCCGTTGACAATTGATGCTACAGCATGGTCAGCGATAATTTCGATATCCCCTGTAACACCAATCGGTCCTAAAGAACCCACTTCACAGTTTAATAACTCTTTTATTTCTTCATGTGAAGCAAGCTCAACGACTGAAGCTCCGTATACATTCTTCACTTTTACATCATTGACTTCATGATCGCCACGAACAAGTACTACTACTAATTTCGCATCTACTTTAAACACCATAGATTTAATGCATTTTTCCGCTGCGATATTTAAGAATGCAGATACTTCTTCAATAGCTTTTTGATCTGGAGTTGCTACTTTTTCAAGTGCTTTTTCGGCTTCATCACTCTTCGTATACGTAGCAACAACAGGAGCCATTTCAATATTTGCCGCATAATCAGATGTATTAGAATACGCAATTGTATCTTCACCTACATCAGATAACACCATAAATTCGTGTGTATCTTTTCCACCCATTGCTCCAGAATCAGCTATAACTGCACGGAAATTCAAACCACAACGAGCAAAGATATTAGAATACGCTTTGTATAAACCGCTATATACTTCATCCAAACTTTCTTGTGTTGCATGGAAAGAATACGCATCTTTCATTAAAAATTCTCTTCCGCGTAATAAACCGAAACGTGGTCTTTGCTCATCACGGAATTTTGTTTGAATTTGATATAATGTTAATGGTAATTTTTTGTATGATTTAATTTCATCACGTACAAGATCTGTAATTACTTCCTCATGAGTTGCCCCTAGCGCAAACTCGCGAGCATTACGATCTTTCATACGCATTAATTCTGATCCGTAAGAATACCAACGGCCTGATTCTTGCCATAATTCAGAAGCTTGCATAGCTGGCATTAATAGTTCTACTGCCCCTGCGCGCTCCATTTCTTCACGAACAATACGTTCTACTTTGTGTAACACTTTTAAACCAAATGGTAGAAAACTATAAATACCAGAAGCATTTTGACGCATAAACCCTGCGCGAAGTAATAATTGATGACTCTTAATTTCAGCATCTGCTGGAACTTCACGTAATGTAGGACTGAATACCATACTTTGTTTCATTTATTCGCACCTCTTCATTTTACTCTTACACGCAATAAAACCCCTCACCTCGAGTTAGGTGAGGGATTTTATTCTATGAGCTCTATTTCATTATAACCTTCTTCTTATTTTACAAGAAAAACTTACGGATGTCATTCCATGTTACAACTAACATAAGCAACATTAATAATGCAAACCCAATAAAGTGAACCATTCCTTCTTTTTGACGATCAATTGGTTTTCCTCGTAACGCTTCAATTAAGAAGAAGAACAAACGCCCACCGTCTAAAGCTGGGACTGGTAATAAATTAAATAAACCAAGGTTAATACTTAAAACTGCCGCTAAACTTAGTACACGCGTAAATCCATAATCTACAACTTGATCTGTTAGATTATAAATTCCTACTGGACCTGACAACTCATTAATAGAAAATTGACCCGTTACTAATTTCACAAGAGAATCAAAAATTAGTTTCGTCCATTCGTATGTTTGTTCAAACCCTGATTTAATAGAACCCATCACTGTTTTCTCTACAGGAGAATAAACACCAATTCTACCAACTTCGTCTTTTCCTTCTTTATCAAGCGTTGGTGTTACTTTCACATTAAATTGCTCACTATCACGCTTTACATGTAACGTAATTTCTTTATTTGGGTTTTCACGTACAATCGTTACAACATCTTTCCATGTACTAGTGTTCTTCCCATTGATTGCTTGAATTGTATCGTTTTCTTTTAATCCAGCTTGTTCTGCAGCACTATTCTCCATTACTTTTCCGACCATCGGTTTGTCAACAGGAACTCCTTGTACAAATCCAAGAATCACAAAAATAACAAATGCTAGAATAAAGTTCATTGCAGGACCTGCAAAGATTGTTAGAGCACGTTGGCCCAATTTTTTAGAGCCAAATTGTCTATTGTACGGAGCGATTTGAATTTCTTCTCCCGCAGAAATGATACGAGCTTTTTCATTCACTCGGAATGTTTGCAGCTCTTCCTCGTACTCTTCATAACCCAAAATTGTAAGATTATGCTCTAAATCAGCTTGTTCGACTTCAATGACACGAACATTTGGATATTTTTCATGTCCGTCAAAAACTAATTTCACAACTTCGTCTTTTTCATTTAATACAAGCCCAACCTTTTTTCCAGGTTTTAACTCAACTGTGTCCGCATCCTCGCCAGCCATTCTTACATAGCCACCAAGGGGCAGTAATCGAATCGTATACACCGTTTCATTCTTTTCAAATGAGAATATTTTCGGACCAAAACCAATCGCAAACTCGCGGCACAAAATACCTGCTCTTTTTGCGAAATATAGATGCCCTAGCTCATGGAAAAATACGAGTGCACCGAAAATTAATATAAAGGCAATCGCTGTATTCAATTCCATAACCACCTTTGCTAAATTTGTTCCATCACAAACCGTCTTGTGGCTGCGTCAATTTCCTGAATTTCCTCTAAGCTCGGACGTGCAATGACAGTGTGATGGTGCATTGCTTTTTCAATGAGGTCTTCCACTGTTAAGAAACCAATTCTCTTTTGTAAAAAAGCTTCAACAGCTACTTCATTTGCCGCGTTCATTACAGCCGGCATACTTCCACCTGTCTTTCCAGCTTCATACGCAAAACGTAGACAACGGAAACGCTCTTGATTCATTTTCTCAAAATGCAATGTTCCCATTTCCCATAAATTTAACTGTTTCGTGTCTGAAAGAGGTAATCTATCAGGATATGTAAGCGCGTATTGAATCGGTACTCGCATATCAGGTGAGCCAAGCTGTGCCATTACACTACGATCTTCAAATTCAACCATAGAATGAATAATACTTTCTTTATGTAGAACAACATCGATTTGCTCATAAGGGATACCAAAAAGCCAGTGTGCTTCAATTACTTCTAGCCCCTTATTCATCATTGTAGCAGAATCAATTGTAATTTTCGAACCCATTGACCAGTTTGGATGACGAAGTGCATCTTCTACGGTCACTTGATGCAATTCATCTCTCGTTTTATCACGAAAACTTCCGCCTGAAGCAGTTATAATTAAGCGAGAGATTCTTTTTTCATTTTCACCATTCAAGCATTGAAAAATAGCTGAATGTTCACTGTCTACTGGAAGTAACGATACATTATGTTTTCGTGCTGCTTCCATTACAAGATGCCCTGCAGTTACTAACGTTTCTTTATTTGCAATTCCAATTGTTTTTTTCGCCTCAATTGCGCGGAGTGTCGGTAACAACCCTACGCTCCCTACAACAGCATTCACTACAATTTCTGTATCTGGGTGCAGCGCTACTTCTAATAAGCCTTCGCTACCATATACTACTTTTGTATTACCAGAAACAGCTTGTAATTTTAAAACATCTTCCTCTCTTTGCACAGAGACAATTTGCGGGGAAAATTCTTGAATTACCTTTACTGCATAATCAACATTTTTCCCTACAGAAAAAGCAACGAGACGGAATTGGTCTGGGTGCGAGCGTAACACATCTAATGTTTGTGTACCGATTGATCCGCTTGCACCTAGTAAACTAATGTTTTTCATGACTCCAACCCCTCGTTCATTTATTAATTGTATTGTAATAAGAAGTATAGAATTGGTAACACAAATAACCAACTATCTGTTCGATCTAAAATACCACCATGTCCAGGTAAAATTGTACCTGAATCCTTTACACCATAATGGCGTTTAAATGCAGATTGCACTAAATCACCAATTTGTCCAAAAATAGAAATGATAATCGTCAGAACGATTAAAACTCCTACATTCGCTTCAACTGGGAAGAACATATTGTAAACAAGTGCAACAACAATTCCACAAACAATACCGCCTAATGAACCTTCAATCGTTTTATTCGGACTAATTTCTGGCCATAATTTTCTTTTTCCAAATGCTTTCCCTATGAAATATGCACCTGAATCAGTTGCCCATATGACAAATAGTGCACAGAACACATATTTGATTCCTAATATTCTCGTTTCATTTAAATATAAGAATCCCATTCCAACATATGTCGTTGCCATAAGTAAAAATGAAGCATTGTCAAAAGTAAATGTATTCTTAGAAAGGACTGTATATGATAAAAGTAATAAAACAATCACAAATGTGATTTCTAATTTACCTAATCCAATCCACGTAAACAGTTCTGATGCACTACTCGGAATTAAAATAATCCACAATAATACTGCAGCTAAAACTGTTGGTACCGAAATAAGCGTAAGCTTGTTCATACGAATTAATTCATATAAACCTATAGAAGCAAGTGCATACACTAAAACTGTAAAAGGCACGCCACCGTAAATTACGATGGGAATGAATAGCGCGGCAGCAATCACTCCAGTAATAATTCTCTGTTTCACTACCAAACCCTCTCTTTCTACACGCCTCCGAATCTGCGCCCTCTATGTTGAAAGTCTGTAATCGCATTTAGCAAATGTTCTTCGGTAAAATCTGGCCAATACACATCTGTAAACCAAAATTCCGAATAAGCAATTTGCCATAACATGAAATTACTAATACGTAGCTCTCCGCTTGTACGGATTAACAACTCTGGATCAGGTAAAGAACTCGTCATTAAGTAAGAAGAAATCTTTTCTTCACTTATTTCTTCCGAACGAATTTTTCCTTCCTCACTATCTTTCATCATATGTTGCACAGCAGAAACGATTTCATCTCGACTTCCATAGTTTAACGCGAAATTAAGAATTAATCCCGTATTCTCTTTCGTATCTTCCATGGCTTTTTCCATCGCTCTGCGCGTATGCGTAGGAAGACGATCTTTTTGCCCTATTACTCGGACTTGTACGTTTTCTTCAATCAACTCTGGTAAAAATGCACCTAAAAATTCTTCTGGAAGCTTCATCAAATAATCAACTTCTTTTTTCGGTCTTTTCCAGTTCTCAGTCGAAAAAGCATAAAGAGTTAATACTTTCACATCAAGCTTACTTGCAAATTTTGTGATTTTCTTCACAACTTGCATACCTTCATGATGACCAGCAATGCGAGGCATGGCTCTTCTCTTTGCCCATCTTCCATTACCATCCATAATAATAGCAATATGTTCTGGGATATATCCTTTTTTCACTTTTTCAATGAGATGATCAAACGATGTGACCTTTTTACTTTTAAAAAAAGGAAACTTTTTAAACATCATTCATACCCTCCAACAAGCAGACGTATGCCTAAAAGTGTAAAAAGACCCCCTTAAGAAGAGGGTCATATTTGCGAAATTATCGCTATTACACTTCCATAATTTCTTTTTCTTTGTTTTTTGCGATTTCGTCAACTTTTGCAATATATTTATCTGTTTCTTTTTGGATATCTTCAGTATATCCTCTTAAATCATCTTCTGTAATGTCGCCAGCTTTTTCAAGCTTCTTAAGGTCATCATTACTGTCACGACGTACGTTACGAACAGCAACTTTTGCTTCCTCAGCATATTTCTTCACAACTTTTACAAGATCACGACGACGCTCTTCTGTTAATGCAGGGAATGCAATACGAATTACAGTTCCATCATTAGAAGGGTTTAAGCCTAAATCTGCTTTTAAAATTGCTTTTTCAATATCACCGATAGAAGTTTTATCATAAGGTTGAATTACAAGCAAACGTGCTTCTGGAACTGTAATGTTCGCTAATTGCACAACTGGTGTTGGTGCACCATAGTAATCAACTTGTACCTTATCTAATACAGACGAGCTTGCACGACCAGCGCGAACTGTTGCTAATTCACGAGAATAAGCAGCAACTGCTTTTTCCATTTTTTCATTTGAAGACTTCAATACTTGTTGTCCCATAATTTATTTCCCCCTTACAACTGTTCCAATATTTTCGCCTAAAACGGCACGTTTAATGTTACCTTTTTCCATAACCGAGAATACAATTAATGAAATATCATTATCCATACATAAAGAAGAAGCTGTAGAATCCATTACACCTAAACCTGCTTTTAATACATCTAAGTAAGTAAGTGTTTCGTATTTCGTAGCTGTTGGGTCAATAGATGGATCTGCACTATATACGCCATCCACATTATTTTTCGCCATTAAAATAACGTCCGCTTCGATTTCAGCTGCACGTAATGCTGCTGTTGTATCTGTAGAGAAGTATGGGTTACCTGTACCTGCAGCAAAGATAACAACACGTTTTTTCTCTAAGTGACGAATTGCTTTACGACGAATGTAAGGCTCTGCCACTTGACGCATCTCAATTGAAGTTTGTACGCGAGTTTGAATTCCAATATTCTCTAAGCTATCTTGAAGAGCTAATGAATTCATAACTGTTGCTAACATGCCCATGTAATCTGCTCCTGCACGATCCATGCCCATTTCACTTCCAATTTTCCCACGCCAAATGTTACCGCCACCAACAACAACAGCAACCTCTACATCAAGTTCTGCAATTTCTTTCACTTGTTCCGCAACTGACTTAATAACAGCTGGGTTAATTCCAAATCCTTGCTCGCCAGCTAAAGCTTCTCCGCTCAGCTTTAAAACGACACGATTATATTTCGGTTTACTCATAATGAACCTCCAATTGCTTACATCTTTATTTTAAAAAAGGGAACACAATGTGTTCCCTAATCTGTATTAGTTGTTACCTTTTACTTGGTTCATTACTTCTTCAGCAAAGTTGTCTTCGCGTTTTTCGATACCTTCACCAACAGCGTAGCGAACGAATCCTTTTAATGTTCCGCCTTTAGACTCAACGAATTGACGAACTTTCATGTCAGGATTCTTAACGAATGTTTGGTCAAGTAAGCAAATCTCTTCAAAGAATTTGCCAAGACGGCCTTCTACCATTTTCGCAACGATTTTTTCAGGCTTGCCTTCGTTTAAAGCTTGTTGTGTTAATACTTGACGCTCATGCTCAACTTCTTCAGCTGTTACAGCATCGCGGTCGATGTATTTAGGGTTAACTGCTGCGATGTGCATTGCTACATCTTTAGCAGCTGCTTCGTCAGTAGAACCTTCAAGAACTGTTAATACACCAATACGTCCACCCATGTGTAGGTAAGCGCCGAATGCATCAGCATCAGTTTTTGATACGATTTCGAAACGACGAAGTGTAAGTTTTTCACCAATTTTAGCGATTGCTTCGTTGATGTGCTCTTCTACTGTTTTGCCGCCTTCGATTGTTTGAGCCATAGCTTCTTCAACGTTAGCAGGTTTGTTAGCTAATAAGTGAGCAGCTAATTCTTTAATTAACGCTTGGAAACCTTCGTTTTTCGCAACGAAATCAGTCTCAGAGTTTAATTCTAAGATTAAACCTTCGTTACCGTTTGTTTCGATGAAAGTTAAACCTTCAGCAGCGATGCGATCTGCTTTTTTAGCAGCTTTCGCAATACCTTTTTCACGTAAGAAGTCAATTGCTTTCTCCATGTCGCCGTTAGTTTCTGTTAAAGCTTTTTTGCAGTCCATC
Source organism: Bacillus sp. RC242 (assembly GCF_044908245.1). Lineage (NCBI taxonomy): Bacteria > Bacillati > Bacillota > Bacilli > Caryophanales > Bacillaceae > Bacillus > Bacillus sp. RC242. The sequence continues at coordinate 40,119 of NZ_JBIYCZ010000001.1, forward strand.
ATACCTGCGCCAGTTTTTTCGCGAAGTTCTTTTACCATTTGTGCAGTGATTGCCATATTTTTCATCCTCCTAAAATATGTATTTATACCTTTTATAAAGGTGTTTATACCTTAAAAAAGGTGATAAAAGGCCGAACCCCTTATCACCTTTCCAAATTTGTTACGCAGTAACAGTTTCTTCACCTTGTTTTGTTTCAAGGATCGCGTCTGCCATTTTAGATGTAAGAAGTTTTACAGCACGAATTGCATCATCGTTTGCTGGAATAACGTGATCGATTTCGTCCGGATCACAGTTTGTATCAACGATACCGATGATTGGAATGTGTAATTTGCGTGCTTCAGCAACTGCAATACGCTCTTTACGAGGGTCTACTATGAATAATGCACTTGGAAGACCTTTCATATCTTTAATACCGCCTAAGAATTTCTCAAGACGCTCTAACTCTTTTTTAAGTTGAACAACTTCTTTCTTAGGAAGTACTTCGAAAGTACCATCTTCTTGCATTCTTTCGATATCTTTAAGACGCTTGATACGCTTTTGGATTGTTTGGAAGTTTGTTAAAGTTCCACCTAACCAACGTTGGTTAACGAAGTACATACCAGCACGAGTTGCTTCTTCTTTAATAGCTTCTTGTGCTTGTTTTTTAGTACCTACGAATAAAATGTCTCCACCTTCAGCAGCGATGTCACGCATCGTTCTGTAAGCTTCCTCAACTTTTTTCACAGTTTTTTGTAAGTCGATGATGTAGATACCGTTACGCTCTGTGAAGATGTAACGCTTCATTTTTGGGTTCCAACGACGAGTTTGATGTCCGAAATGAACACCAGCTTCAAGCAATTGTTTCATAGAAATTACTGACATAATTTAGTTCCTCCTAAATGGTTTTTTTGATATCCTCCGTTTACTTCATCTCTAAGCGAAACTACGAACGTAGCACCAACACTTAAATCAGTAAACGTGTGTACTTTGTACTGACACCACTGCTTACTATATCATACTGAAATATTACAATCAAGTCGAAAATGCGAACAATGTAAAACTTTCTTTTTTTCACGCTCAAATCCTAGTATTACCAACCTTCAATTCCTTTAAGCAAGGAATTGAAGGTTAATTAATAGTTTTCTAATGAATGTTGTCATGACGCCTTACGTAAGCAAAATCATTCACTTGAAAAAACAAAAAACTCTCCTCAAGCGCGGAGAGTTTTTTTATAAATTAGTTTGTTTTTAATTTAGCAAGTTCCTGTAGAAACTTGTCGTTTAGCACTTTAATGTATGTTCCTTTCATACCTAAAGAGCGAGACTCAATAACACCAGCACTTTCTAATTTACGTAGTGCATTTACGATTACCGAACGAGTAATTCCTACGCGATCAGCAATTTTACTTGCAACAAGTAAACCTTCTGTTCCATTTAATTCTTCGAAGATATGCTCGATTGCTTCTAACTCACTGTAAGATAATGAGCTAATCGCCATTTGAACAACAGCTTTACTACGTGCTTCCTCTTCGATTTCTTCTGCTTTTTCACGTAAGATTTCCATACCTACAACAGTTGAGCTGTATTCAGCAAGAATTAAATCATCGTCTAAGAACTCTTGACCAAGACGAGCTAACACTAGTGTACCTAGACGCTCACCGCCACCAACGATTGGTACGATTGTAGTTAAACCTTGACCGAATAATTCTCTATTTTCTACTGGGAATGCTGTGTAGTCACTATCCACACCTAAATTTGAAGATGTTTCTGTAACATTGAATAAACTTTGCGTATACTCTTCTGGGAATTGACGCTCTGCAAGCATGTGCTTCATACGTTCGTTTTCGATTTGTTGGTGAATCGCATATCCTAATAATTTACCGCGACGACTTACAACGAACACGTTCGCTTCAATTACTTCACACATTGTGTCAGACATCTCTCTAAAGTTTACAGGCTTTCCTGCTGCGCTCTGTAATAACGCATTTAATTTTCTCGTTTTTGCTAATAATTCCATTTCAAAATTTCCTCCTACATGTTACTTACATATTTTTTCATCACTTGGAAACTAGGGCGAGTCACCTGATGACACTATTACAAAATAAACTGGCTCACATCTTTATTTTTAGCTATTGTCGCTAATTTTTCCTCAACATATTGAGGTGTTATCGTTATTTTCTCTAACGTAATTTCAGATGCCTCAAACGATAAATCTTCAAGGAGCTTCTCCATAACAGTATGAAGTCTTCTCGCTCCAATATTATCTGTATCCTGATTAACTTGATAAGCAATCTCAGCAATCTTACGAATAGCTTCGTCTGAAAATTCAATTTCTATACCTTCAGTCGCTAATAACGCCGTGTACTGTTTAATTAGCGCATTGTCAGGCTCGATTAATATTTTAACAAAATCATCCGCCGATAATTTTGTTAATTCTACTCGAATCGGAAATCTCCCTTGCAATTCCGGAATTAAATCCGACGGTTTAGACATATGGAACGCTCCAGCTGCAACAAATAAAATATAATCCGTTTTTACTGATCCGTATTTCGTTGCTACATTCGACCCTTCTACAATCGGTAAAATGTCACGTTGCACACCTTCACGCGATACATCTACGCTATTCGACTGCTTACCAGCAATTTTGTCAATTTCATCGATAAAAATAATCCCGAGCTGTTCAGCACGATAAACAGCCTCTTGTGTAACTTCATCCATATCAATTAAGCGCTGTGCCTCTTCATTTGTCAAGAGTTTTCTTGCTTCTTTTACAGAAAGTTTACGTTTTTTCGTTTTTTTCGGCATGATACTTCCTAGTGCATCTTGGAAATTCATTCCCATTTGCTCCATGCCAGTTCCTTGCAACATATCAAACATAGAAGACTGTTGTTCCGTCACTTCGATCGATATCACTTCATCTTCAAGAAGGCCTGCCGCAAGCTTTCTTTCCACATCTTGACGTTTCTTTTCGATTTCATCATCTTCCTGTGCATCAGATGTTTGGTTTGAATTTTGATTACCACCAAAAAGCATTTCTAATGGATTTTTAAATCCAGATTGTTTCTCCGGACTCGGCACTAAAATTTCAACAAGACGTTGATTCGCTTGCTCTTCTGCTTTATCTTGAACTTTAACTACCATTTCCTCTTTCACAATACGAACAGACGTTTCAACAAGGTCGCGGACCATCGACTCTACATCTCGACCCACATATCCAACTTCTGTAAATTTCGTCGCTTCAACCTTAATAAAAGGTGCTCCAACGAGTTTCGCCATTCGCCGTGCTACCTCTGTTTTACCAACACCTGTCGGTCCAATCATTAAAATGTTTTTAGGTGCAATTTCATCACGTAAATTTTCAACTAATTTACTGCGACGGTATCGATTTCGTAGAGCTACAGCAACCGCTTTCTTTGCATCTTTTTGACCGATGATGTATTGATCTAATTTTTCCACAATTTGACGCGGAGTAAAATGTAAATGCATATAAAATGCCTCCCTTACGATTCTACAATTCTTCAACAATTATGTTGTGGTTCGTATAAACACAAATATCGCCTGCAATTTCTAAACTGGCCTTCGCAATTTGTTTCGCTGTTAAATGTTCACTTGCATGTTGCTTTAAAGCACGACCAGCAGCAAGTGCATAATGTCCGCCTGAACCAATTGCTAAAATACCATCATCTGGTTCAATCACTTCTCCTGTACCTGAAACAAGGAGCATCGTTGTTTTATCCATGACAATGAGCATTGCTTCTAGCTGACGTAGCATTTTATCACCACGCCATTGTTTCGCCATCTCAACTGCAGCGCGCTGCAAGTTGCCATTATACTCTTCTAATTTTCCTTCAAACATTTCAAAAAGAGTAAATGCATCAGCAACTGATCCTGCAAAACCAGCTAAAACTTTCCCTTGGAAAAGTTTGCGAACTTTGCGAGCTGTATGTTTCATTACAACAGCATTCCCCATCGTTACCTGACCATCTCCAGCCATTGCACATTCTCCATTATGATGAACTGCAAATATCGTTGTAGCGTGGAAATTTCCCATAGAAAAAACTCCTTTATATGTTTTTATAGCCTTAAAAGCAATTTATGCCCGCGGGTGATGCTTCATGTACACAGAACGCAATCTTTCTTTAGAGACATGCGTATAAATTTGTGTGGTTGACAAATTCTCATGACCTAATAGCTCCTGCACAGTACGTAAATCCGCTCCTTCATCCAACATATGTGTAGCAAATGTATGCCTTAACATATGGGGACTTATCCGCATTGTAAGTGAAGCTTTCTTAATGAGTTCGTTCAAAACATAACGTACACCCTGATCTGTTAACGGCTTACCTTTCGCATTTAAAAATACCATATGAGATTGTTCTTCAGTCTTTTGAGCTAACTGTTTTCTTCCGTTCTCTATATAAGTAATTAAAGCATCTTGTGCATAGCTTCCGAACGGAATATATCTTTGTTTTTTCCCTTTTCCCATCACTAAAATTGTTCCCACTGCAAAGTCAATGTCGGTAAGTTGCAAATTAACGCATTCGCTTACACGAATCCCAGTTGCATACATCAACTCTAATAAAGCTTGATTCCTTTGACCTAATGGTGCCTCTGTATCAGAAACTTCAAACAATTCCTCTAACTCTTCAGCATATAAAAACTTTGGGATTGACAATTCTTTCTTGGGAAGTGACGCAAGTGCAAACGGATTATCTTTTTGATAACCTTCACGCATCAAAAAACGATATAAACTTCGTAAGCTTGATACTTTCCTTGCGACAGATTTACGGGCTAACTTCTGATCGTGCAACGTCGTCAAGTATAAACGAACATCCGCGTATGTAACATCTAAAAAAGAGGATATGCCTTCTCGCTCCATAAATTGCACAAAATGTTCTAAATCATTTTGATAACTTGCAATTGTATATTTTGAATAATTTCTTTCAATTTGTAAATATCCAACGAATAATTGTAACAATTTCTTCACATTCACATCCATATAATTCACCTCAATAAAGGCTACTAAATCGTATCACAACTTAGTAGCCTTTGCAAGAAATTTAATTAAATATTTACAAAATTTTGAATTGTTTCCAAAGCGCGTGTAGCATATGCTTCATTTCGCTCTTGTTTCTTTTTAATTTTCTTCTCTAACGGTGTAAATAAACCGAAGTTTGCATTCATTGGCTGGAAGTTTTTCGCATTTGTCGCAGTAATATAATTCGCCATACTTCCCATTGCAGTTACAGGTGGTAATACAACTGGCTCTTCACCTTGTACAAGTCGAGCAGCGTTAATACCCGCTAATAATCCTGATGCTGCTGATTCAACATAACCCTCTACACCAGTCATTTGACCAGCGAAGAATAAATCATCACGTTGTTTATATTGATATGTTGGACGAAGCAAATTAGGCGAATTAATAAACGTATTACGATGCATTACACCATAACGTACAATCTCTGCGTTTTCTAGTCCTGGAATTAGCTGTAACACTTCTTTTTGTGGTCCCCACTTTAAATGTGTTTGGAAGCCTACAATATTGTATAATGTTCCTGCTGCATCATCTTGACGTAACTGAACAACCGCATACGGTGTTTTCCCTGTTTTCGGATCTTCTAACCCAACAGGCTTCATCGGTCCAAATACTAACGTCTGTCTTCCTCTACTTGCCATAACTTCTACTGGCATACAACCTTCAAAGAAAATTTCTTTTTCAAATTCTTTTAAAGGCACTGTCTCAGCAGCAATTAAAGCCTCATAAAAACGATCAAACTCTTCTTCTGTCATTGGACAGTTTAAATATGCCGCTTCACCTTTATCATAACGGGATTTTAAATATACTTTATTCATGTCAATGCTGTCTTTCTCAACGATTGGCGCTGCAGCATCATAGAAATAAAAATAATCTTCACCTGTTAGTTTTTTTAATTGTGCAGAAAGATCCGGAGACGTAAGTGGACCTGTCGCAATAACAGTTGGTCCCTCTGGAATTTCAGTGATTTCCTCATTCATTACAGTTACGTTCGGATGATTTTTCACATATTCAGTCACTTTCGCCGCGAATTCATGACGGTCTACAGCTAAAGCACCTCCTGCTGGTACAGAGCACTCATCAGCTGCACGAATAATGACAGAATCCATTAGACGCATTTCTTCTTTAATAACACCAACAGCATTTGTCAATGTGTTTGCGCGAAGTGAGTTACTACATACTAATTCAGCAAATTTATCTGTATGATGAGCTGGTGTTTGCCTTACTGGTCTCATTTCATATAATTTTACTTGGACACCACGCTTTGCAATTTGGTAAGCTGCTTCGCTTCCTGCAAGACCTGCGCCAATGACGTTTACTACTTGTGTTGTCATATATATCACCTTTCCTTTTCTTCCCGAAAAAAATGTGAGCAGTTACGCTCACATTTGTTGTTCTTCTTCATAATCACACGAAATACATTGTACTTGCACGCCTTTTTTTAACTTTTTCTCTACGAGCATACCTTCACACTTCGGACATTTACGACCAATCGGCTTATCCCAAGATACAAAGTCACATTCTGGATACGTACCGCATCCGTAGAAAAGACGTTTCTTTTTATTACTACGGCGTTCAATAATTTGCCCTTTATCACACTTCGGACAAGTAACACCGATTTCTTTTACAATCGGTTTTGTATTACGACATTCCGGGAAATTTGAACAAGCCATAAACTTCCCATATTTACCCATTTTAAAGACCATCGGGTGACTACATAATTCACAGTCTTCCCCAGCTGGTTCATCTTTAATTTCCACTTCACGCATTTCTTTTTCCGCTTTTTCTAAGCGCGGTTCAAATCCTACGTAGAAATCATCAACAATTTTCACCCAATTTGCATTTCCTTCTTCTACTTCATCAAGGCTTTGCTCCATATTGGCAGTAAATTCAATGTTAATAATTTCTGGGAAAAACTCTAAAATAAGTTCGATTACTATTCCACCAAGCTCAGTCGGAACGAAGCGTTTATTATCTAAAGCAACGTATCCTCGTTTTTGGATTGTTTCAAGTGTTGGTACATAAGTAGACGGTCTCCCAATTCCAAGCTCTTCAAGTGTTCTTACTAGACGAGCCTCTGTATAACGCGGCGGAGGCTGTGTGTAATGTTGCTTTGGTTCTATATCTTTTGAAAATACAGTTTCACCTACTTCTAACGGTGGCAACATCTTATCCTTTTCTTCCGCACCATCATCTTTCGACTCTACGTACACTTTCATAAATCCTGGGAACTTTACAACTGATCCACTTGCACGGAACTGAACATTGTTATTAATGAGTTTCGCTGTAACAGTATCCATTATAGCAGATGCCATTTGACTTGCAACAAATCGCTCCCAAATCAGTTTATACAAACGGAGTTGATCACGACTTAAGAAACTTTTTAGTTCCTCTGGCTTTCTCATTACCGAAGTAGGACGAATCGCCTCATGCGCATCTTGTGCTTTCGACTTTTTCGTTTCTTTCCTCTTCTCTGTTCCTATGTATTCCGCACCAAACGCCTCAGTAATGTAATCACGAGCCTCTGTTTGAGCTGTTTCTGAGATACGTGTTGAATCAGTTCTCATATACGTAATAAGACCTACAGTCCCTTGTTTTCCAAGATCTATCCCTTCATACAGCTGCTGTGCAAGCATCATTGTTTTCTTTGCTCGCATATTTAACTTACGCGCTGCCTCTTGTTGCAAGGAAGATGTTGTAAACGGTAATGCAGGGTTACGCTTTCGCTCTTTTCGCGTTACATTTTCAACCGAAAACGCATTATCTTTCATCTTTTCGATTATTTCGTTCACTTGTGCTTCGTTCGTTAATTGAACTTTTTCACCATCTACACCGTAAAAGCTTGCTTCAAATGTGTCTTTCCCTTTGACAAATTCTGTTTTAATTGTCCAGAATTCTTCAGGTTCAAAACTTTGAATTTCTTTTTCACGTTCGATGATTAAACGAACTGCTACAGATTGTACGCGTCCTGCACTTAATCCTTTTTTTACTTTCTTCCATAATAAAGGACTAATATTGTAACCAACAAGACGATCGAGTATACGCCTTGCCTGTTGTGCATCTACTAAATCCATATTAATTGCACGAGGATATTTAAATGATTCTTTTATTGCATCTTTTGTAATCTCATTAAATACAACTCGGCAATCTGATTCAACGTCCACATTTAACGTATTTGCTAAATGCCAAGCAATTGCTTCTCCTTCACGATCCGGATCGGCCGCGAGATAGACTTTCTTTGCTTTTTTTGCCGCTGATTTTAAATCTTTTAAAACGGGACCCTTACCACGAATGGTAATATACTTCGGAGTGAAGTTATTCTTTACTTCTATCCCCATTTGGCTTTTAGGTAAATCGCGGACATGTCCCATGGACGCGACGACTTTGTATTTTTTCCCTAAATATTTTTCAATGGTCTTCGCCTTAGAAGGCGACTCCACGATTACGAGGTAATCTGACATGCTAGTGCCTCCTTAAGAGGTGGATTCAAGTCTTCATCAATCTTATTGATTTCTCTTGTTTTTGTCAATCAAGAATGAATATACCATACAGCGACAATCTACCATTTGTCAATAATTGTTTAATAAAAACATAAAAATATATGGTTAATTTAAAATTTCTTCAAGGATATCCTCCGCATTTCTTACTAGCTTGGCGCCTTGTTGAATTAGATGATTCGTTCCTGCTGCACTCTCTATAAATATAGGTCCAGGAAGCGCAAACACCTCTCTATTTTGTTCTAGCGCAAGGTCTGCAGTAATAAGGGATCCACTTCTCGTTTTTGCTTCTACAACTAAAACACCTTTACTTATACCGCTAATAATTCGATTTCTTTTTGGAAAATACCATTTTTTCGGCACATAATGGGGCGGATACTCTGTCAATAACAATATATAATCTTTCCACGTGTCATATAAACCTCTATTCTCCTTTGGATACATATAAGATAATCCGTGTCCTAATATTGCAATGGTCGGGCAATGCTGCCTTACTGTAACTTCATGAGCAATTGTATCTATCCCTCTTGCAAACCCACTAACAATAAGCCATTCTTTTTCAAGTAAAGGTTGTAAAATAAACTTCATACTCTCCTTTCCATATAAAGACGGTTCTCTCGTTCCAACAATCGCTAATTTATTTACTTTATTTAGAAAATCTCTTTCTCCTTTTCCGTATAAAACAAAAGGGGGATCTTGTATTTCTCGCAGTAATTGTGGATAGTCCTTATCCCATATTGTTATATAAAATATTCTCTTTTTTTCTAACTGGGATACATATTGTTGGAGATTTGAAATTTGAAGAAAATTTACTAGTTCTAAAGATTTTTTCGAGGATATTCCAGCGTAATATTCAAATTGTTTCGGACTAAAAGTGTATATTTCCTTCAGTTCTGGATCAACATATAGTAGTCTCTCCATCGCCTTCCAATGATCCGACAACATGTAATGAAGGTGCAATAAACGTTCTCTTTTCATCTCAATTCTCCTTACCCATAATTTTTATTATGTAAACAAAAAATGTGTAAAAAGACACCCTCTAATAAGAAGGTGTCTTTCAAAAAGATTAGTAGTTTTTACAAGTCTCAAATAATCCCTTTTCTTTTAAAACAGAGATTAATGTTTCACCCATAACAGCTGGTGTTTCCGCTACTTTAATACCACAAGCTTCCATTGTTTTAATCTTTTCAGCAGCAGTTCCTTTGCCGCCAGAAATGATCGCCCCAGCATGACCCATACGTTTGCCTTCAGGCGCTGTTTGACCACCAATGAAGCCTACAACTGGTTTTGTCATATTAGCTTGTACCCATTCTGCTGCTTCTTCTTCTGCCGTACCGCCGATTTCACCAATCATAATTACAGCATGCGTTTCTTCATCTTCATTAAATGCTTTTAACGCATCAATAAAGTCCGTACCGTTAACAGGGTCTCCCCCGATACCTACAGCAGTAGATTGGCCAATACCTTCTTGCGTTAACTGATGTACAGCTTCATACGTTAATGTACCAGAGCGAGATACGATACCAACATGACCTTTTTTGTGAATATATCCTGGCATAATACCAATTTTACATTCGTCAGGTGTAATGACACCAGGGCAGTTTGGTCCAAGTAAACGTGTATGTTTACCCGCCATATATCTCTTTACGTTTACCATATCTAATACAGGGATTCCTTCAGTAATACATACTACTAAATCAACCTTTGCATCAACTGCTTCCATAATTGCATCAGCCGCAAAAGCGGGTGGAACGTATACAACTGAAGCGTTTGCGCCTGTTGCTTTCACAGCATCTTCTACTGTATCAAATACTGGTACGCCTTCAATATCAGTGCCACCTTTACCTGGTGTTACACCACCTACAATTTTCGTACCGTATTCAATCATTTGCTTTGTATGGAATAACCCTTGAGAACCTGTAATACCTTGAACAATAACTTTTGTATCTTTATTAACTAATACGCTCATTTTTCTCCCCCGCTTTCTATTAGCCCACTAGTGAAACAATTTTTTGTGCACCGTCTGCCATAGATTCTGCTGCAACAATATTTAAACCAGACTCATTTAAAATTTTCTTTCCTAGCTCTACGTTTGTACCTTCAAGACGTACAACTAAAGGCAACTCAAGACCTACCTGCTTCGTCGCTTCAATAACACCTTCTGCGATAACATCACACTTCATAATGCCACCAAAAATGTTAACGAAGATACCCTTTACATTTTTGTCAGAAAGGATAATTTTGAATGCTTCTGTAACTTTTTCAGCTGTTGCGCCGCCACCAACATCTAAGAAGTTAGCCGGGTCACCATGGTAATGTTTAATGATATCCATTGTAGCCATTGCTAAACCTGCACCATTAACCATACAACCGATATTTCCATCTAAAGGAATGTAGTTTAAGTCATATTTAGAAGCTTCAATTTCTTTTGAATCTTCTTCTTCAAGATCACGAAGTTCTAAAATATCTTTATTGCGATATAACGCATTAGAATCAAAGTTTAATTTTGCATCTAACGCCATAACTTTACCGTCACCTGTTGTAACAAGTGGATTAATCTCAGCGATAGAGCAATCTTTTTCGATAAACGCACTGTATAAGCCCATCATAAACTTCACAGCTTGTCCTACAAGTTCTTTTGGAATATTGATGTTAAACGCGATTCTACGCGCTTGGAAACCTTGTAAACCTACTGCTGGATCAATATATTCTTTAAAGATTTTTTCAGGCGTTTTTTCTGCTACTTCTTCAATTTCTGTTCCACCTTCTTCAGATGCCATTAAAACAACTTGAGAAGTTGCACGATCTAATACAAGACCTACATAATATTCTTTTTTAATATCGCAACCTTCTTCGATAAGTAAGCGTTTTACTTCCTTACCTTCAGGACCTGTTTGATGCGTCACAAGTGTAGTTCCTAAAATGCTTTCTGCATATGTACGAACTTCTTCTAAATTTTTCGCAACTTTTACACCGCCAGCTTTGCCGCGTCCACCAGCGTGAATTTGCGCTTTAACTACACATACTTCCGTTCCTAATTCTTTCGCTGCTTCTACAGCTTCTTCTACTGTAAATGCAACCTTCCCGTTCGGAACGCTAACCCCATAGCTTCTAAGGACTGCCTTACCTTGGTACTCATGGATATTCATGGTCCCATCCTCCCCTGTTTTCCTGTTTTACTCGAAAAGTTTTTTAATGTTTAAAAAACATTACATTGCCATTGTATAAGATGATTGGCACGCTGTCTACAATAAAGTGTCAGAAAACTGAAATCGCTTTATTCTTTTTCGAAAATAATAATGTTTATATACCAAAATAAAAAATAAGCTGTGAATATACAGCTTATTTTTTAATCATATCTTTAATTGGCGCAAATGATTTTCGATGTTCCTCTAATACTCCATGTACTTCAATCGCTTCTAAATGCTGTTTCGTCCCATATCCCATATGTTGTTCAAATCCATATGCAGGATACTTTCCTCCTAACTCTTTCATCATACGATCTCTCGTCACTTTCGCAATAATAGATGCAGCTGAAATAGAGACACTTTTCGTATCACCTTTAATGATTGATGTTTGCGGAATTGATGTAGGAAGCTTCATCGCATCGATTAATAAATATTCTGGTGTACACGATAAATTAGCAACCGCATCTAACATCGCTTGCTTCGTCGCTTGATAAATATTTATTTCATCAATAACTTGTGGTGATATAATTCCAACTCCAATCGCAATTGCATGCTCTTTAATTTCATCATAAAAACGCTCACGTTTCGCTTCACTTAATTTTTTCGAGTCATTTAATCCTGGAATATAAAAATCTTCCGGAAGGACGACAGCCGCCGTCACAACCGGTCCTGCTAACGGCCCACGACCCACTTCATCAATACCAGCAATGTATGTGAGCCCTTTTTCACGTAACTCATTTTCGTACTTTGACATTTCTAGAAATTTTTCTCTTTCTTTTTGCGCTAACTCTTTTTGTTTATACCACTTCAAAATTAGTTTTTGAACACCTTTTCGCTCATCTTTCACTAACATTTGAAAACGCTCGTCTTCTTCATTCATAATTTCTTGCAGCAAACATTCAGCTTCTTGAATAGTCATTTTTTGCATCTATTTACACTCCTTTTAAACGTAACCAAAAAGAAAAGACGTACAAACGCACGTCTTATACTTCTTCTACTTTTTCCACATCTTCTACCTGCTCTGCAAACTCTTCTGGTGTTTCAAACGTCATTTTTCCAAATCTTCCACCACGAAGCTCACGAAGTATAAGCTCAGATGTTTTATCATAATCAATCATTCCGCCGCCCATTAAGCAACCTCTGTTTTTTCCAATCGCATCAAATAACTCCACAATTTCTTCTGGAATGTCATTTAAATTATATCGCTCTTTTAAACGTTCTGGATAATGTTTTTCCATAAAACGTAACGCATAAATAGCTACATCCTGTAAATTTAATATAGAATCTTTAATTGCACCAGTCGTCGCTAAACGAAGACCAACTAATTCATCTTCAAATTTAGGCCACAAAATACCTGGTGTATCTAATAATTCCATTTCTTTCCCAACTTTAATCCACTGCTGGGCCGTTGTCACACCAGGACGATCTCCTGTTTTTGCTATATTTTTCTTCGCTAATTTATTAATCAGTGTAGATTTACCAACGTTTGGAATACCTACAATTAAAGCACGAATTGCTCTTGGTCTAATACCTTTAGCAACCATTTTATCGAATTTTTCTTTGACAAGAACTTTACAAGCTGCTGCAATTTCTTTCATACCTTGTCCAGCTTGCGCATTAATTGAAATTGCCTTTTGACCTCTTTCATCAAAATATGCAATCCACTGCTTTGTAAGACGATCATCCGCCATATCCGCTTTATTTAAAACAACAAGCCTTGGTTTATGTGTAATAATTTCATCAATCATTGGATTACGAGAAGATAAAGGTAATCGAGCATCTACAAGCTCAATTACAACATCAATTAACTTTAATTTTTCTGTTACTTGGCGTCTAGCCTTTGCCATATGTCCTGGGAACCATTGAATTACCATGTTGCCACCTTCTTTTTCTTTTATTTCACAATACGTGCATCTTTTAACGGCCAATATAGCATATTTGCTTTACCTATCATTTGGTCCATTGAAATTGTACCAATCGAACGGCTATCTTTACTAAAACGACGATTATCGCCTAAAACAAATAATTGACCTTCTGGAACAGTTTTCTTTCCTGTCATTTCTTCAAGAGTAAAATCATATGTAAGCGGTCCGTCAGCAAGTTGTTTTTTCTGCTTATCTAAATACGGCTCCTCATAAGGTTTCCCGTTAACATATAGTTTATCATTACGGTATTCGATTTCGTCGCCTGGCAGGCCAATAATACGCTTAATATAATCTTTTTCTTCCGTCGCTCGGAATACAATAATATCAAAGCGTTTCGGATCACCTATGTGATAGCCAATTTTATTAACAATCATTCGATCACGGTCATGTAAAGTCGGCGACATCGATACACCGTCTACGAGAATTGGGGCAAAGAAAAACTGTCTAATTACGCCCGCTAATACAACAGCAATCAAAATTGCTTTGATCCATTCCCAAAGTGAGCTCTTCTCTTTCTTCATGCTTTCCCCTCCACTGTTATGTAAGCTGCTCGTATTATACCAAAATTTCATATAGATTGGAAAAAGGGAGCTTGTGTATTTACAAGCTCCCATACATGTCTTATCGAATTTCTTTAATACGTGCTTTTTTACCGCGAAGGTTACGTAAGTAGTATAACTTAGCACGACGTACTTTACCACGGCGAAGTACTTCGATGTTCGCGATTCTTGGCGTGTGAACTGGGAATGTACGCTCAACACCTACACCGTAAGAAATCTTACGAACTGTGAATGTTTCACTGATTCCGCCACCACGACGTTTAATTACAACACCTTCGAAAAGCTGAATTCTTTCACGAGTTCCCTCAACTACTTTTACGTGTACACGTAAAGTGTCTCCAGGACGGAATGAAGGAAGGTCAGTTTTCAATTGGCCTTTTGTGATTTCTGTGATTAATTGTTGCATATTAAATTCTCTCCTTTAAACAGATGCTCTTATAAAGTCTTATTAAATTACAGCGGAACATCGTTAATACGGCTACTGATTTCAGTAGCACAAATGTTATAATAGCATATTGCTAGGACTGTTGCAATAGAAAATATATCAAGCCCTTATCGGTCTTCTTTAATCTGTTCCAGCCATTTCTCTTCTTGCTTAGATAATTCTCGTTCTTCCAGTAAATCCGGTCTACGTGTGTACGTACGACGTAGTGACTCTTTATGGCGCCATTCATCAATGTTTTTATGATTTCCTGACATTAGTACATCCGGTACCTTCATACCACGAAAATCAGCAGGACGTGTATAATGTGGGTGTTCTAACAAACCTGTGCTAAAAGAGTCTTCCACTTGTGACGTTTGATTCCCAAGCACTCCTGGCAAAAGACGTACAACACTGTCAGTGACTACCATAGAAGCCAATTCTCCACCCGTTAATACGTAATCCCCAATAGAAATCTCATCTGTTACAAGATGCTCACGAATTCGTTCATCGTATCCTTCATAATGGCCACATACAAAAATAACATGCTCTTCTCCAGCAAGCTCTTCTGCCTTCTTCTGCGTGAAACGCTCTCCTTGTGGACACATTAAGACGATTCTCGGCTTACGGTCTGTTTCCTTCGTTAACTCTTCTACTGCGTCAAAGATAGGCTGTGGGGTTAATACCATACCAGCGCCCCCACCATACGGATAATCATCTACACTATTATGCTTACTAGTTGTATACTCACGAAAATTGACAACACGAAGCTCTACCGCTTCTTTTTCTTGTGCTTTCTTTAAAATTGAAGACCCAAATACACCCGTAAACATATCTGGAAACAATGTTAAAATGTCAATTTTCATTATAGTAGCCCTTCCATTACATGAATGGTTACTAATTTATTTTCAATGTTAACTTGAAGTACAACGTCATCAATATAAGGAATTAACAAATCTTGACCCTTTGGACGTTTAATCACCCAAACGTCATTCGCACCAGGAGATAGAATCTCTTTGATTGTCCCTAACGCTTCTCCTTCTTCCGTTACAACGTTGCAACCAATAATTTCATGGTAGTAGTATTCGCCTTCAGCTAGTTCGCCTAACTGCTCTTCTGGTACTTTTATTAAAGAACCTTTTAACTTCTCTACTTCATCTACATTGTTGTATCCTTCAAGTGTTAATAAATCAAATGTCTTATGTTGACGATGAGAAGTTACCTTCACTGTAAGATAGTCTGTACCTTTCTCATCCCATATGTATAGCGTGTTCCCTACTTTATATCGCTCTTCTGGAAAATCAGTACGAGAAATAACACGAATTTCTCCTTTTACGCCATGAGTATTTACAATTTTCCCTACATTAAACCACTTTGTCATAAATAGTATGTCACCCCTGGTTTCTATATAAATTAAGCATTTCCATTTTATATATGGAACATGCAATTTCTCTTTAAATGTTAAAAAAGGGAGAGGAAATAACTCCTCGCCCTTTTTACGTTTATTGAATTTCCAGTGTGACGTTCTCATCATTATGATGTCCCACTGAATACAAGAGCATTCTAATCGCTTTCGCAACTTTCCCTTGCTTTCCAATGACTTTTCCAACATCCTCAGGATGTACAGTTAATCGATACTTTATTTCTCCGTTGCAAAGTTCCTGTGTAACTTTTACATCTCCAGGATGATCCACAAGAGGTTTAACAATTGTCTCGACTAACATTTTCATTGTCATTGCCTCAATTACTTACCTTGTTTAGATAAGTGGAATTTCTCCATGATACCTTGGTTAGAGAAAAGGTTACGAACTGTATCAGATGGTTTAGCACCATTTCCTAACCATTTTAATGCTGCTTCTTCGTTGATCTTAACTTCCGCTGGTTGAGCAACCGGATTGTAAGTACCGATTTCCTCAATGAAACGTCCGTCACGAGGAGAACGAGAATCTGCAACAACTACACGATAGAAAGGAGTTTTTTTAGCTCCCATACGTTTTAAACGAATTTTAACTGCCATTTATAAAGCACCTCCGAATTTATTTCACACAGATAATTATATTAGCAAAAAGACTATTGCTTTGTAAAGTATTTTTTCTTAACAGAGCCATCTTTTTTCCTTACATGAATGGAAACTTCAATCCACCTAGTCCTTTTTTCTTACCTTTTTGCATTCCCGTCATCGTCTTCATCATTTTTTTCATATCATCAAATTGCTTGATTAGACGATTGATTTCTTGTACCGTTGTACCGCTACCTTTGGCAATGCGCTTTTTACGACTAGCATTGATTATTTCCGGTTGTTCTCGTTCTACTTTAGTCATAGAACGAATAATTGCCTCAATATGCCCAATTTGTTTTTCATCAACTTGTGCATTTTTCAGCCCTTTAATTTTATTTGCACCAGGAAGCATTCCTAACAATTCGTCAAGTGGTCCAAGTTGACGCACTTGTCCAAGTTGTTCTAGGAAATCGTCAAGCGTAAACGAAAGCGTACGCATTTTTTGCTCAAGTTCTTTTGCTTTCTCTTCATCAACTGTAGCTTGCGCTTTTTCAATTAATGTTAAGACGTCGCCCATCCCTAAAATACGGGATGCCATACGTTCTGGATGGAACGCTTCAATTGCATCTAGTTTTTCACCCATACCAGCAAATTTAATTGGTGTATTTGTTACAGCCTTAATAGATAATGCCGCACCACCGCGCGTATCACCATCTAATTTCGTTAGTACAACACCTGTTAATCCTAACTGTTCATGGAAACTTTGTGCTACATTTACCGCGTCTTGTCCTGTCATCGCATCGACAACAAGGAAAATTTCATCCGGCTTCGCAACTTCTTTGACTTTCGCTAATTCACCCATTAGTTCTTCATCAATATGCAGGCGACCCGCTGTATCGATTAAAACGTAATCGTGATGATCTTCTTTTGCTTTCGCAATCGCTTGTTTCGCAATTTCAACCGGACTTACTTGATCTCCTAAAGAGAAAACAGGCATGTCCAATTGCTTCCCTAATGTTTCAAGCTGTTTAATCGCTGCTGGACGGTAAATATCCGCTGCAACAAGCATCGGTTTACGATTATGCTTTTTACGAAGCAAATTTGCAAGCTTACCTGTCGTCGTTGTTTTACCCGCACCTTGCAGACCAACCATCATTATAACAGTAGGTGGCTTATTAGCAACAGCAATTTTGCTTTGCTCTCCGCCCATAAGTTCTGTAAGTTCTTCCTGTACGATTTTAATTACTTGTTGTCCAGGTGTCAAACTTTTCATTACATCTTGTCCGACAGCACGCTCAGACACACGCTTTATAAAATCTTTTACTACTTTAAAGTTAACATCCGCTTCTAAAAGAGCTAGACGAACTTCTCTCATCATTTCTTTTACATCGGCTTCAGAAACTTTTCCTTTGCCGCGGATTTTTTGCATTGTCTGTTGAAGTCGGTCGGCTAATCCTTCAAATGCCATATTGCCGCCCTCCTAATCTAATTTTTCGATAGCTTCAACAACTTGTTTCATTTCTTCATTCACATGCTCTTCTTCGCTGAGTAGCTGTTTTAGCTTTGCAACAAGTCGCTGTCGCTCTTGAAACTTTTGAAGTAATACTAATTTATCTTCATATTCTTCAAGCATCGCTTCAGTCCGTTTAATGTTATCATACACGGCTTGGCGACTTACATCAAATTCTTCCGCAATTTCACCAAGAGATAAATCATCTAGATAATAAAGCGACATATAACTTCTTTGTTTTTGCGTTAACAACGATTGATAAAAATCAAATAAATAGTTCATTCTCGTTGTTTTCTCGAGCATGTTGGATCATCCTTTGTTAAGTGATTTCCCTTTACATGACTTAGTTTACATGGAGTATAAAAGAGTGTCAAGTTTTTTTCTTAACATCACATATTTTTATAAAAAAAGAAGCGGAAATACCACTTCTTTCACTTACACTTCTTCTGTTTCTACTACGTTCGCAAACAAACCATAAACATATTGTTCTGGATCAAACTGTTGCAGATCATCCATTTGCTCTCCTAGCCCAACAAATTTCACCGGAACATCCATTTCGTTACGAATCGCTAAGACGATACCACCTTTAGCAGTTCCATCTAACTTCGTTAAAACAATACCAGTAACATTCGTTGCTTCACGGAATGTTTTCGCTTGGCTTAAACCATTTTGCCCTGTTGTTGCATCAATAACAAGTAATACTTCATGAGGAGCCCCTGGTACTTCACGCTCAATTACACGCTTCACTTTCTCTAACTCATTCATTAAGTTTACTTTATTTTGTAAGCGTCCCGCTGTATCACATAGCAATACATCCACTTTACGGGCCTTTGCCGCTTGTACAGCATCATACATAACAGCCGCTGGATCAGATCCTGATCCTTGCTTAATTACTTCTACACCAACACGATCGCCCCATACTTCTAATTGCTCAATCGCCCCAGCACGGAATGTATCTCCTGCCGCCAATAGGACAGACTTACCTTCTGATTTAAATTTATGTGCAAGCTTACCAATCGTCGTCGTTTTCCCCACACCATTCACACCAACAAATAAAACTACTGTTAATCGATCCTCTTGTATATTAACTTCATTACTAAAATCGCTGTCACCTTTGTAAATGCCCACTAGCTTTTCAGAAATAACAGCCTGTACTTCTTTCGGATCTTGAATGTTACGACGTTGCACTTCTTCTTTCAACTGATCAATTAATTCCATCACTGTCGAAACTCCGACATCCGCACTAATTAAAATTTCTTCTAATTCTTCAAAGAAATCTTCGTCTATTTTGCGGTAACGGTACACTAAGTCATTTACTTTATCAGCAAATGAATTTCTCGTTTTTTCTAATCCTTGTTTAAACTTCTCTGTTACCGTATCCGTTTGTTTTGAAATTTTTTCTTTTAATTTTTTTAAAAAGCTCATACTTCCCATCCTTCCTATCTACTTGCAACAAGTTCTTCGCCATCATCTAAACGAACAGAAACAAGCTTCGACACCCCTGATTCTTGCATTGTTACACCGTACAATACATCAGACTCTTCCATTGTACCTTTTCGGTGTGTAATTACAATAAACTGCGTTTCATCACTAAATTTCTTTAAATACTGCGCAAAACGAGCAACGTTTGCCTCATCAAGAGCTGCTTCCACTTCATCTAGAACACAGAATGGAACTGGGCGTACTTTTAAAATACCAAATAAGAGCGCAATTGCAGTTAAAGCACGCTCTCCCCCTGAAAGTAAACCTAAATTTTGTAGTTTCTTCCCTGGTGGTTGCGCTACAATATCAATACCCGTATTTAGTAAATCTTCTGGGTTTGTCATTACTAAATCCGCTCTTCCACCTCCGAATAATTCAGAGAATACAGATTGAAACTCTGTTCGAATCCCTTCGAACGTAGTAGAAAAGCGTTTTTTCATCTCTTCATCCATTTCCGTAATAAGTTGATGCAATGTCGATTTCGCTTCTTCTAGGTCATCTCTTTGCTCTAATAAGAATGTATGGCGCTCTGCTACACGTTCATACTCATCAATTGCCCCTAAATTTACTGCGCCTAACTCTTCAATGGATAGTTTAATTAGTTTCACCTTTTTACGTGCATCTTCTGCAGGCATCATCATTGTATACTTAAGTTTTGCTGCTTCAAATGAAATAGTATATGTTTCACGTAAATGTTGCAATCTATTTTCCAGCTCTACATCAAGTCGGTTAATTTTCACTTCTTGATCTTTCAGCATCTCAAGAATATATTTATGTTTACCTATTGTTTCTTTCACACCGCGCTCTAAATGCTCGACTCTTTCTTGCAATGATACGCGTTGTTCACGACGAGAACGAATTAACTCCGAAGTTTGATTACGATCATACGCTTTCTTCTCAATCATATTCGTAATTTGTTCTTCGCCACTTGAATTAGATGTCATCTCTTGCTTTAAGAACGCTAAATCTTCTTTCGTTTTTACAAGCGTCGCATCAGTCTCTTCTTTTTCCTTCGTCAATCGTTCGACTTTTTCTTTTTGATTAGACAATCGTTGTTGTTGTTCAGCAGCTTGTACTTTTAGCTCCGTCATTTCCTTCTGAACTTTTTCTTTTGAAGAATATTGTTCACTTTTTTGTTTCGTTAAAACGACGATTTTACTATCTAATTCCCCAATCTCAGCTTGAAGAGTCGCTAAAATCTTTTCTAACTCTTCTTTGCGCCCTTGCATTTTTACTTGATCTTGTAAAAATCCTTCAATCTCTAAATCGTAAATCGATAAACGATCATTAATACGATGTTCATCTAATTCTAAACGATTAATTTCTTCTCTTAGCTTCTGTTCATCTACACGTTCGGTCTCTACACCTTGGCGTAGCTCTCGTATTTGTACTTCTTTTTCTTGAATCTCTTGCTTTACTGCTTTAACAAAGTTTTCTAGCTTTGTTGTTTTTTCTTCCATGTCAGTTAGTTTTTTAGTCCACTCTTCAAGTTCACGTTGACGTCCCAATAAAGAGGATTTCGCCTGTTTTACAGCTCCACCCGTCATAGAACCACCCGGGTTCACTACGTCACCTTCGAGTGTTACAATACGATAGCGGTATTGCAGTTGTTTCGCTAACTCATTTGCTCCGCGTAAATCTTTCGCAACAACAACGGTACCTAATAAACTTGAAACTACATTCTCATATTTATTATTGTACTGCACAAGTTCTGCCGCTACACCGACAAACGATGGATGCTGATTCACAATGCGTAATTGATCAAATGATAGCGATCGGCTTTTAATAACAGCTTGAGGTAAAAACGTTGCACGGCCATGTTTATTTTGCTTTAAAAATGCAATTGCATTACGAGCATGCTCTTCTGTTTGTACTACGATATGTTGCATCGCTGCCCCAAGGGCGATTTCCATTGCGATTTCATATTCTTTCGGCACAGTCAGAAGTTCTGCAACAGCTCCCTCAATACCTTGTAGTCTATTTTCTCTAGCCTTTAATACTTCACGTACCCCTTGATAGAAGCCAGAGTAGTCCTCTTGCATCTCTTCTAACATTTCTTTCCGAGAGCGCGCCTGTTGCACAAATTGATACGCTTGATACAGTTTCGTTTCATTTTCACTATACTGTGACTTACATTTCCCAAGTGCCGTTTCTGTCTTCTGTATGTTAGAAATAATGTCAGCTATTTTCTCCCTCGCTTGCTCATAACTGTCTACAAGTTTCGCCTTTTTCGCTGTAATTTCCACACGCATCTGTACATACTTTTCATTTTCTTCATCAAGTCGTTCGTTTTTAGAGTTTTGCTGTTTTGATTGTTCTTCAATCATAGATAATTCATTACGAAGACTTGCTTGTTGATTTAAAAGTTCAATATAGTCACCTTTTAAATTCTCAATTTGTTCCTCTAAATTCTCAGCAAAAGTCGCAAGTAATTGCTCGTTATCATGCAATTTCTTCTCCAATTCTTTTACTTGATTCACAAATTGCATTAAAGCTTCTGTACTTGTTTCAATTTCGCCATCATAACTTGTAGTTTTCTCTGTTAACTCAACAATTAGCTTTTCAAGCTGCGCACAATGTGTCGTTGCATTTTGCTTTCTTTCCTTTAACAGCTCGCGTTGCCCTTCTAGTTTTTCTAGTTCTTTACTAGACAGAAGTAGAACTTCTTGTAAGGAATTTACAGATTCATCAACGGCTTGTAATTGCCCGCGTAATTCCTCAAGCTCTTCTTCACTTTTTTGTAAGTTCGCCGACATTTTAGCTTCTTCATCTTTATTATGCCCAAATTGATTTCGAAGCGCTTCCCACTTTTCATGTAATTCTTCAATTTCATGTACAATAAGCGCAGCTTCTACTTTCTCTAATTCTTCTTTTTTCTCAAGATAATCTTTCGCAATAGAAGCTTGTCTTTCTAGTGGTTCTACTTGACTACTTAATTCGTGAATAATATCTTGTACACGATTTAAGTTTTCTTGTGTTTCCGCCAATTTCCCTTCAGCTTTCTTTTTACGAAGTTTGTATTTCAGCACACCCGCAGCTTCTTCAAATACACCTCGACGTTCTTCTGATTTACTACTCAAAATCTCTTCGACTTTCCCCTGGCTAATAATCGAAAAAGCTTCCCTTCCCATACCAGAGTCCATAAATAAATCAATAATATCTTTTAATCTACAAGACTGTTTATTAATATAAAAATCACTATCACCCGAACGAGATACACGACGCGTTACACACACCTCGTTATACTCAATCGGTAAGCGTTGGTCTTCATTATTTAAAGTTAATGTAACTTCAGCAACATTAACCGCTCTTCTCGTATCACTGCCGGCAAAAATAATATCCTCCATCTTTGCACCGCGTAATGACTTTGCAGATTGTTCACCAAGTACCCAGCGAATTGCATCAGTAATATTACTTTTCCCGCTCCCGTTAGGTCCTACTACAGAAGTTACACCTGGAACAAAATCGACAGATACACGCTCAGCAAAAGACTTAAATCCTGCTATTTCTAATCTTTTTAAAAACACGAAAGGCCTTCCTCCTATTCTCCGTTGTTGTAAACGTTGTCTGTACGAAAACAACCTACTATACGGATTTCCCACTCCTTTTATTTATAAATAAAAGGAAAGTTTCATTCTATGCATAAGGAATCCCCCTCATTCAAAGGGGGATTCCTCATGATTGTTCTTTTAATTTTTTCAATGCTTCTGCAGCAGCTTGTTGCTCTGCCTCTTTTTTTGACTTACCACTACCAAGACCTAATGCCTCATTATTTAAAGTTACACGGGACACAAATTCTCGGTTGTGGGCCGGTCCTTTTTCTTGCAAAATTTGATACTCAATATTGCCACTACCATCACGCTGAATCAATTCTTGCAATTGACTCTTATAATCCATCACATGAGAAAAAGCACCTTCATTAATTTTTGGATATACAACTTCTTTTAAGTATCCCCAAACTGTTTCTAGCCCTTGATCAAGATAAAGGGCACCAATAAACGCTTCAAAGACATCCGCTAATAAAGCTGGTCGTTCACGTCCACCCGTCATTTCCTCACCTTTCCCTAATAAAACAAGGCTACCAAATGACATTTCGTTTGCAAAACGAACAAGAGATGGCTCACATACAATAGCTGCACGTAGTTTTGTTAACTCTCCTTCGCTCATTGTCGGATATTTTTGAAACAGATACTGTGATACAGTGAGTTCCAATACAGCATCGCCAAGAAACTCCAGACGCTCATTGTCCTCATGCGGTTTTTTTCGATGCTCATTCACATACGATGAATGCGTAAATGCTTGAATCAATAATTTTTCATCTGTAAACGTAATACCTATCTTTTCTTGAAATACTTTAAAAGCTTCACGATATTTTGCTTCGTATTTTTTTTCTTTATGTTTTCGGTACGGCATAGGTCCCTCCAGATATAAGCCGAGAAGCCCCGTTAAAAAACGGGACTTCACTTAAGCATTATAGATGACTCTCTATGTAAGTCACAGCATCGCCAACAGTAGCAATCTTTTCAGCATCTTCATCAGAAATTTCCATTTCAAATTCATCTTCTAATTGCATTACAAGTTCTACTACATCTAGGGAGTCTGCGCCTAAATCTTCTTTGAAGCTTGCAGCTGGTACTACTTCAGTTTCTTCTACTCCTAAACGATCAACGACAATTTTGGTTACACGCTCTAAAACATCTGCCATTCTATTCACCTCCCCTCAAATATTATATAAAATATTGTCCAAAAAAACTAGGTGAAATCGATTCTTTTATTACATTACCATACCGCCATCAACATTTAACGTTTGACCTGTAACATATTTACTTTGATCAGAAGCAAAAAACGTTACAGTATTTGCGATATCTTGTGCTTCTCCAAACTGAGCTGCAGGAATTAATTTTAACATTTCGGCCTTTATATTTTCATCTAATACATCCGTCATATCAGTCGCAATAAACCCTGGAGCAATTGCATTTACAGTAATATTTCGGCTCGCTAATTCTTTTGCTGATGTTTTTGTTAATCCAATTACACCAGCTTTAGCAGCAACATAATTTGCTTGTCCTGGGTTTCCTGTTACACCAACAACAGAAGCGATATTAATAATACGTCCATGACGTTGACGCATCATATAGCGCGATACTGCTTTCGTACATAAGAAAACACCTTTTAAGTTTGTATTAATAACTGTATCCCATTCTTCTTCTTTCATACGCATTAATAAATTATCTTTTGTTACACCAGCGTTATTTACAAGAATATCAACTTGTCCAAACGTATCTACAGTTTGTTTCACCATTGCAGTAACATCATCAGCATTTGCAACATCTGCTCTTACTGCAATGGCATCTGAACCTAATTTCTTTATTTCATCAACTACTTCATTCGCCTTTTGCTCATTACCAGCATAATTTACTACAACATTTGCCCCTTGTTTCGCTAAATCAATAGCAATCGCACGACCAATCCCACGTGAAGCACCAGTTACTAATGCTACTTTCCCTTTTAACATCAGCTTTCTCCTCTCAAATTTGAAATGGTATCTTTTAATGTCTCTTCATCATATACCGCATATGCTTTCACTGAAGAATCAATCGACTTCATAAGACCAGCAAGTACTTTTCCAGGTCCGATTTCAATAAATGTATCTACCCCTTGATTCACCATATACTCAATAGATGGGTACCATAATACAGGCGAATAGAGCTGTTCAATTAGCTTTTCTTGAATATCTGTACCACGCGTAATAACATCTGCCGTAACATTTGCAATAACAGGAATATTCGTGTCTTGAATTGTAATTTCATTTAAAACACTTTGGAATTTCTCAGCAGCTGGTTTCATAAGCGAGGAATGAAACGGTCCACTTACTTTGAGCGGAATTGCTCTTTTAGCACCATTTTCTTTCGCTCTTTGAGAAGCAAGTTCTACTCCTTGCTTTGTTCCAGAAATAACAATTTGCTTCGTACTATTCATATTAGCAATTTGTACTGCGTATCCTTCACTTGTTACTTCTTCTGTAACTCGTTTCAGCATATCCGGATCCGCACCTAAAATAGCTGCCATTGCACCTTCCCCGCCTGGAACAGCTTCTTCCATATATTCCCCGCGTTTCCTTACAGCATATACAGCGTCTTCGAATGTTAATGCACCAGCAGCTACAAGAGCGCTATATTCACCTAAACTATGTCCTGCGACAAAATCAGGTGTAATATCATACTCCTTCAAAGCTGTTAAAATTGCAAAGCTCGTTGTTAATAGTGCCGGCTGCGCATTTGTCGTTAATGTTAAATTTTCTTGCGGTCCTTCAAAAATCACTTCTGAAAGAGAATCATGCAAAACCTCATCCGCTTTTGCAAACACTTTCGCAACCTCTTTATTATTCTCCGCTAACTGTCTACCCATTCCAACTGCCTGTGAACCTTGGCCCGGAAAAAGAAATGCTATTTTTCCCATTTCAAATCCTCCTCTTATTGAAGCGGCTCCTTCTCCATTACACTTGAAATTGTAGGAATTACTTCTTTCGCTACCATTTCTCTCGTTTGACGGATCGCACTAAATATCGATTGGTCATTAGAAGAACCGTGAGCCTTAATGACAGGAGCTTTCAATCCAAACAACGCCGCTCCTCCATACTCCGAATAATCCATTTTATCTTTCAATACCATAAGTTTTGGTTTTAATACCGCTGCTGCTAATTTGCTCGTAAACGAACTCATTAATTGTTCTTTTAACATAGAAAATAACGCAAGTGCTGTTCCTTCTAATGATTTTAGCGCTACATTACCCGTAAAACCATCACATACAACAACGTCTGCTACACCTTGCAATAAATCTCTTGATTCAACGTTTCCAACGAAATTAATTGGTGCATCCTTGAGCATAGCAAAGACTTGTTTTGAAAGCTCGTTTCCTTTACCATCCTCTGTTCCAACGTTTAAAAGTCCAACGCGTGGATTTTTAATTCCTCTTACCTTCTCTGCGTAAACAGAGCCCATTACTGCATATTGATATAAATGAATTGGTTTTGCATCAACGTTGGCTCCAACATCTAACATAACAAAACCTTCTCCATCAACAGTTGGCATTGTAGGCGATAAAGCTGGTCGTTCAATTCCTTCCATACGGCCAACAACAAACAATCCAGCTGCCATCAAAGCTCCTGTACTACCTGCTGATATACAAGCATCCGCTACGCCGTCTTTTACTTGCTGCGCCGCTAGTACCATTGAAGCTTGTTTTTTTCGACGAACCGCTCTTACTGGTTCGTCTGTCGATTCGATTTTTTCGTCCGTATGAAGTATAGTAATTCGCTCTTCACTCGTTAAATATTGACGAATCCCCTCTTCTTTCCCTACTAACGTAATATGTAAATCTGAGTATTCCTTAATAGCTTTCATTGCTCCTAATACTACAGCCTTTGGTGCATGATCGCCGCCCATTGCATCTATTGCGATTTTCATAAGTTGTTACCTTCCTCACTATAATTACTAGATCGATACATTTCAAAAGTGCCTGTAAAGACAAGTTCTTCTCCAACAAAGCTACGCACTTTGACAACCGTCCGTCCTTTATCATTCTCTACATCTTCAACACGTACTTTTGCAACAACACGCTCTCCTAATTTTACAGGACGAATATATCGAATGGTGGACTTTGCAGTTAAAGCTAATTCTTCATCAATAACCGCAACAGCTAGTGAGTTTGCTTGTGCAAACAAATGATGCCCACGAGCAATTTGATTTCTTTTAAATACATGTTCCACCTTTACTTCAAAGATAGAAATCGCATGTCTATCTAATTCTATATCAATAATTTCTCCGACAACCTCTTCTAACGGTAAAGATTTCACATCTTCTTCATGTTGTTTTGTAGCCACATGCTTAATTCGTTCTCTTAATTCAGGAATAGATAATTCCATACGATCAAGACGAACAGTTTGTATGCTCACTTGAAATTTTTCCGCTAAATCTTCATCCGTTATAAAAGGATTCGTTTCTATTGTTTGTTGTAATAATTCTTGTCTTTCTTTTTTACTTCTTCTTTTTTTCATACCGCACCATCCATTTTTATGACTAGGTACTAAAAGTAGTATATAATCATTAAAAGTAGAATGCAACAAAAACTTTTGCAGACTACTTTTAATCGAGCTTCTCTCCCTGGAACACACCTGTCCCATCAAGATAAGTACGCAGCGAAGCATACTGATCATTATGCCAAAACGCTTCTGAATCAACTAGTATCGCTGCATCTTGTCTTGCTGTTTCTAACGCCCGATAATCATGTACCATATCAGCAACCTTAAATTCTGGTAGACCACTTTGCTTACTTCCAAAGAAATCCCCAGGACCTCGTAACTCTAAATCTTTTTCTGACAATACAAATCCATCATTTGTTTCAGTCATAATGCGCATTCTTTCTTTTCCCGTTTCTGATTTCGGGTCCGCAATTAATAAACAATATGATTGTTCACTACCACGCCCAACACGCCCCCTCAGCTGATGGAGCTGCGATAAACCGAAACGTTCCGCGTCATAAATAACCATAACAGTCGCATTTGGTACATTCACGCCTACTTCAACAACTGTTGTCGACACAAGAATTTGCACTTTATTTTCACTAAACTGTCCCATTATCTCTTCTTTTTCTTGAGATGATAGTCTCCCATGCATTAATCCAACTTGGCATTTCCCTTGATAACGATGAGTCAGCATACTATGTAAGTCGATAGCATTTTGTACATCAAGCTTCTCAGACTCTTCAATAAGAGGGCAAATAACATATGCCTGTCTTCCTTTTTTTATCTCTTTCTCCACAAAGCCGAGGACACGATCTAACATATCATGTTTTGCCCAGTACGTTTCGATTACCTTTCTACCAGCTGGCATTTCGTCAATAATAGAAACGTCCATCTCTCCAAATGCAGTGATAGCTAACGTACGCGGGATTGGGGTCGCCGTCATAAACAATACATCTGGACTTTCACCTTTCTCACGTAAAACCCGGCGCTGCCCCACACCAAATCGATGCTGTTCATCGGTAATAACGAGACCTAACCTATGAAATATAACTTCGTCTTGAATTAAAGCGTGCGTTCCAACAAGGATGTCTACTTCTCCCTGTTCTAATCTCGACAAAATTTCTCGACGTCTCGCACCTTTAACAGAACTTGTTAGCAATTCAACCTTCATACCGAAATGTGAAAACGTCTCCGCGAGCGACTGATAATGTTGCTCGGCTAAAATTTCTGTAGGAACCATCAAAGCACCTTGATAATGAGCCAATTTCGCCGCATAAAGAGCAATCGCAGCCACAACTGTTTTCCCAGAACCTACATCCCCTTGCAATAATCGATTCATTCGGTACGGAGATATCATATCTTTCATTATTTCATCTACAACCCGGCGTTGTGCGCCAGTTAATGGAAACGGAAGCGCATCAGTAAAATCTTGCAATTCTACTAATGAAATTTCCTTTTTCGTCCCTTTCGAGTTTTCCCTTTCCATTTTCCGTAATGTTTGCATTTTCAACTGAAACAAGAAAAACTCCTCATATACAAAACGGCGACGCGCTTGCTTTAAGTCTTCCTGTCCCACTGGAAAATGTAACCCTCTGAGCGCTTCATAGCGTGATAATAATTTATATCGATTTAACAAACCATCTGGTAACACTTCGACTATAGAATCTCCATACTCCTTAAATGCTTGTGCAACAAACCGGCGCATCTGTTTTACTGTCAGTTTTCCTTTCACTGAATATACAGGTTCTACTTCTTGTTGTCGTACAACCGGTCCGAAATTCAGTTCTGATACAGCAATTGTTTGGCGATGCTGATCCCATTTACCAGTAATCGTTACCGTTTCATCTAAATTTAACTTTTGTTTATAGTATGGTCTATTAAAACATACAGCTGTAATTAAATAACGACCGACGAGAACACGAACTGTAAGACGTGACTTCTTCTTCCCATAATATTGCAGTAAAGGAGCACTATGAACTTTCCCCTCAACCGTTACACGCTCGTCATGCTTTACTTCAGCAAGATCTTTCATCGCATAGTCTTCATAGCGGTACGGAAAATGTTCTAATAGATGAGAAACTGTATAAATTCCCATCTCGTGTAACAACTCAGATGTTTCTCCTCCGATTCCCTTTACATCCGTAACAGGAACTTGTACAACTTCATTCAAGATTCTCACGCTCCGTCACATTATTTTCTTTGATTCATTCTATTGATTATCCATTAATATCATTGACATCTGTAATCGCTCTCTTTCACCTTATATATTCTATCATAGGCATTCTAAGAGAAACTACTCTAATCCCTCTATATAAAGTGAAACTATAATCATTGGGGGGTTACGGGCAGTTATTCTCCCACTTAACTTCTTTGCTCCAGCCGAATATAGGAGGTGGAAGTTTTACCACCCACAAATAGCGGGATAAAACAAAGTTGTACAATACGTAAGAAAAGAGCCTCACTATTAGCAGCAAGGCTCTTTTCTATCATCAATATGCTAGCCTTTTGAATAAAAACTAGTAATAAACTTCATATCACTATTTCTTATCCATTAGCAAGTAAGTAACCCATTTATTTTCAAATCGAATCTTTTCTTATTCTACAGAGAAGATGAAAGAATACACCGGTTGGTTCCCTGCATGTACTTCTACTTCTGCATCTTCAAAGTTCTCTTCTACAAACGCAACTAATTTAGCCACTTCTTCATCTGTTGCATCTTCACCTTGTAGAATCGTTACGATTTCAGAATCCTCATCAATTAGCGCTTCTAGTAATTGCTTTGCAGCTCCTACTTTCTCAGCATTTGTAGATACAATTTTTCCATCTGCAATACACATGAAATCATCTTTTTGAATCGCTACACCGTCAATTTCCGTATCACGAACAGCATACGTAATCTGACCTGTTTTCACATGAGCTAAAGCTTCTTTCATGTTTTCTTCATTCTCTTCTAGCGTTCCAACTGGATTAAATGCTAACATTGCAGCCATACCTTGAGGAACTGTTTTTGAACGAATAACAATAACTTCTTGTTCTACAACTGACGCTGCTTGTTCTGCTGCCATCACGATATTCCCGTTATTTGGTAAGATGATGATTTTTTCAGCATTCGCCTCTTCAATCGCCTTCACAATATCCTCCGTACTCGGATTCATCGTTTGGCCACCTTCGATAACTTTCGTTGCACCAATGCTCTCAAATAGAGTTTTAATACCCGATCCCATAGCTACAGTTACAATACCATACGGTTGTTTCTCTATTGGCTGATTCGTTTGTTCAGGTACCATGGTAGGTTCATCTAATAAAGCAGTATGCTGTTCACGCATATTTTCTACTTTGATCTTAATTAGACTACCGTAACGTTGTCCATAGTTCATAGGATCTCCAGGATGTTCCGCATGAATATGAACCTTTACAACCTCATCATCCGATACAACAAGTAGTGAATCTCCGTACACACTAATATCTTCACGGAATTTTTGTTCAGAGAAATTATGTTCCTTCATTTTTTCAGGCTCTAATTTCACCATGAATTCCGTACAATATCCATACTTAATATCTTCTGTACTCAATTGGCTTTGTACACTACGGTGATGTTCTGCACGTACCATGTCATTCATAGATGATTGGGCAGGCATATTAGAAGAAATCGTTTCTCCTTTTAAGTCAGCTAAAAACCCTTCATATACAACAACAAGACCTTTACCACCGCTATCTACAACGCCAACTTGTTTTAATACAGGTAATAAATCTGGCGTACGATTTAACGATGCGTTCGCTTCTTTTACAACGTCTTCCATAAACAAAACAAAGTCGCGCTGTTTTTTCGCAACTGTCACTGCATATTTACCCGTTTCTCTTGCAACCGTTAAAATCGTTCCTTCAATTGGTTTCATAACCGCTTTGTAAGCTGCCTCTACTCCAGCTTCTAAAGCTGCAGCAAAATCAACTGTCGTTAATTCTTCTTTTTGTTCAATGGATTTAGAGAAACCACGGAATAACTGAGATAAAATAACCCCAGAGTTACCACGAGCTCCCATTAATAATCCTTTGGCTAAACTTACACCAACTTTACCAGCATGCTGTGAAGGATTTGCTTTCACTTCACGCGCGCCTGAAGTCATTGATAAGTTCATGTTTGTACCGGTATCGCCATCTGGAACTGGGAATACGTTTAATGCATCAACAAGCTGAACATTATTTGTTAAATTATTGGCTCCTTGAATGATCATTTGTGATAAACGTTTTCCATCAATTTTTTGAATTGACACAGATTTTCCTCCTTAATGCACATTACAAGTTTATTACTTTAACTCCTTGTACGTAGATGTTTACAGAATCTACTGCTAGTCCTACAGTTTGATCTAATGTATATTTCACTTTAGTCTGCACGTTATGTGCTACTTCTGAAATTTTCGTACCATAGCTCACAATAATATACATATCAATATGTACTTCATCTTCATTTTTACGAACAATAACGCCTCTAGTGAAGTTTTCTTTTCGTAAAATTTCTGTTAATCCATCTTTTAACTGATTTTTTGATGCCATACCTACGATACCGTAGCAATCTACTGCGGCACCTCCAGCAATTGTTGCAATTACATCTGTACTAATATCAATTTGACCGTACTTCGTTTTAATTTCAATTGACATCTCGTTTCCCCCTTCATAAATGGTGAAAGTGAGCTAGACTACTTTAGTTACTATCATATAATCTTTTTAAAGAAAATTCCATCGTTCTTTCTTTTTCACTCTCATATTTTATGTTTTAAATTACATTTTTTTATGATGAGCAAAATAGTCCATTGTTATTATACAACATGTACCACTATAATATGTCAAGCAATTTTTCTTGATTTCACCTTTTCTTCATTGACATATAGTGTCAAGTATTTTTTCTTGATTTCTTTTTCCTACGGTGTTGCATTCTCTTTTTAGTTGTGTTAAATTATAGTAGTGTTTTTAGCATCGCATAAAAGGCTAACATTGAAAAATTACGTATGTTACGGTAGTTAAGGGAGGGAAATATAAATGGCTCGTGTTTGTGCTATCACTGGAAGAAAAGCTCGTTCTGGTAACTCTCGTTCTCACGCAATGAACGCTACAAAACGTAAATGGGGCGCTAACCTTCAAAAAGTTCGCGTACGCATCGACGGAAAAGTTCAACGTGTTTACGTTTCTGCTAGAGCATTAAAATCTGGCAAAATCGAACGTGTTTAATAATAAAAAAAAGAGCCGCTAGGCTCTTTTTTTATTATACCATTGGAAAAAGCACCGGTAATAGGTGCTTTTTTTAGTCTTTTTTGAAGGTATTTAACATCGCACGAACAATTCCACCAAGAAATTTAGGTAACTTAATTGTATAAAATCTCATGGTTTCCCTCCTAATCCCCATTACTCCACTTGTTCACTATATGATGCAAGGAGCAAAATTGTTTCTTCAATCAGTGCTTCTTATCATCATTAATATGCCAGAAGTAAATGAAAAATTACCTTTTTCCTCAATGAGTTCATTACTAATACAAAGTGTCGATCCCCACTCTATTGTTTTATTAGTAAGAGGGTACTTAAAACCGTGAAGTGTAATACCTTCTACCCTTTCAGTAACTGGTACAAATGATACGTATGGAAAATGTTCGTTTCCTTCAATTATATACATACCAAACTTTTTCACCATTATTTCATTTTTATTGTCCACAATACACATTTCTATGTTTACTTCTAATCCCTTTAAAAGCATCTGAATATTTGCTAAACCATGATCAAGTCTTCCACCAGTAGCACCAAAAATACGAATTAACTTTGGTTTCTGTTCTAAAGCCCAGCTAATTGCAATTTCTAAATCTGTTTGATCTTTTTCTCGCGGGACAATATGTAATTCATTTGTTTGCTGCCTCATCCATGCTAATTCCTCATCAGTAACTGAATCATAATCTCCAAACGCAACAGCCGGAGTGATCCCTCTTTTCAACAAACGGTACACTCCTCTATCAACGGCCGCCCAAACTACTTCTTCATTTTCATACCGAGAAAAATCTGCGCAGTATTCTGCAGGTCCTCCCGCTAAAATATGAATAATCATTTTTCCTTCCCCTTCTATTGTAAAAAGGCAATCTGCCATTCGGTAGATTGCCTTTCTCCTTATTTGTCACTCTAACATGTATAAATAGTGAAGTCTTAATGAACTAGAAGCTTCACTAGGATAAAGGTTCGTTCTTTATCCGCGAATTACACGAATTGCTTCACCGCGGTCTTTTTGATTGTATACTGCTGATCCCGCTACAAGAACATTCGCTCCTGCTTCAATACAAAGTCTTGCCGTTTCAGCGTTGACACCACCATCAACCTCAATTTCCACTTCTAGATTTCGCTCTTTAACCATTTCTGCAACTTGTTTGATTTTCGGTAATACAGAATGAATAAACTTCTGTCCGCCAAATCCAGGGTTTACTGTCATAAGTAATACCATGTCTATATCTTCTAATACATGCTCAATCGTTGAAACTGGAGTATGCGGATTTAATACAACCCCTGCTTTAATGTCATGAGATTTAATTAACTGAATTGTACGATGTAAATGAGGACACGCTTCTACGTGAACAGTAATAATATCCGCTCCCGCTTTTGCGAAAGTTGGGATATAGTTATCAGGATTTTCAATCATTAAATGTACATCTAACGGTAATGATGTAATCGGACGGATTGCTTCTACAATTAATGGTCCAATCGTAATATTTGGTACGAAATGCCCATCCATTACATCGACGTGAATGTAGTCAGCTCCGCCTTTTTCTACATCTTTAATCTCTTCCCCTAATCTTGAAAAATCTGCTGATAAAATCGATGGTGCAATTTTAATCATGACTAATACCTCGGCTTTCTCTCTCTAATTTCTTCTACGAATTGTTTGTAATTCTTATAACGATATTCGGTAATCTTTCCTTCTTCAACCGCAGCTTTCACCGCACATTTCGGTTCAGCAAGGTGTGTACACCCTCTAAATTTACAGTATTGGCTCGCTTCTTTCAACTCTGGAAAACAATATGTAAGATCTTCTACCTCTATATCTATGAAATCAAGCGAACTAAAACCAGGTGTATCCGCAACAAGTCCGCTTCCAACTGTAATTAATTCTACGTGTCTTGTCGTATGCTTTCCACGTCCTAAATGTGAAGAAATATCATTAGTTTTCAATTCTAAATCTGGACGTAATACATTTAGCATTGAAGATTTCCCAACACCAGATTGGCCTGCAACGACGGAAATACAACCTTCTAAGAATGGTTTCAGAATATCAATACTTTTCGATGTATTTATAGAAGTAAACAACACATCATAACCCATTTCACGATAATCATTTGCATAAGATTCAACAGTTTCTCTCATTTTTTCATCTACTAAATCCATCTTACTAATACAAATAATTGGTTTGATGTTATGATATTCAATTAATACTAAAAATCGATCTAACAGTCCTGGATTAAAATCTGGTTCTACCGCTGAGAAAACAAGAATAGCTTGATCAACATTAGCAATAGGAGGTCTAACAAGTTCATTTTTCCGATCAAATACTTCTAACACATAACCCTCACTCGGATTATCCGCTTGAAAAACAACTTGGTCTCCTACAAGTGGCGTAATTTTATTCTTTCTAAATACACCACGCCCACGACATTGTGTAATCCCCTCCTCATTCTGCACATAATAAAACCCACTTAGAGCTTTTACAATTTTTCCTTCTGGCATATAATTCTCCTTTATTTTGTATAAAATGAAACTGCAATTAAATATGAATAGACTAGCGTTCTTTAAACAATTATTTCAAAGCCCACCAAATATATATCCAGATTCATATATTTAATCTACCATCAAATTTGAAATATTATTTACAACAGTATCACTTTTACAGCTTTTTGAATCATATATTTTTGCCTGTTATACAGTCCACGATGTAGACAGCATAACAGGCAAGAGTAATAAATTCCATCTTCTATATAAGGACGATGGAATTCACTATTATTGAGCTGGATATGGTACTTCCTTGTCCATAATCGTTACTCCATCTCGGACAATTTTATAGTGTCCCTTTGCACCTTCTTGAATTACAAATTCTAAAGAAATAATCGCTGACTCAGTAATTGTTCTCGTTTCAACTGGTTTATCCATTTTTTGCTGCATATCTTCTTTATAAATTTCTATTGTTTGCGGCTTTTTTTCACCTGTTGCAGAAGCTTCATATGGGATAGAAATGTTATCCACTTTTATCGTTTTCGTCACTTTAGGCTTCGGACCATCGGAGATAACAATCGATACTTTATCTCCTTCTTTTAAAGGTGTCCCAGGCTTTGGTAACTGTGAAATAACAAGACCTTTATCAACCGTATCTGAATACTCTCTTTTTATATCAGAAACAAGCTTTCTTTCATTTAAATAACCTTTTACACTATTTTCAGTCCATCCTGAAAAATCACCTGGTCTTATTTGATAAGGTCCTTTACTTACCCAAATTTTCAGTTCTTGTTCTGCCTCTATAACCATTTGATCAGGCGTTGGTATTTGCTCTACAATTTCACCTTTCGGCTTATCATTTTCAATATAATTTATTGTAACTTGTTTATATTTTTCTTCTAACTCAGCTCTTATACTCTCGAAATCTTTTCCTGTCAAATCACGCATCTTATTTTTCTTTTTCCCACCTGATTGATAGATAGTAATTTTAGAGTTTTCTTTCACTACTCTTCCTGCTATAGGATCTGTTTTTATCACTTTTCCGGCTTCAACATCATCTGTATATACAAGATTAGGTTCAGTAACTTCAAAACCTTTTTCAACTAATGTATTTACAGCTGTCGTATATTTCATACCAGCCACATCAGGAACCTTCACATCTTTCGGAATAAAGAAGCCTGGAATAACAGTAAGTGCTAAGGTTATCCCTATCGCTAAAAGTAAAAATGTTGTAATTAAAACTTTCAGCCATTTATTATTTCGCTTTTTCTTCTTACCTGATTTGGTCTCTTCTTTTCTTACTTGTTCATCCACTTTACTTCCTTTTAATACAATCGTTTCATCACTTACATTTTGAAATAGTTGTTCTTGTTGAATAATTGGAATCGCTTTCGTTGCTTCCATATCTTCTGGTATGTAAAATGGTTGTTCATTTATTCGTTCTGGGTATAGTGCTGTTTCAATATCTCGTTTCATCGCGTTAGCAGATTGATATCGATGGAACGGATCTTTCGCAGTTGCCTTTAATATAATATTTTCAACACTTTGTGGAATATTTTCATTCCATCTTTTTGGAGATGGCATTTCATTTTGTAAATGTTTTAACGCAATTGCAACAGCAGATTCACCAGAAAACGGTTGTCTTCCTGTTAACAATTCAAACATAACAATCCCAAGTGAATAAATATCTGATTGTTTATTCGCTATACCACCGCGCGCTTGTTCTGGTGATAAATAATGCACCGAACCGAGCACCGAATTTGTATGTGTAATCGTTGCTGCACTTGTAGCTGTCGCAATTCCAAAGTCTGTTACTTTGACCACTCCGTCATCTCGAATCAAAATATTGTGCGGTTTAATATCACGATGTACAATCTCAAAATGATGGGCGTGTGCCATAGCGGACGTTAACTGCTCCATTATATCAAGAGCCTCTCCTATCGGTAACATCCCTCGATCAATTATGTATTGCTTCAATGTTCGCCCAGGTACATATTCCATTACAAGATAATATATATCATCCTCTTCCCCAACATCATACATATTCACAATATTTGGATGCGACAACGTTGTAACAGATTGCGCTTCTCGATGGAAACGTTTAATAAACTCTTCATTATTTGAATAGTCGAGTCTTAATATTTTTACCGCTACATCTCGACCAAGTATATCATCATGAGCTAAATATACATTGGCCATTCCTCCACCGCCAATCATTTTCAGCAGCTTATAACGGTCATTTAAGCGTTTTCCAATCAGCACGTTGCACTTCACCTACTTTCGTTTGTCGAATCCGTATAATCAATAATAACGAGGGTAATATTATCTTCTCCACCACGATCATTTGCTAATTGAATGAGATGCTCTCCCTTCGCCTCGAGCTGTTCATTCAATTGTAAAATTTGTTGCATATCAGCCATAGGGACTTTGTTAGACAATCCATCAGAGCAAAGAAGCAATTGATCGTCTTCTTCGAGCACCAATGTTTTAACATCTAGTCCGACTTTTTCTTCTGTTCCTAACGCTCTTAACAGAACATTCTTTTTCGGGTGATATTCTGCATCTTCTTTTGAAATTTCACCGTGCCTAACAAGTTCATTTACAAGTGAGTGGTCTTCCGTTACAAGCGATATTTCTCCCTCTGATACCATATAACAACGACTATCTCCTATATGACCTATTGTTACAAAACTAGGTGTACAAATCGCCACGATAACCGTTGTTCCCATGCCATTACATTCTACATGTTGCTGAGAGTAAGCATATATGCGCTCATTAATAATTCCAACGTTAGTATGTAACCACTTTTCTACCTTTTTAGGCTCATTCATATTATGCGTTTGCTTCCAATAATCATGGAATAATTGAATAGCCATCGAGCTAGCTACATCGCCAGCTCGATGACCTCCCATTCCATCTGCTACTACCGCTAAAATATTTCCATCTAAATTGCGAAAAACTCCTGCACTATCTTCATTATGTTGACGAACTTTTCCTTTATCCGATAGAAACACGGCTTTCATCTAGTCACCTCGTCTCTTCTTTGCGCTCCTTTGCACGCAACTGACCGCAGGCTGCATCAATATCATGACCTTGTTCACGGCGAATGGTTACATTCACTCCACGATCTTTTAGCGTCTTTTCAAATAAGAAAATTTGCTCTCGTGGCGTACGTACATAATCACGTTCTGGCACGTAGTTTACCGGAATTAAGTTTACATGACATTTTACACCTTTTAAGAGCGCAGCAAGTTCTTCCGCGTGCTCAACTTGGTCATTTTCTCCTCCAAATAAGCCATATTCAAATGTAATACGACGCCCTGTTCTATTTACATAGTATTTAACAGCTTCCATTAAATCAGGTAGCTTATAAGCACGGTTGATCGGCATTAATTTTGAACGTATCTCTGTATTTGCAGCATGCAATGAAATCGCAAAATTAATTTGCATATCTTCTTCAGCGAACTTATAAATTTTTGGAACAATTCCACTTGTTGAAACTGTCATATGTCTTGCACCAATATGAATTCCTTTTTCATGATTTACAATGCGTAAGAATGACATTAAGTTATCATAATTATCAAATGGTTCTCCAATTCCCATAACAACAAGAGAACTTACACGTTCTTCTGTTTCATCAAGCGCACGCTGAACTTCTACTACTTGCGCTACAATTTCTCCAGCCTCTAAGTTTCGTTTTAACCCACCAAGTGTAGAAGCACAGAACGTACAGCCAATGCGGCAACCCACCTGTGTTGTTACACAAATGGAATTTCCATATTCATGTCGCATTAGTACAGTTTCAATAGAGTATCCATCGTATAACTGGAATAGGAATTTAATCGTTCCATCCGAAGACGTTTGTTTTACTAAAGTGTTTAAAGTAGTAATATCAAAGGAATTCGACAATTTATCGCGCAATCCTTTAGCAAGGTTTGACATATCCTCATAATTTTTTACACGTTTTTTATATAGCCAATCAAAAATTTGTCCTGCACGGAACTTAGGTTCTCCTTGTTCCTTTAACCAATCTTGCATTTCATGAAGTTGTAAAGAATAAATTGATGGTTTCTTTGTTTCTAGATTTTTCTTTTGTTTTTTTACAGTCGTTTCCATGATGCTACACCTTCTTTCTTAAACAAGCAATATAAAAGCCATCTGTTGCAAAATAATGCGGTAAAATTCGTACTTGACCTTCATCAATATACGGATTTAACTTTTCTGGCATGCGATCTTTTATCGTAGTATCCCATTCAAATTCAGGATGCTCTTGTAAAAATTGCTTTATTACTTGTTCATTTTCTATTTTTTCAATTGTGCACGTACTATAAACAAGGCGACCACCTTGTTTTAACAATGGTGCTATTTTTTCTAGTATCGCAAGTTGAATCGTTGATAACCTTTCACTATCGCCCTTATCTTTACCTAACTTAATATCAGGTTTACGTCTAATAACACCAAATCCAGAACATGGTGCATCTACTAATATTTTGTCAAAAGATTCATTTGCAAAATGCTCTTGAACTTTTCTAGCATCTAAAGCCATCGTTTCTATATTTTCTAAACCGAGTCTCTTCGCCTGTTGTTCAATTAAACGTACTTTATGTGCGTGTAAATCAAGCGACATTACCTTACCAGTTCCGTCCAAACGCTCTGCAATATGAGTTGTTTTTCCGCCAGGAGCAGCACAACTATCTAGAACTGTATCTCCTTTTTTCGGTTCTAAAGCACGTGCTACAAGCATTGAGCTTTCATCTTGAATAGAAAGGAAACCTTTTTTGAACGCTTCTGTATGTGCGACATTTCCTCTTTCAATTTGAATTGCATCCTCTGACAATTCGCCACGTTTTGCTTCTATACCCTCATCAGCTAATAACGCAACCGCTTCTTCTACCGTTACTTTATCAACATTTACACGTGCTGTTGGTACAGGTGGCAACATATTTACTTCACACATTTTCTCTGCTGTCTCTAAACCATATTCGGATGCCCATTCTTGTACAAGCCACATTGGATGGCTCGTTGCAATCGCAAGTCGTTCTACTGGATTTTCAATTTCTTCTAACGAAGGTACACCTTCTCGCTGAATTGAACGCAATACTCCATTCACCATGCCTGAAATCCCTTTATGCCCACGACGC
This sequence comes from Bacillus sp. RC242, assembly GCF_044908245.1. Taxonomy (NCBI): domain Bacteria; kingdom Bacillati; phylum Bacillota; class Bacilli; order Caryophanales; family Bacillaceae; genus Bacillus; species Bacillus sp. RC242. The sequence continues at coordinate 80,609 of NZ_JBIYCZ010000001.1, forward strand.
TTTGCAATCTCAACTGCTTCATGAATAGCCGCTCTTTCTGGAACTCGGTCTAAATATAGCATTTGATATAGAGATAGGCGAAGCAACACTCTTACCCACGCTTCAACCTTTTTTCTTAAAAATGGTTGTAAATAATAATCTAGTGTGTCACGACGTTGAATTGTTCCATATACCATTTCAGTTAATAAACCAATATCTTTTCTGTCAATTGTATTTTTTTCAATCAAATTATTTAAAAGTAAGTTGCTATATGCACCACTTTTTTCTACTTGAATTAAGCCATCCAGAGCTAACTCACGAACATTTTGTCTCATGCATTTTCTCCTAACTTCGTACCAATTTCAGGTTTTGTTCCACGTAAAAATTGTGAACAACTCATACGCTTTTTACCAGATGGTTGCAATTCAGTGATTTTAACGCCTGCCTCGTTCCCTGTTGCAACAACAAATCCATCTTCTTCAAGAGCTACTATTGTACCTGGTTCAGCTTTCTCTGTAATAGAGACCTTCTCTCCCCACCATACTTTAATAACTTGTCCTGCCAAAGTCGTATAAGCAACTGGCCATGGATTCAATCCGCGAATGTGATTGTATACTTCTTCACCTGTTTTTGTCCAATCAATTATCTCTTGCTCACGTTTTATATTATATGCAAACGTCACTTCAGCTTCACTTTGTTTAATTGGTTCTAGTTTACCCTGAATTAGTAAAGGAACCGTTTTAGATAAAAGGTGTGCTCCTGCTTCGCTTAACTTATCAAATAATGAACCTGTTGTTTCACGCTCTTCAATTTCTACTTCTACTTGCGTTAATATATCGCCAGCATCTAATTTTTCTACCATATACATAATTGTAATACCTGTTTTCTCTTTACCTTCCATGATCGCATAATGAATTGGTGCACCACCGCGAAGTTCTGGAAGTAATGATGCGTGGACATTAATACATCCATACTTTGGCGCTTCTAAAATTTCATTCGGTACGATTTGTCCAAATGCTGCTGTTACAATTAAGTCTGGCTCTAGTGCTAATACTTTTTCATATTCGTCTTTTTCACGAATTTTTAACGGCTGTACTACTGGAATACCATGTTTCTCCGCTTCTACTTTAACAGGAGTAGGTGTTAAAACCTTTTTTCTACCAACTGGACGATCAGGTTGCGTTACAACACCAACTACGTCATATCCGTCCTCGATAAGACGACGAAGCACCGGCACAGAAAAGTCCGGTGTCCCCATAAATACTACTTTCATCATTCAAAAACCGCTCCTTTTAAACCTATTCTAATTCGCCTGCTTCATAATATCTTTTCACTTTAGATGTAAATAAAACACCGTGTAAATGATCGATTTCATGCTGAATTGCACGCGCTAAGAAGTCATCCGCTTCTAATAAAAATATTTTACCGCGACGATTTTGTGCACGTACTTTAATGTAATCTGCGCGCTCCACTTCACCATAAAGTCCCGGAAAGCTTAAGCAGCCTTCGGGACCTACTTGTTCACCACGTTTTTCTAAAATAACAGGATTAATTAATTCAATTTTACCCGTATCATCACCTATATCAACAACAGCAACTTGTAAGCTTACACCCACTTGTGGCGCAGCTAGACCAACTCCGTCTGCAATTAACATTGTTTCATGCATATCTTTTAACAATTTCACTAACTTTTTATCAAAGTTAATTACTCTTTCGCATGGTGTTTCTAACACTTCATTTGGATGCTTTACAATTTCTAAAACTGCCATATTTCCCTCCGCTACATTAACATTGTTGGATTAAAATCAATTGAGATTTGTAGCTCTTTTTGCATTTCTGCTTGATAATGTTCATTTACCATTTTGAGCACGTTCTTTAAGTTTGGTTCCCGTTTGTATTTTATCATGCATTGGTAACGATATCTATCTTTTATCCTTGGAATTGCTGAAGCAACCGGCCCTAACACCATCGTTTGCCTTGAACAATGCGTTCGTAAATGACCGACAATTTTTTCCGTCACTTGGACTGCCTTTAATAATTCCGGATGAGATACAGTTACAAGTACAACGTAGTAATATGGCGGATATTGTCTCATTTGCCTCATTTGCATTTCGTGCTCATAAAATACATCATATTGTTGATTCTTTGCTAATTCTACACTGTAATGTTCCGGCGTATACGTTTGAATTACAACTTCCCCTGGCAATTCATGTCTTCCTGCACGTCCACTCACTTGTGTCAATAGCTGATACGTCTTTTCACTCGCCCGAAAATCAGGTAGATGAAGCATCGTATCCGCCGTTAAAACGCCAACAAGCGTCACCTTCGGAAAATCAAGCCCTTTTGCAATCATTTGTGTTCCAAGTAATATATCTGCTTTCTCTTCACCAAACGCCTTTAATAATTTTTCATGCATTCCTTTACGGCTTGTTGTATCCACATCCATTCGAATGACCCGCGCCTCAGGGAATAGTTTTGTGATTTCTTCTTCAACCTTTTGCGTCCCTGTACCAAAGAAACGAATATACGTACTATTACAAGCAGGACACTCCGTTGGCATATTTTCCTCATGACTACAATAATGACATTTTAAACGATGGTTCATTTTGTGATATGTCAACGAAATATCACAATGCGGACATTGTACGACATACCCACAATCACGGCACATCACAAACGTAGAATGACCCCTTCTATTTAAAAAGAGAACCATTTGTTCTTTCTTTTCTAATCGATCTGCTATTTTTTCATGCAGTGCCTTTGAAAACATTGAGCGATTTCCATCACGAAGCTCTTCACGCATATCAACAATTTCTACAGTCGGCAAAGCTTGTTTGTTCATACGTTTTTCCATTGTAAGCAACCCATAGACACCTTTTTTCGCTCTAGCAAACGATTCAAGTGTCGGCGTTGCACTTCCGAGAACGATTGGACACTTATGGTATTGTCCTCTCCACACTGCTACATCTCTTGCATGATACTTTGGGTTATCCTCTTGCTTATAACTTGATTCATGCTCTTCATCAATAATAATGATTCCTAAATTTTCGAATGGAGCAAAAATAGCTGAACGCGCACCAACTACAACTTTCACTTCTTTTCTTAATATCTTTCGCCATTCATCATATTTCTCGCCAACAGAAAGCGCACTGTGAAGAACTGCAACTTGCGAACCGAACCTACCTTTAAAGCGATCTACCATCTGGGGCGTTAGCGCAATTTCAGGAACAAGCACAATTGCTTCTTTTCCTTTCTCGAGCACCGCTGCTATAGATTGTAAATACACTTCAGTCTTACCACTTCCTGTAACACCATATAGTAAAAATGGATTGTAAGTTTCATTTGTAATTGATGACAAAATCGGTGTAATTACTTGTTTTTGTTCCTCAGTAAGCGGAAATGGTTTCGTTTGTTCAAAATCATCATCGTCATACGGACTCCGGTATACTTCTACATACTTTTCTGAGATTAGACCCTTTTTAACAAGTGCTTTTATTGGAGCATCTGTTATTTGTAATTCTTCTGTTAAATTTTTTAACGGTACACTTTTGTAGTTTTCTACAAAATAATAGAGTACATCTTGTTGTTTTTTACTTTTCAGTTCAAATGCTGCTAATTCCAATTTATCTGCCGGCAACTCCGGTTGAACTACTCTTTGTTTCTTCTTCTGCACTTTATCCTTTACTTGATAAACCACTTCAGTCGTACCATTTTTAATTTCTTGTTGAATAGTGCGATATAGGTGTGGCTGTGCTTCGATAGCTTCCCAATCTATCGTTTCCTTCCCTTGAAATAAAGAAAGAATTTCTGGTGCTACTTCTTCTCGGTTACGAAGTTGCAGACGCTTTTTATATGTTGCTTTGATCGCCGTCGGAAGCATCACCTGAAAAGCTGAAATCATATAACATAACGTTTCACTTGTAAGCCAATACCCAAGTTTTAATAATTCATCATTTAAAACCGGAGTGACATCTAATATTTCATACAACGCTTTTAACTTTTTACTTTCTAGTTCAACCGAATCCTTTATGCCAATAATAAAACCTTGCAATTTCCTCGGACCGAATGGGACTACTACACGCATTCCTGTTTGCACGATATCTTCCCATTTTTTAGGGATAATATAATCAAACGGTCGATCTGTTTGACGTGCAGGTACATCAACAATTACACTTGCAAACTTCATACATAATCATCTTCTAACATCATTTCTATTTGCTTTAATATTTCACGAGCCACTTCTTTCTTCGTTAAAAGTGGCAGCTCAATGATTTCTCCATCTTTTCTATACATTGTCACAATATTTGTATCCGTACCAAACCCAGCTCCTTGCGCTTTCACGTCATTCGCAACAATCATATTTGCATTTTTCTCACGTAATTTTCTCGTTGCGTATTCCTCTATGTTTGTCGTTTCAGCTGCAAAACCGATAAGTAACTGTCGGTCCTTCTTCTCACCTAACGTTTTTAAAATATCCACTGTTCTTTCTAATTCAATTACAGCATCGCCATTTTTCTTTTTCATTTTATTATCATGAACATATTTCGGACGGTAATCTGCAACGGCTGCTGTTTTGATGACAACATCCACACTCTGATAATGCTGAAGGACTGCCTCTAACATATCTTGTGCAGATTCTACTTGTATTGTTGTGACATGTAATGGTGACTCTAATGCTGTCGGTCCTGAAACAAGTATGACATCAGCACCTAAGCTTGCTGCAACTTCTGCGATCGCATACCCCATCTTTCCAGAAGAAAAATTCGTCATAAAACGGACTGGGTCAATCTTTTCACGTGTCGGGCCAGCCGTTATTAATATTCGCTTTCCTTGCAATGGTTTTTGTTCTGAGAAAACCTCTTCTAACCTTCTAATAATCACTTCAGGTTCTTCCAGTCTTCCCTTAGCTACATAACCACATGCTAAAAAGCCTTCGCCAGGCTCAATAAATGTATATCCTAACGCTTTTAACGTCATCATATTTTTTTGAACAATTTTATTTTCATACATATGCACATTCATAGCAGGCGCAATCCAAACTGGAGCTGTAGTAGCCAACAAAGTAGTTGTAATCATATCATCAGCAATACCGCCAGCTAACTTTCCAATGCAATTCGCTGTAGCAGGTGCCACAAGTACAACATCTGCCCAATCCGCTAAATCAATGTGAGCGATAACTGCTGAGTCTTTTTCATCAAACGTATCCGTATATACATCGTGGCGAGAAAGCGCTTGAAATGTAAGAGGTGTAACAAACTTCATTGCCGATTCACTCATCATTACTTTTACAGTAGCACCCGCTTGTGTCAATTTACTCGTTAACGCAGCTGCTTTAAAAACTGCAATGCCTCCTGTTACACATAGAAGTATCTTTTTCCCTTTTAGCATATGACTCGTCCTCTTTCTTTTTCAAACTTATTCTACTGAAATAGAATTTTCAGCTCGTCAGTACCAATATGTTGTTCCACCTTTTTACGATTATTTCTTCCCTATCATAAAAAAATAACAACCTACTTGTAAATAGGTTGTTACCGTTACATAGAAAATTATAAAGTCTATGTTTTAATTTGTCGAAAAGAATGTCTTAATCAATTATTGTGTCATCGCTTGGTACATATTTTAATACTTCTAAATCGATTTCTTCTAATGCTTTACCTACACATTTATAAGAAACAGGCTTTTCAATAACACAATTGTCAGCAATTTGCATTTCACGTGCACGCTTTGCAGCTACTGTTACAAGTGTATATTTAGAATCGATTTTTGTTAATAATGAGTCAATTGATGGATTTAACATAATTATAGACCCTCCGTCATTTCTTTATAGTATTTTGCCACTCTTTCGCGGCGGCAATGTTCACCAACCACAATTGCTTTAATTCGGTCGCAAGCTAATTCAACTTGATCGTTTTCTACAACATAGTCATAAGCGTCCATCATTTCGATTTCTTCTTTCGCTACAGTTAAACGATTTTCAATAACATCTTCAGTTTCTGTACCACGGCCGACAATTCGGTTCTTTAGTTCAGATAAACTTGGAGGTGCTAAGAAAATAAATACACCTGCTGGGAAGGCTTTCTTAACTTGAATTGCTCCTTGCACTTCAATTTCTAAGAACACATCTTTTCCTTCTTGTAACGTTTTTTCAACATAATCAATCGGTGTTCCGTAATAATTACCAACGAACTCAGCCCATTCAAGTAACTTTTCATTACGGATCATTTCTTCAAATTCTTCTCTCTCTTTAAAGAAATAATCCACACCATCTACTTCACCTTCACGCGGTTTACGTGTCGTTACTGAAATAGAGTACTGAAAACGTGTGTCTTCATGGCTAAACAGCTCTTTTCGAACCGTTCCTTTCCCGACACCAGAAGGTCCCGAAAGAACGATGAGCAATCCTCTTCTACTTCTCATAAATATGTAAAACCTACCCTTCCTCACTTAAATCTTCTTTATTATTCAAACGATGTGCAATCGTCTCTGGCTGAATTGGACTTAATACTACATGCCCATCATCCATAACAATAACCGCCCTTGTTTTTCTCCCATACGTAGCATCAAGCAAAGCATTATGTTCACGCGCTTCCTGTACTGTCCGTTTAATAGGAGCTGACTCCGGACTTACAATAGCAATAATTCGATGAGCAGATACAATATTTCCGTATCCAATATTTAAAAACCGCATGGCCATAGTTTGCGCCTCCTAGTAAGTCTATCCGATTTCTCCACCACGTATAACTTTATATATTTTTTGAAAGCTACTCAATATTTTGTACTTGTTCACGAATTTTTTCAAGGTTATTTTTCATTTCTACGACATATTTTGAAATTGTTAAGTCATTTGCCTTAGAACCTATCGTATTAACTTCCCTATGCATCTCTTGCACGATGAAGTCCATTTTCCTTCCAACAGGCTCTGTAATTTGCAGTGCTTCACGAAATTGATCTAAATGACTTTGTAATCGAACTAATTCTTCGTGAATATCTGAACGCTCTGCAAATATTGCTACTTCTGTCAACAATCGTTGTTCATCTAAATCTTGATTATGTAATTCTTTTAAGCGATTTTCTAATCGTTCACGATATTTTTGTGTAACAATTGGTGCATGTGGAATAATTGCATTTACACAATTATGAATCTCTTGCAAACGATATGCTATATCTTTATGTAATCGTTCTCCTTCGCCATCTCTCATCGTTTTCAACATATGAGCAGCTTGGCGAACAGCCTCATATAAACCGGTTTCAAATTGTTCATTTACATTTTCTATTTCTTCAACTGCCGTTACTTCTGGCATTCCCATTAGTTGCCCGAGTGTAATAGAATCTTGTAATTGAAATTTCCCTTTTATATCTTCCATAATGGATTGGTACTGCTTGAGAAGTTCCCAATTCACAGTTAATTTTCTTTCAACAAGCCCTTCACCTGTTATACTAATAGACACTTCAATACGTCCACGGCGAACTTGCTTTGCAATTATTTTACGAATCTTGTCTTCAAACGCCATCATTTGCTTCGGAAGCCGAATACTCATTTCTAAAAAACGATGGTTCACCGACTTCATTTCTACTGTTATTTGAAAAGTATCGTTTTCTACCTTCGATCTTCCAAATCCTGTCATACTACAAATCATCTTTATCACATCCAAGCCATGAAATAACTCAATGAAAAAGGTAATAGAGATGCAACTCTACTACCTTCTGTAAATTATATCATATTTTCATATCATTGACTATTTCAAGTTTAATCCCTTCTTATATAACAGCGGCTTTTTCTTTTTCTCCTTTTTTCTTGTTAATAAGGACCCTACTAATAAGAAGGTCGGAATAGATGATAATCCGCCAATTAACAACCAATCTCGTGCTTGTATCGGCATTGTGCTAAAAATCGGCTGTAATGGTGGATAATATATAACTACAAGCATTAACAGTAAAGAAATAATAACCGCCCCTACTAGATATATATTTCCAAACGGGTTGCGGTGAAATATAGAATGTTCACTACGACAATCAAATACATGAATAAGCTGAGCCAGTACTAATGTTGCGAAGGCTACCGTTTGTGCATACTTCAATTCATTCGGATGCTGGTTAAATGCAATGATAAACGCTACTAATGTCACTGCTCCGATTAGAAAACCACGACTTATAATTTTCCACGCAAGCCCTCTAGCGAACACCCCTTCTTTCGGATGGCGTGGTGTTCTCTTCATCACATCTCCTTCAGCCTTATCCAAACCTAATGCCATCGCTGGTAAACCGTCAGTAACTAAGTTCACCCATAAAATTTGAATTGGAACCATCGGCAATGGCAGTGCAAGTAACATCGCAAATAACATAACTAAAATTTCACCAACGTTAGATGCTAACAAATACCGAATAAACTTCCGAATATTTTCATATATGTTTCTACCTTCTTTAATCGCCGATTTAATCGTAGCAAAGTTATCATCTAACAACACAAGTGACGAAGCTTCTTTTGCAACATCTGTCCCTGTAATTCCCATTGCAATCCCTATATCAGCTGTTTTAATAGCTGGAGCATCGTTCACTCCATCACCTGTCATAGCTACTATATGTCCCTTATTTTGCAGCGCCTTAACGATTTTTAATTTATGCTCAGGAGACACACGAGCGAATACATACGTATCTTCTACAATATCTTCTAATGCCTCTACATCCATATTCGCAAGTTCTACACCTTCAACAACGCGTCCACCCGCCGGTAAAACCCCTAACTGTTCCGCAATTGCCATTGCCGTCACTTTATGATCTCCCGTAATCATTACCGTTCTAATACCAGCTTCCTTACACTCTTTCACCGCTTGCGCCACTTCTAGTCTTGGTGGATCTATCATTCCTTGTATTCCAACAAGCATAAAATCCTGCTCGACTTCTCTTTCATGTTCAATTGAATCTGTAGCTTTTAACGGTTTAAATGCCACCGCAATCGTTCGTAAAGCTTGACTTCCTAAACTATGAATCGCTGCCTGCACTTCTTTTCGATACATTTCACTTAAAGGCTGCTGCTTATTTCCCCACAAAATTGTTTGACTCATTTGCAAAAGAACATCTGGTGCTCCTTTTGTAATAACAAATTTTTTGCCTTCACGATCCCGAACGATAACGCTCATCATTTTTCTAGTTGAATCAAAAGGAAATTCACGAATGACTTCAAACTTTCCTTTAAGAGCTTCACGTGATATTCCCGCCTTCATTGCAGCAGCAACGAGAGCTCCCTCTGTTGGATCTCCATCTAACACATACGTCTTTTTCTTTTGAATAACATTCGCATTATTACATAAACAGCCAAATGTAAGTAGTTGATACAGTGATTTCGTCTTAGTAGGGTCAATTACTGCTTCACCTTTCATAAACGAACCTGTTGGCTCATAGCCTTGACCTGTTACTTTCCACAATTCTCCGCCTGACCACATATGTGTTACCATCATTTTATTTTGTGTCATTGTTCCTGTTTTATCTGAGCAAATAACAGAAGCACAGCCTAACGTTTCTACAGCTGGCAACTTTCGCACAATTGCCCTCTTTTTAATCATACGCTGTACGCCAAGTGATAGCGCAACCGTAACGATAGCTGGCAATCCTTCTGGAATAGCTGCAACAGCAAGCGAAACCCCAGCCAAAAACATGTGATACACTTCATTCCCTTGATATACACCAGCTAGTACAACAAGAGCCGTCAAAATAAGAGCAACAATAATTAAAATTTTTCCAAGCTGTTCTAATCTTCTTTGTAATGGCGTTTCCATTTGCTCAGCATTTTGCAACATATTTGCAATTTGCCCCATAGCTGTATTCATTCCAGTTGCTACGACTACCCCTGTTCCAGCACCTCTCGTTATCATCGTCCCCATAAATGCCATGTTTTTTTGATCACCAATTGAAACATCTTGGCCTTGTAACGCCTCTACCTTCTTTTGTACAGGCAATGACTCTCCTGTAAGAGCCGATTCTTCAATATATAAACTTGAAGATTCCACAAGGCGAACATCCGCGCCAATACGGTCACCACTAGAAAATTTAATAATATCACCTAGTACAAGCGCCTTTGACGGCGCTTTTATCCACTTCCCATTTCTTAGTACAGTAACTTGAGGAGCTGCCAATTCTTTTAAAGCTTCCAACGATTTTTCAGCTTTCCTCTCTTGAAAGAAACCGAGGACACCATTAATAATAACAATTGCAACAATTGCAATCGAATCAATATACTCTCCTAAAAAAGCTGAAATAATTGTAGCACCAAATAAAACAAGTACCATAAAATCTTTAAATTGCGCTAAAAACACCATAAGCGCAGAAGGCCGCTTTGCTTCTTGCAATTCATTTGTACCAAATTTCTTTAATCGGCCCTCTGCTTCTTGCTCTGTAAGACCTACCTCCACATTCGTATTCGTTCTTTCCTCCACTTCATGTGCTCGCATTTCATACCAGTTCATCCTGCCATCGACCTCCTGATTCCAGACATACTCTAATGAAAGCTTATTCAGCCTCGTCCAAAAAAATGCTATAATTAACTTTTAGTTAGAAAGGAGTGTTCATTCATGGCATTCGATGGATTATTTACAAGAGCAATTACACATGAAATTGCAAATTCTCTTCAAACAGGAAGAATTTCAAAAATATATCAACCCTCAAAATATGAAGTTTTATTACATATTCGAGCAAACGGAAAAAACCAAAAGCTAATTCTTTCATCTCACCCTACATATGCGCGTATGCACTTAACAAATCAAAACTACAATTCACCAGCGCTACCGCCGATGTTTTGTATGCTTCTTCGCAAACATTTAGAAGGTGGATTTATTGAAAAAATTGAACAAATTGACTTAGAACGTATTATTCAAATTACAGTCCGCAGTCGCAATGAAATCGGTGACGAATCAGTAAAAACATTAGTAATCGAAATAATGGGACGACACAGTAATATTATCTTAGTAGATACGAAAACAAATGTTATTTTAGATAGCTTAAAACACGTTTCTTTAGCGGTAAACCGACATCGTACTGTATATGCTGGAGCTGAATATGTTGCCCCACCGGCACAACATAAAATTAATCCGCTTCTTATCGAAACAGAAAATGATTTTATTAAACCGCTAGACTTTTTATCTGGCAACATGGACAAACAACTTGTCGGAGCATTCATGGGAATTTCCCCATTATTTGCAAAAGAAGTTGTAAAAAAAGCAGGTATGGCAAATGAAAAAGCATTATCTGAAGCTTTCTTCAGCTTGCAAAAACCTTTGCTAACACATCAGTACGTGCCAGCAATGATAACAGCAAATGGAAAAGAGTTCTTTTACCTATTCCCTCTTTCTCACTTACAAGGAAACGAAAAAACATTTTCATCTGTTAGTGAATTATTAGATCGTTTCTTCTTTGGTAAAGCAGAGCGCGATCGTGTAAAACAACAAGCTCACGATTTAGAACGCTTTATGCAAAATGAAAAAACAAAAAACGAAAAGAAGCTAATTAAACTAGAAAAAACATTACAAGATGCCGGAAAAGCAGATAAATACCAACTATTTGGAGAGCTACTTACAGCCAATATGTACGCTTTGAAAAAAGGTGATAAAGAGATAGAAGTCGTTAACTATTACGACGAAAATGGTGGGACTGTAAAAATCACATTAGATCCTTTAAGAACACCATCCGACAATGCACAACGCTATTTCCAAAAATATCAAAAAGCAAAAAATTCAGTTGTTGTTGTAGAAGAACAAATCGAAAAAACAAATGAAGAAATTCTTTATTTTGATAGCTTACTTCAACAAATGGAGGTTGCTTCTTCAAAAGATATTGAAGAGATTCGTGAAGAACTGGCCGAAGAAGGTTATGTACGTAATCGTAAGAAGAACAACACAAAGAAAAAACCGACAAAACCGGTATTGGACAAATATTTAGCTAGTGATGGAACAGAAATTTTCGTCGGTAAAAACAATAAGCAAAATGATTATTTAACAACGAAATTCTCCCGTCGTGATGAAATTTGGTTACATACGAAAGACATACCTGGGTCCCACGTTGTCATTCGTTCTCTTGAACCTACGGAAGAGACTTTACACGAGGCCGCTAAAATCGCTGCTTATTACAGTAAAGCAAAAGATTCTAGTTCTGTTCCTGTAGATTTCACAAAGGTACGCCATGTCAAAAAACCGAGCGGTGCAAAACTTGGATTTGTTACATATGACAATCAACAAACATTATATGTAACACCAGATGCTGATACAGTAATGAAATTAAAAGCGTAAATATTAAAAAATGCGTTGCTTGCTAGCGACGCATTTTTTATATGGTTTCAATTCAGTTCATATATCCATTCACTCATTCATAACATCTTTCTTCCCTTCAATATTGTCAAAAAAATTGACAGTGTCATTTCACATCTGTATAAATTTTTTTACAGTATGTATATAAAGTGCACCTCCAATCAATATTTTTTCATCCCCCCACTGATTATTGAAGTAATCTTGATTTTATGAACAAACCGCCTCTCACAAATAGCGGGCTAATTTTTCATCTCCCCTAAAACATATGTAGTTCCTACTATCTTTTTTCCTCAAATATATATTTTGGCACGCTATTTGCTTTATTCAATACTGTGAAAAGGGGGAAATTAACATGACTTTAAGAATTAATAAAATCCAAAATCAACTACAAAAATATGAAATTGACGGATTACTTATTACAAAAAAAGAAAATCGCCAATATGCAACAGGCTTTACAGGCAGCGCTGGCGTCGTCTTAATCTCTGCGGATAAAGCGGTTTTTATAACTGATTTTCGCTACGTAGATCAAGCGAAATCACAAATAAAAGACGCTGAAATTGTTATGCATAAAGGAAATTTAGAGAAAGAAGTTGCAAATCAAGTATCGAAATTAAACATTCAAAAACTTGGAATTGAAGAAAATAACATGACATTACAACAATATAAAAACTTACAAAAATACGTACATGCGGAAATGGTTCAAGTGTGCGAAATCATCGAAAATATTCGTATTATTAAAGACATGCCTGAAATAGAAACAATGAAAATCGCAGCTAATATTGCTGACGAAGCATTTCACCACATCCTTACGTTTCTAAAACCAGGAATAAGTGAAAATGATGTACGAGATGAGTTAGAATTTTTCATGCGAAAAAAAGGGGCTACATCCTCTTCATTTCAAATCATTGTAGCTTCTGGTGTTCGTTCTTCACTTCCTCATGGAGTTGCATCAAATAAAATAATCGAACGAGGCGACGTCGTTACATTAGATTTCGGTGCACTTTACGATGGATATTGTTCCGATATAACACGTACTGTAGCAATTGGGGAACCATCAGAAGAATTCAAAAAGATATACAATGTTGTACGAGAAGCGTTAAAACGTGGGACGGAAGCAATTAAACCTGGGGAAACTGCGAAAAGTATCGATGATATAACGAGAGATTACATTACAGAACATGGATACGGTCAATATTTTGGACACTCTACCGGTCATGGTCTTGGGTTAGAAATACATGAACCTCTTCGCCTATCCCAAGAAAGTAAGGCTACTTTAGAAGAAGGTATGGTTGTTACCGTTGAACCTGGTATTTACATACCGAACTGGGGCGGTTGTAGAATTGAAGATGATATCGTCATTACAAAAGACGGATATGAAGTTATTACAAAATCAAATCGGGAACTAATTGTTATCCCTTGTTAAAATCATAGAAAAAAATGCCACCGAATAAGGTGGCATTTTCTTTTATTCATCAGCGAATAGCTTTTCGTTTACTTTTTTAGCGATTACCGCTACCGACATTAATATACATATTAAATATAGCAATTTCGCAATAAATAACCACCCTTGAAACATTACAATTCCATCTATTATCTCATTTCCTTTCAATAACAAAAACGGAATTGTGCTAATTATAATGACAAACTCGATGCTGAAAACAATTTTCTTTTTTCGGCTATATGCTTTCCATTCCTTCCAGCGATACATAGGTGCAAAAATCAATACTCCTATACATAATATAACTGGCACCCATTCACTTTTAAGAAATTGCCCTGAAATAACTGATAATAGTAAACAAACGAGCACACCATAATACCGATACGATAAACTTAACTAAATCTATGCAATTCAATCAAATTTACACAAGTTAGTGCTTCATCGTGTTCTCGCAACCCCGAAGGGACGAGGGGTATAACACTCCACACGAGGCAGTATCGTTACCTCCTATTATCAAGCTTTTATTTTACCCATCTTGATAAATTTATCGAAGCATTTAAATCTCTATCATGATGGCTATTGCACCCAACACAACGCCACTCACGTATTTTTAAACTCCACTGTCCTTCTGGTTGAACTGAATGGTCGTATTTTACTCCGCAACATGAGCAAATCTTGCTTGAGGCGAACCATTTATCAGCTTTTACATACTCAATGCCATACTTCTCGCACTTGTATGACAAACATTGAAAGAAGAAGTTTAATTTTTGAAATAAAAATGCTTTCGATAGTTTTTTGTTTTTTAACAGGTTTGAGATAGGTAAGTCTTCCACAACAATTCTCATTGGTTTGGTTTTCACCAATTTAGCTGTTGCTTGATGGATATGGTTATTTCGGATATTCGTAATTTTCCTAGATAACCGCAGGTGCTCAGTTTTAGCTTTTTCATATCCGGCAGATTGAATTTTTACACCTTTTTTAAATCTCCTAGACATATCTCTTTGCGCTGACTTTTTCCTTTTCAAAAGTTTTTTAACCTTAGCATCTTTGTTTATATTTCGTTCTTTCGTACCATTAGAAGCTACAAACAACTCTTTTAAACCAACGTCCACACCAATCGACTCATTGGTTAGTTCTTGTGGTTCGAATTCTTCTTTGAACCCTACACTAATCCACCAGTGACGACCATCAAATGTAACTCTTGGATTTGATGTTTTTTTGTTTCTTGGTAGTTGTTGGCTTGTTTTCACTTCTCCAATAGACTGAATATGAACTACTTTCTTTCCTATAATCAGTCTTTCATAATTGGCATAAAATCCTTGGATTAAATCTTTTTTGGTTTTATAAGAAGTGTGATAGACATTTTTGTACTTTTTGAACGAATTTTTTCGCGCCTTGTCAAAATCTTTTGAAGCCTGTTTGGGAACTTGTGCGTTGATGTCATTTAACCACTCATATCGCTTTCGCTTCTTGATCTTTGTAAATCGTTTCTGTAAAGCTAACTGTGAAACAGATTTTCCGAATAGCTTATAGTATCTATCACTCATTCTTTTACAATAGTTATAAGCAAACCTTGAAGCTCCAGCATGGTTTCTAAGCACTTTTTCTTGTTCAGGCGTTGGAATCAGTCTGACTTTCTTCGCCAATATCATCAGAATTTAACTCCTTTACTGTGCGATTATTCGGGCACTCACCTTTCGGATAATGAAAGATTTATTCTTCTGAATAGTAGCGTGTTCCACCAGCATTCTCCTGAGACTACTCGGATGCAAACCTGTTAATTCCGATACTTGACTAACTCGTGAAAATTTCATTATTATTCTCACCTCATTGAACCTAACGTGGCACATACGTTCGATAAATTCAATGAAGTTTGATAGATTCAATAAAATTTATCTTGTTCAACTAAGGGCGCAATTCCTTAGCCAGTTCTCTTATGAACTTCTCATGTTTTCACATGAGCGCAGACTATATGTTTATCTACTTAAAGATAGAGGATTTTTCCACCACCATAGGCTTGTGATGTACTCTCGTCAGTTATACGAGATAGTCGTTGAACGTTCATCTTATCAATTTTGACTTAGATGATTCGAGGCGGAAGACCCATTGTTCTAGTGTTTAGGATTTAACCTTGCACGATCTGATTGATTTTTTCTGCTTTCGCGACATTCACGCTCGCCATTTCTAGCCACGTTGTAGTTCAATCAGCTTTAGGGATTGCCCGCAGTTAACCCTCACTACTAGCCAATCACTTGACTAGCAGGGCTTACTGATATATTTAATTAACTTTGGTTATAATTGGTTAAATAAATCGTAACAGTTAGTTACCCTATTTTCTCTCTCATTCGTACTCCCCCATTCTACTTCTCCTTTAATATGTAACTTGCTATTCTTATCATGACTCTTAGAAAAATAACGACTACAATTACAAGATAAAGACCTTTCGCAGAAGACATCCAATCTTGAAAAATAGACATTTTCTCCATTTGCTTTTGGCCCTCTATTAAAATAACCCCTACGACAAATGAACAAACAACAATGATACCTATCATAATTCCAATACTTTTCTTACCATGTTGTTTCATGTCATCCCAACGATATAACAGTATAAAAACAAACCCGAGAACAGGTATGATACTTATCCATTCATTGTTTGTAAGCAGATTTAAAATGATTAATAGACTACAAGATATGATAAATCCCCAAAATCCAATTTCTTTGCGCATAAGACCTCCTTTAATTCCATTTTTAGGATTAATTGTATTTTAACATCCATTTCTACTCCTTACCATTACGATACATGAAATTTCACTTTTTTCTTTTTCCTATACTCACATACCTTCACCGCTTTCATACAATGAACTACACGAACGCCTAAAGGATGTGAATGTTATGGGAGTTGAATTAACGCTTTTACATGCTCTCTATGTTCTTTGTTTACTCACTATTATTACCTTTTTTATTTTTAGAAAAGATACGACGATCATTTGTATCGTTTTTATCTTTTTATTAGCATTAACCGCTACAAGTTCTATCCCTCTTGCCATTAGTGGTATCTTTCAAAGTTTCATTTACGCCATTACCGAACTATTACCAACTATATTAATCATCTCCATTATCGTATCAATGAGCAATCTACTCGTTCATACCGGCATAAATGATACGATGATTTCACCATTTACAAAGATGATTCGTACACCTGCACATGCCTACTGGATTATCGGTCTTTTAATGATGACAATTTCCTTTTTCTTTTGGCCTTCTCCAGCTGTCGCCTTAATGGGGGCCATTTTATTACCAGTCGCTGTACGCGTCGGCCTTCCGCCAATTGGAGTCGCAATCGCTATGAACTTATTCGGACACGGCATCGCCTTATCTGGTGACTTCGTAATTCAAGGTGCACCGAAATTAACTGCAGACGCTGCTGGTCTTCCTGTTTCCAGCGTTGTTTCAGCCAGTGTTCCCCTCGTTATTGTTATGGGTATTGTGACAACTTCCGTCGCATTTTTCTTCTTACGAAAAGAATTTCATACAGGCTTATCTATACAAGAATCTATTCCATCAACTGAGTCTTCTAAAACGCTCACTTCATTATCTTCTCGGACAAAAAAATGGCTCGCTATTGGTATTCCGATCGTATATGCCATAGATATTCTTTGCATGATTCAATTTAAACTACAAGGAAGCGACGCCACTGCACTTATCGGCGGGACGACTGTTATTATGATTATCATCATTTCTCTCATCGCCTACAAAGGTAATGGACTGAATAAAACGACCGATTATTTTATAGAAGGGCTCCAATTTGGATTTAAAATCTTTGGTCCAGTTATCCCAATTGCTGCACTCTTTTATTTAGGAGATAGCGGCTTTGTGAAAATTATCGGGGACTATTTACCGAAAGGTTCACATGGAATCATTAACGACTTAGGAATCGCCTTATCTCAAACTGTTCCTTTAAACCAATATGTATCGGCGGGAACATTAACTATCGTTGGTGTCATAACAGGCTTAGATGGATCTGGATTTTCCGGTATATCACTTGCTGGTTCGATTGCAAACCTTTTCGGAACAGCACTTGGGCATGGAACAGCTACATTAACAGCACTCGGGCAAATTGCAGCAATCTGGACCGGCGGTGGCACTTTAATTCCTTGGGCGCTTATTCCTGCCGCTGCCATATGCAAAGTAGATCCGTTTGAACTTGCACGCCGAAACTTTTTACCAGTTGTGATTGGCTTAATCGTCACCACGATCGTTGCGATGTTTATCCTGTAACGTAAGCAAGATAATACTTGCTTACGCCTTTTTAGGTTAAATATTGAAACATACTAACCTTCAAAAGGGTTTATGTATTACGTAGCGAAATTATATTAAGAGAGTAATTATTTCAAAACGTTTACGAGAAACAGATTACTTCAATTAGAAAAGGGGACATAACTATGAATGAATTGATTTTCGTCTTATTAATTTGTCCATTACTTATCTTTATCGTTTCTGTTATTGGAACACGTAGAACAAAAACGTATTACGTAATGCCGATTGTAACGTTTGCTAGTTTTTTAATAATAGGTGTTATCGCCTTTACTCCAAAATTTTTCTTTTGGGTTGGCATGTATAGCATCTTCTCATTTATTGTTTCTTATATGACTCTATTGTTTGTAAGAGGATATGAAGTTGTAGAAAACGCTAAATAGTTATTAGCGAGGAGATTGTAATATGATTTTCTTTGATGTCGATGGAACTTTACTTGATTATGAGACTGCTGAAAGAAATGGTATTATAGATTTCTTTCAAATATATAATACTATTTTTTCAGGTAATGAATTAGAGGCCACGAAACTATGGCATGAATTATCCGAACAATATTTCAACAAATTTTTATCCAAAGAATTATCTTTTCAAGAACAACAAGGGATGCGAATGTATCATTTATTTAAAACATATGGAGTAAACTTATCACCCGGGGAATCTCAGCACAAATTCAATCAATATATAGAACTATATAAGAACAACTGGGCCGCGTTTGAAGATGTACACTATACATTACAGACCTTGCAGCAAGGAGGGCACTCATTAGGTATCATTAGCAATGGTGACTATGAGCAACAAGTCGAAAAATTAACTGCTCTAAACATTCTACAATATTTCAAATATATATTTACTTCTAGTGAAATTGGTATATCGAAACCAGACCCTGAAATTTTTCAAAGAACTGTATTACAATCGAATCTTGAAATGAAAAATTGCTATTATATTGGCGATCGATTAGAAACAGATGCAATTAGTAGTACAGCAGCTGGAATGCAAGGGATATGGTTAAATCGGGATAACTTGCAACTCAAGTGTGATGTTCCTACTATCTATTCTTTACATGAAATTTTAACAATTATATAAAAAAGACGACCGCGTTCCCCCGCGGTCGTCTTTTTTCGTGTTACGCTGTGATCCAAGCTTCATTAGCTGGATTTTTCCGCCACTCTTGTAATTTTTTCGTTTCAGCTTGTCCGATCATACCTTTTTCTGCTGCAACTTCAGTTAATGCACTGTAATCACTTAAAGAATATGATGCTACGTTTGCTGCTTCTAGTTTCTCTTTTCCTGACTCAAGCTCGTATGTGAAGATTGATGCGATTCCTAATACTTCACAGCCAGCTTCGCGAAGTGCTTCTACACATGTAATTGCACTACCGCCAGTTGAAATTAAGTCTTCTACTACTACTACTTTTTGACCTTTTTCAGCTTTTCCTTCGATTTGGTTCCCTTTACCGTGACCTTTTGCTTTACTACGCACGTAGCACATTGGTAAATCCATACGATCGCTTACCCATGCAGCGTGCGCAATACCAGCAGTTGCTGTTCCTGCAATAACTTCTACAGTTGGGAAGTGCTCTTTAATTAACTCTTCTAATCCAGCTGCAATCGCTTGGCGTACTTTTGGATAAGATAAAGTTAAGCGATTATCACAATAAATTGGTGATTTTATACCAGAAGACCAAGTAAATGGGTCATTCGGTTGTAAAAATACTGCTCCAATTTCTAATAAATGCGATGCGATTTCTTTTTTCATACTGTTACACCTTCCCACTGTTGTTTTACTGTTTTATACGCTTCAAGCGGATTTTCTGCTTTTGTAATACTACGTCCAACTACGATGTAACTTGAACCAAGTTCCCTCGCACGTTTCGGTGTTGCTACGCGCACTTGGTCATTTACATCATCGCTTGCAAGACGAATCCCCGGTGTTACTGTTACAAATTCATTTCCGCATACTTCACGTAATTTTGGTACTTCAAGTGTTGAACAAACAACTCCATCAAGTCCACTTTCTTTCGTTAATTTTGCATAATGAGCAACCGCTTCTTCTAACGTTTTCTCAATGCCAATCTCTTTTTTCATCATAGCTTCCGAAGTGCTTGTTAATTGTGTAACGGCAATACAAATCGGTCTCTCTTTTCCTTCTTGCTTACCTTCCTCTAATCCCTCAATCGCAGCTTTCATCATACTGCTTCCCCCTGCAGCATGAACATTTACCATATCTACATCTAGACTAGCTAGGCTACGCATAGCGCTTTTTACCGTATTCGGAATATCATGAAGTTTTAAATCTAGGAAGATTTTATGTCCTTTTTCTTTTAAGTACGTAATAATTGCAGGACCTTCTTTGTAAAACAACTCCATACCAACTTTGACAAATAACTCTTCCCCTTCAAAGTGGTGTAAGAATTGTTCTACCTCTTGTTTCCCTGGAAAATCTAGTGCAACGATTAACGACTGTGACATGTTTGCTTCCAGCTCCTTCCTTGACATTCCGAAATATGATCAAATCCTAATTCATCTAGTAATGCTGGTAATTCTTCAATAATTGTCGGACATACGAACGGATTGATAAAGTTCGCCGTTCCAACTGCAACCGCGCTTGCGCCAGCATAGAAGAATTCAATTACATCTTCCGCTGTTTCAATACCACCCATTCCGATGATCGGAATGTTAACCGCTTGACTTACTTCATGTACCATACGAATTGCTACTGGCTTAATCGCAGGCCCTGATATTCCGCCCGTACGGTTTGCTAAAATTGGTTTTGCAGTTTTTAAATCTAGACGCATACCAAGCAATGTATTAATCATCGTTAAACCGTCCGCACCCGCATTTTCAATTGCTTTTGCAATTTCCACAATGTTTGCCACGTTCGGTGACAATTTCACATATACCGGTACTTCAGAAACCTCTTTTACTCGCTTCGTTAAATCAGCAGCAATTTCAGGATTTGTACCAAAAGCGATACCACCCGTTTTTACGTTTGGACAAGAAATATTTAATTCTAGCGCATGAACATTAGGTGCCTTTGAAATCGCCTTCGCAACCGCTACGTAATCCTCAGCTTGTGAACCCGCAACGTTTGCAATAATCGGAAGATCAAATTGCTCGAGAAAAGGTAATTCAGAATTCATTACCTTTTCTAATCCAGGATTTTGAAGCCCGATTGCATTTAGCATTCCGCCTGGTGTTTCAGCAACACGAGGCGTTGGGTTTCCATAACGAGGTTGTTCTGTTGTCGCTTTAATCATAATTGATCCAAGTACACTTAAATCATAGAACTGTGCATACTCACGACCAAATCCGAAGCAACCAGATGCTGGGATGATTGGATTTTTTAATGATAACCCTGGTAATTCAACTTGCAATCTGTTCATAGTACAACCTCCCCGATTGGAAATACTGGTCCGTCGCTACACACCTTCTTGTAAGAATGTCCACTCGGATCTGCTTGCAAATGGCATACACATGCGAAACATGCTCCGATACCACAGCCCATACGTTCTTCTAATGAAATGTAGGCTTTTCTCTCCTTATAGCGTCCTTCTAATGCACGAAGCATCGCTAAAGGTCCACATGAGTAGAGAATGTCAAAGTCAATTCCATAGCTATCGATTACATCTGTTACAAACCCTTTTGTACCATGTGTACCATCAACAGTTGCAACATACGTATCACCAAGTTCTGCGAATTTCTCTTCATAGAAGACAACATCTTTCGTTTGGAAACCTAAGATGTGAATAACGCGTACTCCTTTTGCTACAAGACGCTGTGACAATTCATATAGTGGTGGTACACCAATTCCTCCACCAACTAATAGAGCCGTTTGTCCAGATTCCGCTTCTTCTACAGGAAATCCATGACCAAGTGGTCCTAACACATCTACAAGTTCACCTTGTTTTCTTTTCGCTAATGTTTTTGTCCCTTGTCCTTCCGCACGATATAGCATTGTAAATTCGTTCTTGTCTTGATCGACATTACAAATACTAATTGGGCGGCGCAGAAGGGGCGTAATGCCCTCTGCTACCTTAATGTGTACAAACTGCCCTGGATCGTTCATTTGCTGCACTAAATCCCCTTGAAGCACTAATTCGTAAATGTTTTTTGCGATTTCTTTTTGGTTAACGACGATCATATTTTGCTTTTGCATCATGCATGTACCACCTCGTGACGCTTCGTTTGCGTAATTTCTTTCATTGAATGAGCTGAGAATGTCATAGATTCTAATACTCCCAAGATTGCTCTCGTTGTATCAAGTGATGTTAAGCAGGCCACACCATTTTCTACTGATTCACGGCGAATGCGGAAACCATCACGCGCTGGTTGTTTGCCTTTTGTTAATGTATTGATTACAAACTGTGCTTTCCCTTGACGAATAATATCAAGTAAGTTGTAGTCTTCAGAATCAATTTTGTTTACAACTTGCACCGGAATGTTTTGTTCTGTTAGCGATTGTGCTGTTCCTGCTGTTGCTAATAAGTTATAGCCGATTTCATGGAAGCGTTTTGCGATTTCCAGCGCTTCTTCTTTATCTTTATCCGCTACAGTGATGATTACTGATCCGTGCGTTGGAATGTTAATTCCTGAAGCAACAAGTCCTTTATATAATGCTTTTTCAAGCGTTAAATCTTTACCCATTACTTCCCCTGTTGATTTCATTTCAGGCCCTAATGTTGTATCAACTGAGCGTAGTTTCGCAAATGAGAATACCGGTGCTTTTACATACACTTCCTTCTCTTCTGGGTGATAGCCAGTTCCATATCCTTGTTCTACAAGGTTTTGACCTAAAATAACTTTCGTTGCGATATTTGCCATCGGTACGCCTGTAATTTTACTTAAGAATGGTACTGTACGGCTCGCACGTGGATTTACTTCAATTACATACACTTCATCTTTGAATACTACAAACTGAATGTTTAGTAATCCAACAATGTTTAAACCTTTTCCAAGCCCAATTGTATGCTCAATAATTTGTTCTTTTAGTTTTTCAGATAAGCTCTGTGGTGGATATACTCCAATTGAATCCCCAGAGTGAACTCCAGCGCGTTCGATATGTTCCATAATACCTGGAATGAATACATTCTCACCGTCTGAAATTGCATCTACTTCAATTTCTTTACCAACCATATAACGGTCGATTAATACTGGGTGATCTGCGTGAACTTTAACCGCATTTTTCATGTAGTGCAGTAATTCTTCTTGACGATATACGATTTCCATCGCACGTCCACCTAGTACGTAAGATGGTCTTACTAATACTGGGTAACCAATTTTGTCAGCGATCGCTACTGCTTGCTCTACAGTCGTTGCTGTTTTACCAACTGGTTGCGGGATACCAAGCTTTGTTAAAGCTGCTTCAAACTTATCACGATCTTCTGCACGGTCTAAATCTTCAAGTGATGTTCCTAAAATTTTCACACCGTGTGCTTCTAATTTAGCCGCTAAGTTAATTGCCGTTTGTCCACCGAATTGGACGATAACACCTTCTGGCTTTTCTAAATCGATAATGTGCATTACATCTTCGATTGTTAATGGTTCAAAGTATAATTTGTCAGAAATACTGAAGTCTGTTGAAACTGTTTCTGGGTTGTTATTAACAATGATTGCCTCATACCCAGCTTCTTTTATTGCCCATACAGAGTGAACTGTTGCATAATCAAACTCAACACCTTGACCAATACGGATTGGACCAGATCCTAGTACAACTACACTCTTACGATCTGTTACAATCGATTCATTCTCGTCACCATATGTGCTGTAGTAGTATGGTGTTGCAGATTCAAACTCTGCCGCACAAGTATCTACCATCTTATAAACAGGAGTCATATTGCTTTCTTTACGCATATCGTAAATTTCACGCTCTGTTTTGTTCCAAGCATTGGCGATGTAATGGTCACTGAAGCCCATTTCTTTCGCAGATTGTAACACTTCCATATTTCCTACATTCGCTTTTACTTCGCGTTCCATGTTTACGATATTTTCAACTTTTTGTAAGAAGAAGAAGTCCATTTCACACCATTCGTTGATTTCTTCTTTCGTTACACCTTGACGGATCGCTTCTGCTACAACGAACAGACGCTCGTCATCAGCTTTTATAATACGCTTTTTCATAGTTTCTTTATCAAGCTCTTTTAAGTGGTCTAACTCTAGGTGATAAACGCCAAGCTCTAAAGAACGGATCGCTTTTAATAATGATTGTTCTAAGTTACGTCCAATTGACATAACTTCACCAGTTGCCTTCATTTGTGTACCAAGTGTTCTGTTTGCTGATTCAAACTTATCAAATGGCCAACGTGGAATTTTTGAAACAACATAGTCTAATGCTGGCTCGAAGCAAGCGTATGTTTTTTGTGTTACTGGGTTTATAATTTCATCTAATGTTAAACCAACTGCAATTTTCGCCGCTAGCTTCGCAATTGGATATCCAGTTGCTTTAGATGCTAGTGCAGACGAACGACTCACACGCGGGTTTACTTCGATTACATAGTATTGGAAGCTATGTGGATCAAGTGCAAGCTGAACGTTACATCCACCTTCAATTCCTAATGCACGAATAATTCTTAATGAAGTGTTTCGTAACATTTGATACTCACGGTCACTTAATGTTTGGCTCGGTGCTACAACGATAGAATCACCTGTGTGAACCCCAACCGGATCGATATTTTCCATGTTACATACTACAATCGCGTTATCATTCGAATCACGCATTACTTCATATTCAATTTCCTTACAACCGGCAATACTCTTTTCTAATAAACATTGTGTTACTGGACTATGTTTTAATCCACCTGATACGATTTCAATTAGTTCTTCTTCATTATTACAGATTCCGCCACCTGTTCCCCCCATTGTAAATGCTGGGCGAACAATAACTGGATAACCAATTTCTTTTACAAATTCATGTGCTTCTTCCAGCGTATGAATAATCGTGCTAGATGGAATTGGTTCATTTAATTCCTGCATTAATGTACGGAATAAATCACGATCCTCGGCTTGCTCGATTGCTGATAATTTTGTTCCTAAAATTTCAACTCCGCACTCTTCAAGTATGCCTGATTTCGCAAGTTCAACAGCCATGTTTAGGCCTGTTTGACCACCTAATGTTGGTAAGAGTGCATCTGGACGTTCTTTACGAATGATACGGCTTACGAATTCTAATGTTAATGGTTCTATATATACTTTATCTGCTGTTGCAGTATCTGTCATAATTGTTGCTGGGTTAGAGTTAACAAGGATTACTTTGTAACCTTCTTCTCTAAGAGATTGACAAGCTTGTGTACCAGAGTAATCAAACTCTGCTGCTTGCCCAATTACAATTGGTCCTGATCCGATTACTAAAATTGTGTTAATGTCTAGGCGTTTTGGCATAACTCTTCCCCTTCTTTCTTGAAGTTTTCAATCATTGCTAAGAAATCTTCGAATAAATCATTTGCATCTTCTGGTCCTGCAGAAGCTTCTGGATGGTATTGCACTGTAAATGCTGGGAACTTCGTATGACGAAGACCTTCTACTGTTCCATCATTTAAAGCAACATGTGTAATTTCCAGTTCTGTATTTCCAACTGATTCTTCTTCTACTGCGTAACCATGGTTTTGAGATGTAATTGCCACTTTTCCAGTTGCAAGATTTTTTACTGGATGATTTAAACCACGGTGACCGAATTTTAACTTACTTGTATTCGCACCAGATGCCAGGGCGAACAATTGATGTCCTAGGCAAATCCCGAATAAAGGAACTTTACCAATAATTTCTTTTAACATTTCAATTGCTTCTGGTACATCTTTCGGGTCCCCAGGTCCATTACTTAACATAATTCCATCTGGGCTAAGGCGTAGAATTTCTTCTGCTGTTGTATTGTAAGGTACAACAATTACATCACAATCACGCTTATTTAATTCTCGTAAAATACCATGTTTCATTCCGAAGTCTACAAGTACAACTCGGTGTCCACGGCCTGGACTTGGATATGGATCTTTTGTTGATACGCGTTTCACATGATCTGTAAAGACAGTTGCTTTCAATTGGCTAACGATGTCCTCTACATCCACATCCATATTGCAAAGACGTCCGCGTAAAGTTCCATATTGACGAATTTTTCTTGTTAATTTTCTCGTATCAATTCCTGCTAATCCTGGGATATTTCTTTCTTTCAAGTAATCATTTAGCGAAATTTCATTACGGAAGTTTGATGGGTGATCACAAATTTCGTTTACGATTAAACCATTTACAGATGGGTGAATTGATTCAAAATCATCACGGTTAATGCCGTAGTTTCCGATTAATGGATACGTAAATGTTACGATTTGACCACAGTATGATGGATCAGATAAAGTTTCTTGATATCCAGTCATCCCAGTTGTAAATACAACCTCACCTGACTTTTCGATTTCTCCTCCGAAACCTTTTCCAATTAATACTGTTCCATCTTCTAAGATAAGTTGTCTTTTCATACTAATGCACTCTCCTTTTGCCATGCGATCTTACCACCAACGATTGTCATAACCGGCCAACCTTGGCATTTCCAACCTGCGAATGGTGTATTTTTTCCTTTTGATAAGAATGTTGTTGGATCAATTTCTTCTTCTTGTTCTAAATCGATAATTGTAATATCAGCTGTTCTACCTTCTGTTAGGCGCCCTGCTTCTAAACCGAATGTGTCAGCCGGTTTTTCTGTTAAGAATTGAATCAGTTGCTCTAATGTAATGATTCCTTTTTTCACAAGGTTCGTATATAAAAGCGGGAATGCTGTTTCAAAACCAGTAATTCCGAACGGTGCTCTTTCAATCCCTTGTGCTTTCTCTTCTGCAGTATGCGGTGCATGGTCAGTTGCGATCATATCAATTGTTCCATCTAATAGTCCTTCAATTAACGCTGCATGATCTTCTTTTCCTCGAAGCGGTGGATTCATTTTAAAGTTAGGATCAGCCGATGGGATATCATCTTCACATAATACTAAGTGATGCGGTGTTACTTCTGCTGTCACCTTAATTCCAGCACGTTTCGCGTCACGGATTACACGTACAGATCCTTTTGTACTTACGTGACATACGTGGTAGTGACAATTTGCAGCTTCCGCAAGTAAGATGTCCCGGGCAATATGTACGGATTCACATACTGATGGGATACCGTTTAATCCATGTTTCTCAGAAAACTTCCCTTCATGTACACAACCTTTATTAATAAGTGTGTTCTCTTCACAGTGTGCAACAACTGCCATATTTAATTTCGATGCACGCTTCATTGCAGCTAACATCATGCTTGCATCTTGCACGCCTACGCCATCATCAGTGAAAGCAAACGCTCCAAGTTCTTTTAACGTTTCAAAATCGGTCATTTCAGAACCTGCTTGACGTACTGTAATTGCTCCATATGGTAATACATTTACATGTGCTTTTTCTTTAATACGCTTTTGCAGGTCTTCCATATGTTCTTTACAATCTGGTACTGGGCGTGTGTTTGGCATTGCGCAAATTGTAGTAAATCCACCTTTTGCTGCTGCAAGTGTTCCTGTTTCAATTGTTTCTTTATGTTCACCACCTGGTTCACGAAGATGAACGTGCACATCTACTAATCCAGGTGCGATTAACTTTCCATTTACATCGATTACTTCAGCATTATCTGCCGTAATATTTTCTGCTACCTTCGCAATTTTACCGTCTTGTACGAGAAGATCTGTTGCTACAATTGTTCCTTCTTCATTCATATAACGACCATTTTTAAACAAATAATTCATGTTTCATTCCTCCTAATACATTTGGTAATGCGCGTTTTAGTACAGCCATTCTTACGTAGACCCCGTTTTCCATTTGCTTGAATATGCGTGAGCGTTCACACTCGACAAGTTCACTTGCAATTTCAACATCACGGTTTACAGGGGCTGGATGCATAATAATGCTTCCTTCTTTCATACGTTTTTCTCTTTCAACTGTTAACCCATGTTGCTCGTGATACTCTTTCATAATGTCTGTTTCATAATGGTCATGACGCTCATGTTGTACACGAAGTAACATCATCACATCCACTTCTGGAACAAGTTCATCTAAACTCTTGTACGTTCCAAATGTGTTCTCTTCATCTTTCCACTCTTCTGGGCTTGCAAAGTAAATTGTCGCGCCCAGTTTCGTTAATGCTTCTGCATTAGAACGTGCTACTCGGCTATGACGAACATCCCCAACTATTGCAATCTTCAAACCTTCAAATCTTCCAAACTCTTGTTTAATTGTTAGAAGATCGAGTAGACATTGCGTTGGATGATTTCCACATCCATCTCCAGCGTTCAAGATTGGGATATTCACCTGATCTTTTAATTCATCGAAGTAACGATCTTGCTCATGGCGGATGACTACCGCTTTTGTTCCGATTGATTCTAGTGTTCTTATCGTATCGTATAAAGTTTCTCCTTTTTGTACGCTAGATGCATCTGCGGAAAAGTCTAATACTTCAAGTCCTAATCTCTTCTCAGCAACTTCAAAGCTAAATCTCGTCCTCGTACTATTCTCAAAGAACAAGTTCGCAACAAATGTTTGCTCTGTCGTTTTTCTCTCTTTTCCATTCGCGAAATCTTCTGCGTCTTTTAGGATTTCTGAAATTTCTTGTTCCGATAATTCACTCATCGTTAACAAATGGCTCATCGTCATCCCTCATCTTTCTGTTTTTTATGATAACACCATTGAATTTATATAACAATAACTGTATAAAAATACCCTAGTCTTTGAGACTAGGGTGCGTTAAAGTAGCCACCCTTTTCTATCTCACAGGACTGAATTAAAAGGTTATTTTTATGAAGCAATCTGCTTAGATTGTTTTGTTTTATTTGTTTGTTTTGTCTCTGGTAGTAGTAGATTTAATAGTACACCTACAATTGCTGCTAACGCCATTCCTTCCACTTGGAACGATTCACCTACGTGCAGTACCGCTCCGCCAATACCGATTACTAGTATAACTGATGCAATCATTAAGTTTCGTTTGTCACCTAAGTCTGTTTTATCGTCTACCATCATACGTAAACCACTTGATGCGATTACACCGAAGAGTAAGATTGATACACCACCCATAACTGGTGTTGGAATCGAATGAATCAGTGCTGAAATCTTCCCGATAAATCCAAACATGATTGCGAACACTGCTGAACCGATGAATAAGTATACACTGTATGCTCTCGTAATTGCTAGCACACCGATGTTTTCACCGTACGTTGTATTCGGTGGTCCTCCTATTAGTGATGCGATCAATGTTGCTATCCCATCACCGAAGATTGAACGATGTAAACCTGGTTTTTCAATTAAATCTCTTTTAATAATATTTCCAAGTACAATTTGATGTCCGATATGTTCTGAAATTGTTACAAGTGCAACTGGCACCATTAAGAGTACAATTTTCCATGAAAACTCCGGAGTATATGTTACAAACGGTACTGTGAAGTCTGGTATGACAAACCATTTTGCCTCAGCTACTGGCTTTAAATCTACTAGCCCTTGGAAGTAAGCGAATATATACCCGCCGATGATTCCAAGTAGCACTGGTATGATACTGAAAAATCCTCTCCCGAATATGGAGCAAATGATTGTAATTGCTAATGTTACTAATGCTACTGAAAAGTGTGTAATGCTATACTTACCATCCGCACCGTTCATCGCCATGTTCACTGCTGTATGTGCTAAAGATAAACCGATTACCATTACGACTGGCCCAACTACGATTGGCGGAAGTAATTTCATAATCCATTCTGACCCAGATTTCTTAATTCCGAGTGAGATTAAGATGTAAACAAGTCCCGCAAGCATTCCTCCAAGCATCGCTGCTCCAGGTCCACCTGCTGTTTTTGCTGTAATAATTGGTGCAATAAAGGCGAATGATGATCCTAAATATGCTGGTACTTGACCTTTCGTTATTAGAAGAAACGCTAGCGTTCCTAATCCACTTGATATTAAAGCTACTGATGGATTCAGTCCTGTTAAAAACGGAACAAGCACTGTTGATCCAAACATCGCGAACAAATGTTGTATACTTAATAATAACCATTTTCCCGGTTTCGGTACTTCATGAATGTCTAACACTGGCTTTTGCTCCATTGTTACATCCTCCTTCAGTTTTAATTTTTGCAATAAAAAAACTCTTTGTGCCTGTGCACAAAGAGTCCTACACTTTCGTATGCCAAATTTGACATATGAAAGCCAAGACCCTTTGGCAGCCTCACAGGACTACATTTAAAAGGGCTTTACTTATCGTATATGCTTACTCGATCTTGTTGATCTGTCTCTTGCAGATCAACTTCGATACGCTCTTCACTAGATGTTGGAATGTTCTTTCCTACATAATCAGCGCGAATTGGTAATTCACGATGACCTCTATCAACAAGAACAGCCAATTGGATTTGTGATGGTCTACCTAAATCCATAAGAGCATCCATTGCTGCTCGAACTGTTCTACCTGTATATAACACATCATCCACAAGGATAACTTTTTTCTTCGTAATATCTACAGGAATATCAGAACCTTTTACAAGTGGTTCTTTATGTTTCGATTGTAGTGTTAAATCATCACGATATAACGTAATATCTAACTCTCCTACTTCCATCTCTTTTCCTTCAATTTGACCAATTCGTTCTGCCAAACGTTGTGCAATAAAAATTCCACGTGTTTTTATTCCGACAAGAACACAATTATCGACACCTTTATTTCGTTCCACGATTTCATGACTAATTCGTGTTAAAGCGCGGCGAATCATTTGGTCATCTAAAACGACAGCTTTCTCTTGCATGCTCTACACCTCCAAGCTTTTTTTCTTGCGTGAGAGTAATGGTATAAAAAAAGTCCTCTCAGCGTGTGCGAGAGGACTTTTGAAAAAAGGGTACAACATACCCTAAGTATTTCAAACCGTTACCTTCTCAACCTCACGGGGCTGTGTTAAAGGATCATTATTTAACTGTTGTCAGTATCTCAGTTTTCTTATGATTTGTCAATACTATTTCCGTAAAACATTTAGCGCTTCTTCAAACACTTCTGGAATCGGTGCCTCAAACTCAATATATTCACCAGTACGAGGGTGATCGAAACCTAAAATCCCTGCATGAAGTGCTTGTCCATTCATATCTAATGTTTTCTTCGGACCATACTTTGGATCTCCTGCAAGTGGATAACCAATATATTTCATATGAACACGAATTTGGTGTGTACGTCCCGTTTCTAAGCGGCATTCTACAAGTGTGAAATCCTTAAATCGCTCTAACACTTGGAAATGTGTAACTGCATTCTTACCATTTTCATCAACAGTCATACTTTGACGTTCTTTTTTATCACGACCAATTGGAGCGTCAATTATTCCTTTATCATGTGGAATTACACCATGTACAATCGCTTTATAACGTCTTGTTACCGTTTTTGCTACAAGTTGATTTACAAGTGATTCATGCGCCATATCATTTTTAGCAACCATTAATAATCCAGATGTATCCTTATCAATACGGTGTACTATACCAGGACGCATTACACCGTTAATACCTGATAGGTCTGTACAATGATGCATAAGTCCGTTTACAAGCGTACCCTTCGTATGCCCTGGTGCTGGATGTACTACCATGCCACGCGGCTTATTTACAACTAGTACATCGGCATCTTCATAATAAACTTCTAAATTCATATCTTCCGGTTGAATATCTAACTCTTCTGGCTCGGGAATTGTTACTGTAATTTCATCATTTCCTTTTACTTTATAATTCCCTTTAACTGATTTCCCATTTACTGTCACAACAGCATCTTTAATCCATTGCTGCACTTGTGAACGTGACCATTCACTGTTTATTTCTGCAACGAATTTATCAATTCGCTCGCTTTTTTGTTCTTCTGCAACTGTTACTTGTACTACTTCACTCATTCAATTACTCCTTCGCTTTCTTTCCTTCTAATACTGTTTGAATAATAATTAATACAACTCCAATACATAATGCTGAGTCAGCTATATTGAATACCGGATAATTGTACGAGAAAATATACACGTGAATGAAATCCACTACTTCTTGTCTAAATACACGATCAATAAAATTGCCAATTGCTCCGCCTAAAATTAGACCTAATGAAATACCTAGAAGCTTGTCCGTTTTCGCATATTTTTTCATATAAAATACGATAAATGCTACGAAAATGACTGTAATAATGTAGAAAAACCACATTTTATTTTCTAAAATACCCCAGGCAGCTCCTCTATTTCGATGAGATGTTATGTATAATACATTATCGATAATCGGAATGCTCGTACCCAATTCCATGTTCTTTACAATTAGCCACTTCGATATTTGATCGATGGCAATGACAAATAACGCTATTACATAATATATCATTTTCATTTCCCCCACAAAGACAGTGTACCTCAAAATTTTAGCATAGCTGCTACCTTTTCACAATGAACCTTTGTAGAAGAATAAAATAAATTAAAAAAAGGTAACATAATATCGTTGTGCGTATTCATACATTTACCTTTTCATAGAAAAATTCACGAATAGTACGAGCAGTCGGCATTGTTTTCATTTGCTTTGTAGAAATCGCTCTTCCAGTTTCTTCACAAATACCGTACATATCTATTTCCATTTTAAACAATGCACGTTCTACATCTTTTAAATCCTCTTTTATATCATGTAATAGCAATTTTTTCTTTGTCTCTTCCTTTATTTCGTATCCAAGTTCCTGCCCAAATTCCATATAGTATGTGTGCATTACTTCTTTAGCCAGTCTATCTTGCAACTCTTTTCTCATCAATTGCAATTCTTCTTTTATTTCCATATAAATTTCATTCACGTGTACATTCCTCCCAGCTGCAATGTACAATTAGTGTGTCCGAAATTTCCACGCTTACCTCACACACATTTTTCCTTCATAGGAAAGAGAGTGAAAGTTATTTCGATATATCATCAACAAAAAACTGACTGCTATTATGAGCAGTCAGCTTTTTTTCATTATTTTACATAATTTTCTTTAACAACCGTTGCACAACGCTCACATAATGTTTCATGTTCTGCATCTTTACCAATTGTTTCTGAAACAACCCAACAACGTTCACACGTCTCACCTGTCGCCTGTGCTACAACTACAGCTGTATGCTCATACTTTGGTGCTTCTGTTGGCGCTTCTTCAATTGTACCACCAAGTTTATACTCAGAGACGATGAATAATTGCTTTAAGTCTTCGCTAATAGACTCTAACATAGCCTTCATTTCTGCAGTCGGATATAGCGTAATGCTCGCATTTAATGACTTACCAATTACCTTCTCATTACGAGCTACTTCTAACGCTTTTAAAACGTCATCACGTAATGTCATAAATGCATCCCATTTTGCTCTTAACGCTTCTGAACCCTCTACTTCTGTAGCTTCTGGCATATTAGTTAACTGTACGCTTTCTTCTTCTGCACCAGGAACATATGGCCATACTTCATCAGCTGTATGAGGTAAGATTGGCGTTACAAGTTTCGTTAATGCAACAAGAACATCATATAATACAGTTTGAATTGCACGACGATCCGCGTGATCTGCACCTTCAATGTATAAAATGTCTTTTGCAAAGTCTAAGTAGAATGAACTTAGATCAATTGTACAGAAGTTGTGAATTGCATGATATACAGCAGCAAAGTCATATGTTTCATATGCATCTTTTACTTTTGTAATTAGGTCATTTAACTTCACTAACATGTAACGATCTACTTCACGAAGTTCAGCTACCGCTACTGTATTTTCACTTGGATTAAAATCATCTAAGTTTCCTAATAAGAAACGGAATGTATTACGAATTTTACGATACACTTCTGCTACTTGTTTTAAAATATCATCTGAAATACGTACATCAGATTGATAGTCAACAGAAGATACCCATAAGCGTAAAATGTCTCCGCCTAATTGATCCATAATTTTCTTCGGTACGACGATGTTTCCAATCGACTTACTCATTTTACGTCCGTCACCATCTAGTACGAAACCATGGCTTAGTACGCCTTTATATGGAGCTTTACCAGTTACAGCAACTGCTGTTGATAATGAAGAGTTAAACCAACCACGATACTGGTCAGATCCTTCTAAATATAAATCAGCTGGACGTTGTAAGTCTTCGCGCTCTTCTAATACCGCTTGGTGAGAAGAACCTGAATCGAACCATACATCCATGATGTCTGTTTCTTTACGGAATTCACCATTTGGGCTACCTGTATGTGTAAATCCTTCTGGTAATAAATCTTTCGCTTCACGCTCGAACCATACGTTAGAACCGTGCTCACGGAATAAATCTGCTACATGATTAATTGTTTCATCTGTAATAATTGGATCACCATTTTCTGCATAGAATACAGGAATTGGCACACCCCATGCACGCTGACGAGAAATACACCAGTCACCACGGTCACGAACCATATTATGAAGACGAGTTTCTCCCCATGCTGGTACCCATTTTGTTTCCGCAACAGCTTCTAATAATTCTTTACGGAACGCTTCAATAGATGCAAACCACTGCGCTGTCGCACGGAAAATAATTGGTTTTTTCGTTCTCCAATCATGTGGGTATGAATGCGTAATGAATGTTAGTTTCAGTAACGCGCCTACTTCTTCTAATTTTTCCGTAATTGGCTTGTTAGCTTTATCATAGAATAAGCCTTCAAATCCAGGTGCTTCATTTGTTAATACACCTTTATCATCAACTGGGCAAAGTACTTCTAAGCCATACTTTTTACCAACAACGAAGTCATCTTCCCCGTGCCCTGGTGCTGTATGAACACAACCTGTACCTGCATCTGTTGTTACGTGCTCTCCTAGCATAACTAATGAGTCACGATCGTAGAATGGATGTTTTGCAACTGTATACTCAAGTTCGCTACCTTTTACCGTTTTCACAACTTCAGCATTTTCCCACTCTAACGTTTTTGCAACTGTCTCAAATAGTTCAGAAGCGATGATATATTTCTCATCATTTACTTTCACAATAGCATATTCAAGTTCTGGGTGAACAGAAATACCTAAGTTTGCAGGTAACGTCCAAGGCGTTGTTGTCCAAATAATGTATTTCTCATCACCTTCTAATACGTTCTTTCCATCTTTTACAGGGAATGCTACGTAAATAGATGCTGATTTTTTATCTTGGTATTCAATTTCAGCTTCTGCTAAAGCTGATTCACTCGTTGGAGACCAGTAAACTGGTTTCTGTCCTTTATAGATATAACCTTTTTTCGCCATGTCACCAAACACTTTAATTTGTTGTGCTTCATAAGCTGGCTCTAAAGTAATATATGGATTATCCCAATCTGCACGTACACCTAAACGCTTAAATTGTTCACGTTGACGTTCTACTTGCTCATATGCATACTCTGCGCATAACTTACGGAACTCAGCAACTGTCATTTCTTTACGTTTTACACCTTTATTCGTTAAAGCTTGTTCAATCGGTAAACCGTGTGTATCCCAACCTGGTACATATGGTGCACAGTATCCAGTCATTGATTTATAACGAACAATAAAGTCTTTTAACACTTTATTTAATGCATGTCCCATATGAATGTCACCATTCGCATATGGAGGTCCATCATGCAGTACAAATAAAGGACGACCTTTCGTATGTTCTTGTACCTTTTCATAAATATTCATTTCAGCCCACTGTTCTTGCATTGCAGGCTCACGTTTTGGTAAATTCCCACGCATTGGGAACTCTGTTTTTGGCATTAGTAATGTATTTTTGTACTCCATGCTCAATTCCTCCTTAAATATATAAACGACAGACCTTAAAAAAGGGAATAAAAAAGAGACCTCTCATCCCCAAAAAGGGACGAGAAAGTCTCCCGCGGTACCACCCTAGTAGACCATATACAAATGCATAAGGTCCTCTTTATATTCTTAACGCGAATATACGCCTACGCTTACTAAATTTGTTCAGCGCGGAACTCCAGGGTGATATTCCCATCATCTCCTTATCCTGAGCTTACACCATCCTCAGTTCGCTATATAAGGTATGAAAAAGGTACTTATCCCTATCTTCGTTTTTCTTAATAAATATGTTGTTTAAAATTATATGTAATAATGAGAAAAACGTCAAGCTTACACTGTTTCTTCTTTTTTCAACAGTTCGTCCACTTCGTCTTCTAATTCAATTAGTTTATCCCAATCATCGTTGTTTAACATTTCAAGTTGTGTTTCTAATAACATACGGAAACGAGTTCGGAATACTTTCGCTTGTTTCTTCAACTCTTCAATATCAAAAGCAACTTTTCTTGATTTCACTAACGCTTCATTAATGATACGATCTGCATTTTTTTCTGCTTCACGTACAATTAATTTTGCTTCTTTTTGTGCATTACGCTTCACTTCTTCAGCAGCTTCTTGTGCGACAATGATAGATTTGTTCAGCGTATCTTCAATATTAGAAAAATGATCTAACTTTCCTTCTAATTGTGCAACCTTTTCTTCTAAAGCTTTTTTCTCACGAATGACTAATTCATAATCTTTGATGATTTGATCAAGAAACTCATTTACTTGATCTTCATCGTAGCCACGAAACCCGCGACCAAATTCTTTGTTATGAATATCTAATGGTGTTAACGGCACAACGCCACCTCCAAGTAGTTATCTAAATTTCCTCTTTCAATTATATCTTTTCTTCGACAAAATAAGAGAATTTCCTTCTAAAAAACCAATCATTTTAGTATACCATACAAAACTCTCCATTTGTCGCGCTTCGTTTTACCTTCTACAGAAAATAATTTACTTCGTCCATACCCTCTAACCGAGAAAACATCCCCAGGAAAACATTCATACGAAGTTTGCTCTACTGTTTTCCAATTGACTTTTACTAAGCCACCTTTTATAAGAGGCTGTACCTTCTGCCTAGATATATGTAGCATTTCAGCTAATAAAACATCTAGACGAAGTGACGAAACAGTCCCAGATTTTTCTCCCCATTTTTCACCTACACGCAAAATTTTCTCTACTTGTATAGGAGAGAGTGTGACTTTCATTTTCCCTATTGATTGTAAGTTCATTTCAATATACGATACAACTTCTTTGGCAACTGCAATTTGGGCACGGTCTTCTTGAAGCAAAATATCACCACATTTTTCCCTTGTTAAACCAAGCGACATGAATGCACCTAATATTTGCCTATGTTCTAGCGTAAAAAACTTGGAAGGATAGTCAATTTCTAATACTTCTACTTGAAATTCCTCTTCATTTAATTCTAGATAATCTGGATAAATTAGTGCTCTTTTCCGTTCGGCTTCAGGCATCGCACCATCAAACCGTACAGCTACATCTCCTTGCCCTATTACCATAGAAACAATTTGTTGCTGTCTTGGATCAAGAAAATCTGTTAACTTGACTTGATGGTACTCAGCAGCCTGTTTCCACTCTAATACTTTATCCACAAAGACCTCTTCATCAGGTCTAAAATGCTCATAGATGCTCATGTATTTAACCTCACACTATAAAAAATAGTTGAATAAACTCACTAAACCACCTCTAGCAAGTTTCAAGGCAACAATAGCAACAAGTGGAGAAATATCAATCATACCAAATGGTGGAATAAACCTCCTAAACGGCTCTAAATACGGTTCGCAAATACGCGCAAGAAAATCTCCAAAAGCTGATTCCTTTGCGCCAGGAAACCATGATAGGAGAATGTAAATAATTAGTGCCCACGAGTAAATCTCGATAGCAGTAAGTAACACTGTTAAAACTGTTGTCATGGCGTATTACCACCTCTTTATATTTGTCTCTTCTTCTTCACCGAATAACTCTGAAATCGCACCAACGATATCAACATTTTCAGGTGTACACATAAATGTTTTCGGGCCTATTTTTTGAATATCCCCGCCTATAGCGTATACAGTACCACTTAAAAAGTCAACGATACGTACAGCTTGATCTGTAGACATTCTTTGCAAATTAATTACAACAGCTCGTCTACCTTTTAAGTGATCCGAAATGCCTTGCGCTTCCGAATATGTACGTGGTTCTAGTAAAACAACTTTTGAAGATTGCTTCGCTGTTTCAATACTCACTACATTTTGCTTCGGTTGCACTTTCGCAAACGGAACATCTTGTTGTTCTGGGGGATCTTGTTGCTTTTTCATGTCTGTTTGCTCCTTTTCATAACTATATTGAGCTGCTTCTTTTTCTTCCGGTGTGTCAAAAAAGAAGTATTTTACTTTTGACCAACTCATAATAACTTTCTCCTTCCTCCTACGCTTTTCCTACTAAAACCGTTCCCAAACGAATATATGTAGCGCCTTCCTCAATTGCAATCGTGTAATCATTTGACATTCCCATTGATAATTCTTTACATGGTGCATGTAATAATTCTAGCTCCTGCACCTCTGTCTGTAGCATGCGCAATTCCTTAAAGCAGCGACGAATCTCTTCCTCTTCTCCTGTAAACGGAGCCATTGTCATTAATCCTACCACTTCAATCTTATCCAATTCTTGCAAACTTTGAATAAAAGAAATTGTTTCTTCTATCGCCAATCCTTGCTTTGATTCTTCAGATGATGTTTTCACTTGAATAAAGCATTTAACTTTCTTATCAGCACGTTTTTGAATTTCTTTTGCAAGCGAAAGACGATCTAATGAATGTAAATAATCAATCTCATTAATGATTTCTTTTACTTTTCTCGTTTGCAATGATCCAATAAAATGCCAATTCACTTTTGAACCGAAATGCTCGTATTTTTGTAAGAAACCTTCATTTCTATTTTCACCTAAATCAATAATTCCTGTTTCAATTACTTCGCTTGTTTTTTCAATCCCTACAGTTTTTGTAACTGCAACGAGCTTAATATCTTTCATCGAACGTCCAGCTCGTACACAAGATTCTTTAATTACTTCGTTTACATCTGCTAAATTTCCTTGCACTGTCACTTACTTCACTCCTCCTTAAAACCTATGAAACTCAACATTCTCCCCGTCTTACCTTGATCACGACGATGAGAGAAAAATAATTGTTCTTCACAGCTTGTACAAAGAGATGACATTACAATATGTTCTTCTTTTATGCCTGCTTGTACACATAATATACGATTAACTTCTTTTAAATTAATTGCATACTGACCATCAGAAATTAATTTATAGGGAACAGATCCGTTTACTACTTGCTTTGCTGCTGTTAATACACGATCATCAACAACATAACAACATGATCCGATTGCAGGACCAATTGCGACATGAATTTCATCACTTGAAACACCTTCTGCATTCCACTTTTGAATCATTTCTTTCGCAATCTCTGTTACAGTCCCTTTCCACCCAGCATGCGCAAGTCCTATCATATCATGTGATGGTGCATAAAAATAGAGCGGAACACAATCAGCGTAACAAGATGTTAAGAGAACATCTTTGTTAGTCGTATAAATGCCATCCGTTTTCGGAATACCGTCTTCATATGAATAAACGCCTTTCCCTTTTTCTTGCAGTCCTACTTTCTCAACATGATGGTCATGAACTTGTTCAGAGCAAATCCATTTTTCTAATGGTTTTTGTAACTTATTCGCTAAAATGCGTCTGTTTTCATGAACATTCTCCACGATATCATTCACATGTAATCCTAAATTCATCGCATGAAAGGAGCCTGTACTTACTCCACCATCTTTTGTCGTAAATCCAACAGTAATGTTTCCAAGTTCTTTCCACGCTTGTAAATACAGTATACCGTCCGCATATTTAAATGGTTCTCTCATAAAGCGACTCCTTTTAATTAAAATAACAGAAAAAAGCATGGTACTTCCTGTCTATTTTACCATACTTTTATTTTTTCATAATGACAACTGAAAAAAAAGAGGAATTTGTAATATTCTTTATGAAATTGTCGGTGTTTGTATTGATTCTGTTACAGAATTAATATTATCTACTCTGACAAGTATGACATCTTCCCCAATTTTCATAATTCGCTCCCAAGGAATCACAAATTCTACTTCCTTTCCAAAGAGTCCAAGCATACGTGTCTGCTTGGAAATAATAACTGCCCTAATCTTTCCTGTGTCTATATCAAAATCAATATCTCCAATATTTCCAAGTCTTTTTCCATCTGAAATATTTACAACATCCTTCATTTGAAAATCCGAAATTCGTATCATGTTCCATCCTCTCCCTTATATCATAAATCGTAAGTACGCTCTCAAATAAAGTGAAACCTTAATCAGTGGGATTTTCCCCATCCCTACTGATTATTAGTCCATGCTAATCGGATTTTTACGGGTAGCTCCGGCTCTTCTTACTTCAGCCGAATTTTGAAGTGGATAAACAGTATATAACCGCTACTAATAGAACATCCATTTTATTTTCATTATATGAACCTCCCCACTCTACTATGAGCGCAAAATATTATCTATAAAAAAGGCCTCACCATAGCTGGTGAGGACCTTATCCTTGAATCGTCTTATTCATTTGCTTAATAGCAGACTTCTCCAAACGTGATACTTGTGCTTGAGAAATCCCAATTTCTTCGGCAACTTCCATCTGTGTCTTTCCTTGGAAGAACCGTTTTCGAATAATCATTTTCTCACGATCATTTAAACGCTTCATCCCTTCTTTCAACGCTAGTTCTTCAACCCACTGCTCGTCCTTTTGTTTTTCATCCTTTAATTGATCCATAACAAAGATAGGATCTCCTCCATCATTATAAATCGGTTCAAATAATGAAACTGGGTCTTGAATAGCATCTAACGCAAAAACAATTTCTTCATGTGTCACTTCAAGAACTTTCGCAATATCCAT
Source organism: Bacillus sp. RC242 (assembly GCF_044908245.1). NCBI lineage: Bacteria > Bacillati > Bacillota > Bacilli > Caryophanales > Bacillaceae > Bacillus > Bacillus sp. RC242. The sequence goes on from NZ_JBIYCZ010000001.1 coordinate 121,366, forward strand.
TGCTGTTGGTTCTTTTGAATTTTCAGCAATCAATTTTTCTCTTACTTGCAACGCTTTATACGCAATATCTCGTAATGAGCGAGATACACGAATTGGATTGTTATCACGCAAATATCTGCGTATTTCTCCAATAATCATCGGCACAGCATACGTTGAAAACTTTACATTTTGGCCTAAATCAAAGTTATCAATGGATTTCATAAGTCCAATGCAACCAACTTGAAATAAATCATCAACATATTCTCCTCTGTTATTAAATCTTTGGATGACGCTCAGTACAAGACGTAAGTTTCCATTCACTAATTTCTCTCTGGCGCTTATCTCTCCACTTTGCATTTCACGAAATAATTTACGCATCTCTTCATTTTTTAGTACTGGAAGTTTAGCTGTATCAACACCGCAAATTTCTACTTTGTTTCTCGTCAAAGTGTTCCCTCCTATCGGGAGTTGCTGTACAGTGTAAAGTATTTCCTTTGAAGGAGATTTTATGCATATGGTTTTTCCATCATTTTTCACAAATATCATATTTCCTAATGCACAAAAAAGAATAAGACCAGTCTAGATACCGACTGGTCTTATTCTTCACACCATTTTATTAAATTCTTTTCGTAATCTTTTTATAATTCTTTTTTCCAAACGAGAAATATAAGACTGTGAAATCCCAAGCATATCAGCCACATCTTTTTGTGTCTTCTCTTCGCCACCAGCGAGTCCAAACCGAAGCTCCATAATTTGTTTTTCACGATCATTTAATTGATGCAATGCTTTCATTAAAAGATGACGATCTACAGTAGCTTCTAAATCTTTTGTAATAATGTCATCATCTGTACCTAAAACATCTGATAATAACAGTTCATTTCCGTCCCAATCAATGTTAAGCGGTTCATCAAAAGAAACTTCCGAACGATTTTTATTATTTCGACGCAAATGCATTAAAATTTCATTTTCTATACAACGAGATGCATATGTTGCTAATTTAATTTTCTTTTCTGGATTAAATGTATTCACTGCCTTAATAAGACCAATTGTTCCTATACTAATCAAATCCTCAATATTGATCCCTGTATTTTCAAATTTTCTTGCTATATATACAACAAGCCTTAGGTTACGTTCAATAAGCATCGACCTCGCAGCTTGATCTCCATTTGGTAATTTATTCAAAAGAACTGCCTCTTCTTCTTTCGTTAACGGCGGTGGCAACGCTTCACTTCCACCAATATAATAAATTTCATCGGTCTTAATTCCTAATTTCAGCAATACTTTATACCAAAGGTATACCAAATAAAATTTAAATTTCACCATATTATCCCGCCTCTCATAATTAAGCAATTACCATCTTTTGCGAAATCAACATTTTCGGATGTACAATGCATTGATACTCTCCATTGGTAGATAATTGTTGTGTATTTAATCCAATCAGTACTTTGTTTACAACAACCAAACCTTCATGATGAACTTGCACACAATCTGGCTTAATTGCCCATAAAAATTGATTCTCTACTCCTACTGCTCGGAAAGGAATTAAACGTAGTTTCGTCGCCCACCCAGAATCATTTTCTGGTATTTGAGGAATTTCTGTTTTGGAATAAATTTGTTCTGTTAACCAAGCTGGCAAACAATGTTCTAATGATGAAATATGCATAATCATAACGGGTGTTTTCGTTAACGGGTCATAAAGTTGGTTCCCACTATCAATTAGACCTGCTAGTTCTAGTTCCTCTCCAGCTAATTGAATTTTCACTTTCACGATTTGATCATAGTGTATCTTTGTGACCTCTACGCTTTCTATACGCTTTTTAGAAAAATAATAAATTACTGGAAAACCAAAAATAACAAACAACCAACTAATTGGATCACCGTAAGAAACTGATTTAGATTGAACTAACCCATTTACCATTTCGTTCGTTTGCAAAAAGTAATGCGTTCCAATTAATCCTCCACCAACCATAAAGGTTACAAAATAGAAAGTAAAAACAGTTTGTGTATAATTTCTAAATGTCGAAAACCCAAATGCTGTATACACAATAAGTAACGAGTACAATAGTTTCATAATTGGATGTGTCATCATAGAAGCAAAAGGCGTAAAGGCGAAAATAACAATAGTTGAACCTATAAATGCCCCTAACACAAGCCTCCATCTTTTGATTCTCTTTTTTAACACGGTGGCTGTTAATAAAAGTAAAAGAAAATCAATGCAGGCGTTTAACAACCAAACAATGTCGGCGTAAACAACCAAACAATTCACCTCTTTTTTTGAGTTGAGACTAGTATAATGCATATCCAATAGGAAAGTGTGTCAATTGGTGGAGGGGTTTTTTTGTTATTTTGTGATTTCTAGACATAATCTGTCGGTAAAAAATAAAAATGTATTTTTCATAGAATAATATAAATTTCTTACTTGTATACATAATAATTGAATTATATATATACAAAGTTTATCTTGCTATTTGCGGGCAGTAAGACCCTGCCTCAAAATTCAACTATAAAAAAGTACAGAAGTTAAGTGAGAGTCGGGCTAACAATCATTTTCGGATGAACACCCCCGATTAATTAAAGTTTCAATTTATTTATCACAGCTTATGGCTTAAAAATAGGACTGGGCTCTCCATATGCAAAATAATAAAAAAAGATCTGCTTAGCAGATCTTTTCCATTTAGACAACAAAAAAAAGGAGCATGAAAGCTCCTTTTCTTTTATCGTCTACGACGGTTACGTAAGAATGCTGGAATATCGATGTCATCTGAATCTGTATGACGATCATGCATAACCGGCTCTTCACGTTTCATTTCACGCTTAACTTCACGTTGTTTTGAAGGTTGAGCTACTGGTTGTTGTTGCTGTTGCGTGTGATTCGCAGTCGGACGGATAATTGGTTTTGGTGGTTGTGTCGAAGCACTATCATCAAAACCAGTTGCAATTACAGTGACAACGATATCATCTTTTAATCCTTCATTAATAACAGAACCGAAGATCATATTTACTTCTGGATCCGAAGCTGAAGCTACAATGTCTGCTGCTTCTTGTACTTCATATAAACTTAAGTTTGCGCCGCCCGTAATGTTCATAATAACACCTTGAGCTCCATCAATAGATGTTTCTAGTAATGGACTAGAAATCGCTTTTTTCGCAGCTTCAGCAGCACGATTTTCACCATTACCAGAACCGATACCCATTAAAGCAGAACCTCTATTAGACATAATTGTTTTTACGTCTGCAAAGTCTAAGTTAATTAGACCTGGTGTAGCAATTAAATCAGAAATACCTTGAACACCTTGACGTAATACGTTATCTGCTTCACGGAACGCTTCTAACATTGGCGTATTTTTATCAACAATCTCTAATAAGCGATCATTTGGAATTACGATAAGTGTATCTACATTTTCTTTAAATGACGCAATACCAGATGCAGCTTGAGTTGCACGTTTACGCCCTTCAAATGTAAATGGACGTGTTACAACACCAACTGTTAACGCGCCTAGTTCTTTTGCAACTTGAGCAACAACTGGAGCTGCACCAGTTCCAGTTCCGCCGCCCATACCAGCAGTTACGAAGACCATATCCGCGCCACGAAGCGCTTCTTGAATCTGTTCTTTACTTTCTTCTGCAGCTTTTTTCCCTACTTCAGGGTTTGCGCCTGCACCAAGTCCACGCGTTAATTTTCCACCAATTTGCATTTTCGTTTCAGCTTTTGATAGATTTAATGCTTGTGCATCAGTATTCACAGCGATAAAGTCTACACCTTGTACACCGTGTTCAATCATACGGTTTACAGCATTGTTTCCGCCACCGCCGACACCGATAACTTTTATATTCGCTAATTGATCTTGAGTAGTATCAAACTCTAACATGTCGAAATCCCCCTAGAACCTCATTTTTCGTGTCCAATTTTAATCCCATAAATAACGGAATGCACGTTTTACTTTTGACATCATGCGGTCATCATTTTGATTAGTATTGTTTTGATTACGAGTTTTTTGTTTCGCAGGTTGCTGTTGTACCGGCATTGGTGCTGGTACTGGTTCAAAATGTTCTTGCTTTTCCTGCACATTTTTCCCACGTAATTTAGCTTTTTGATAAGAATGTTTAATTAATCCAACTCCACTTGTATATTGAGGCTCACGAACACCAATATAATCAGGAGTTGCTATACGAACATTTTCATGTAAAATATCGTATGCAAGATCAAGAACACCTGGCATAGAAGCTATCCCACCAGTTAGTACATATCCAGAAGCAGCTTGCTTTACTCCTAACTTATGCACTTCATCTTGAACAAACATTAAAATTTCCTCTACACGAGCCTCTATTATATCCGATAATTCCAACTGAGAATATTGTTCTGTTTGATCGCTTCCCATAATAGGAACCGTAAACATCTCTTCTTCAGATGCTGTATCATAAAAAGCATGTCCATATTTCAGCTTAATTTGATCTGCATTTTCTGTTGAAGTTTTCAGCCCAATCGCTATATCCTTCGTTATATGATCTCCACCTAATGGCAATACGCTCGTTGCTTGCAACTCTCCATCTTTAAAAATAGATAAGGTTGTAGATCCTCCACCCATATCAACAAGTGCTACCCCTCTATTTCTTTCATCCGAAGATAACGCAACTGTCGCTGCCGCTAAAGGTTGCAGACAAATATCAACAATTTCAAGACCTGCTTTTTCTACACAACGAAGTAGGTTATGTAGTAAAGTTCTCGAGCCTGTAATAAGTGTACCTTCCATTTCTAATCTTACACCGATCATCCCGCGTGGATCGTTAATCTCGTCAAGACCGTCTACAATGAACTGTCGAGGTACCACATCAATAAATTCACGTTCAGGAGCAATTGACACAACTTGCGCTGCATCTAGAACGCGTAAGACATCTTCATTCCCGATTTCACGATCTTCATTTGAAACAGCGACTACTCCGTGACACGGGAGCAACTGTACCTGGTTTGCATTGACACCTACTACAACTTGCTCAATGTGGATACCCACCATGCGCTCAGCTTGTTCAATTGCTTTTTTAATTGATCGAACAGTTTCATCTATATCAACTATCGATCCCTTTTTCAAACCATTTGATTTTACGTTTCCAACACCAATAATGTTTAAGCTATCATTAACCATTTCACCAATGATGACTTTAACATTGGATGTACCGATGTCAAGACTAACATATATTTCATTGCTGTTCATTCTTTGGCACCTCCTTCTTTATTTATACCATACAACTCAATATATGGAACAACAATCGCAACTTTACTATTTATAAGAAAAATATTCAACGTCTTTATACGTTTCCCTTTTTTAACCCTATATTTTTCTTATTTTTATTTAACATTCATTTAAGAATATCGCAGTAACCTGTAAATAACTGCTCTATCTTGAAATAATTATATTTCAAGTGTAAAGATTACCGCCAAGTATAAGTCTACACTAAGATGTACTTGTAGAAAAGTGAAACTTGTACCAATCCTAGTATGAATCTAAGAAAATTTACATTTTTTTCATCAAATTAAGCATTCTTGCAAATTAGCATCCATATAAAAGAACGTTTGTTTCATTTCATACGTAATAACGCAGTAAAAACTATCATTCTATTCTTTCTTTTCTTCAGCACCTAGTTCCTTCGTATATGCACCCACTTCTAAGTCAATTAAAACCTTCTTACCAGGTTCAATTGTTTTTAAAATAAGTGGATAAGCTTCCATTCGCTTTGCGAAATTTTGAATAGTGGTGCTCACTTCATATCCTTCATTCATATATAAAGTAAGATGATCTTCATTTGCGTTCGTTGGTGTATAACGAATTTCAGAAATAGACCTTAAAATAGTTGGCGTTAATTTTTCTAGTTCTGCAATTAATTCCTTCATTTTTTCCTCTTTAAATGGTTCAAAAATTGGTGCTGCAACTGGAAGCTTTCCGTTCGGAAGTACATCGAGTGTTTTCCCATTTTCTAATAACGGTTGTAATTTTCCATCTTTGTTTATATAGCCAATTGTTAAATATTCTTCGATATGAACAGCAATTTTGTTTGGGAAACGTTTTTTTACATTTACCTCTTTAATTTCTTTTCGTTTCGTTAAGTTTTCTTCTGCTTTATGTGCTGTTACTCGGAAATAACTCGTATCATATGTCACACCTGATTCCTTCATAACTTGTTCATCTGTCATATAATGATTTCCAAAGACACTTATCTTTTTTATATTACTAAGCGGAGACCGAAAATAAATTAAAAAGAGTACTAATAAAAATAAAATCGATATGTATAAAATTAACCGATGATTAACAGGTTTCTTATTTTTTTTATTTTGATTCTTTAATTTTGGTACACGATCTTGTAGTTTAATCACTTTACTATTTTTCATGTACGATCCCCCTATGTAACATAAAGAACGGCATGTTCCTCATGCCGTTCTTATCTTCTTATTATAACATAAATGATAATGAGCGGAACGAACAACCGTTATCTTCCAATTATTTCTACTTCTGTATGCATATCAACACCAAATTTATCTTTAATTGTACGCTTTACCAATTCGATTAAGTCTAATACATCTTGCGCTGATGCCACACCAGTATTAACAATAAAATTCCCATGCATTTCAGAAATTTGAGCTCCACCTATTGTATAACCACGAAGCCCTGATTTTTCTATTAAATCTCCTGCAAAATAGGGGACTGGATTTCGAAATATACTTCCTGCACAAGGGTGATTCCAAGGCTGCGTTTCACGGCGATACTCTTTATTCTTTTGCATGCTTCTTACAATTCCCTCGCGTTCGCCTACCTCCAATTGGAATTCAGCTTCCAAAACAATACCAGGGCGTTTCATTTGCAATACAGATGTGCGATAAGAAAAGCCCATTTCGGTATTCGTCAACCAATTAATTGTTCCATTGTCAAACAAAATACGAGCTTTCGTTAATACACTCGATATGTCGGACTTATGAGCGCCTGCATTCATATACACTGCACCGCCAACACTTCCTGGAATACCACTTGCAAATTCCAGGCCCGCTAATCCCTGTCGACTAAGTAAAGTTGACAATTTAATAAGGGGATATCCAGCACCGACTCTTACTCTATGTTTTTCGACTTCTAAATGGTCTAATCCTTCTCCTAAACGAATAACCACACCTTCTATACCTTGATCAGATACGAGAAGATTTGAACCACGACCAATTGCAGTCCACCCTGTCTTGTACTTCTTTACTAACTCTAGAGTCTTCTCAATACCAGCAACATGCTTTGGTACAATTAAAATATCAGCTGGTCCGCCTATTTTCATAGTCGTGTAACGCGCTAACGGTTCATTAACTAACACGCGACCAACATTTGCTTCTAAAAGCTCTTTTACTAATTGTTCCATAGACAATCTCCCCCATATCAAGTCTCCTTATTACAGTAATATGCAGGGCGTTCACCTAATGTTATTTTTTAATAAGCTTGTTCATTACTTCATATAGCTTATTTGCTGCATCTGGAATACCAAGTTGCTTAGTAGCCAGTTTCATATTTTGTAATGTTTGTGTATCCAATAAAATCTCATCAATGTCACGAATAAGCGTTTCAGATGTTAAATCTTGTTCAAGTAGCATTTTAGCTGCTCCTTTATCAACAACTGATCGTGCATTTTTTTCTTGATGGTTATTTGTTACGTACGGACTTGGAATTAATACACTCGGTTTTCCTAACGCTGTTAATTCTGCAAGCGTTGTAGCCCCTGCCCTTGAAACAACAAGATCTACACCCGTCAGTACCTCTGGCATATTATGAATAAAAGGTTTAATAATAACATTATTCGGATTCCCTTTTTGTTTCACGGCTTCCATAACTTTATCATAATGTACTTCGCCTGTTACATATAATACTTCATAACTTTTATTCCCAAATTGTTCAATCGCTTCTACAAAAGCATCGTTAATCGGTCTAGCCCCGCGGCTCCCACCAAAAATAAGCACGGATTTTTTAGAAAGGGATAGTCCTACCGAACGTTTTCCTTTCATTCCATTTTGGTCCATTACTTCTGATGCACGTGGATTACCTGTCATAACCACTTTTGACTGTGGAAAATGTTCTGCAGCTGCTTCAAAACAAACTGCAACTTTATCGACATAACGACTTAAAAATTTATTCGTTACACCAGGTACACTATTTTGTTCATGGACAATAGTCGGAATACCTAATTTAGCCGCAGCATATACAACTGGCCCACATACGTATCCACCCGTACCAATCACAATATCAGGGTTAAAACGACGAATATATCGTTTACTATCTTGAACACCTTTTAGGAAACGCATCACTGTTTTTACATTATCAAGAGATATTTTTCGTTTAAATCCACTTATAACAATAGATTGGAACGGAATACCCGCTTTCGGTACGATGGTACTCTCTAATCCATTCTCTGTACCAATGTATAAAAATCTTGCTTCAGGATTTAGTTTTTTTATTTCTCTAATTAAAGCAAGAGCTGGATAAATATGTCCTCCAGTACCCCCACCACTTACTAATACTCGCACTACTGATTCCTCCACTTCCCTGTTCTTATTCAATCGTATTTATTTCTATATACATATTGCATTTTCACACACACACGAAAAACCCTGTCTTTTAAACAGGGTTTAATAGCGAGAATGGCGACTTATATTCAATAATACACCTACTGCCATTAACATTAAGGTCAAACTTGATCCACCATAACTTAAAAATGGCAAAGTAATACCCGTAACAGGCATCAGTCCTGTTACAACACCAACATTAATCATTACTTGAATCGCAATCATCGCCACAATACCTACTGCTAAAAACGTACCATATAAATCTGGCGCTCCTAATGCTATACGAATCCCGCGCCATAATAATAGACTAAATAATAATAACACAAATGAACCACCAATAAAACCTAATTCCTCGGATAAGATCGCAAATATAAAGTCTGTTTGTGGTTCAGGTAAATAAAGAAATTTTTGTCTACTTTGTCCAAGCCCAAGCCCAAATAAACCACCAGGTCCAATTGCGAGTAACGATTGGATAATTTGAAATCCACTTCCGAGCGGATCCGACCACGGATCTAAATATGATGTAATGCGTTTCATTCGATATGGTGCTGATGCGATTAACCCTACAAATCCCGCTGCACCAAGCAAACCAAACATTGCAAAGTGAAAGACCCTTGCTCCCGAAATGAATATCATAATAATACATGTCCCAACCATTACCGTTCCCGTACCAAGATCTGGCTGTAACATAATTATCCCAAAAGCAAGAAATACAAAACTAAGAGCCGGTAGTAAACCTCGTTTAAAAGATGTAATTAATTTTTGTCGTTCCGCTAAAAATTTTGCTAAGAAAATAATCATCGCGAATTTCATAAACTCTGACGGTTGGATAGAAAATGCCCCGATTCCAATCCAACTTCGCGCCCCTCCACGAACGAGACCTACTCCAGGAATAAGAACGAGAATAAGAAGAACGAAACAAACTAGTAAAATTACTTTTGAATACGTACGCCACACCCAATAATCAATTTTCATGAGAGAAAACATAGCTACTACCCCAAGACTTGCAAATAACAATTGTCTTTTTGCAAAAAAGAATGAATCCCCCATTTTATAAGAGGCCCAAACCGCACTCGCACTATAAACCATAATCATTCCAATTGTTAACAATGCAAGTGTAACGATGATGAGAATAAAATCAGGCGTTTTCTTCATTACCCATGAACACCACCTCTTTGGGCAGAACCTTTGCCCTATGTAACAAAACATCAGTAGGTGTTAGCCTACTGATGTTTTGATTTACTTTATATAAGTTTATGCACAGCTTGTATAAAAATGTCTCCTCTTTCTTCAAATGTTTTAAATTGATCCCAGCTTGCACATGCTGGTGAAAGAAGAATAACATCACCATCGGTAGAATGAGCATACGCCTTCACTACTGCATCATCTAAAGTATCGACACTTTCAATTACATCTAATCCTGCTTTTTCTGCCGCTCTTACTAATTTTGGTGCAGTTTGTCCAAATGTCACAATCGCTTTGACATGTTTAAAGTATGGAATTAAATCATCAAATTCATTACCACGATCAAGTCCACCAGCCAATAATACAATCGGTTGTGTAAATGCAGATAATGCTTTTTCTGTCGCTAGCATATTCGTCGCTTTTGAATCATTATAAAATTTACGATTATTAATCGTTGCTACATATTCTAAGCGATGTTTTACACCTGTAAAACTTTTTAACACAGCAGTAATTGCTTCATTAGAAACACCTAATAATTTAGCAATACTCATTGCTGCTAAAATATTTTCTAAATTGTGCTTACCAGGTAAAACAATATCACTTACTTTAACTACTTTTTCGCCTTTAAAATAAAGAGCGTTATCTTTTATATACGCACCATCTTCAATTTCTTTCGTCGTCGAAAATAATACTTTCTTTCCTTTACTATATGCCGATAACGCCATGACATCTGCATCATCTGCGTTAATTATACTATAATCTGTTTCAGTTTGGTTTTTGAAAATATTCGCTTTCGCCAAACCATACTCTTTCTTCGTCCCGTGATAATCTAAATGCGCTTCAAATAAATTTAAAAAGGCTGCAATTTTTGGTTGGAACGATTCCACTCCCATCAATTGAAACGATGAAAGTTCCGTAACGACAACTTCATTTTCCTTCGCCAATTGTGCAACTTCACAAGCTACAGTACCTATATTCCCCGCAATAACTGGGTACTTTTGTCCTTCTTTTAACATTTCAAACGTTAACATTGTCGTTGTTGTTTTACCGTTAGATCCCGTAATCCCAACAAACGGTGCTGCTGAAATGGAATATGCTAATTCAACCTCAGTTACAATTGGAATTTGTTTTTCTTTCGCCGCCACTAAGAGTGGATTAGAATATGGAATTCCTGGATTTTTTACGACAAGTGAAATGTTTCTCTCCAGCAATTCTAATGGATGCCCACCACATACAACATCCATTCCTTCCGCTTGTAACTCAGCTGCAAGCACATTACCCGCTAATGGTTTCCCGTCATTTACAATGACGTTTGCCCCTAATTTTTTTAATAAAGTAGCTGCTGCATAACCACTTTTAGCAATACCTAATACAAGAACATTTTTATTTTGATATTCAGTTACAGTTTTCAATTACATCCACACCCCGATATAAATTCCTAGCACAGCTAATAAAAATCCTACAGACCAAAACGTTACAACAACGCGCCACTCTGACCAACCACATAATTCATAATGATGATGTAATGGACTCATTTTAAAGACACGCTTTCCTGTTGTTTTGAACGAAATAACTTGGATAATAACAGATAAAGTTTCCGCTACGAATACACCGCCAATAATAACGAGTAACAATTCTTGTTTTAACAAAATCGCTACAGCTGCGATAGCACCACCTAAAGCTAGAGAACCTGTATCCCCCATAAATACTTTCGCTGGATTCGCATTGAATACTAAAAATCCAAGTACAGCTCCTACAACTGCCATACAGAAAATCGCTACCCCAAATTGTTCTTGAGCTACAGCAATAATACTAAATGCTCCGAATGCAATAGCAGCTGTTCCTGATAATAAACCATCTAAACCATCTGTTAAATTAACCGCATTTGATCCACCAATAAGCATAAATAATACGAGAACAAAATACGCCCAGCCTAATTCAAATTTAACATCAGTTCCCGGAATCATGATATAAGTGTGAAATGCTTGCCCTTTTCCAATTAAAAAGAACGCAATAGCAATTACAAGCTGACCAATCAATTTTTGTTTTGATGTTAAACCAAGATTTCTTTTCTTTACTACTTTTATGTAGTCATCTAAAAATCCGATTAATCCGTACCCAAATGTAACTAATAATAACAATGATACTTCTGCACCTAAATTGTTAAATTTAATCGCCATAATAAGCGTAGTCACCATCATAGATACATATATGACAATACCACCCATCGTTGGTGTCCCTGATTTCTTTTGGTGTGACTTCGGTCCTTCGTCACGAATACTCTGTCCGAACTTTAATTTTCTTAAAAATGGAATAAATAATGGCGAAAGGGCAACAGAAATTAAGAATGCTACCCCAGCCGTTACTAATAAACCTTGTTCAAGCACATGTAGTCCTCCTCTCATGCTGTTACACTTCGTTGTTTAAACGCTCCGTGATTGCTTCTTTAGCAACTTCACGATCGTCAAAATGATGAACTTCTTTACCAATAATTTGATACGTTTCATGCCCTTTACCAGCAATAATAATAATATCTTCTGCTTTTACTTTCGAGATAGCGGAACGTATCGCTTCTTTTCGATCGACAATTACTTCATAATTATTCCTATTTACATCATTTACCATATCATCTAAAATAGCCTTCGGATCTTCACTTCTTGGATTATCTGATGTATAAATTGCGTGAGTTGCATATTCGGTTGCGACACTTGCCATTATTGGTCTTTTCGTTCTATCTCTATCACCACCGCAACCAACGATACAATATACATCGCCTTTTGCAAATTGTTTTGCTGTTTTTAGTACGTTCTCTAAGCTATCAGGTGTATGCGCATAGTCAACAATAACTGTGTAATTTTGTCCACCATCAACAACTTCAAAACGTCCAGGAACGCCAGCAAGCTCTTTAATTACATCAATAATTGTTTGTAAGCTCACTCCTGAAACAAGACCTGCTGCTGTAGCAGCTAACACGTTGTATACATTAAACTTACCAATTAATTTCATCGTAACATTTACAGTTTCATACGGTGTTACAAGTGTAAATGTTGTACCGCCACTCGTCATTACGATATCTCGTGCCATAATGTCGCTTGCAACATCTATACCGTATGTTACAACAGTAGCTGCTGTACTTCTCATATACTCTTCTGCTACTGGATCATCACTGTTTAATATAGCGTATTTTTCACGATTATGATGATAACTATTGCCAAGCTGTGCGAAAAGCAACCCTTTCGCATGTTTATATTCTTCCATCGTTTTATGATAGTCTAAATGATCTTGTGTTAAATTCGTAAATACTGCAACATCATAATCGCACCCGTGTACACGGCCAAGATCTAAAGCATGAGACGAAACTTCCATTACTGTGCTATCCACACCTTGTTCAACCATTTTTGAAAATGTCTGTTGAAGTGTTAGTGCATCTGGTGTTGTATTTTTCACCTCAAATGTTTCATCACCGATTTTCATATTAATCGTTCCAATTAGCCCTGTTTTATGACCATGTGCGCGCATAATTTCATCCATAATATGCGATGTTGTTGTCTTTCCATTTGTACCTGTAATACCGATTAAATGTAACTTGTGTGTTGGTTGGCCATAAAAATAATCAGCTAAAACCGCTAGCGAACGAAAAGTATTTTTCACAAGTACAACTGGAACGTCAACATCAATTGGTCTTTCCGCAACAATAGCAGCCGCTCCTTGTGCGGCTGCTTGCTTAGCAAAGTCATGGCTATCAACCGTATATCCTTTCATACATATAAATAAGCTTCCCTCTTTCACTTTACGTGAATCCGCTTCAATAGATGTTATTTCTGGATTTTCTGTTGGAACAACTGGAAAATCATGCAAACATGATACAAGTGTATGCAACTTCATTTCACTAAACCCTCTCTACATTGTTTATTTATCTCTTATTTTAGCAAGTAACACGTTACCTCCTAGTTATATAAAAATAGGAGGTAAGTGCTACTATAGTCTAATCAATAGATTTATTTATTAATGAGACACTTATCGTCTCAAATAAAGCAATTTTTCTATAAAGAACTCACTTCCACCAATTGTACCATAAAACACAATCAGTTACCTTTAATTCCCGAAGTAAATTCTAACTTTTGAACCCTCTTTTACTTTAGCTCCTGCTTCTGGTGATTGTTTAATTACTTTCCCACCATCACCACTTATATCAAGCTTCAAGTCTACAAGTTGCGTTTGTAAATCTTTCTTTTTCATACCAATTAAATTCGGAACTTCCACAGTTGGTGTATCGCCCCATTTATATTCTTTCTCAACTTGCTCTTTTCTCGGTTCCACTCCCATTACAGGAAGTGCGTCACGAAGAATATTCCCAACAATAGGTGCTGCTACAACTCCACCAAATTGAGTGACTCCTTTTGGATTATCCACTGCTACATAAACAACAATTTGCGGATCGTCAGCTGGAGCAAAACCGATAAATGATACAATATAGTTATTATCTAAATATTTTCCATCTTTCACCTTTTGAGCAGTTCCAGTTTTTCCACCTACACGATATCCATCAATATAAGCCCCTTTACCCGAACCTTTCGCTACAACATTCTCTAATGCGTAACGAACTTTCTCAGAAGTTTCCTTGGAAATAACTTCCCTTTTCGCAACAGGTGTCTTTTTGCTGACAACTTGATTATTCTTCGGATCAATAAATTCCTTCGCTATATATGGCTGATACAAAGTTCCACCATTTACAGCGGCCGCTACAGCTGCTACTTGTTGAATCGGTGTAACAGAAACACCTTGCCCAAATGAAGTCGTCGCTTGCTCGACTGGACCAACTTTATCTAAATTAAATAAAATCCCGCTACCTTCACCTTGTAAATCAATTCCGGTCTTCTGTCCAAACCCGAAATTGCGAATATATTTAAACAATCGATCTTTACCAAGACGATCACCGAGTTCAATAAATCCTGGGTTACAAGAGTTTTGAACTACTTCTAAAAACGTTTGGCTACCATGGCCTCCAGCTTTCCAACACCGCAATCTAGCTCCACCAACTTCAGCTGCCCCATCATCATAAAATGTATCTTTCTCTAAGTCTACTAAATTTTCATTCAAGGCTGCAGCTAATGTAATAATCTTAAATGTTGACCCCGGCTCATACGTACTCCATACAGGTAAGTTTCTGTTATATACTTCCGGAGAAACACTTTGGAAATCTGCTGGATCAAAACTTGGTCGACTTGACATACCTAAAATTTCACCATTTTTCGGATTCATTGCAATTGCTATCATACCGTCAGGATTATACGTTGATTCCGCAATATTCATTTCTCTTTCCATAATCCTCGTAATGCGTGAATCAATTGTTAATCCTAAATTCAAACCGGCTTCTGGTTTTTTGAAATCATCTCCAACGTTAGGCATTCTCTGTCCTTTCGCGTCTGCAAAAAATCGCACATGACCTTTATCACCATTTAGCTCTTTATCATAATATTTCTCTAGTCCCATAAGCCCTTGATTATCACTGCCCGCAAATCCTAATACGTGTGATAAAAAATTACCGAATGGATAGTACCGGATAGAATCCTCTGCAATGTACACACCCTTTAAACTTAATCCGCGTACTTCTTTCGCTTTGTCATGCGATATTTTCCTTCCGCCTTTATCAAGCCTTACAATCGATTCTTTTTTTGTAATCCGCTTATAAACATCATCTTTTTCCACACCTAATACTGCAGCTAACTTCTCTGCAGTCTCTGCTGGTTTTTCAATTTGCCTCGGCACAACAAAGACGGTCGGTGCACTTTTATTCGTAGCAAGCTCCACACCATTTCGATCTAAAATTTTCCCTCGCTCTGGTTCAAAAGTAATATTACGACTCCATGAATCCTTCGCACGATCCGTTAACATATTTCCAAGAAAAAATTGCACATATCCAAGACGAATATCGATAATGGTGAAAATGAGTATACCCGATATAAGTATAAAAATAAGTCGTTTTCTAACTGTTACATTTGATACACGCATATTGGAACAAGCCTCCCTTACGCCTAGCTTGTTCCAATATATGCTTGTACTTATTTAATTAGAACTTCTTCCCTATTACCATTATGGCTTTTCTGCTTCTTGTTGCGGTTCAAGTGGTGGTACGAGTGTTACACCTAATTCTGTACCAGGTTGCAACAATGTCCCTTCCGCCACACTTTGTTCCGTTACATATCCTGTACCAGAAGGTTTTAAGTTAAGCTTTAATGTTTTTGCTAAATTCATAACATCACGCAGTGCCCATCCCTGTATATTTGGCATTATAGGCTTATCTCCTACTAAGAAGACTCGATCACCCTTTAATGTTTGTTCAGTTGCTTTTGGCACTTGCTGCTGCACTTTACCTTCACCTAATACGATTGGACGAAGTTTTGCTTTATCAATTGTTTTTTTCGCTTCTTCCATCGTTTTTCCGGTTACATCTGGAACGACAGTTTGTTGTTCTTTCACATATTTTTTCGGGTCTTTTACTTCATTCGGCTTAATCTTTAAGTACTCTAAGCTATTTTTCGTTACATATTTAAAGATATCAGCTAAAGGTTTAGCCCCGTTTTCATCATCTTTTAATTTTGGTTGTTTAACGGCCACATACACAACAAGTTGCGGATCGTCCATCGGTGCCATACCTAAGAATGAGAATATATAATTCTCTCTTCCCGTCATATAGCCACCTTTCCCGTCAGGAATTTGTGCTGTACCTGTTTTCCCCCCGACTGAATACCCATCAACTTTATATGCAGTTCCTGTTCCTTTCGGTGATGTAACAACACGTTCTAGTAATTGCCTTACTTGTGCGGCTGTCTCTTTGGTAACAGGTTTTCCTACTTCTTCTGGTTTATGCTCTAGCTGTACTTTACCTGTTATTGGATCCACAATTTTATCAATTGTATAAGGTTTCATCATTTTACCATCATTTGCAATTGCTGTTGCAGCTTGTACAAGTTGAATTGGTGTAACTGTAGAACCTTGTCCAAATGCCGTTGTTACTTGTTGTATTTGTTGATCAAATAAAATTGTATTTGACCCTTCACCAGATAAATCAATGTTTGTTTTTTCATCTAATCCAAAACCGTGAATATATTTTCGAAAACGCTCTGGACCAAGTTTTTGATCCCCTAAAATTGCGAACGCTACGTTTGAAGATCGCTCTACCCCTTCATCAAAAGTAATAGAACCCCATCCGGCGCCGCCGTTATGATCTTTTATTTTGCGATTACCAACTTGATATGTACCAGACTGATAAAAGTCTTGCCCATTGTATACACCTTCATTAATGGCCGCCGCTAATGTGAAAATCTTCATTGTTGATCCCGGTTCAAACGCATTTGCAATGGCGTCGTTGAAGAAATATTTAATTTGACGATCATTAGGGTCATAACTAGGTTTACTAGACATCGCTAATATTTTCCCTGTCTTCGGATCCGCAACAATCCCTATTAAATTTTCTGGTTCATAATGTTTACTCGCTTCTTTCATTGCGTCTTCTAAATAACTTTGAATACGTTGGTCAAGCGTTAAATACACATTATCTCCATTTTTAGGTGCCTTTACATTCACTTTCCCACCGTCAAGAGATACTCCTTTACGGTCACCTGTATAAGCTACCTCACCATTAGAAGCACCTAAATATTTATCCAAACTCTTTTCTAAGCCAAATTGACCGACTGAGATTCCATTTTCATCAGGTTTCGCATGACCTATGACATAAGATGCAAAATCACCGTTTGGATAAACTCTCGCATTTTCGGTAATAAAAGATATTCCCGGCAATTTCAATGCTTCTATTTGTTCTTTCTTTTCTTTCGTCAAGTCTTTACCCAATGTTCCAAATTCCACTTGACTTTTGCCTTCTTTATTTAAAGTAGCTAAAATTTTATCTTCATCTTTTCCGAGTACTCCTGCGATTTTCTTTGCAGTATCCTCTTTATCCTTAACGGCGTTAGCTCCTTTTAACTCGGCTACAAGTTTATAAGAATTTGCGTCTTGCGCTAGTACATGACCATTTTGATCATAAATTGTTCCTCGATTCGCTTCGAGAACTCCTTTTTTACTATGTTTCTGCTCAGCAAGTTTTTTCAAATCATGATTGTCCACTGTTCCTGTTACTTGTATGTAAAAAAATCGGGCTAATAACAGCAAAAAGAGCAGGAGGAAAAATATCATAAAATAACCTGCTCCCTTATTGGTATGAAATTTGGTCATATTTCTCTTCATCTTTTCTTCACACCTATTTGCCTTACTTTAGGCCTTTCACGTTATTCGCATTAATTTCTAGCCCGTGTTTTTTTGCAACTTCAGCGATACGTTCATAACGACTTAACTTCTCTACTTCAGCCTGCAATTCTTGATTTTCCTTTTGTTTTTTTACAATTTGTTCTTCTATCGTCGCTGCTTCTACATTAACTTGATATAGGCCCGCTTTATTCCCAATAAAAGCTACACAGGCATATAATAAAAATCCAATAAACGTTACGTACAATAGCTTTTCAATTCTTGTAATTTTCGTTTTAACTTTTGGCTTAACCATCTGCTGTGGCGGCGCTTGAATTTGTACCTCTTCTTGCGCCTGTTGTTTATACTTTACAGCTAAATTAGTCATACCTCTCTCTCCTTTTTATCGTTTTTCAGCGATTCTCAACTTCGCAGAACGCGCTCGATTATTTTCTTCTAATTCAATGTCAGAAGGTAAAATCGGTTTCCTTGTAATAAGCTTTAATTTCGGCTTAAATTCATCCGGAATAATCGGTAGTCCCTGTGGTAATTGCGGCGTTGTGCTATTTCGCTTAAACGTCGTTTTACAAATACGATCTTCTAAAGAATGGAATGTTATAACACTAACTCTTCCACCAGGCTTGACCATATCAATTGCAGATTCCAACGCTTCTTCAAATACTTTTAATTCATCATTTACAGCAATACGAATCGCTTGAAATACTCGCTTCGCAGGATGTCCACCTGTTCTACGTGCCGGAGCTGGAATACCTTCTTTAATTAATTCCACTAATTCTCCTGTCGTTTCAATAGCCTTATTCTCGCGATAAGCTTCAATTTTCCTTGTTATTTGCTTTGAAAATTTTTCTTCTCCGTATTGGAAGAAAATTCTTACGAGTTGTTCATATGACCAGCTGTTCACAACATCATATGCTGTTAATGGGGCATCTTGATCCATCCGCATATCTAACGGTGCATCATGATGATAACTAAAGCCACGCTCTGGTGTATCTAATTGTGGGGATGAAACACCTAAATCGAATAAAATCCCGTCTACTTCTGTAATACCTAATTCATGTAGTTTTTCAGATAAATAACGGAAGTTGCTCTTCACTGTTACAAATTGTTCACCATAAGAAGAAAATTTTTCCTTCGCATTTTGAATCGCTATTTCATCTTGATCAAATGCTATTAACTTTCCACCATCTGTTAGCTGAGATAGTAAATAAGAACTATGTCCTCCTCCACCCAGTGTACAATCTACATATGTACCACTCGGTTTTATATCTAAGCCATCTACTGTTTCTTTCAAAAGTACTGTTACGTGTTTGAACATTGCTGCACCTACTCTTTTTCCAATTAATTATGTTAAATACATTTCTCACTCTACAAACACAATTTACTACTAGAGGATGAAATGCTACTAAAGAACGACTCATTTAACTTCCAACAAGGTAGTACGCTATACAAATCGCTATTTTATTTTATTATATACTAAATTTTATCATTTTTTGCGGGAATTTAAACAAAAACCTGTCGAAAAAGATAATAATCCGTTTACATTTTGTGCTATTTTGTCATATATATATACCTGATACATAGCGATTCATTACATTAACATAAGATGGATAATTCAGAAATATTTCACTTCACAGTTAATTCAACAGAATAAAAATAAAATCCTGCTCAAAAGAGCAAGATTCTATAGTTTTATTACATGATGTTTTCCATCCCACGAAAAAGATTGTTCCATTACCCGGTCAACAAAATCAAGGCCGAACTGATTTAAATAATAACAAACATTCCACACACGTTCTTGCGGTGCTCCTAATGGACGAAGCGCAAATTGTAAACGGCGGAATTTATTCAGTTGAACCTCATGTTTCTTCTCAACATTTCTTTTCAACATTTTTTCTAACAGTTCAATTTGCTCATTAATTTTCAGTTCATTTTTCCCAGCAAACTCATTTAACCCTGGATCTATTTTTTTCACGAATTGTTGTAATGATGTATGAATATCCATTATTTCTTTTTTCGCTTCTATAAATCGCTCGTCTATCGGTTCCTCTATTTGATTAGAAAGCCAATTGTCACGCAGATTATCTATATTATTTAGAAATGGATCAATTTCTTGCAAATCTAAATCATATAAATCTGTCGCTATATCTCGCTCCATATAAGTAATTGTAAGGCGCGGAACAACAGGTGGCATTTGGAAACCTGCCGTATGAAACACTTGTTGCAATTCACTCCAATAAGCTAACTCCCCTGGACCGCCAATAAACGCTAACGTAGGAAACACATATTCTTGCATAAGAGGGCGCGTTACAACATTATTACTAAAACGTTCTGGACTTCTTTCCATCTCTTCCATCAATTCTTCATACGAAAATGAATGCACTCCATCTTTTCCAATAAACTTCCCTTGATTCTCTTCAAGCAATACTCGCTCATTATCAATTTCCATAAATATATGCACTGCATTTGTCTTCGTTTCAATAATCGGTTTAAATCCTAATTCCTTAAGTACTTCCTGTTGATTACGAAGCCCTACTTGAATTTCTTTATATTTACTTATAATTTGTTGTAAAAACGGCACTTCTAATTTTCTTAATGCAGGATGATGTGAATCTACAAGAATTAAACCAGAATTTGCGAACATTTTCGTAATAAGGTGCGCAAAGAAATCTACATATGTATGCGATTTACCTAAAGCATCATCAACAAATTGTAATACATCCTTTGTAAAATTCGTTTCCGGATATGTTTTAAAAATCTCTTCGACCCATTTTCTACAGTCTTCAATAGAAAACTCAGACTCAGAAGCACTCGCCTTTTTCGGATAACGATCATGAAAAATGGTCTTTTTTATTTTTTTATTTTTCGTTACAAATGTATGATTAATTTCATCCATATCATGGTCTTCACCAGCAATCCAAAAGACAGGAACAACCCGAACCCCTAAGCTCTCTTCTTTTTCTTTTGCAAGCTGTAAAATTGAAATGATCTTATGAACTGTATAAAGCGGACCAGTTAATAACCCAGCTTGTTGTCCAGCTATAACTACATATGTATTTTCATCTTCAAGCGCTTTTATATTTTGAATTGTAAATTCTCCCGCTTGCAATTGTGTATTATATTCTAATAAATGCGTTACTAAATCTTGACGGAAAAACTCTCTCTCACGTAAATCATGTAAACGCTGTTTAAAAGCATCCTCTGTTAACAGATAATCAAAACATGACTGTATCTCTTTTTTACCGTTCATATAGTCCGCTACAACACCTTGTAGTGGAACAGAGATTTCTTTTATCTCCATATAATTCTTCCTTTCGTATCCTGTTCTCTCACCAACCCACATTGTATTCAATGTTTCACGTAAAAGCAAAGAAAAACACTTATAATTCCATTCCTTTTATTGCATTGAACAAAAATCGAAGTGTCGGAACAGATTGTTGTTGTTCCTTAGCTTCTTCTAATACATATCCAACAATCGCGTTAACTTCCGTTTGTCTATTCGCTCTTACGTCCGCTAACATAGATGAAGTATTATGGGATGTTTTTTCACATACTTGGCATACCATTTTCCATAGCATTTCCTTATCTTCTTCTTTAACAAGAAATGCAACTTCCTGAAATACTTGCTCCATCATTTGATAAAAAAGCGGGTTTGAAATTAACTCCCCGTTCTCAACCCGCAATAATGCCGTCAACGGATTAATACATACATTGACTACTAATTTATTACGCATAATCCCCTTCCAATCATCTTCTATCTGAATCGGAAAATAATCAAAAGGAAAACAATTAAATACCTTTTTAAAACAACTAGATTGACCACGCACTACACCAAACTTTGTAACACCTATTCCAGTATGACGAACTGTATGTCCATCCTCTTTTTTTGCACCATGCTCCACAATCCCGACTGCTATACGTTCATTTCCTATTTTTTGCATAACGTGAAGATGTGACATTCCATTTTGCAAAAAGATTAATGAAGATTCTCCCTGCACAAAAGGTAATATATCAGTTACATGATATTGCTTTACAGCAATAAATGTATAATCTAACTGTTTATCCAGCATACTTTCTATCGGTAAAATAGATGGAAATACCGTTTCACGTTCTCCATTCCTAATACAAGTTACACCCGTTAAGTTTAATTCTTCTGCTTGCTTATCGTTTCTTGTAAACAACGTAACATCTTGATTACTTTTTTGTAAATAAAATGTATATAGGAGACCAATAGCTCCCGGTCCAACAATTCCAATTTTCATCTTCACACAAAGAACTCATATTAACAAGTGATATAAGTTCCCTTGCCTTTCCCCCTTTATATCTTATTAAATTACAATTACATAGTTGAGGATTCAATTATCTTTTAACAAATGCAACCTCTTCTTTCACTACGTATATACTACCTATATACATAGTTCTATTCTTAGTTTAGCAAATCCTCAAAAAAATAATGAAAGAAATATTCTATCTTCTTCATAAAAATTTAAAAATGAGTTATAATATTATTATAAATATTTTAACTTTTCTGCATTCAACAAGATAAGAAAAGGACGTGATGTAATGGGATTCCCAAAAGTTGAACGCTTGCTCATCAATTATAAAACATTAGATGAATTTAAAAAATTTAAAGGGTGCGGAGCTCAAGAACTATCCATGTTGGAAGAATTACAAGCAAACATTATTGAAAATGATAGTGAGTCTCCATTTTACGGTATCTATTATGGAGGATCGCTAATCGCACGTATGAGTCTATATATGAAAAGGAACGGCGGGGAACCATTTGAAATTACAGGTACTTACCTAGAACTTTATAAACTTGAAGTATTGCCGACTTTTCAAAAACAAGGATTCGGACAAATGCTTGTTAATTATGCGAAACAACTACAATTCCCAATTAAAACGATAGCACGTATCCAATCATCTGGTTTTTGGGATAAATTAAGTTTCCAGCCAGTATCAGTAACTGATGGTGATTTTTATATTTGGCATCCAGAAACAAATTCGAATGCGATTACAAACGAAGAATCTGCATAAGAAACAAAAAAAACAGCTGTTACGCAGCTGTTTTTATTTCTTTAATTTTTCTAATTCTCCATTCGAGCGAGCGCCATTTCTTTCCGCTACCATTACACTTCTTTTTTGATCGATATAATCAAGTAATGTTCTATATTCTTCCTCATATACTGATAATCGCTCCAGAAGACGTTCTTTCTCTGTTTGTAACGATTCAATTTGTTGTTGCAACACCATTAAAGAGCTTTCATCTTTATAATTTCGCAAGAATTCAATAACATCATTCAATGTAATTGATGTAGGCTCTAATACCTTTGTCTCTTTCACTTCATAATTTTCTACTTTACGAAGTTGCTTTGCTTCTTCAATACGTTCTTTGTATTGCTTTCTAACATAAGAATTCCACCTAAATCCACATGCTGCTGGTGTGCGAGACAAATGTCTCCCCACTTCTTTAAAGGCAGAAAGTTGCGTTCCACCTTCTTGAATATGCCGGAGTACTACTTCTGCCAGAAGCAAATCTTCATCATCAGTCCAAGCATCTTGTCTTGTTGTCGCCATCTCTCTAGTCCTCCCTATGCATTTTTTATTAAGCATATGCAGTTACTAGAAAAGATAGAATACAACAAATAAAGAATAAGACAAAAAAAAAATAAACGTAGAAGATATCTTCTACGTTTATTTTCCCGCAATTACTTGCTGATTACTTCTTTACCTTTGTAAGTACCGCATGCTTTACATACACGGTGAGCTAATTTCGCTTCACCACAGCTTGGGCACTCTACCATACCAGGTACTGATAATTTGAAATGCGTACGACGCTTTCTTTTTACTGTTTTAGAAGTTCTTCTAAAAGGTACAGCCATTCTTCCCACCTCCTTAAAAGAAATAGTTATTTTCATATGAAGGCCTAAACCAGTCTTCCGATTATTTGTCAAAAAACTTTGCAAGTCCTGCTAATCGTGGATCAACAGTCTTTTCTTTGTTTTCTTCCGAAATCACTTGCCAGTCTTGACCTTGCATCGGTGCTCCACCAGAAACATCATCACTGAAAATTTGCATTGGAATCTCCAAAAGTATATTTTCCTTGATTACGGGCAGTAAGTCAAGTACTTCTCCTTCTAAACAATGAATTTCAGCTTCTGTTTCAAATTCTTCTTCCGAAGTTTGGAACACCTCAGTTGTTTTAATGTCAAATGGTAATGTCACATCTACTAAAGAGCGAGAACATGGTAAAACCATGCTTCCAGTTATATGTAGATGAAACGTAAACTTACCGGAGCCAAAATCAACTCTTCCTGTTACATGAGCAGGATTAATTTCACGAATATCTTTCTCGACCTCTTTTAGCTCACTTACATCTACCATTTCATTTAATGTCAATCCTTTATTTCTCAATTTATTCAATTGATGGATGGACCATTTCATATCATATCACCTCAAGGCAACAAACAAAATTATAGCTAGCCATTTTATATTTGTCAATGTTTTTTCTTTACACTATAATGAAGTCATCATAGGAAATAATATATAGACTATCACGTTTTCCAAAAAGATGCTACATCGAAAGGAGAGATTACCATAAAATCCAGTGGTATTGTTGTTGAATATAACCCTTTTCATAACGGTCATGCTTATCATGTGCAACAAACAAAAAAGTTAACACAGTCTGATATTATTATCGCCGTTATGAGTGGTCCTTTTTTGCAGCGTGGTGAGCCCGCACTCATCTCCAAATGGTATCGTACTAAAATGGCCTTAACAAACGGCGTAGACCTTGTTGTAGAGCTTCCATATGCATTCGCAACACAAAAGGCCGAAACTTTCGCAAATGGCGCAATTTCGATTTTAAACGCCCTTGGTGTTTCTGAAATTTGTTTCGGTAGTGAAGATGGACAAGCTGAAAATTTCTACAATACCATCGCTATACAAAAAAATGAAGAAGAGACTTTTAATCGTCTTGTGAAGCAATTTATGAATGCAGGTAATAGTTATGCAAAAGCTACATCTGAAGCCTTTCTACACATCTTACCATCCGAAAAAAACGTAGATATGTCACAACCAAATAACATTTTAGGCTTACAGTACATTAAAGCAATTCTCTTACAAAACAGTTCGATGCAAGCACAAACTATAAAAAGATTCGCCTCTCATTATCATGATGAAACATTTCACGATCAACATATTGCAAGTGCAACAAGTATTCGCAAACAGCTATTTAATGAAAACAGTTCCTCTACAACTATTGAGCCTTTTATCCCGAAAATGACTGCTTCTCTTTTAGAAAACTACAAGCAAAACTACGGGACGTTACATAACTGGGAAAAATACTTTTCATTTTTTAAATACAAACTTATGACGATGTCTTCAGAGGACTTACAGCATATATATGAAATGGAAGAAGGTTTAGAGCATCGTATTTTATCAAAAATACAAAACAGTTCATCTTTCTATTCATTCATGGAAGCATTAAAAACAAAACGTTATACATGGACTAGATTGCAAAGAGCTTGTACACATATTTTAACAAATACAACGAAGGAAGAAATACACAAAGCAAATATAGAGCAACATGCGCCGTATATCCGTCTTCTCGGAATGTCACAAAAAGGACAAACTTATCTTTCTAGAAATAAGAAAAAAATAGAACTCCCAATCCTTACTCATACAAAAACATTCGAACATCCAACTTTAGACATAGAACGAAAATCAAATGCTGTATATTTCTCCATAATGCAAGAACCTTTGCGGACACAACTGCTAAAACAAGACGCAACGCATCACCCAATTCGTTATGATGAAATAATGAAAAAATTCCTATAAGAAAAACCTCTCTTCTTCAGAGAGGTTTACTTTGTTTTACCCATTTTTTCTAAATACGTTAATGCATCATCCAGTGTGTCCACCGGTACAATTTTCATCTTTGTTTTAATATCTTTCGCAGCTTCAAGAGCATCTTTATAATTCGATTTCTCTACACCTTTTTCATTTGGCGCAAAAAACACTTCAGCTCCCGCATCACTAGCAGCTACTACTTTTTGCTGAATACCACCAATTGGACCAATTTCTCCTTTATCATTGATTGTACCTGTTCCAGCTATTTCATGTCCGTTTGTTAAATCTTCTTCAACGAGCTGATTATAAATTTCTAGTGTAAACATTAACCCTGCTGACGGGCCTCCTATTTCATGGGAATCAATTTTCACTTTCGGATCTACTACTAACTCTCTTTCCGTAACGATAGAGACCCCTATACCGACGCGTCCATTCCCATTAGGGATCGTCTTTACATTTAAATTTTCTTTAAACTGTTTTCCGCCCCGCTTGTATTCAATATTTACTGTGTCCCCTTCTTTTTTCCCTGTCATATACTCAATAAATTGTTCCGTCTTGTCGAATGTTTTTCCATCGACAGCTATAATAACATCTCCAAGCTTAAGCTTTCCTTCTGACGGCATACCCTTTGCTACACCAGCAACTAGTACACCTTTATTTTCAAAAGAAACAGAGCGATTTGCACGTTTATAAGCATTATAGATCGCTGCATTTTGCGAATCTTTCATTGCATAATTTTGGCGAAATTGATATTCTTCATCACTCTCGCCTTTTTGCAATATTTCTTCCGCCTTTGAAACGTGTGTATATTTATTAAATTGCGCGGCTATTAAGTTCACCACATTGGCAGGTCCCATTGAGACAGTGACAAGCATGAAATCACCAGACTCTTTCGTTCCACCATCTACTTGAACGTATGGCGCTAATTTCGCCGCCATACCTGGTTTTGTCACATAATACGGCAAACGCACATAAACAAGTAGCATCGCCAATATAACCCCTATTAAAATTGCATATATAAACCGAAAACGCTTAAACATTATGTTTCTCCTTCCACTGCTCAATTAGTAAATAAATGTTTGAAATGTGTTTTTCTGCTTCCACTTCTCCGACCCGAATGATATCTTCAATATGTGTAAAAGCACGCGAACTAAATTGTTCTACTGCTGGCCGCATCATTAAATCTGATGCTATTTGCCGATTCATCACGAGTTCATGTTGCATAATTTCAATACTTTGCATAATCACATCATAAATCGATGTAACCTCTCCATTCACCTTAATTGGAGATACATCAACAGCAATAACAATATCAGCCCCTAAATCTTTTACAACCGATACGGGAATACGGTCAATTACCCCTCCATCCACTAATAAGCGCCCATCTATTTTCTCTGGAACAAACACCCCCGGCACAGATATACTAGCTCGAACCGCCTCCGCAATCGGACCGCTTGTAAAAACAACTTTTTCCCCCTTCAAAATGTCAGTAGCCACAACAGCCGTCGGGATATCTAACTCTTCTAAATTTTTATTATATGTAAACATTTTAATCATATCTTTGATACGTTTTCCAGCAATAAATCCCATTTTAGGAACTGTAAAATCCAAATAATATTTCCTTTTAAAAACAGCGGCCAATCTATACAGTCTTTCAACGTTACAACTCGCTGCATAAAATGTACCAATTAATGCCCCTATACTACTACCTGCTATCATGTGAATAGGGATGCCAGCTTCCCTCAACACTTTTATTACCCCTATGTGAGCAAAACCTTTTGCACCTCCGGATCCAAGCGCTAAACCGATTTTTGGTTCCTTCATTTTTCTCACCCTTTAATTTTTTTCATTCCTTTTTCATACTTATGGTCTAAATTCACCACATATCCACGTATACTGAAATGAACGTTTTTGGGACAAAGGGGGATTTTCTTACATGTACGAAAAATGGAAAACTGCTTTTCTTACCATATCAATGTTGTTTTTAACCTTTTCTCTTGTACTTCACCCCCAAGATGCTTTGCAAGCTTCAATTCGCGGGTTAAATATATGGTGGGAAGTTGTATTCCCTTCACTACTACCGTTTTTCATCATTGCGGAACTTCTAATCAGTATTGGTATTGTAAAATTTATCGGTGTTATATTAGAACCACTAATGCGTCCACTGTTTCGTGTTCCAGGGGTAGGCGGATTTGTTTGGGCAATGGGAATGGCTTCAGGATTCCCCGCTGGCGCCAAATTAAGCGCTAGACTACGCAAGAGCAATCAACTAACACAAATTGAAGCGGAACGACTCGTATCTTTCACAAATTCTTCTAATCCACTTTTTATTTTCGGAGCGGTTTCTATTGGTTTTTTCAATAATCCGAAATTAGGACTCGTATTAGCAGCAGCACATTATATAAGTAACTTTATCGTCGGATTACTTATGCGCTTTTATGGTAATAACGATACTTACATAAAAGACAAACATACGAATCAAAAGCGTGCCTTTCAAAACCCTTTTTCCATCCTCCACCAAACACGTATGCAAGAAAAAAGACCAATCGGAAAACTACTCGGTGACGCTATCGTTTCTTCTATTCAAACATTGCTCATGATTGGTGGGTTTATTATTTTATTCTCTGTTTTAAATAAAATGATTACTGTTTTCAAAATTACAGAAGCGCTTTCTTTTATTATGCAACATATTTTATCATTCTTCCAACTTACATCCCAATTTAGTATTCCGATATTATCCGGTATTTTTGAAATGACGCTTGGAAGCCAAATGATTAGTCAAATTAATGAATC
The DNA here is from genome assembly GCF_044908245.1 of Bacillus sp. RC242. Classification (NCBI taxonomy): domain Bacteria; kingdom Bacillati; phylum Bacillota; class Bacilli; order Caryophanales; family Bacillaceae; genus Bacillus; species Bacillus sp. RC242. The sequence continues at coordinate 150,014 of NZ_JBIYCZ010000001.1, forward strand.
AACACTTCTTCAACAAGCGATGGTAACAAGCTTCATTTTAGCATTTAGCGGTCTTTCTATTCAGGCACAAGTAGCAAGCATATTAGCGGAGACAGATATCCGCTTTAAACCATATTTTTTAGCTCGAATTATCCAAAGTATTCTCGCTCCTATTTTCACTTTTATATTTTGGGGACCATTTTATGAAAAAGTTCATTCTTTCTCGCCTACGCAAGAAGATCTTCCCGTATTTTTATTGAATCATTCTTATACACTAACTGATATTTGGACATCATTTATACACTACGGACCAATCTTCACCTTATTTTGTTTATATTTGTATGTCATCTTATTGTTTTTACGCATTCATAAAGAAAAACCCCGTTCACTTTAACGGGGTTTTAAACTTTTCTTTTAAAGCACGCTCTACAATCGGAGGAACAAGGTCTACTACACTCCCACCATATCTCGCAACTTCTTTCACAATACTTGAACTTAAAAATGAATATTGATTATTTGTCATAATGAAGAAAGTTTCGATATTTTCGTCTAATTTTCGATTCATTGAAGTAATTTGCATCTCATATTCAAAATCAGAAACTGCTCGCAAACCACGTAATATTGCATTTGCATTACGCATTTTTGCATATTCCACCAATAATCCACTATGTGAATCAACTTTTACATTCGGAATATCCTTTGTCGCCTCTCGAATTAACTCTAGGCGTTCTTCTACCGAAAAGAATGGTTTTTTTGATGAATTGTTTAAAACAACTACATATACTTCATCAAATACTTTTGCTCCCCTTTTAATAATATCCAAATGTCCAAGGGTAATTGGATCAAAACTCCCTGAAGAAATAGCTATACTTGTCATTCTGTCCCCTCACCTTCATACTTATAAATCGAAATTGCTGTAATCCCGTAGTTTTCTGCCCGTACTTTTACAAGCTCTCCTATAGAATCAGGTAAAACCACGTCATCCCCATGCTCTGCCATAATGATGCCATCTTTATTTAACAATCCATGTTGATCCATTACACTAACTAAAGACACAATTTTTTGAGCTTTATATGGAGGGTCTATTAGTATAAGATCGAATGATATTTCACGCTTTATAAGCGCCTTTACCGCACGCTCTGCATCATTTCGGTACACTTCAGCTTGTTCTTGTAGTCTACAGCTTTCTAAATTTTGATGAATGACTTTTATCGCTTTACTATCTCGGTCAACAAAAATCGCTTTATCAATCCCTCTACTTATGGCCTCAATTCCAAGACCACCGCTACCACCAAATAAATCAAGAGCGATACCACCATCATAATAAGGACCTATCATATTAAAAATAGATTCTTTCACTTTATCTGTCGTTGGACGCGTTGTATTACCAGGTACCGCTTTAAGTGGGTGCCCTTTACATTTTCCTGAAACTACTCTCATCTGTTGTCACTACCTTTATTTCAATCTATAGAGCGATTACAGCAAATTCATTTCAATTCGGTAACCGCTACCGATTCATACTATTTCATACATTTTTTCATTAATCTGTTATTTAACTAATTGAAAACCTCAGTTAAAATAATCGCTCGCTATTTCTTTCATATCCATTTCACTATTTGCAAGCAACAACCCTCTATGTACATCAGTTCCACTTTACCTTTTTTATCCTATCATAAAATAAAAAAAAGAAAAATAAAAAGCCTAACATAAATTTTAATTTCATTATGTATATCTTCATTTTAGATTGGACATAAATAAATATAACAACATCATTTTCGATGTTGTTGCCAACCGCGGAGAAGACTTACGTTTCCCCATAAGTTCTTCCTCCGGTTTCTCCTCTCCCTTTGCCTTCTTACTAGTAGTACATACTAGTATTAGAAGGGCCCTGCTTTGCAGGGTTTTTTTATTTGTCTACTTTTCATTTAAAAAGTCAGGTGGTACAGTAAAAGAAAGAGGAGGAAAAAATATGATTCAACGCTTTATAGAACTCGGAGAAGGCTACTCTGACTTATATGAATTACTTGAAATTGCCAAAACAAACCAAGAACGTGTAACACATATGTTACAATTCGAAACTGTAAAAAACGAAAAAAAAGTGTGTTCACTTGTTGTAATACTAAAACCGACAACTACTGGTGATTTCCAACCATTATACATATGTCGTGAAGGCATTCCTGTACTTGAAAATAAAAAAAGTAAACGTGTCGTTTTATTTGAAGAAATGGCGGAACAAATAGGGAAAAAAGTTACTCCCTTTACTGTAAAACCATCAACAACTTTCCCTGAAAAAGAACTATTTTTTAATCATCTAATTGGTATTTTACGAATGAACAATTTCATTCCTCCAATGAAATAACACGTTATTTCAAGTAAAAAAATCCCCTGCTAAATTTAGCAGGGGATTTTTTTACTTAGCTATAATCGTATTCTTTTGCCCGATCAGGACGCGAATTTTCGAATTCCGTTTTTAAAAATGGGCGATACGACTGTTCTACTTTTTTTACAAAAGGAAGTTTATTCAATTTTTGCATCATATGCTCAATTTGTTCCATATCACAATATACAACGGCATATTTCAAACGTTTTGATATGTAATGAATGTTACCATATTTCCTTAAAATCTTGGCATGTTTCAATGAATGTAAATAAACAATCATACTTTGTCGTTGCCCGAACATAATCTTCTCCATCTTCTCCTTTTAAAAACTTATATTCTTATATTTTATGAAAACCAATCAAAAATTTATGACATTAAAGGACAAACTCTGTATACGTTTTCTTCTATATTCTAAAAAACAGGGTAAATTACCCTGTTTTTTTACAACCACAACCGCCTCCGGTACCACACCCACCGCCACAGCCACCCGCATCAAAAAACGGATTTCCTGTTGGAACTTTAACGGAAGAAGACACCTCAGAACCAATTGCTACACTAACTTCATCTAATAACTTTTGTAAAGCAGTTTCTGCTCTTTTAAAGGTTGCAACCTTATCATGCATATCTACAGAACGCTTTAATTCCCTCATTTTCGTCGAAACGAAAGTATAATCAGGATGATATTTACCAAAACGTTGCACTTCTTCGTATCGCTCTTTCATCGTTGTAAATTGCTGAATTAGCGTCTGGACTTCTATATCTTCTTGTAAATCCTTATAATACTTACGGTAATCTTCTGCTATATCTGAACAGATGATCGCTTTTGCAAGCTGCTCTGCCTTATCTAAAATCAATACGCTTTCCAGCGTCGCTACAATCATGAGAGACACCTCCGAGTATTCATCATAACACATTTGGAACAGAACTACTAATTGAAGTGTCTCACCTAAAAGAAAGATATAATTCTAACTACTTTTCATACAATCCCCTTGCACTCTTATACAATAATATGCTCCGCAATATTATATTTAAGAACATCCCATTTCCCGCTATTCTCTTTCACGTAGCTAATACATGCGTTTTTTAACGGCGTTTTAAATGTAATTTCATCTGGTGCAATTGCGTGTAAAATAGCTTTTATTGCATGTGAATGCGCAACAATGATAATACGTTTATCTCCATGTGCTGCTGCAACCTCTTGTAAAGCCGTAAAACAGCGCTCTACAATTTCTTCATCCTGCTCCATTCCTTCTATATTACCTTCTGCAATTAACTCTCTAACGGCCGCAACTGGTTTCCCAGAAGCTTCCCCAAAATTACGTTCCATAAATCGCTCATCTAATAAAATAGATGGTAATCCAATAGCCCCAGCAATTTCCTTAGCTGTTTCTTGCGCTCTAATTAACGGACTACTTATAATTATATCCCACGATTCCGCTTGCAGGGTAGCTGCACTTTGACTCGCTTGCTTCTTCCCAACTTCGTTAAGTGGAATATCTTCGCGCCCTTGAATAATCTCTTGAAAGTTCCAATCAGTTTGTCCATGTCGTACTAAACAAATTTCCGTCATGCTGCAACTCCTTTTTTAAATAATCCGATTCTATTGTAACAAAAGTTTTGCATAACGGACATAGTTTTTCCCTTCCAATTACGTCGTATTTTGCTGCTTCATATACTGGAACATATCAATCATAATTGAAGCAACGGCCAATTGATTTTGAAATTTTTCCACTTTATCTGGTATCGTTTTTTTGAAATGCTGCATGGCAGCTAACTCAAAAGCTTCTTTTTCTTCTGGGTTACGCGTCAATTTCCGATACCAGTATGGCTGTTCACGAATATAGCGAGCTAAATCCTCATCAGCTTTTATAAACTCCATAAGCTCTGCTCTCATCCTCTTTCCCCCTAATCCTTTTGAAAGAAAAAAGGATTATTTTCAGAAGTACTTTGTTCTTGCTGCGCACGGTTTCCTTGAAATTGTTGGATAACTTGTTGCACGCTACCAATCGCACTCGTTACATTTGCTAAATGATGTTGCATTTGTTCTACGTCTAGCTTTTTAAAGAAAGAAAGCATTTGCCCCATCACATCAGCAGTTTTTTCCTCTTCTGTTCGATTTTCTTTTTCTTCTTTATTTTCTTTTACCGAAGAAAAAGCAGGTGCTCCATCAGGTCTATACGCTATCCATATTTGATCTTCTTCACCAAGTAAGTACCATTCTTCATAAAATTGCTGCCAAGTTTTTTGACCACTTCTAACCTCATGAACCATTTTAGGGTGATGGTTTACAAACTCTTTAAACTGTTGAACCGATGGATGTAACGGCCCTTTTGTTGTTGGCATAATCCTCACCTCTTCATGTATATCTACTATATTGTAAGAAAAAAAAGGCACATGGTTCGCCTATTTTTAGACGATTCATGCACCTTTTTATCTTCCTATTTGTGGACAGTAAGACTCCCACCTTAAACTTCTACGAATACGCAGAAGTTAGGCGGGAGTCTTACTGCCCGTTAAAGCCCGATTGGTGAAGACTAATAATCAGTGAAGGATGCCCCCACTGATTAGAGTTTCATTTTATTTTCGGATAAAGTTTTGAGTATAAAATTTATCATATACCCCAACACCTAATCCAGTAAATTGTTCATTTAATAAATTCTTTCTATGACCCTCACTATTTAACCACCCCTGTACCGCCGCAATTCCATCACTATGTTGCGCCGCTATATTCTCACCAGCAAGTTGAAAAGCCACTTGCCCACTTTGCAAGCGATCTCCTAACGTACCAAAAGTAGGTGAATCGTGTGAAAAATAATTATTATCCTTCATATCTTTACTATGGCCTAATGCAACATCTGCAGTTTGTTGGTCAAATGTTAACAACGGTAATTGATGACGACTTCGAATAATATTTGTTAAATCGAGAATTTGTTGCATATTTCCATTTTCTACTTGCTTCATTTTTTCTGGTGTCAGCGGCTGTTCCGCTATTAATTCACCTGAATAAACAAGTTGATATGGTCTTTGTCGTAATAACGTTTCATCATCCATATAACGAAGACCAACAAGCTCATGTGTAAAGTGATCAAAGTATAATTGTGCCCATCCATCTTCTACAGGTACTAGCGGTTGTTCCATTACTTCCGTATCAGATAACTCAAATTGATAACTATTCTTTCCTCTTTTTAATGAAATCTCATGTGAAAGTGGATTCTTTTTATATACCTCTTCATACTTTTCATTTATATGATAGGGAGCCACCTTAACTTGCTCACCAGCAACATACGCCGTTACAACTTTACGTTCAGCAACTCCAAATTGAACATACTGAGCTAAATCTTGATTATACACCCACCATTCATATCCATAAGCAGAAGGCTCTATTCGAGATGGTTCGCCCCACTTCGCTAATAAATTCTCAGAGTCCCCACCAATCATATTTAAAACAGTGTCTGTGGATTCTTCATTTACTTGCTTCTTCTTTTTCACAATTTTATTTTCTTGCTTAGAGTGAGATGGAGTTAATATATATTGTGACACGAGTAACTTCCCGTATAAATCAACAGCTAAAATTAAAAATGTAATCATTACGATACGCAATAATTTCTTCAAACGATATACCTCCTGAACAAATCATAAAATCGAGATATACACAAATCCTTTTTTTTCCTTTTTTGTGTGTACCGTACTCTTTTCACTATATCATATTTTCACGAAAAAAGTCTGGATTATCCCTTTTCTCGCAATACGAATTGCACTTTCTTATTATTCGTACTATTATAAAAATAGTGTACTAACATTAAAATAAGGAGGTATTCTATGCAATTTACAAATACAAACTTTAATGATGCAGTCGTTGATCTAACTCTTTTAACTGAGATTATGGAAAACAATCATTTTGTACTTGCTGGACAATGGGATTACGAACGCGTTACATATGATTATAAATTTGAAATATTAAAGGATATTTATTATTTACGTGTACAAGGATTTGCTGTTGAAGGTGACATCGGCGGCAGACACGCTCAAGTAAAACTATTGCCACCCTTATTAGGAAAACATTATTATCCTCATGGCGTTGAATATGGAGATGATGAGATTTTCCCAACGAATGTACTTCAAAAAAGCGAACAACTCCTACAAAATATTGAAAAAGAGTTGAAAGAATTTCAAATTATTGAGTAAATAGAACAAGCGCATCATATCGATGCGCTTGTTCTATTTCTCTTACCTAAGAATGAATCGTCTTTTTGACTGGATACCCATAAATGGATCCATCTTTTACTTTAATCTCATCTTCCCAAGGAACCTTATATTTACCTTCAGCTAAATCTTTTACAAACGTATACGGGTTTTCTTTCACCCCACCAGGAGTCGCTACATATCCCCTTGAACCTAAATTATATATATTATTTTCGAGACCCCATCCTAATCTAGCCTGATCTGCTAGCTCTGGATATACTTCGGCAGTAACAATCTCCCAAGGGTTTCGGTGTCCCTGCACTAAAGTAGTCCCATCAAAATTACATACTTGTCCTTCACCAAAGTAATAAAATACACCATCATAACCCGCTAAGTTCACTGACAATGTATACATTAAATTTTGCCATGCATTTGAACGATTAGTTAACATCCATTGTTCACTAACTTGTGTGCTATATCCGGAAATACGAATCAAGACATTTGCACCTTTATAGGCCGCTTCACGGGCTACTTCAGGGAACATGCCATCATGACAAATACAAACAGCTAATTTACTTCCTCCAGGTCCATCACAAACAGGTAAGCCTAAATCTCCAGCTTTCCAAGGCTCGACTGGCACCCAAGGATTTAACTTACGATACTTCAAAATCATTTCACCCTGTGGATCAATAATAATTGCTGTATTATACGGTTCTCCACCATCAGGATTTCTTTCCATTATAGAAAAAACACCATATACTTCAGATTCTTTACATGCCTCAGCAAATAAGTCTGTTTCTGGTCCAGGAACTGTACATAAAAACTCTTCTGTAGTCCATTTTTTTGTATTGAGCCCCTGTGTACTATATTCGGGAAATACTATCAATTCTAATCCAGGATAACCTGATTTCGTTGAATGAATTGTTTTTATGATCTGTTTAATTTGTTTATCAATGTCTGCACGCGACTCTACTACCGGTACTGGATATTGAATTAACGCTGTTAAAAAACCACTAATCGGCTTTACCATGCTTCCACTACTACCCATCTAAATTCCCCCTTAAAATAGTTCATGTTTATTAAAGATAACAATATAAAGTGAAACTTTAATCAGTGGGGGTTTTGTCCATCCCCCACTGATTATTAGCCTACACCAATCGGGCTTTTACGGGCAGTTGATCTCCCGCCTAACTCCCTCGCAGTCGCCAAATTTCGAGGTGGGAGTCTTACTGCCCCTTAATGCGGGATAAATTTGTAATTCTCTAAAAAATTTGCACTACATATGGAATTATTACGCATTAAAGCTAGTAGTAAGTTTTATATCCACTTTAGTACATGCCTACACTAACTTAACATAAAAAGTTTGAAAATTCAATCTTTTACAATTAGCTAAAACCAAAGAAGAAAAAAGTGTATGGAATCCCATACACTTTTTTACTTAGTCTGTAAATACGGCGGCAATTGTTGCAACTGCTCTTTATCCTTTTCACGCTCTCTACGTGCCCATTTAAAGAACACATAACCGATAATCGTACCGTACACTATTTCCTGGACAATTTTCATAATGATACCGCCTGTTTGTTGGTCTTCTACTACCGGCATCCAATGTAAAAATTCTGGTCCAGTTATATTTAAATCTGATAAAGTCCCCGCCGGTACACAGAGCTCCATTGCCTTCATCCAAGCGGCCGGATCTGTATATGTTGCAAATAATGGTGCAGTCGCAAAAATTATTAACGCACAAGCTGGCGTTAATAAAATACCATTAGCAAACATATAACCAAGCTTCTTAATATCACTTAAAGTTTGATATTCTGGTAGCGGATTTAACATCGGCCACCACATCATCATTGCTGCAAAAAACAATATAGCAAGGCAAATAGGATGCGCTATTTGACTTTGTTTTACTGTATCAAAAACAACTGGCAAATGATAAAAGGAAAACAGACCGTTAAATACCAACAACGCAATAAGCGGCTTTCCAAAAACCTTTAGCACAATTTGAACGAACTTAAAAGAAGTAATATATTGATATAACCATACGGGTATACCAAGCAGTAATAACGGAGGCACCGCAATATACATTACTGCCATCTCAAGCATATGTGCACTAAATATAATATGACCAATTAAATCAATAGGTCCTCCCTTTACAAAATACAAAAGAACAATCCCGGTCGTAAAATAAAAAATTTGCTTCTTACTTACCTTCGTCGCATTTTCAAATCGCGTTCTATATGGTCCAATAACTAAAAAATAACTAATAAGAATCGAGATCATAAATAATAAAAAAATCGGACTCCATAAAGCTTGAAAACCAAATACCCATAAGTTTTCCATTTCCACACCTACCTTTTCAAAATCCTTATATTTCATATACAAAGAGGGCTATGATAAATCAGAGCCCCCTACTATCACTGTTTAAATCCACACAATTGTCATAAAGGCTAATATTGTTAATAAACCAATTAACAATCCAGAGTATAAGAAGAAACTCGCCGCTTCATGCCCTTTATGACTCATATGCATGAAATAATATAACTGAAATATAACTTGAATGACTGCTAACAATAATATAAATGGAACCGAAAAAATCGGGCTAAATGTTTTCGGATATGCCACCGCTGCAAATGCAACTAATGTTAAAAAAATCATTAGTGAAAATGTAACAACTTGGTGCTTCATTTCCTCTGCACTTTTTCTCTTCCGATAAACAAGATCCACCTTAGGATTATTCGTTTGCTTAACCGCCATTGTTTATCCCACCATTCCCATCAAATATACTACAGTGAAAATAAACACCCAAACTACGTCAATAAAGTGCCAATAAATTGATGCAACATAAAACTTTGGTGCGTTGTATAAATTCAAGCCTCTCTTCGCGTTTCTAAAGATTAATGTTAAAATCCAACATAATCCAAACAACACGTGGAGCCCGTGTGTACCAACAAGAGCATAAAATGCAGAACCAAACGCACTACTTCTCATAGTATGCTTAAATTCATGCGTATAATGATAAAACTCATATATTTCAAACCCCAAAAATCCTAAGCCAAGCAACACTGTTATAAGTAACCAAAGTTGCATTTTCTTAAAGTTAAAATTTTTCATATGATACATTGCGTATACACTCGTTAAACTACTTGTTAACAAAAGCATCGTCATAATGAAAACGAGTGGCATTTGAAACATCTCTTGAGATGTTGGTCCACCATTTGTAGAGTTCTTTAACGCTAAATATGTGCCAAATAAGGAAGCGAACAACACTGTTTCGCCTCCAAGAAATAACCAAAAACCAACAAACTTATTTTTCCCCTCAAGGGTTGCTTTTTCAGGCTCTGCTGGAAATGTTTCATTCGTTAATTTCTCATCTACATGCATTACGCCTTGCCCCCCTTATCATCTAAATCTTCCTTATGAATATGATATCCATGATCATCAATTACTGAACGAAGGAACATTGTACCAAACGTAATGATTAAACCGATAATCGCTACTAATAACCAAAATTTATCTTTGCCACCCTGCATATACATCGCACCAAAAGCAGCTATAAATAGACCTAGAGAAATAATAAACGGTGAAAATGAAGAATTTGGCATATGAATATCACCGACCGGTTCCGCTGCTGTCATCTCTTTATTACCCTCACGCTTTTCAATCCAAAACGGATCTAATCCACGAACAAATGGTAACTGTTTGAAATTATATTCCGGTGTAGGTGCTGGCATTGTCCACTCTAATGTACGTCCATCCCACGGATCACGACCAGCCTTCTCTTTTGATACCGTTGTTTTTATTACATTGAATAAAAGAACAATCGTTCCAAGAGCCATAAACACTGCTCCAATAGAACTAATCATATTCCCCATTTCCAATCCTTGCCCCTCTAGATATGTGTAGTAACGACGCGGCATACCGATTAGACCTAGGAAATGCTGAATAAAGAACGTTAAATGGAAACCGATAAAGAATAACCAAAATGTTATCTTTCCTAACGTTTCATTTAATACTTTATTAAACATAAGTGGCCAATAATAATGCGCACCTGCAAGTAAACCAAATACAACACCACCAACAATTACATAATGAAAATGTGCTACTACGAAATAATTATCATGAAACTGATAATCAGCTGGTGCAGAAGCAAGCATAACACCTGTAACTCCACCCATAACGAAGGATGGAATAAAAGCTACCGCCCACATCATTGGTGTTGTAAACCTAATACTTCCACCCCACATTGTAAAGAGCCAGTTAAATATTTTAATACCCGTTGGAACTGCAATCGCCATTGTTGCAACCGAGAAGATAGCATTTGCAACAGGCCCAAGACCAACAGTAAACATATGATGCGCCCATACCATAAATCCTAAAAACCCTATCAATACTGTCGCGAACACCATAGAGGAATAACCGAATAATCGTTTTTTCGAAAATGTGGCGAAGATTTCTGAGAATATTCCGAAAGCTGGGAGTATAAGAATGTATACTTCCGGATGACCGAAGATCCAGAATAAATGCTCCCATATAATCGTGTTCCCTCCTAGTGCTGGATTAAAGAAACTTGTGCCAAATAAACGATCTAACATTAAAAGTCCTAATCCTACAGTTAATGGTGGAAATGCAAATAAAATAAGTGAAGATGTTACAAATGTTGTCCATGTAAACATCGGCATGCGCATGTACGTCATCCCTGGCGCGCGCATATTAATAATTGTAACAAGGAAGTTAATACCTCCAATTAATGTACCAATACCTGATATTTGCAAGCCGAGTACATAAAAATCAACACCATGTCCTTTAGAGGCTAAAGCTAAAGATGCATACGATGTCCACCCTGCATCAGGCGCTCCTCCTAAAAACCAACTTAAATTTAAAAATAATCCACCAAAGAAAAATAACCAAAATCCGAGCGAATTCAAAAACGGGAACGCCACATCACGTGCTCCAATTTGAAGTGGTACAGCGGCGTTCATAAATGCAAACACGAGTGGCATAGCTGCGAGGAAAATCATTGTTGTACCGTGCATCGTTAATACTTGATTATAAGCATCCCCAACAAGAAAAGCATTGTTAGGAATCGCTAACTGCAGGCGAATAAATAGTGCTTCTATTCCACCTATTACAAAAAACAATCCACCTGCAATTAAATAGAGAATGGCAATCTTTTTATGGTCTACTGTCGTTAAATAATCCCATATGACAGCACCCATCCCCTGTTTTTTTGCTACAGAACTCACGTTTTCAACCTCCCCTTCGCAAATGATCCCTCTTTATTTTTCAATCTTTAACGTTTGTAAATATGCATTTAATGCATTAATTTGATCATCCGTTAAGTTGCCATATTTACCAGTCATTTTATTACCTGGTTTCATATTTTCAGGATCTTTGAGCCATTTTTTTAAGTTCTCTTCATTATTTTCGGCAATACCAGCAACCATATCGCGATCTGCGAAGTTTGCTAAGTTCGGTGCGATACGAGCAGAAGGTGGTCTACTATCATTTGATCCAACTGCATGACAACCAATACAGCTTTTATTAAATATTTCTTGACCCTCTTGCGCCTTTGTAGAAGCTACTTCTTTTTTTCCATCAATCTTCTTCATGTCAGCAAGCCACTTTTTGTACTCGCTTTCATCCAGAGCTTTCACTTTGAACTGCATTAAAGAATGTGATGGGCCACAAAATTCTGTACAAAAACCATTATAAGTGCCCGATTTATCTGCCTTTAACCACATTTTGTTTACATTATCTGTATTTGTATCCATTTTCCCAGCTAAAGATGGAACCCAAAACGAATGTTTAATATCGGCACCCTTCAAATTCAAATACACTTTCTTACCTGTGGGGATAACTAAATCTTGAGAAGTTACTATTTTTTCTGATTTATAAGAAAATTCCCACCAATAAAGATTCGCTGTTACATCAACAACGATAGTATCTTTATCAATATTCTTTTTCTCCATCGCACTTACATCAGCAAGCTTGAATGTATATGTAACAGTCGGAACAGCCAAGATTAACAAAAGAATAATCGGAATGACTGTCCATATAATTTCTAGTTTGTGATTTCCTTCAACTTGCTCTGGAATATAATCTTCCTCACCCTTTTTTTGTCGGAAACGCACAATTACATATAAGAAAATAATAGTAACTACAAGTACTACTCCTACCATGATTGCACTCGCTAGTAAGAGCAAATCATATTGCATTTTTGCTACTTCCCCTTGCGGAATTAAAGTAGACTGAAAAGCTTTACCGCATCCCCCTAACAGTAAAGCCAGCAGTGAAACGAACGAAAGCAGTCGCCACTGTTTCTTCATACAAACAACCCCCACTTTCTTTGTGAATTAGATTGTACTTTATAGTTAAGTAAAGTAAATCTCAACGTAAAGAAATCCAATCATGTCGTTGTCTTAGAAGAATGTAACTACAATCATTGACACAAATAAGATTGTTAAGTAATTCAAGGAATAAACAAACATTTTTACGGACCATTTGATGTCATCTTGCTTACGGAAGCCATAAAGCCCTAATGCGATCCATCCGATGTTAAGCAATGTTGCAATTACCATGAATGTTATTCCAAGCCCACTCATATAAAATGGTAGTGGTAATAAACATACTGTCCAAATCATAATCTGACGTTTCGTAATATCAAATCCCTGTACAACAGGAAGCATTGGGATTCCTGCATTTCGATATTCATCAACACGCTTCATCGCTAATGCGAGGAAATGTGGGATTTGCCAAATAAACATAATTAAAAATAACATCCAAGCAATTGGATGATTTAAAGACGGATCAATTGCCGCCCATCCAATTAAAGGTGGAACTGCTCCTGATATACTACCTACAACAGTATTTAACGTATATTTTCTCTTCGTCCATAACGTATATAAAACAACATATGTGAAGGCACCAATAAATGAGATTAACACTGCCATCGGTGTAGTAAGTAATAAAAATGCAAAGCCAAGAAGTAAAATTACAAGTCCAAATGCAAGTGCAAAGCCAGGTTTATATTTACCTGTTACCGTTGGACGGTTTTTTGTTCTTTCCATTAATGGATCGATATCTCGGTCAATGTAGTTATTTAAACAACATACCCCTGCCATAATTAATGCAGAACCAACGATTGTGAAAAATAACTTATCTAGATTGTCCATAACACTCAATCCATTAAAATGTAAAGCCAACCAAAATCCTGTAAATACAGTAAGTGTATTTGAGTTTACAATCCCCATTTTAACGAGCGCTGATAAATCTTGTAACCGAGTTGTTTCCGGTACAATTGAAACAGCTGACTCATCATGCAGCTCACTTGTTGCATGGTTCATCACTTTAACCCCCTCTTAAACCTATCATCTTTCTAAGCATATATTTCATGTGAAATATTCCGCTTCTATATAGCAATATTATTACAGTAGAAATATTGTTAACCCATTCTACTACTAATCTACGCCCATACTCCAATATATTAAATCACATTTCCCGAACATTTTGTGAAGAAAACATGAACTTTTTGTGTCGAACATTAAAAAACTTTATTCTAATTTATCCTTATCATAACATGATGTTATCTTCTATAATAAACTATTTTGTCATATTTAGCATGTATTCTCCCCATTTCTTTTCAAAATAGCCCGAATCCCTCCTAAAATATGTATTTTAAATCCCATTTTTTCCTTTATAATACGTACGTTGTCCTCGCCCTCCATTTCTTTGCTATTTTATTATTTTTTATATATCATAGGACTGTAGCACGTTTTATTCTATACATAATGGAATGAAAATATTTCGCAATAACTTCATAGCAGAAAGATGGTGAAAGAGATTGCAACGCTTTATTAAATGGTTAGCAGTCATTACAAGTCTCGATTTATTAGTAGTTTTACTAGGAGGCGCTTTAGTTACAAAAACGGGTTCAGGCCAAGGATGCGGCAAATCATGGCCTCTTTGTAACGGTGAATTTGTTCCATCTAATTTATCAATGGAGACTATTATTGAGCTAAGTCACCGCTTAACATCTGGATCAGCAGGAATCCTTGTTACTCTTCTTTGTATCTTGTCCTGGAAATATTATAAACATGTGCGCGAAACAAAGACGTTAGCAATTTTATCCTTCGTATTTTTAGTTGCACAAGCATTAATGGGGGCGGCGGCGGTTGTTTGGGGTCAAATGCCTGCTGTATTAGCTATTCATTTCGGTATTTCCTTAATTTCATTTGCTTCTGTCATCTTGTTAACGTGTCTTATTTTTGAAATTGATCAGAAATTTGATGCACGTTCACTTATTATGGACAAAAAAATGAAATTTCATATTTATGGTGTAACAATTTACAGTTATATCGTTGTCTACACAGGAGCTTTAGTACGTCACGAACGAGCTACCTTAGCCTGTCCAGACTTCCCTTTATGTAGCAAAAATAGACCTATGCCAACTCAACTACATGAGTGGGTTCAAATGGGGCATAGAGTTGCAGCGATGTTAATTTTCGCTTGGATACTATATGCGATGATTATCGCTATTCGCCATTACAAGCAGCAGCGTGTAGTATACTGGGGATGGATTATTTCATTTATCCTTGTTACACTTCAAGCTATAGTAGGGATTTTAGTCGTATTTACAAATGCTAGTTTAGCAATGGCATTATTACATTCGCTCTTCATTTCTTGCCTGTTTGCTGTACTATGCTATTTAGTTATGATAGGTACAAGAAGTACAGTCAATGCAAAAGAAACTGAATCAACTTCTAAGCAAACAAAATAAAGTAAAACTTTAATACCTTGCCAATTCGGCAAGGTATTATTTACACACAAAAAAGAGCTGCTTTCGCACAGCTCTTTTTCTTTATTTTAATGATCTAATTCAATGAGTAAATCTCCCGTTTGAATTGCATCCCCATCATTTACATATACTTTTTTCACTTTACCACTAAATGGCGCTTGAACCGTCGTTTCCATTTTCATAGCTTCTGTAATTGCCATGGAATCACCTTTTTTCACTTCATCGCCTTCTTTTACAACTACTTTAATAACAGTTCCCGGCATCGTTGCGCTAATATGATTTGGATTTTCACGATTCCCCTTCACACGCTGTGCAACAGTTGATTTCACGCTTTCATCTTTCACTACGATTTCACGCGGTTGTCCATTAAACTCCAGGTAAAGCACACGATTTCCATCTGGCTGTGGCTCCCCAATGGAAACTAGTTTAACCATCAATGTTTTACCTTGCTCGATTTCCACATCAATTTCTTCACCAAGTCTCATACCATAGAAGAATGTCGGTGTATCAAGCACAGATACATTTCCATAAATCCCAGCAACTTTTTCGTAGTCCATAAATACTTTTGGATACAATGCATATGCGACTACATCAAAAATTGTTACTTCGCGTCCAAGTTTGTGGAATAACTCTTCTTTTAAAGCATCGAAATCTACTGGTTCTAATAATTCACCCGGTCTTACTGTTAATGGCTCTTTCCCTTTTAAAATAATTTTTTGTAATTCTTTCGGGAAACCACCATATGGTTGTCCTAAATCTCCAGAGAACATTTCAACAACAGATCCTGGGAAGTCCATAGCATGTCCACGTTCTAAAATATCTTGTTCTGTTAGGTGATTTTGAACCATAAATAATGCCATATCACCGACAACTTTAGATGATGGTGTTACTTTTACAATATCGCCAAACATATCATTAACACGGCGATACATCACTTTAACTTCATCAAAGCGATCTCCTAAGCCAACTGCTTTTGCTTGTTGTTGAAGATTACTATACTGTCCACCCGGCATTTCATGCATATATACCTCTGTGTGAGGAGCATTCATACCACTTTCAAATGGAGCATAGTATTTACGTACATCTTCCCAATAATGAGATAGTTTTTCTAATGAGTCTATATTAACATCTGGCTGTCTTTCGTTTCCACCCAACGCATAGTATAGTGTATTCGCACTTGGTTGTGACGTTTGACCAGCCATTGAACTCACCGCTACATCGACAATATCAACACCTGCTTCAATTGCCTTTGTATACGTTAAAATACCATTTCCGCTCGTATCGTGTGTGTGCAGGTGAATTGGAATCGACACCGTCTCTTTTAATGCTGAAACTAAATCATATGCTGCGTTTGGCTTTAGTAAGCCCGCCATATCTTTAATTCCTAAAATGTGAGCTCCTGATGCTTCCAACTCTTTTGCTAAGTTTTTATAATAATTTAAATCGTATTTACTACGTAACGGGTCATGAATATCTCCTGTGTAACACATTGTCGCTTCTGCAATTTTACCAGTATCTCGTACAGCATCAATTGCAACTCTCATGCCTTCTACCCAGTTTAAGCTATCAAAAATACGGAACACATCAATTCCAGCTTGAGCAGAACATTCCACAAATTTTTGAATTAAATTATCTGGATAGTTTTTGTAACCTACTGCGTTTGAAGAGCGAAGTAACATTTGGAATAAAACGTTTGGCATTTTTTCACGAAGATCTAGTAATCGTTCCCATGGATCTTCTTTCAAGAAACGATATGCAACATCAAACGTTGCACCGCCCCACATTTCCGCTGAGAATAAGTTTGGTAACATTCTCGCTGTCGGCTCTGCAATGTGATGTAAATCTTTTGTACGAACACGAGTTGCAAGTAATGACTGATGTGCATCACGGAATGTTGTATCAGTTAAAAGTACACGCTTTTGATCTTGTACCCACTTTACTAATCCATCCGCTCCACGCTCATCCAAAATTTGTTTCGTTCCATTTTGCATTGGCTCTGAGTGTATCACATTTGGTATACGAGCATCTGGGAAAATTGGTTTCTCTTTTTTCCCTACTCCTGGGAAGCCATTTACTGTTACTGTACCAATATAATTTAACATTTTTGTTCCGCGGTCTTTACGTTTCGGGAACAAGAATAGTTCAGGTGACGCGTCAATAAATGAAGTATCATACTCTCCCGATAAGAAGTTTCTATGTTTTACTACATTCTCTAAGAATGGAATATTTGTTTTAATACCACGAATACGGAATTCTTTTAAGTTACGTTCCATTTTTGCAGCGGCTTGTTCAAAAGTAAGTGCCCAAGTAGTAACTTTTACAAGTAAAGAATCGTAGTACGGTGTAATAACTGCACCTTGGAAACTATTACCTGTATCAAGACGAACACCAAAACCACCGCCTGATCGGTACGCCATAATTTTCCCTGTATCCGGCATGAAATTATTTAGTGGGTCTTCAGTCGTTACACGAGATTGGATTGCAAATCCATGCACAACCACTTCCTCTTGCTTAGGAACACCTACCATTTTGCTATGTAATGCATGTCCATCAGCTATTAAAATTTGCGATTGAACGATATCCACTCCTGTAATCATCTCTGTAATCGTATGTTCAACTTGAACACGTGGGTTTACTTCAATGAAGTAAAACTCATCACCTTTTACAAGGAATTCTACCGTTCCAGCATTTAAATAATTTACATTTTTCGTTAACTTTACTGCAGCATCACAAATACGCTGACGCAAATCATCTGAAAGCGACACGCTCGGTGCAATTTCAACTACTTTTTGATGGCGTCGTTGTACAGAGCAATCACGCTCATACAAATGAACAACATTACCTTCTTCATCTGCTAAAATTTGTACTTCTATATGTTTAGGTTTTTCAACGAATTTTTCAACGTACACTTCATCATTACCAAAGGCTGCTTTTGCTTCTGATTTCGCGCGATTATACGATTCTCTTAATTCTTCACTAGCACGTACAATACGCATACCGCGACCGCCGCCACCAAGGGATGCTTTAATAATAATCGGGTAATCATACTTTTCAGCAAACTCTTCAACCTCTTCTATTGAATTTACTGGACCATCACTACCAGGAATAATTGGAATTTGTGCTAGCTGCGCTTGTGTTCTTGCTTTAACTTTATCTCCAAACATGTCTAAATGCTTACTTTTTGGACCGATAAAGATAATCTCTTCTTCTTCACAACGTTTTGCAAATTGAATATTTTCTGACAAGAAACCATATCCAGGGTGGATTGCATCTACATGATTACTTTTCGCAATCTCAATAATGCCTTCAATATCTAGATAAGCATCAATTGGCTTTTTCCCTTCCCCAACTAAATAGGACTCATCGGCTTTATAGCGATGATAAGAACCGCTATCCTCTTTAGAATAGATCGCAACTGTGTTTAGTCCAAGTTCTGAACATGCTCGGAACACACGAATTGCTATCTCTCCACGGTTAGCTACCAATACTTTTTGAATACGTTGCAGCTTTGTCATGATTTTCCCCCTCTATTTTCCTACCACTCTAGAGATAAAATACATACACACTCTACAGAGCGTGAAGTTCTTCACTTTCTACATTATATTATACTTAGAAAGCTTCACTTTATTTTTATCCATCATACCTTATTTTTCAACAAATGATAAGTTTTCTGTTCAATTTGTTTCACAAAAATAGTATAGCATACCTCTTCCTTTTCTAACAACAATATTGTATATCACATTCACTTAAATGTAATATACTTTTTGTTTCAAGAGAATTAATGTTGTATCACATTTAAAACCTAAAAAAATAAAAAACACATTGAACTCTAGAGCTCAATGCGTTTTTTATTTTACAACAACAAGATGCGGTCCACCTTGTTCTATTTCATTAGTCAATTCGTTTTGTTGTTTCTCTTGTCGTTTTACATAACTAGCAATATTTAACAGTATACCCATTGCAAGTAAATTAGCCAATAAAGAACTACCACCATAACTTACAAACGGTAATGGTACCCCTGTAAGCGGTATTAACCCAGACATACCACCAACATTTATAAAAGTTTGAACTCCAAACAAACTTGCAATTCCAATTGCTATTAAACTTCCAAACGGATCTTTGCACTTTTGTGCAATCCTAAATGCTCGAACAATAATAAGTAACAAACAGATTAAAATGACAGCTACACCTATAAAACCAAGCTCCTCAGATATAATTGCCATAATAAAATCTGTTTGCGGTTCTGGTAAGTATCCATATTTTTGCACACTGTTCCCTAACCCTCGACCATTTAGCCCTCCTGAAGCAATTCCAATAAAAGAATTTATTAATTGGAACCCATCATTTTGAGGATCGTTAAATGGATCAAGAAAAACTGAAAACCGTGCCTTTTGATATGGATTTAATGCATAATTACCGAGAATATATAGTGCCGGAACCCATACTATAGAAGTTAAAACAATTCGTTTAATCCATAAATTAATCCGCACTCCCGAACAAAGAAACATAATTCCTACTGTTCCTGCAATTAACAAATCGGTACCTAAATCATTTTGCTTTAAAATTAAAACCATGATTAAACCAACACCAAAAAGTACCGGTCCCGATCCTTTCAAAACAGGCGTATTCGTTTCTTGCCTTTTCGCAAAAAAATGAGCCAATACGAGGATAACAGTTATCTTCACAAATTCTGCAGGCTGTATTCCAAATATCCATCCATTTGCGCCGTTTACTGTCTTAGTGAAAAATGCAGCTGCCGCTAATAATGCAATGCTAATACCATAACTCCCCAATAAAAAAATTCGTTTCCTCCACACTTTATATGGGATAGTAGCGATAATTATTAATATGATTGTCCCAGCAGCCAAAGTCATTAATTGTCTTTTAAAAAAGAAATTTGCTGGTTTATCAAACCTCGAAATCGCAACAATGGAACTAGAACTATATACCATTATAACTCCCAGCACACATAAGATAACAAGAGGAAGTAATAAGGAATAATCCATCGATTTCCATACTTTTTTCATTTCATTTCCTCTTTCTGTTTCAATTTAATTATTGTTGTATTCCATATGTATATAGGTTCTTCCTTCTTTATTATACAAATAAAAAGCCCAAACTATTTCAGTTTGAGCCCCCTTATTTGAACCCGTTATTGTTGTTTGTTTGTAAATGCTTCATGAAGTGCAGACAACTCACGTTCGAGCTCTCCTAACATTGCTTTCCCTTGTTCTTCTCCAATAAGACCAAGGCGAACCGCAAAATCGACCTCGCGGGATAGTCCAAACATTTGTGTGTCTAAAACTTCTTCATATAATGGACATTGCGGCATTGTAAGATTGTCCATTTGTACCTTAATAAGTCTTAAAATCTTCTCTGCATCCGCTTGTAGAAGGGCTAGTGCCTTTTCCTGATGATTTGATACTGTCTCAGACGCCAAATTGATTCCCTCCGTTTCCGTCCTACTCTCTCATATCTATTAATATTAGCGATAGTTTTAATAAATTGCAATAGAAACATTTTTTGTGACAACAGTGCCTAATACTATTATACTGAAAAGTGGGAGTATAACACAAATGGGGGAACAACAATGAGCGAAATTTTATTTATTAATGGAAAAGTTCGTTTTCCAATCACTATCGATCCAACTGTATGGATTTTCGATGATCGAAAAATAGATTTGACAACTTACTTTGATGAAACTAGAGAAGACTCATCCGAATTAGAAACATACTTAAAACATACTTCAGAGCATTGGGATCGCGAAATCCGTGATGGTGCTGCCTTCCCGCCAATACAACAAAGTGTAAAGAAATATAAAAAAGAACAGCTTATTAACGGGACATTTGGCATACCACTTCATCCATTTCTAAAAAATGCTGAAATTTTAGAAGATGCTACTCATGTCGAAATTGAAACCACAGACAATACAATTACACTTCCGTTAGAAACAGCCCATAAAGCTATTCTCGGTTTTTCAAAAGAAGGTAAACCATTACGAGAAGACGGGCCTGTTCATCTATATTTCCATGATGGATCTAATAGACAAAATCCGATTCGTAACATCCGTAAATTTACAATCATTTAAATTGTATAATTAAAAGGCAAAAAAGGAGTGAGCTTAAGCTCACTCCTTTTTATAATAAATCCGCTGCTAGTTGTGCTAAATTAGAACGCTCTCCTTTAACAAACTTTACATGACCACTAATACGTTGTTCTTTAAACTTCTCTACGACATATGTTAAACCGTTATTATATTCATCTAAATACGGATGATCAATTTGCTGAGGATCCCCCATTAATACAATCTTACTTTTTTCGCCTACCCTTGTTAATATCGTCTTCACTTCATGCTTCGTTAAATTTTGTGCCTCGTCAATTATAATGAACTGGTCTGGAATACTTCTCCCGCGTATATAGGTAAGCGCTTCTACTTCAATCGAACCCATCCCAGCTAAAATAGCATCTAGCTCCCCAGGCTTTTTCGTGTTGAATAAATACTCTAGATTATCAAAAATCGGCTGCATCCACGGTCTTAATTTTTCCTCTTTCTCTCCTGGTAAATAACCTATATCTTTTCCTACCGGTACAATTGGTCTCGCTACAAGTAGTTTTTTATATAAACCTAAATCTTCCGTTTGCATTAGTCCCGAAGCTAATGCAAGTAACGTTTTTCCTGTACCTGCTTTTCCTGTTAACGTTACAAGTGGAATATCTTCCCGAAGTAGCAATTCTAATCCCATAATTTGCTGCACGTTTCGTGGGCGTATCCCCCACACTTGTTCATTGTGAAAAATAAGTTTTTTTACCTTCTTACCTAAATGATCCACAATCCCAAGTGCAGAACTAGAACCCCCTAGTGCATCTTTCATTACAACAAACTGATTTGGATAAAAAGGATGATTTGCGATTTCAGATAAAGGTAGTTCACCTTTTTCATAAAAATAATCTAACTGTTCTTTTGATATATACCCTTCTAAAAATCCTGAATATATATTTTCCACTTCGATTACTCGGTCACTTAAATAATCTTCGGCCTGTAATCCGATTGCATCAGCTTTTACCCTTACGAGTACATCTTTACTTACTAAGATAACTGATTTCCCGTCCTCTTTTTCTTGTTCTTCTAAAGAGAGGTTTTTCGCTACCGCTAAAATTCGATTATCATTTGTTTTTTCTACAAAAATATCTTGCAGTTGAACAAATGAGCGATGATTTAATTCAATACGAAATGTACCGCCGTTTTCTAACGGAATACTTTCATGCAGCTTTCCTATTTCGCGAAATTTGTCGATTAACTTAGATACATAGCGAGCATTTCGTCCTACTTCATCCATATAACGTTTTTTCGAATCAACCTCTTCTAATACAACTGCTGGAATCACTACTTCATTTGTTGCAAATGAAAAAATAGATAAAGGATCCTGCAAAAGTACATTCGTATCTAACACATAAATTTTATCCAACCTGTTACCCCCTGACTCCACTTTTAAATTTGTAGAACAAGGGTTTCATCCATAAAATATGGACGAACCATTGTTATAATTATATGTACCGTAAAAACGAGGTAGAATCGAAATTCATAGAAATTAAACCTTTTCTTTATTTTTTATTCATTTCTATTCAATATATTACTTTTTATTATAATTTTTCACATTAAATCACAATACTCACTTGTAAAAGTTTATGAACGATGTTCCTATTCATCTTCTTTATAATTCTTTCATTCCTACTAATACTTGGTTATCAAGCTTTTTAGCAGCTCGAAGATCATATGTTTTTTCATATGTTGGTTCAGTAGCAAGTTTCGCACCATAAAACATAACATCACGAACTTCTTGTACATTCACTTCTACTACCGTTAATTTTAGAGGAATCCCTTCCATTCTATCTGTTAAAATTTCACTTTCACCACTTATGGAAAATACGGATTCATTCGCCATTATAGTCAATACAACCCCTGCACTATGCCGTATATTCCCCACAATACGTGAGCGTTGATCTACCGCAAATCGAATACTAGTTTCACTCACTGCATATACCCAAGAAATAGCACTTACGTTAGGAATTTGTTTTTCGAAATCTGTTGTTGCTATCATAACGATACACTCTTTACGCAAAGATTGTACTAAATCACCTGTCAATGTAGGCTCAACTACATTCGCCATATTTCCACCTCCAAATATTATTTATATATCCTTATCATAACCTATTTTTCGAATTGCGAAAATATTATTTTTTCCCGCTATTATTCAAAAACATTATACTTCCATGATATACTTATACTGATAGAATTCGTATTGAGGTGACGAAATGAGAGTCAAATGTATGATTTGTGATAAAAAAGATATGTTAGATGACGAAAATCCTATGGCAAAAAAACTGCGTAATCGCCCTATTCATACATATATGTGCATGGAATGTACGGAACGAATTGCAGAGCGTACTACGGAACGCCATGCGAGTGGTAATTTCCGATTATATCGTGATAAAAAAGTAGAAGACGATTGGTAAACCGGAAATAAGTCCTTAATCATATAGATAAGGACTTATTTGTATTTTTCTGGTTCACGATTCATCTGATCCAAAAAACAATCAATGGCTTCTACCGGAAATCTTGCACACCTTATTTCTCCATCAATTTCATATGTAATCAAATACATTTCCTCGTTCTTTTCAACTTCTACATTTCGTAATTTATGCTCTTCATATATCATATTTTGAAATAATACATACGTTTCTTGTGCAGCTCTATCATCTGGACGTGCTTCCGCAACCGTTTTAATTGTTAACCAATTATATAATGCATCTTGTACTGAGCGCATGAAAGCCCCTCCTTTTTTCACCCTGTTTTTTGTTGTTTAGCTTGACGTAAACGCAGTCTATAAATTCCAAGTACAATTGCCGCTACAACGAGCCCCTCTCCAACGGGTAAAAAAACTGCAAAAAAAGTTAATACCGTGCATCCAATTGCTAAAGAAATATATATCACTATATTTTTTAGTACCGATAGCTTCCTTGCAAATCCTAAATTATATACAAGTGCACTTAATAAAATTATTGTTCCATAAAGCAACCACATCCCTAACTCTGGATTTTCATCAACTTTACAAAGTTTCGCGAAAAATGACATTCTTTCTAACACTATCTTTCACCCCTTCTCATGAAACAAATTCTCTTTATGTACTTAATACAAGAGTAACTCGCAAAAAAAATACTGTCCACAAAAAAAGAGTAAATATTCTAAAAAAATAAACAAAAAACAAAAAAACAGCTACCTTTATAAAAGGTAGCTGTTCTATTATTTTATGCTTCAACAGATTTCTTTTTCTTAGCAGCTCTTTCGCGCTCACTCTTATCAAGAATCTTTTTACGTAGACGAATTGATTCTGGAGTTACTTCACAGAACTCATCATCGTTTAAGTACTCTAATGACTCTTCTAAAGTCATTAAGCGTGGTTTTTTCATTGATGAAGTTTGATCTTTCGTCGCAGAACGAATGTTAGTTTGTTGTTTCATTTTTACAACGTTAACTGTTAAATCATTCTCACGTGTATGTTCTCCAACGATCATACCAGCATATACTTCTGTACCTGGTTCAACGAAGATTACACCGCGATCTTCAACTTGCATAATACCATATTGTGATGCTTTTCCTGTGTCAAGTGAAACTAGAACACCTTGGCGACGTCCACCCACTTGTCCAGCATGTACTGGTTGGTAGCAATCAAATGTATGGTTTAAAATACCGTAACCACGAGTTAATGTTAGGAATTCTGTTGTGTAACCAATTAAACCACGTGCCGGAACCATGAAAGTAAGGCGAACTTGACCATTTCCGTTATTCACCATATCTAACATTTCACCTTTACGTGCGCCCATTGATTCCATAATAGAACCAGTGTATTCTTCAGGCACATCGATTTGTACGCGCTCTACAGGCTCGCTTCTTACGCCATCAACATCTTTAATAATTACTTCTGGCTTAGATACTTGTAGTTCATAACCTTCACGACGCATGTTTTCAATTAAGATAGATAAATGTAACTCTCCGCGTCCAGATACGATCCATGCATCAGGAGAATCTGTATTATCTACACGTAAACTTACATCTGTCTCTAATTGTGAACGAAGACGCTCTTCAATTTTACGAGAAGTAATGAATTTACCTTCACGACCTGCAAACGGGCTATTATTTACAAGGAATGTCATTTGTAGTGTTGGCTCATCAATACGTAATAATGGTAAAGCCTCTTCATGCTCAACCGGACATACCGTTTCACCTACGTTAATGTCTTCCATACCTGAAACAGCTACTAAATCTCCAGCTTTTGCTTCTTCAATTTCTTGACGTTTTAATCCAATGTAACCAAATAATTTAGTTACACGGAATTGTTTTACACTTCCGTCAACTTTCATTAATGCAACTTGTTGTCCTACTTTCATTGTACCACGGAATATGCGTCCAACCCCGATACGACCAACATAGTCATTGTAATCAAGAAGTGCTACTTGGAATTGAAGTGGCTCTTCGCTGTTATCAATTGGTGCTGGAATATGTTCAATAATTGTGTCAAACAATGATTTCATATTCTCTTCTTGATTTGCTGGATTTGAATCTAAGCTTGCTGTTCCGTTCATTGCTGATGCAAATACAACTGGGAACTCTAATTGATCTTCGTTTGCACCAAGTTCGATGAATAAGTCGACTACTTCATCAACTACTTCATCAGGGCGAGCGAAGTCACGGTCAATTTTGTTTACAACAACGATTGGAGTTAAGTTTTGCTCAAGAGCTTTCTTTAAAACAAATCGTGTTTGTGGCATACAGCCTTCATATGCATCAACAACAAGTAGAACACCATCAACCATTTTCATGATACGTTCTACTTCTCCACCAAAGTCAGCGTGACCAGGTGTATCTAAAATGTTAATTCTTTTATCTTCATAGTGAATCGCAGTATTCTTCGCTAAAATTGTAATACCACGTTCTCTTTCTAGATCATTTGAGTCCATTGCGCGTTCTTCAATATGTTCATTCGCACGGAACGTCCCCGCTTGACGTAATAACTGGTCAACAAGTGTTGTTTTACCATGGTCAACGTGGGCAATAATTGCTATATTTCGTAAATCTTGTCGTTTTTTCAACATGTCCAACTCCTAATGTCTTTTTAATCCTTCTCTATTATAAGAGCGAAGGGGATACAATGGCAATCAAAATAAAATCAAGAATGAAAATATAGTTGTATTCTTACTTTTGTGAAAGTAAAATAAGATTGGAGGGTGAAGAAATGGAACACATTCAATATCGCTTTTTATTAACAGCAATTATCGGTGTTATCTTCTTAATTGGTATCGGAATTATGGTTGCTGAAAATAGTCCCATCGGCATTATTATTTGCATTATCGGCACATTTGTTACAGTTGGATAC
Source organism: Bacillus sp. RC242 (assembly GCF_044908245.1). Lineage (NCBI taxonomy): Bacteria > Bacillati > Bacillota > Bacilli > Caryophanales > Bacillaceae > Bacillus > Bacillus sp. RC242. The sequence continues at coordinate 176,781 of NZ_JBIYCZ010000001.1, forward strand.
GGTTTTGTAACAAAAAGAAAAATGCGTAAATCGCAATAACATTAAAAAGTAAGAAGCTTCTTTATGCCTCTTACTTTTTTTCATTATTGCGATACAAATGGTAATAATTCTTCGTATACTCCTGGTTTTGCAACTAACACACTGCTTTTCTCTACAATAGAAAGAGGCGTTCCCAAGAACGTTGTCACTTTACCGCCAACTTCTTCTACAATAATCTGTCCCCCGCCAAAGTCCCATGGTGATAAGCGCGGTGTCACATATGCATCTAATCTTCCGGTTGCAACATATACCATTTCTAACGCTGCACAACCATATGACCTCGTACCTCTCGCCTTCTTAACGAGCATCATCATTTTTTCCATATTAAGCAATGGATTATCAGTAAGCCATATCGCATTCAAAGCTATAACTCCATGCTCTACCGTTCCTTTTTCCAACATGGGAATAGCTAAATCATTGCAAAAAGCCCCTTCTCCCTTTACCGCATGATATAGTTCGTCATGAACTGGATCATAAATAAGACCAATCTTTCCGATACCGTTCTCATAAATCCCGATTGAGATTGCGAAATTTCTTTTTTGATGAACAAAGTTCATCGTGCCGTCAATTGGATCAATTAACCAAACAACCCCATTAGAAGAGGTAATCTCATCTCCGTAGCCTTCTTCTCCTAAAATATTATGATGTGGGAATGTTTCTTTAATTTTCCCAATTAAAAACTGCTCCGTTTCTCGATCCATATTTGTTACTAGATCAGCTGCATTTGACTTTGTTTCTATAATAAGTGTTTTTTTCAGTGACGCCATTAAATGTTCTCCAGCTTCTCGAATCCACTGTTTCGCGTGTGTATCGATGTCTTTCCATACTTCTTGCATGTTTAAACACTCCGATCTATACTGTTCACAGAAAAAACGAACCCTTTATAAGGTTCGCACCAACTAATTATTTATACATATACTATTATTACGCTTCTAAACGGATCATTTCAAGTCTTAACACTTCTAATTTTTGTACGCACTCTTCTTTTTTCTGTTTGTCGTTATCCATCATCGCATCATATAAAGTTGCTAATTCATAATCTAGCTCCAAACGTAGCACCGGAATTCTCTTTTCAGCATCTGTTCTCTTTAACGCATTAATCACCTGTCTCATTTTTTTGCCTCCTCCCAATATTCGTCTGCCCTCGGACTAGAATTGATTCAATTTTCTGATTTTTTGTTTTATACTATACTATGTTGGATAAATCATCTATGCAACAAAATTATATTTTTTTATTTAAATTTTTTTGTGATGTTTTTTTTATGAATAGTACAAGCTATGCTAAAATTAAAACAAAATAGGAGTTGGAGGAACAATCATGACACTACAAACATTCACATCAACTGATTTTGAAGTCTTTACTGTTGATGGTCTTGAAGAACGAATGAGCGCAATTAAAACGAATATTCATCCTAAGCTAGAAGCTTTAGGGGAACAATTTGCAGAATATTTATCACAACAAACTGATGAAAACTTTTTCTACCATGTAGCAAAACATGCACGCCGCAAAGTCAATCCACCAAACGATACTTGGGTTGCTTTTTCAACAAATAAACGTGGATATAAAATGTTACCACACTTTCAAATTGGTTTATGGGGTACTCACGCCTTCATATACTTTGGTTTAATCTATGAGTGTCCACAAAAAGTGGAGACGGCTCACGCCTTCTTAGAACATTTAAATGATTTAAAAACAAATATTCCAAATGACTTCGTTTGGTCCATTGACCATACTAAACCAGGTGTAAAACTACATAAAACGCTTGAAACGGAAGACTTACAAAAGATGATTGAACGTTTAGCTACTGTGAAAAAAGCAGAGTTATTAGTCGGTATTCATATATCACCAGAGGAGTTTTCAGCAATGACCAACGAACAATTCCTTGCTAAGATTGAATCTACGATGCAACCACTCCTTCCTTTATATGCACTTTGTAATCGATAGTAGAAAACGGACAATTTATATTGTCCGTTTTTAGTTGTTATCACATTATAGCACTTCATATTTTATTTTTCAAAATATTTTTACATTTTAACAATCTTTTTTTCTGCTACTTCCTTTGCTTTTTGAATCGTACGATATATAGAATATCCACTTACTTCTTGAAATTCTTTATCAATTTTTTTCTCCGCTGCCTTCGATGGCACAATCTCTTTAAAACGACGATATAATTCCATCAAATCTTCTCTCAAAACTCCTTTTTCATATACCTTTTCAATCGCTTCATAAAACTTTACAACTGCTACCATTTCTTCATTTGACCAATTGTAATCAAGTGGATATTGATATTCCATTTTTGCACCTCATTCAGTATTCTTTCTTTTTCCATTATGCTACCTTTAAGACAACCTTTTATTCTTCACTATAGCCACTCTGCATTATACACCATTTATCCATTTCAATGGAATTGTCTTCCTCTTTGCAGTATTTAAAATATAACTATTAAACATACTCACCTTGAAAATGCGATTTTTCTATACATCTATAATTATTGGTGATATAATGCTTTTGTTTTATAGAGAATAAAGTGAGACTACCATCCCAAAAAAGGCTTTTGCGAATGGCAGAAAAACAAGTCAAGTTCTAAAAGTTTGTCATCTTAATTTCCTTTTAGAATGAGATGAAATCATATAAAACAAACTCTAATAAATATTACGAAGAAGAAGGGGTGTATAGATTGTCCCAATACGAAACACCATTGTTTACCGCTTTAGTTGAGCACAGTAAGCGAAATCCAGTTCAATTCCATATTCCTGGTCATAAAAAAGGACAGGGCATGGATCCTACATTTCGCGAATTTATTGGGCATAATGCATTAGCAATTGATTTAATTAATATTGCGCCGCTCGATGATTTACATCATCCAAAAGGTATGATTAAAGAAGCACAGGATTTAGCAGCCGCTGCTTTCGGTGCAGATCATACGTTCTTTTCTATTCAAGGTACAAGTGGTGCAATTATGACAATGGTGATGAGCGTGTGCGGTCCTGGGGATAAAATCCTCGTGCCACGGAATGTGCATAAATCTGTAATGTCAGCTATTATTTTCTCAGGTGCAAAACCAATTTTCATGCATCCTGAGATTGATCCGAAGCTCGGTATTTCACATGGGATCACAATTCAATCTGTCAAAAAGGCTCTTGAAGAGCACTCAGATGCGAAAGGCTTACTTGTTATAAATCCAACATATTTTGGGTTTGCTGCAGATTTAGAGCAGATTGTAGAATTAGCTCATTCTTACGATATTCCTGTACTTGTTGATGAGGCTCACGGTGTTCATATCCATTTTCATGATGAACTACCAATATCAGCTATGCAAGCAGGTGCAGATATGGCAGCAACAAGTGTTCACAAATTAGGTGGGTCTTTAACCCAAAGCTCTATTCTTAATGTAAAAGAAGGTCTTGTGAACGTAAAGCATGTCCAATCCATTATTAGCATGCTTACGACTACATCAACTTCTTACATTTTGTTAGCATCCCTTGATGTTGCTAGAAAACGTCTTGCTACAGAAGGAACAGCTCTCATAGAACAAACAATACAATTAGCTGAGCATGTTCGTGATGCTATTAATGCTATTGAGCATCTTTATTGTCCCGGAAAAGAAATGCTAGGAACAGATGCTACTTTTAACTATGATCCTACAAAGATAATTGTATCTGTAAAAGATTTAGGTATTACAGGCCATCAGGCTGAAGTATGGCTTAGAGAACATTACAACATTGAAGTAGAACTCTCTGATTTATATAACATACTTTGTCTTATCACATTTGGAGATACAGAAAGTGAAACAGATACACTTATTACAGCCTTACAAGATTTAGCAGCAACATATAGAAATAGAGCAGACAAAGGTGTTCAAGTACAAGTAGAAATACCTGAAATACCTGTGCTAGCACTTTCTCCTAGAGATGCTTTTTATTCAGAAACAGAAGTCATTCCATTTGAAAACGCAGCAGGTCGTATTATAGCTGATTTTGTTATGGTTTATCCGCCAGGGATTCCAATCTTTACTCCGGGGGAAATTATTACACAAGATAACTTAGAGTATATTCTTAAAAATTTAGAAGCTGGGTTACCTGTACAAGGTCCTGAAGATATGACATTACAAACATTACGTGTTATTAAAGAGTACAAGCCTATCAGTTGATAGGCTTTTCTTTCACCTTTTTTCTCTTTTTTTCATACGATACTAAAGAATTTGACATTCCCACCCTAATGGGGCAAGCTGACTAACATCAGTGGGATTCTTGCTACCTAAGGCGAAATCCATTTCTGGTATTGCTGACGTGCAAGATTGCGGTGTGCCATCACCACTCTCACAACAGATCGTATAGGTTCGTGAGCTACGGTACTATACCATACCGTACAGATTCGTGTTCAGGTGTTTTAGCGTCTTGTTCTTGACGACACATATCATTTTACCGATAGCTTGAATTCGGTTATCGAACTCCCTATGCTATCTTTATTCAAAGAACACATTGGCGTTTTAAAGACTTGTACTTGTCTGTAGTTAAAGTCTACCAAAATATAAAGTGAAACTTTAATCAGTGGGGTTTTGTTCATCCCCACTGATTATTAGCCTTCACCAATCGGGCGTTTACGGGCAGCAGGGCTCCAGCCGAATTTTGAGGTGGAATTCTTACTGCCCGCAAATAGCGGGATAAATGTTTTTCTATGAAAAAGCGATACTTTCATCCTATGTCTAAAGTCCAATATAGGCTTTCCCGTATCGCGAAATCTGTAACGTATAGGTGGGGATACCATTATGATTGTGATAGGCCGTTCTATTGTACACCCTTATATCACAAATGAATATGAGCCATTTGCAGCTGAAAAACAACAGATTTTATCCATAATGGCGGGAAATCAAGAAGTTTATTCCTTCCGAACAGCCGATGAACTCAGCTTTGATCTTAATTTACGAGTTAATATTATTACTTCCGCGCTAGAACTTTTTCAAAGTGGATTTCAGTTTCGTACGTTTCAACAATCTTTTTGCAACCCTCAGTTTTGGGAAAGAACATCACTTGGCGGATTTCAACTACTCCCAAACATAGCCCCTTCTATTGCCATCCAAGATATTTTTAAAAACGGAAAACTATATGGAACTGAATGTGCCACCGCAATGATTATCATTTTTTACAAAGCATTACTATCATTATATGAGGAAAAAACTTTCAACCGTCTATTCGCAAACCTCTTACTTTATACATGGGACTACGATCGCGACTTAAAGCTCATAACAAAAACGAGTGGCGATATCGTTCCAGGTGACCTCGTTTACTTTAAAAACCCACAAGTTAATCCAGCTACGATTGAGTGGCAAGGAGAAAATACAATCTATCTAGGAAACTTCTTTTTTTACGGACATGGCGTAGGCGTAAAAACGAAAGAGGAAGTTATTTATTCATTAAATGAACGAAGGATTCCTTATGCTTTTATTTCAGCTTATTTAACCGATTTTATTACTCGTATTGATAGCCGTATGATGAGCCAATATGCCCCTCCTAACACGCCACAAACATCAATAGGATTTATTCCTATTAGAGATGATGCAATTGTTGCAACAGTCGGACATACAACTACAATCTATTAAAAAAACGCCTACATGTGTAGGCGTTTTTTCTTAATTATTAAGCTTTTGTATGTTCTTTATGGTCACATTCGCAATGAGATCCACATTTCCCATAAAGTACTGTTGATTTTTCATCTTCAAAATGTGCGATTGTTCCTTCACAAACTTGGCATACGATTGTTCCCATCTTCATTTCCCCCTGATTTTTAAGAATAATCTACTTATATATGATTAAGCTTTCGCATTGTCTCTACTAGCACAGTCACAATTGGAACCACATTTTCCATAAAGTACTGTCGTTTTCTCATCCTCAAAATGTCCGATTGTTCCTTCGCAAACTTGACATACGATTGTTCCCATTTTTCATTTCCCCCTAAGTTTATGGTCCTAAAAACTTTTAGCTGTCAATTTCCTATTAATTATTGGGCTTTTGTATGTTCTGTGTGATCACATCCGCAAGATCCACATTTCCCGTAAAGTACCGTTACTTTCTCATCCTCGAAGTGTGCAATTGTACCTTCACAATCTTGACATACGATTGTTCCCATTTTTCATTTCCCCCTAAGTTTATAATCCCAAAAACTTTTGTAACCGCTTAACTTTCTGTCTTTATTTTAATATGTTATACTTTTTACGTCAATAGGTTTTTAGTATAACACATTAAATATTTTAAAATTAAATTAGTATGCGATATTAACACAAAAAAAACAGCCATATCTCATACGTACGACTGTTTCTTGTTAATTATTCTTCATACTCCGCATGCAAAGAAGTAGACGGAACAAGAAATTTAAAAAACTGAGCTAACTCCTCCGCCTCCTCTTCCGATCCTAACTTAAAAGTTTCCTGTATATATGGAACATTTTCTACATCATCTCTCCCAAGCAAAGTAGATCTCCCTGTTTGCATACAAACAATAAGTGGCTTTCCAAAAAACATATTTGTATAAATAACTCCAAAATCATAACGTGTATCATGCGTCATAAATCCTAAAAATCGTACCTTCACACTTTCATGCTCATCATACAATTTTTCAAACATGAGTTTCCACCTTTCTAAATAACACTTCCTACTCATTAATATATTAAACAAAAAAAGTAATACTCCTTTTAATTGTCAAAAAATTCAGTAGGATGTAGAATGATATTATTCTACTAAGTTAAGGGGGAATTTGTATGCAACACGCCTTTATCACACTTGTACCTAAATCCAATCAACAATCTGTTTCAATAGAAGATGTTAAACACCTTTTTCATAACTATAAAACCGTTACTTCCAAGACTGGTGATCAAATTAATTATGCTTATACAAATACAGCTTTTCCTTATGAAATATTAGATACATCAGCAACAACATTAAAACTCCAATCGAGTCACGATCGATATGATTCTATTTATGTTGGGATTGGAATAGAAAAGGAACAATCTTTTATTCAGGTTTCTTTGCCTACTACAGCAACATTTGGTGATAAAGGAAAAGCAAATGAATTTAGCCGTTTTCTAGCGAAGAAATTAGAAGGAGAGTTACAACTATTTAATGGAAGAACAATGTATTTCTATAAACGTTAATTTAAAAAATAGAGAATATGATTAAAAAAAGTATGCAATTTGAACACGTAAGGAATAACGCCTGCTTTCTTACGTGTAATACAAAACATGCAATCACATATGCCAAATAAAGAAATACGAAAAAGAGAATTACTTTATAATGAAACTTATCACCATTCGATAATGTTAATACAATGGAAAAACCACTCCATAATAGAAAATGATAAAATATAACATGTAATATTCTCATGGAACCTTCTCCTTTGACATGCTCTATTTTATTAATATATGGGATTAAGTTTGAATCAATTACATATTATATAACGGCATATATGCTAACGGTTCATTTAAAGTATTATATATTCATTCGACAAGTACATATAAAGACCTTGCAAGTCATTTCATGAAAATAAAAATACCCCATCTCTTTAAATAAGAGATGGGGTATTTACATTACTTAAATTATTTTACAATGTGAATTGGCATTCCAAGAGCAACTTCAGCTGCTTCCATTGTGATCTCACCTAATGTTGGGTGAGCATGGATTGTTTGAGCGATATCTTCAGCTGTCATTCCAGCTTCGATAGCTAAACCAATCTCAGAGATAATATCAGAAGCACCTGCACCTGCAACTTGTGCACCTACAAGAAGACCATCTTCTTTACGCGTTACAAGTTGTAAGAAACCCTCAGTGCTGTTTAATGATAACGCACGACCATTTGCAGCGAATGGGAACTTAGATACAGCTACTGTCATTCCTGCTTCTTCAGCTTGTTTCTTAGTGTAACCAACAGATGCTAATTCTGGATCAGTGAAGCATACTGCAGGAATTCCGATGTAATCGATTGCTGATGCATGGCCACTAATTACTTCAACAGCTACTTTACCTTCGTAAGAAGCTTTGTGAGCTAATGGTGGTCCAGGAACGATATCACCGATTGCATAGATGTTTGAAATATTTGTACGGCATTGCTCATCAATTTCGATAATGCCACGGTCAGTCATTTTAATTCCAACTTGCTCAAGACCGATTTCTTGAGTGTTTGGACGACGACCTACAGTTACTAATACGTAATCTGCTTCTACAGTTTGGATTTCACCGTTAACTTCAAAGCTAACTTTTACGCCAGTTTCTGTTTCTTCAACGCCTTTAGCCATAGCTTTTGTATGGATATTTACGTTACCTTTTTTCTGTAGAGCACGTTTAACAACAGAGCTCATAGCTTTTTCGAAACCAGCTAAGATTTCGTCGCCAGCTTCTACTACAGTAACTTCTGTACCGAAGTTAGCATATGCAGTACCTAATTCCATACCGATGTAACCGCCGCCGATTACAACAAGTTTTTTAGGAATTTCAGGTAAGCTTAAAGCGCCTGTAGAGTTGATAACACGTTTAGAGTATTTGAATCCTGGAATTTCGATTGGTGTAGAACCAGTTGCAAGAACAGCATTTTTAAACGTATAAGTTTGTGCTGCATCTTCAGTCATTACGCGTAATGTGTTAGCATCTACGAAGTAAGCTTCACCGCGAATGATTTCAACTTTGTTACCTTTAAGAAGGCCTTCAACACCGCCAGTTAATTTCTTAACTACGCCGTTTTTCCATTCTTGAACTTTTGTAAAGTCAACTTTTACGTTCTCTGCAGTGATACCCATGTCATCAGAATGCATTGCATTCTCATAACGATGACCTGCATTGATTAACGCTTTTGAAGGAATACATCCAACGTTTAAGCATACGCCACCAAGGTTAGATTTTTCAATAATCGCTACCTTTTGACCTAATTGTGCTGCACGAATTGCCGCAACGTATCCACCAGGACCTGCACCAACAACGACTGTATCTAATTCAATTGGGAAATCTCCTACTACCATTGTTATTACGCCTCCATTACTAATAATTGTGGGTCATTCAATAGACGTTTAATTTGGTTTAATGCTTTTTGAGCAGTTGCGCCGTCAATTAAACGATGGTCAAAGCTTAGAGATAATGCTAATACTGGAGCTGCAACGATTTCACCGTTTTTCACAACTGGTTTCTCAGCGATACGGCCGATACCAAGGATTGCTACTTCTGGGTGATTGATAACTGGAGTGAACCATTGTCCACCTGCAGAACCAATGTTTGTAATTGTGCAAGAAGCACCTTTCATTTCAGTTGGAGCTAAACGACCATCACGTGCTTTACCAGCAAGTTCATTGATCTCGTTAGAGATAGTAAAGATAGATTTACGATCTGTATCTTTAACAACTGGTACTAATAGACCTTTGTCTGTATCAGCTGCGATACCGATGTTGAAGTAATGTTTATGAACGATTTCTTGAGAAGCATCGTCTAAAGCAGTATTCAACATTGGGAATTCACGTAATGCAGATGTTAAAGCTTTTACAACGTACGGAAGGTAAGTTAATTTAATACCTTTGTCAGCTGCAACAGCTTTGAACTTCTTACGGTGAGCAACAAGTTCTGTTACATCTACTTCATCCATTAATGTTACGTGAGGAGCTGTATGCTTAGAGTTAACCATTGCTTTCGCAATCGCTTTACGGATACCACTCATTTTCTCACGAGTTTCTGGATATTCACCAGCTGGGATTGGTTGTGCTTTTGGTGCTTCTTCTTTCGCTGCTGCTGGAGTAGCTTCTACTGCTGCTGGAGCCTCAGTTGCTGCTACAGTTTGTCCACCATTTGCAAATGCCTCGATGTCAGTTTTCACAACACGGCCGTTCTTACCAGAACCAGCTACTTTATGAATATCTACACCTTTTTCACGAGCATATTTACGAACAGATGGCATAGCGATTACACGCTCATTTACTACTTCTGCAGTTGCTGCTGGAGTAGTTTCCGCTGCTGGAGCTTCTACTGCTGCTTCTTCAGCTTTTGGAGCTTCATCATGATCGTCACCTTTAAATTTAAGGTTTTCGTATCCAGGAGCATCAAATTTAATTAATGTATCTCCTACAATTGCAACTGTTCCTTCTTCTACAAGTACTTCAAGTACTTTACCTTTAACAGGAGAAGGGATTTCTACTACTGCTTTATCATTTTGTACTTCAAGAAGTACATCGTCTTCATTTACTTCATCGCCTGGTTTAATAAACCATTTTACGATTTCACCTTCGTGGATACCTTCACCGATATCTGGTAGTTTAAATTCAAATGCCACGGAATTCAGCCCCCTGATTCATTTCATTATTATGGAATATGTACAAAAGAAACCAGCATGTGCTGATTTCTTTTGCACATGAAAAACTAAAAATTAGAAGTTCATTACTTTGTTAACAGCTTCAACAATATCTTTATGGTTTGGTAACCATACGCTCTCAGCTTGAGAGAATGGGAATACTGTATCAGCAGCTGCAACACGTACAACTGGAGCTTCTAAGTTTAAGATTGCACGGTCGTTAATTTCCGCTACAACGTTAGCTGCAATACCAGCTTGTTTTTGAGCTTCTTGAACTACAACTACGCGGCCTGTTTTTTCAACAGAAGCGATGATTGTTTCGATATCTAATGGTTGAACTGTACGTAAGTCCACAACCTCTAAAGAGATACCTTCTTTTTCAAGTTCTTCAGCAGCTTTTAATGCAGCATGAACCATAGCACCATAAGCGATAACAGATACATCTGTACCTTCACGTTTGATGTCAGCTTTGCCTAAATCAATTGTGTAATCACCTTCTGGTACATCTTGACGGAATGAACGGTACAATTTCATATGCTCTAAGTAGATAACTGGATCGTTGTCACGAATCGCAGAGATTAAAAGACCTTTTGCATCGTATGGAGTAGATGGAATAACAACTTTTAGACCAGGTTGTTGTGCCACTAATCCTTCTAAGCTATCAGCATGTAGTTCAGGAGTATGAACACCACCACCGAATGGAGAACGAATTGTTACTGGAGCAGTCCAACGTCCACCAGAACGGTAACGCATACGAGCTAATTGACCAGAAACTGAATCCATTACTTCATAAATGAAACCGAAGAATTGGATTTCTGGAACTGGACGGAAGCCTTCAAGTGCAAGTCCAACTGCAAGTCCACCAATACCAGACTCTGCAAGTGGAGTATCCATTACACGATCTTCACCGAATTCAGCTTGTAAACCTTCAGTAGCACGGAATACTCCGCCGTTTACACCAACGTCTTCACCAAACACAAGTACGTTAGGATCATTTTTCATTTCAACGCGTAAAGCATCAGTGATTGCTTGAATCATTGTCATTTGAGCCATGGCTTACTTCGACTCCTTTTCTTTGTAAATTTCATATTGTTCAGCTAAGTTGTAAGGCATTTTTTCGTACATGATTTCCATTAAATCAGTAACTTTTTGTTTTGGAGCTTGGTCAGCCTTAGCAATTGCTTGTTTGATATCTTCTTTTGCTTCTTCGATAACTTTCTCTTCAACTTCTTGAGACCATAGGCCTTTGTTTTCTAAGAATGCACGGAAGCGTACGATTGGATCTTTTTGTTCCCATTCGTTTTCGATATCTTTTGTACGGTAACGAGTTGGGTCATCACCAGCCATTGTATGTGGACCATAACGGAATGTTAAAGTCTCGATTAAAGTAGGACCTTCGCCATTTACTGCGCGCTCACGAGCGAAAGCAGTTGCTGCGTATACAGCTAATGGATCCATACCGTCTACTTGAATTCCGTAAATACCTGCTGCTACTGCTTTTTGTGCTACAGTTTTAGCTGCAGATTGCTTTTCTACTGGAGTAGAGATTGCATAACGGTTGTTTTGTACAACGAAGATTGCTGGAGCTTTGAATGCACCCGCAAAGTTCATACCTTCGTAGAAGTCACCTTGTGAAGCACCACCGTCACCAGTGTAAGTAATTGCAACAGATTTTTTACCACGTAATTTCATACCTAACGCAACACCAGCAGTTTGGATGATTTGCGCACCGATAATGATTTGTGGAGCAAGTGCATTTACATTCTCAGGCATTTGGTTACCCATGAAATGTCCACGAGAGAATAAGAATGCTTGGTATAATGGTAGACCGTGCCACACTAATTGTGGAACGTCACGATATCCTGGTAAGATGAAATCTTCTGCTTCAAGTGCGAAATGACTTGCTAATTGAGAAGCCTCTTGTCCAGCAGTTGGTGCGTAGAAACCTAAACGTCCTTGACGGTTTAAAGAAATAGAACGTTGATCTAGTACGCGAGTATACACCATACGGCGCATTAATTCTTTTAATTGATCATCAGATAATTCAGGCATAGCTGCTTCATTCACAACTTCGCCTTTTTCATTTAAAATTTGTAATGTTTCAAATTGAGCTGCGATAGCTTTCATTTGCTCATCAACATTAAATAGGGTCTTTTTTGTTTTAGTACCCATTCCGTTCACCTCTTCCTCTCTTGAACCATATTCTGAAACGCTTTCACTATCTATTAGCTAGACTGAAAGCGCAACAATGTAAACCAACAAATTTGTTTGTCGGTTGAGAATAATTTTGTGTACCTAACAATCTGTACTAATGTTTTTTCAAAAACATATTAATACAATCTTGATCACGTTTTTTAGTTTACAACTATTCTAATTACGATGTCAATTACTTTGAATACGTTTTTTTATAAATAATATGCCGGTTTCCTCTACACAAACGTGTTTTTATTTTTCACATCTGTATTAGTAAGCAATAACCTGCTGTTATATTATTCCCTTTTTAACTTATTTTTTCTCTTAGAATAATATGTAAACGATTTAATTCTCCTTAGTTTTTCTCTCTTCTCAAGAAAATTATACAAACACTTCTTCCTTTTATAGGTAAATACCTATACATTTCTGATCATTCCTCCATACATTATAGTAACCGCAGTATTAGCGGGAAATGATAAAGGAGGTCATCTCATGTACGGATACTCATATTGCTATCCAACAACTTGTTCATATCCTTCCTACGGTTATGGCGGTTCTTGTGGCGGATCTGGAAGCGGCTTCGCCTTAATCGTTGTGTTGTTTATCCTTTTAATTATCGTTGGTGCTGCTTGCATTCGCTAATTAATGTAAAATGAAACAACTATGGAAAGAAACAGACGGCTTTGCCGTCTTTTCTTTTTATTACATAACTTATCTGTAGAAGATTTGTTTCCAAGTAGCTCTTCCTTACTTGCCGATGACTTTTTTTATCTCCTTTGGTAGACTAAAGGAGAAAGGAGAGATTACATATGCTTACAATGAATGAGGTAATTCGTGAAGGAAATCCTATTTTGCGCGACGTCGCAGAAGAGGTCTTCTTACCTGCTAGCGAGGAAGATACAAATACTCTTAAAGAAATGATTGAATTTGTAATAAATAGCCAGGACCCTGAAATGGCTGAAAAATATAATTTACGCCCCGGAATCGGATTAGCGGCTCCGCAAATCGGTATTTCAAAGAAAATGATTGCGGTTCATGTAACTGATACGAACGATACGTTATATAGCTACGCATTATTTAACCCAAAAATCATTAGTCATTCTGTTGAACGTACATATTTACAAAATGGTGAAGGCTGTCTATCTGTAGACCGTGAAGTACCTGGTTATGTCCCTCGTTACACGAGAATTACAGTAAAGGCAACAACGATTAACGGTGAAGACGTAAAACTGCGATTAAAAGGTTTACCAGCAATTGTATTCCAACATGAAATCGACCATTTAAACGGTGTTATGTTCTATGACCATATTAATAAAGACAATCCATTTGTGGCTCCCGATGATTCAAAACCTCTCGAGCGATAATAGTAAAAAGGCGGAAGTTAACCTTCCGCCTTTTTATTATATGAAATGGGTTCCACACTTACTTATAACAAGCCAGCCCACTTTAATCCGTGATAAATACCGTCTTCATTAACATCTTTTGTCACATAATTAGCAAGTTTTTTCAAATCCTCATGACCATTCCCCATCACAATGCCCGTTCCTACTGCTTCAATCATTTCTAAATCATTTAATCCGTCCCCAAATGCATATACTTGTTCACGATTAAATCCTATTTTCTCAATAAACTTCTCAATCCCTTTTGCCTTAGAACCACCATTAGGAATAATATCCATTGAATATGCATGCCAGCGTATAAAATGAAAATCTGGATAATGATGAATAAACTTTTCTTCTTCGTTTACTTCACAAAAAAGAAGTGTTTGATAAATATCGCGTTTCTCATAAAAATCAGGTTCATATGCCGGATGCTCGAATTGTAAGCTTCCAAAACCTTCTTTTACATAATCATGATATTCCACTGACGCTCTCATTTCTTGATGGTCAAGATATACAAGTGGATATCCTTCTTGTTTTGCAAACTGAGTAAACTTATGTAGAGCATCCGGATGTAATGGATTATTAAATAATACCTCATCCTCAAATACAACATACTGCCCGTTAAAACTAACATAATTATGTATATTGAGTTCCTCACGAATATCTTCAAACATAAATGGCGCACGCCCTGTCGCAATCGCTACATGCACACCTTTTTCTTGTAAATCTCTTACTGCATCTCTTGTAGATTGCGGAATTTTCTTATCATGATCTAATAATGTTCCATCAATATCAAAAAAGACAATTTTATCATTCATTTGTCAAAATCCTTTCTGGCACTCTATATTCCTATTTTGATTATCACTTTTCAAATTTCAAAAAAAAGTATAACATATTAAACATCTGTGAAGAAAGCGTTCACTTTCTGACCTTATTTATGAAATGTGCATATACTATTAGTGAAAAAATGTGGATACTTGTTCGGATGAATTTTCTTTTCTATTCTTCCTCATACTATATCTATAACTAACGGCTACTAATCGTTACTACAAGATAACTTACACTATACTAAAAAGAACAAGATTCACTATTCACTTCTAATCTTCTTTCTTGTATGAGAGACGGAGTTATCATTAGTAATATGCATGTTTAAAATAAGGAAAGGAAGGAGTAATCATGCTGAAGAAGCTGAAGAAAAAGCTCAAGCGTTATTTAAACGATTTAGTCCGTAAGAAGACAATCGCTTAAATTGTGCCCATTTGGGGCTTTTTCTTCATTCTCATTCGAAAAAACATGAAAATCATGACTGTTTGCTTTATAATAAGTAACAGATAATGCAAAACATAGACAAGGAGAGGTTTTCCCAATGATTTTTAAAGTATTTTATCAAGAAAAATTAACTGAGGTCCCAGTACGTGAAAATACAAAAGTTTTATATTTAGAGGCTACGTCTCAAAAGGATGTTCGTAAAAAATTAAATAAGTTCGCATATAATATCGAGTTCGTTCAGTCTGTTACTGGTGCTCATCTTGAATATGAAAAACAAAACGCTGATTTAATATTAGCGGAGATCGTATAGTCATATGAAATTCCTAAAAAATGATCAAGCTGCCGTTTTTGCCCTCGGTGGTCTTGGTGAAATCGGTAAAAATACATATGCTGTTCAATTTCAAGATGAAATTATTATAATTGATGCTGGAATTAAATTTCCAGAAGACGAACTCCTAGGGATCGATTATGTAATACCAGATTACACTTATTTTGTGCGAAACGAAGATAAAATTAAAGGGTTATTCATTACACATGGTCACGAAGATCATATCGGTGGAATTCCCTATCTATTACGTCAAGTAAACATTCCAATTTACGGCGGAAAATT
The DNA here is from genome assembly GCF_044908245.1 of Bacillus sp. RC242. Lineage (NCBI taxonomy): Bacteria > Bacillati > Bacillota > Bacilli > Caryophanales > Bacillaceae > Bacillus > Bacillus sp. RC242. Next base: position 192,588 of record NZ_JBIYCZ010000001.1, read on the forward strand.
AGCAATTGCCCTAATAAAAAACAAATTAGAAGAGCACGGATTACTTCGTAAAGCAAAACTTTATGAAATTCAAGAAGATGATGTTATTAAATTTAAAAAGACATCTGTTTCCTTCTTCCGTACAACTCACAGTATTCCGGATTCATACGGAGTTGTTGTGAAAACACCTCAAGGACAAGTCGTTCATACAGGTGATTTCAAATTTGATTTCACACCAGTAGGTGAGCCAGCAGATTTAACAAAAATGGCCGAAATCGGAAAAGACGGTGTACTTTGTCTCTTATCTGATAGTACAAACAGTGAAGTGCCAAACTTTACGATGTCTGAGCGCCGCGTTGGTGATAGTATTCAAGATATATTCCGCAAAGTAGACGGTCGTATTATATTCGCAACCTTTGCATCGAATATCCATCGCTTACAACAAGTTGTTGAGGCTGCTGTTGAAAACAATCGTAAAGTAGCTGTATTCGGTCGAAGTATGGAAGCGGCTATTGAAATCGGACAAAACCTTGGTTATATCCGGTGTCCAAAGGATACATTCATAGACACAGCTCAGCTAAACCGCCTACCAGCTAATAAAGTTGTTATGTTATGTACAGGTAGTCAAGGGGAGCCGATGGCAGCACTTTCACGTATTGCCAATGGTACACATCGTCAAATTCAAATTATCCCTGGCGATACAGTTGTTTTCTCTTCTTCACCAATCCCAGGCAATACAATTAGTGTAAGTCGTACAATTAACATGTTGTACCGCGCTGGTGCTGATGTAATCCATGGTAAACTCTCAAATATTCATACAAGTGGACACGGTGGACAAGAAGAACAAAAGTTAATGCTACGTCTTATTAAGCCGAAATATTTCATGCCAATTCATGGTGAATATCGTATGCAACGTATGCATATGAAATTAGCGAATGATTGTGGTATTCCAGAAGAAAATTGTTTCATTATGGATAATGGAGATGTTCTTGCTTTACGTTCTGATGAAGCAAGTGTAGCTGGGAAAATCCCATCTGGCTCTGTCTATATCGATGGAAATGGTATTGGAGATATCGGTAATATCGTATTACGTGATCGTCGCATTCTTTCTGAAGAAGGACTTGTTATTGTAGTTGTAAGCATTGATATGAAAGAATTTAAAGTTGCAGCAGGACCTGATATCATCTCGCGTGGTTTCGTTTATATGCGTGAAAGCAGCGATTTAATCAACGATGCTCAAACATTAATTACAACACATTTAGAAAAAGTAATGGAGCGAAAAACAACACAATGGTCTGAAATTAAAAATGAGATTACAGACACATTAGCACCATTCCTATACGAAAAAACGAAACGTCGTCCAATGATTTTACCAATCATTATGGAAATATAAGAAAAAGGACAATGCCTCCTCGGCATTGTCCTTTTCTCTTATCTTAAAAAATGCTTAAAACGATCTACTTCATCGTCATGACCAATTACAATTAATATATCTCCCGCCTGAACGTTTTCTGTAGCTCGAGGAGATACGATAACTTCTTTTCCACGTTTAATTGCTACAATGTTCAAACCAAACTTCGCACGAATATCTAATTCAATTAAAGAGTGCCCATCAATTTTTTTATTTGCGATAATCTCTACAATACTATGCTCATCTGAAAGCTCTAGGTAATCTAACACATTACTTGATGCGATATTATTAGCAATCCTTTTTCCCATATCTCGTTCTGGATGCACAATATGATCTGCCCCTATTTTACTTAACACTTTTTCATGATAGTCATTTTGAGCTTTTACAGTAATATTTTTCACACCTAATTCTTTCAAAATTAACGTTGTTAAAATACTTGAATTCAAATTATCTCCAATAGCAACGACTACATGATCAAAATTACGAATACCAAGACTTTTTAATACCATCTCATCTGTTGAATCTGCAATTACAGCATGCGAAGCTATATTTGCAAACTCATTAATTTTATCCTCATCTGAGTCAATTGCCATTACTTCCATACCTAATTGAGCTAATTCACGGCAAATACTTCCACCAAAACGGCCAAGCCCAATAACAGCAAATTCTTTCTCTTTTTCGCCCACAGGAATTCCTCCAATAACATCAAATACTATGTACTTTTATTGTAACATACTTTAAATTCGCTACAAAAACCTGTATATACTTCTTATTTTTGTTTTTGCATATAAAAATACTGTTGTAAATAAAACGCGATACCGAAAATTAACATACCAAATACAAATATATTTCCAAATGAACTAAATGTTTCAAAAACGAACAATAGCGTTTCTTGTCCGAAAAAAGCAAATAAAAGTTGTGTAAATGCGAATAACAGTGCCAATATGTAATGATGTTGATGGAATAAATAATGTGTTGCGCCTAAAAAAGCTACAAGCGAAACAATGAAGATCCACCAAGTTTCTAAAAACAATTGCCAATTAGTAAATTGATATCCATTTACTAATATCGCAATAATTCCTATAACTGCCATCGTCGGCACACTCCATAATAATGCACGCCCTCTAAAGAAGTGCGCACCTTTTGCATCTCCTTTTTCATTTGCGATGTATGTTAGCACGACAGTACTTATATACAAAACAGAGAGGATTGTTAAAACAATGATAAGCCAAAAATGTAATTGATAATATTCATGTTCTATATTCGTCACAATTGCAGCTAACATACATGGAATAAACATCCCTGTCCAACCATCTATTTTTCTTTCGTTCCAAAACACCGTATTACCAATCCGAATTCCTAATAGCATAAAAATAATGATACCTAGTACAAATAACGTAGTCTTATTCCCTACTAAACTCGTTGAGAAAGCAATTAATCCAATAAATAAAAAAAGAACAAATCCATTCATAATTTCTAGTACAGGTGACAAATATCTTTTCACCCATTTGTATGTTTCTTCATATTCACTATTATTTGCTAAACGATAGGCGTAAAAACTTATCCCAAAATAAACCGCCGCAATAATAACATATGCATATAAGACGAAACATAAAATCGCACTGCTAATTTGCACGTAATTCCCCACCCTTTTTTCTATGTATCACATTGATTTTACACACTTTTCATACTAAAAGTAAACATATATAGGGTAGTTAAATAATTATCTTCCCTATTAGCAATAATTAATAATGAGCAGTGGCTAAAAACCCCCTGCTCATTATTAAGACGTCAAATTTAACTTTACTCATTTGTATGAAGATGTCTAACACTAACGAATACGAAAGATGTTTTCGTCTCTGAACTAAGAAGTCCCCACTCTAAACTATTGCACAATTAGCGAGTAAGTTCACTTTCTATTTCCCTTCCACTTCACATATTGATTTAAAAATACAATTGCTTTCTCAATAACCTCTTCGTCTGGTTTTAATTTCGCATGATGTAAACCATATTCTGAATTTACTCCAAGCCAAAACATAAATCCAGGTATCTCTCGAAGCATATAACCAAAGTCTTCACCTGTCATTGCCTCCGTACACGTAATTACGTCCATAGTCGTTTGTTCACGTGTAAATTGCATAAACTCTCTCGTTAGCTCCTCATGGTTATACACTTGATGATACATCGCTCCGTAGTCAATAACAGCTTCACATTGAAAAGAAGCTTCTATTCCCGCAACAATTGCCTCAATTCGGCTTTTAACACGTTTCATTGATTCCACTGATAGCGTTCGAATTGTTCCTTCTAAACGAGACTTTTCTGCGATAATGTTTTGAACTGTACCACCTGTAATTTTCCCAATTGTAATTACCGCACTGTCAAGAGGGTTCACATTACGACTAATAACTGATTGAAGTTGTGTAACGAGATGACTCGCTGCAACAATCATATCATTTGCTGTATGCGGATATGCAGCATGTCCACCTTTTCCTTTTAAATCAACGTATAGCTCTGATGTATTCGCAAATAATAAACCTTCTTTTGTCGCAATTGTTCCCACAGAGTATTCAGGCGCAATATGAAGTCCAAGAATCATATTCGGCTTCCATTCTTTTAACTCATCGCTTTCTAACATAGGAAGTGCACCACCTGGACCTTCTTCAGCTGGTTGGAATATAAACACAAGATCATCATCTATTCTTTCGCTTACAGCCGCTGTTAGAAGTCCTAAACCGATTGTTGCATGCAAATCATGTCCACATGCATGCATCATTCCTTCATGGACAGAAGAGAATTCATATCCAGTTTCCTCTGTAATTGGTAGACCGTCTATATCTGCACGATAACCTATTATTTTTTCTGGATTTTTTCCATTTACTTTAACAATTACACCTGTTTTCCATGTTTTCACTTCCAAATATTCATTAGGAAGCGTTCCTATATAATCTAAAATATACTGTTGTGTTTTCCACTCTTTAAATCCGATCTCCGGAATTTTATGTAAATCTCTACGAACTTGGACAAATTTGCTTACTGTCATTTTTGCACCTCTATCTATAAAAAGCGTAAGAGCACATTCATGCTCTTACGCTTTTTATTTTTTATTTCTCTGGGTTTAATTGACGAAGCTCTTGTTTAATTTCAGTTTTTGCTTTTGTCTTCTCATCAATTTCTTTAATTACACGTGCCGGAGTCCCCGCAACAACTGTATATGGAGGTACATCTTCTGTTACAACAGCTCCTGCTGCTACAACTGCACCTTTACCTACTGTAACGCCTTCTAGAACAACTACATTTGCACCAATTACAACATCATCTTCAACGATAACTGGTTTTGCAGAAGGTGGCTCAATAACACCGGCAAGTACAGCACCTGCACCTACGTGACAGTTCTTACCAACTGTTGCACGTCCACCAAGCACTGCATTCATGTCGATCATAGTACCTTCACCAATTACAGCACCGATGTTAATTGTTGCATTCATCATGATAACAGCGTTGTCACCAATTTCTACATGGTCACGAATAATCGCGCCTGGCTCAATACGAGCTTTAATACCTTTTAAATCAAGCATTGGAATTGCAGAATTACGACGGTCATTCTCAACTACATAGTCAACAATGTGCTTGTTATTTTCATCAAGAATTGTCTTAATTTCAGACCATTCTCCGAATAATACACCAGATTTTTTATTTACAAATGCTTGTACTGTTTCAGGGAATGTTACCTCTTTTAAATCCCCTTTTATGTATACCTTTACAGGAGTTTTCTTTTCACTGTTTTGAATAAACGAAATAATTTCGTTAGCGTCCATCATTTTCATTCTTGTTGCCTCCTAAATCCATTTATAATGTTACTCTACCAAACGATAGAGCCAGTAGCAAGACAATAATCTTATTTTTCCATTTGAATTTCTTCTATAATTTCTAAAAATGCTTGTACTTGCTTCAACTGCCTTGCCGAGTCACTCGTCAATAACCATGTTTCTCTCGTTAATTGAACAGGTGTTTTATACATATTTTCCTGCACTTCTTTTAAAACAGTCGAAGGTAAAAGAGCATAACCTATTCCATTTAAAACAAGCTGTTTGCACGTTTCAATTTGGTCAACTACAATCGTTCGCTTAGGTGGATTTGAAAATAATCCATACCACCAATTTTGTATTTGTCCATAGTAGGTCGAATCACTTTTAAATTGAATAAATGGTCTATTTGTCTCTTTTAACATCGAAATATCTTTTATTTCTTTATCGACTAAATATAATTCATCTTCAAATAATTGTTGTTTCTGCCCTTTGTATTCTTGTGATCCTCTCAGTATAGCAACATGAACGTCTCCTTCATAAAATTGCTTTTGCACTTCACTACTCCAGCCAGTAAACAGAGATATCTTCACAGAAGGATACTTATGCACAAATTTTTTCAAAACAGGTGGAAGCCAATATTGCCCAATGACTGATGCAACAGCTATTTTTAACGTACCGTATGTTTCGGTTCTAAAAAGAGCCAGTTCACTTTTAATACCCTCTTCCCGTTGTAACATTTCTTTTGCATAATTTGCAACTTTTTCCCCTTCAGGTGTAATTGTTAATCCTTTTTGTGAACGAATAAAAAATTTCATTCCCCATTGTTTCTCCATAGATTGTAATCGTTGACTAAGCGCAGGTTGGGAAACAAATAAACGTTCCGCCGCTTTTCTCATATTTGATTCCTGAGCTAACACAACCATCATTTGAAAATCATCAATTTGCAACTTTCTCCCTCTTTCCTTAGCTTCCATACACCTAATTTTAATAAGCATTTCATCCTTAATTTAATTGCATACTTTTATACATTAGAACGGTTTGTTAGTTCAAACTTTTCTTATGCTTTATGTCTTTTTAAATATAATACATACACAACTGATATGCACGAAAAAAAGTGACTTCGCCTTTTCTGTGAAGTCACTTTCCCTACGTTATCGATTATGCTGTCTCACTTTTTTATTCAACAATTTTAAAATAGCCCGCCGTGTTAAAATACCCTCGAAGTAACCTTCTTCATTGACAGCGCAAATAAAAGGATGATCAATTGTCATTTCTAAAGCTTTTGCAAAAGAATCTTCTAACATAAGAACTGGAATCTCTTCCTTCATCACTTGTTCCACTTTCATATTCTCAAGTCTTTCAAACTCAATGCGCTCTAATCCTAAAATACCATCTAAAATCATAGCAGTACTAATTAACCCATGTAGTTTATACATAGGGTCTAAAACAGGAATCGCCGAATATCCAGATTTCACAAGAACGAGTAAAGCATGTTCTAGACCATTCCCTATTTGTACATGTGCTACTTTATCTGATGAAATCATTAAATCCTTCACAAGAATTTGTTGAAACTCGTCTTTCGGAATACTAATCATGTTACATCCCCCATTTTTCCTTTTTCCTGCTAATATTCTCCGATCCTATTCACATTTTATGATAGCGTTTTCATATTATTATTTTGTCCTGACATTCTTCTAATAAAAATAAAAATACATAACTATTTTAGCATATAACATAAAAAAAAGACTACCATTCCGGTAGTGCTTAATACCCTTTATTTTTTAATCGGTAAAACAATCTTGTAATTTTTTTATATTGCGTCACATCTGTCTGTTTTAAACCATTCTCAATGTCTGTAAGCTCCACCGCTAAAATTTCGCTCGCGTAATTTTGCTGAAACAGAATATCCAACAATAAATTTTCTTCTTCTCTTGTTAAAACAAATTCCTTTTCCATATGCTCCTCTCCTTGCACTCGCATCATCACTCTCATTATATAAATTTTTCAGTCTATTTAACAGATGTAATATTCAGTTTTTGTTAGAAATACTTAACGACTGCGAATATATAGACATCATTTCACATTATTTTGTATATCTGTTTGCGTAACTAAATGCCGCATAAGCATCTGGTTTAATTTTTGCTGTTAATCCCATTGCTTGAATTTTCATCGTCATATCTAAAATAAATTCTTTTGTTAAACCATCATTCCCGATATCTAAATGAATTTCCATTATGAATCCTGCTCCATCTTGAGCGTATGGGTGCAATAAATCCCATATCGCTTGTATATGATTGGGAGTAAATAGATAGGCGATTTCTTGACTAAACTGTGTTTCTAAATATATTTTCTCTCGCAACGTTGCTGGCTTATTTTTCACTGATTTATGATGCAAACATCCCCATGCTCCTTTTCCAACACGATGAATATGTATCGCCGTAATAAACCTCGTATCCTTTTGATGCGCTTGTGAGTCTGTCCCAATAGATAATCGATATAAATTTCGCGGATCCTTTTCAATGAAACTACAAATACGGTTAAATACCATATCAAAATTCAAATGTCTCTCTGAAACATTATAAAATGTATACTCACCGTCCACATAGTCACGTCCTTTCAATTAGACAGACTTTTCGTATTCTCATTGTATGGGACAAAAACAAAAATTATAACTTACTACCCTTTATTCGTTTCAATATTTCGAATTACATAATTACAAAACCTACATGTATAAATTACATTTTGATTAGACTGGGCGGTTAATACGTGATTAATTTCAGCATGACTGTGACAATTAGGACAAATAACAATCGGTAAGCGTTCCATCCTTTGCACCTCCTATTAATATTTACTATCATTGTAGGAAAAATAAAAAATTCCTATACATATACATTTGTAAAAACTCTTTTATTTAATCGCGACTTAAATTACAACTTCTACTACCTATATAGCCCATTAATTAATATAACTAAAAAAGGTACCGCCATTTGGCAGTACCTTTTTTATATGTATCAAGAAATGATATCGTAAATCTCAATTGCAACCATATCGATGTTATCGAATTGATACACTTGAGGTTTTTCACCTTGTTGATACACTTCTAACTCATACATTTCACTTTTATCGAAAAATTTCACGCTACATTTGCGCTCACCGTTCACTTCAAAATAGCGTTGTGCTACTTCACCGCTTTCAGCTTGTTCTTGTAGACTAACAAGTCGAGTTAAAATTCCTTGGAGTAGAGACATGAAATCTCTCCTTTCTCTGATCTTCCTACCAATAGGTTTTACAGCTATACTCATTCTATCCGTCATAACAGAAAAAACGTTCCACAATCTAGGATAAAGGTTCTTGGCAAGAAACTCAACTAAAATTTGTCGAAATAAGAAGTAAAAAGATGAAAGAGCATCTTTTTACTTCTTTATTGCGCTTTTTATACTGGCAGAATATAATAAACAACAGAAAAAGGGAGGAATTACAATGAAAAAAATTGAGGTTTATACACAACCTGATTGTCCGCCTTGTACCATTGTAAAAGAATTTTTAAAACATAATAACGTTGTATATGAAGAATTTGACATAAAAAAAGACGCTGCTGCACGCAATCGTCTTTTATATGACTATGAATCCTATTCAACTCCAACAGTTGTAATTGACGAAGAAGTTGTGGCAGGTTTTCAAATTGAAAAATTACAACAGCTACTCGGTATAGAATAGGAATAGGCGACACCTATTCCTATTCTCATAATTGTTGTAACCTTTTTATTTCAGTCAACAGTTCCTGACTTTCATGATACCCTGCTAATTTCCATTTTCCATTATCCTTTTGCAATGTCACAATTTGATATTGTCCACTCTTTGTCCGCTCATAGACATATAAATTTTTATGTTCTTCATCATAAGACATTTTTGTTTCTGAATTAAAAGAAAACGGAGCTTCTTTTGCTGGAAGTAAATATTCACCACTTTGTTTTTCATTTCTACTGTTTTCATCTGTAAAAACTTGAAGGAAATTATTTGTAAAATATGGTGATAACGTCTCTATCATCTTATTCATAGGTATTTGCTTCCCGCGGATTGAAAATTGCGTCTCATAACCTTTTTGTATCGTTGTAAACACTTCTTTCCGATCCACTTTCACTTCTTCTTTTCCTAAAACAGTTGTGACACTATAGCCAACTAGAAAGGCAACACATATAAATAGAACAAACCATATTCCATATTTCTTCATTTTTTCACCTTCCTTTTAAAAGAGCTTGTCTTTGTAGTATTCATTGTAACAATGATTATGCAAAGAAAGGGATGATTTCGTTCGTAAAATCTTTACAACGATAGACAGCATTTTCATCATCATTTTCACTATTACCAATTTATGATAAAAACAAACAAAAAAATACACGAATCTCTTCGTGCATTAAAATAAAACATCTTCTTCATATAAATATTCGTACGATAAATCTATAAATAAAAAGTTTTCATCATCAATAGGGAATGAAAATGTTCGTACCATTTCACCAGTTTCGATATCAGCATATAAATCTGAAAGTCTTGCCTTATTCTCAAAACGCATTTTCATTATATTTTCTAGAAAATACGGGCGCCAGCTCCAGTTCTTCATATAATACTCTGGCATAATGATCCATCCACCATCTTTTTTCATAACATTACCCGATTGTTGAAAACCATCTTCATTACAAATAAATATCCGAAAACTATATTGTGATATGCTTTGGCTAAATTGTAATAACCAATCATTTATATCTTCATTCTTTTTTTGTTTTGACAGAACATCACCAATTCGATCACGTAACATCTCTGTTAAATTATAAATTTTTTGCAACTTCTTCTTCTCATGCAGAATAAATTGATGACATTCATTACCAAGTCGCTCTTTTAAAACATTCGTTTCAATAAAATCAGGTAAACATTCTTTCAAATAATTACCTTGATAATATCTACCACCGTTTTTCCAAGCATATTGTAGTTGATAAAAAGCATCAATTTCTTCATACAACAATGTCGCACCAATTCTTCTAGCAAGTAAAGATAAGGAATATAAAATATCTTGATAAGATTGTAAAAGTGCAGTTTGCCTTAAATTTGTTAAATCTACTTTTAAAATATCCGGTGCTAATACGCTAATACGCTCTAAATTACTTGTACCCGTTCCGACTTTATTAATCGAAATTTGAATACCATATGTACGATAATACATGAGTAAATGATTAAATTGTTCTATATCTTCTTTACATTCATGTTCTGTTATTTCCAGAACAATGCGTTGTAAGTTCAAACCTTGTTCTTCATACATCAGCAAAAGTTGAAGTAAACTTTCATCTTCATCATTCATTAATACATTAGCATTCCGATGTATAAATAATAATAATTTTTGATCCGTTTCTAAATACCTATTTAACGCTTTTTCTACGATGATGTTATCCGCTTCAAGTTGGAACTCACTCGGAATAGAATCATCATGGAAGAAAGATGCTAAACTTTGTATGCCCTCTTCTGTTTGAATACGTCCTACAACTTCATATCCAATTACTGTATGCTCATCAGCACTAAAAATAGCTTGATAATAAGGAAGGACTTTATCCAAGTTACTCATTACATCTAATGCATCTATCAACGTGCTTCCCTCCCTTTACTTTTCAAAAATTATAACACGATATTTACGGAAAAATAATAAAAAATCCCTTCAGTTTTCCTGAAGGGATTAGAGGGGTAAAATGCTAAGGGGAATTAGCAATTCTACTATGAAGAAAAAAGAGGTCTTAAATATAACGTATATATCCCCTCTTGTAAACACATTTCTTTTAAGTGTCACAATTTCGTCATATTTTACCACAAAGAAATGAATAAATCATTCGTTTGTTCATCCCTTTTAAAATGGATATTGATGCAAATGCTGGCCACCATCCATTGTCATACAAGTTCCATTTATGTATGCAGCTTCATCTGAACATAAATAATAAGCTAGACCCGCAATTTCTTCTGGTGTACCCATTCTACCAAGTGGAACACTTTGCAATGTACGCTTAGCCATTTCTTCTGAAATCCATAATTTATCGGCACCACCTGTACGTTCAATTGGTCCTGGTGCGATAGCGTTAACTCGTATTCCATATTTACGTCCCCACTCAACAGCAAGAGTTTTTGTCATCGCTAATACACCAGCTTTAGCTGCTGCCGAATGGATAACCCCTGGGCCTGCATCCCATGCATATGTTGCCACCATGTTAATAATATTTCCTTTTATACCTTTTTCAATCCAATATTTCCCAATAGCCTGACTACAATAAAATGTGCCATTTAATACAATATTAATTACCGAATTCCAGCCATTCACAGATAAGTCCTCTGCTGGACAAATAAAGTTTCCAGCTGCATTATTTATTAAAATATCAATCCGTCCAAACTTCTCATCAATATGTTCAATCATTTTTTGAATATCATCAGTATTTCGTACATCCATTTGTACAGATAATACTTGCCCTGGAAACTGTTCAATTTCTAACTTTGCTTCTTCTAGCTTTTCTTTTGTACGCCCTGTAATAACAACACGTGCCCCTTCTTTCGCAAAACGTATCGCCATCCCTTTTCCCATTCCACTTGATCCACCTGTTATAATAACTACCTTCTCTTTCACATACATCCCCTCCAAAAAAAATGAATACACATTCATTTTATCACTTTATTTGATAGAAATCTTTATATTTTTCAATTTTTCTGATATTTTAACGTAAAGAGGTTTCTTTTCGTTCATTTTTTTCGTAATCTATACTACTTTTTTAGTATTTAAAATATATTTTTAAAAAAACTGAAGGGAGGTTCGAGTAACCTGTATATGAAGAAAATTACAAGAAGAAATTTTTTAAAATCTGGAATACGCACTTGTCTATATTCATTTATAACCGCAAGTATCGGCTATTATTATGCTAAATATATAGAGCCCTATTTGCTTTCTTTTACGCAACACACACTTAAATCACCGCTCATACCAAAAGGTTTTCATGGTATGAAGATCCTTCAATTTAGCGATTTACATCTAGGATACTATTTCTCTCTCCAACATTTATCTCAAATCGTTTCCAAGATTAATGCTGAAAAGCCAGATATTGTCCTTTTTACTGGTGATCTCATTGATGATTACCAAACATATACCGAGGCTTCTTTTGTTGCATCCATTTTAAAGAATATACAGGCACCCTTCGGTAAATTTTCTATTTATGGTAACCACGACCATGGCGGATATGGAACTGAATACTATGATCACATCATGCGCGAATCTGGATTTGAACTTTTGCAAAATAGCGAAATGCGAATTCGTTTACTGGATAATAGTGAAATTTCTATTTTCGGACTCGATGATATGCTACTGGGTAAACCAAAAATAGCGGAAACTTTACAACATGCAAAACAAAATATTTATACAATTGTTCTCGTTCACGAACCAGATATCGCGCCACAAATCGCTACATATCCAATCAATCTTCAACTTTCTGGTCATAGCCATGGCGGACAAGTACAAATTCCTTTTTTAGGTGCTATTATTACCCCGTCGCTTGCAAAAGAATATATTGAAGGTTTCTATAACATTCAAGGTTTGACTCTCTATGTCAATCGAGGTATTGGAAGAACACGTGTCCCATTCCGCTTTATGTCAAAACCTGAAATTACACTCTTCATCCTACAACATTCGTAACAATTCGCCTATTTCCTTACATATCCTTCCTTGTACGCGCTCATCCACGCTTGGTCCACCATATGATAAAAATGAGTCCAGTAAAGGAGGTTTGTTCATGTATCCATATTATCAACCGATCCCAGTTCGTTCAGCACCTTTTGGCCCAGCAGGCGACTCACGCTTCTTTCCATTTTTCGGTGTTCCATTTCTAGCTGGAATTGCTGGCGGACTGCTAGGCGGAGCATTAGCTTTCGGGCCTAGACCGTTTTATCCGCCTTATCCACCGCCTTTCCCACCACCAGCACCTTTTCCTTGTTACGGAGGGCCTTGTCAACAACCATACTATTATTAATTTAAACCAACCATTCTTCTAATGTTTTTCTCTCAACGAACCGACTCATCACACGCCTATAATAAAAACTATTCTCTCTACTCATCCTTCCATTTTGAGAATATATGAGTAGAGAAAAAAAGTAAAAACCTCTTAAATTCAATAAGAGGTTTTTACTTTTTTCACACTATTCAGCGTCTGTATTTTGATACGCCATCTTAAATAAATTCACTTGGCTATCAATTTCTTCTATACTACTATTAATTATATAATAATAGTCACCATCTTTATTTTGTTCACGTGTTTTCACATTATCAGCTAAAACCAGCTGTAAAATTGCCTTTATTCTCGCTTTCATTTCAATATCTAAAATTGGGAAGGATATTTCTACTCGTTTTTCCATATTTCGCGTCATCAAATCAGCTGAAGATAAATATATTTTTTCATCTCCATTATGATGGAAATAATAAATACGACTATGTTCTAAATATCTTCCAACAACACTAACTACACGAATATTTTCACTTACATTTGGAATCCCAGGTCTTAAACAACATGTCCCTCTAACGACGAGCTCTACCCTTACCCCAGCTTGTGATGCTTCATACATTTTTTTTATTAACGGTTTATCTGTTAACGAATTCATTTTAGCGATAATATATCCATTTCCATATTGTCTATGATAACGGATTTCCTCATCTATTAACTCCATAAACTGCTCTCTTATATCAAACGGGGCAACAGATAAATGATGAAAATGCGGTTTTTTTGTATAACCACTCAAATAATTAAAGAAATTTGTTGCATCTACACCAAAGTCTTTTCGCGATGTAATATATCCAAAATCGGTATACAACTTCGCTGTTGCATCATTATAATTTCCGGTTCCAAGATGTACAAACCTTTCAATTTTTCCGTTTCTTCTTCTTACAACTAACGTAATTTTACTATGCGTTTTCAAGTGACTTACTCCGTAAATAACGTGACATCCGGCCTGTTCCAATTCTTTAGCCCAATGAACATTATTCTCTTCATCAAACCTTGCCTTTAACTCAACCAATACCGTCACTTGTTTTCCTTTTTCAGCTGCTACCTTCAGCGCCTGAATTATTGGAGAATCTCCACTTACACGATATAATGTTTGTTTGATCGCAAGTACATTCGAGTCATCTGCCGCATCACGGACAAAATCAACGACTGGCTGAAACGACTCAAAGGGATGGTGTAATAAAATATCATGTTCTATCGCTTTTTCAAATACATCTTCCTCATCACCTAAATCTTGAGGAGGTTGAGGAATAAGAGCCGGATATACTAGATGTTCATATAAAGGCGCTAATTTTTTATATAAGGAGAATAAACATGTTAAATCTAACGGTCCATCCATCATGTACACATCTTCATCTTTTACTTCTAACACATCATACAATAACGCTAACACTCTTTCATCAATGTGTTCTTTACCAACTTCTAAACGAACGGCAGCTCCCCACTTACGCTTTTTCAATTCTTTTTCAATTACTTTTAATAAATCGCGTGCACCTTCTTCATGGATCGTTAAATCCGCATTACGTGTAATACGGAAACGAGTAACAGGTGATACGTTATATCCTGTGAATAGTTTATGAGTAAAACCACTAATTACATCTTCTAATAAAATAAATTTATGTTTTTGCCCTTCACTCGGTAAAAATATGAAACGCTCCAGTAATGAAGGCACTTGTACAATTCCTAACTTCGTACGATTTTCTTCCTCAGCCTGTTGCTCATCATATAAAATAGTAGCTAAATTCAAACTTTTATTTAATAACATTGGAAATGGACGATACGCATCAATAGATACAGGGGTTAAAACCGGAAATATTTGTTCATCAAAATATTCCTCGATAAATTCCCTTTGCTCTTTCGTCAAATCATGGAATGTTAAACGCTCAATCCCCTCTAGTTTAAGCGCTGGCAATACATAATTTTTAAACGTTTCATACTGCACAGTCATCAACTCATGCGATTTTATCGCAATCTTATTTAACTGTTTCTTTGGTGTTAAACCTGCTTTATTTTCTGGCTGATTAAATCCCGCACTTACTTGATCTTTCAAACCTGCTACGCGCACCATAAAAAATTCATCTAAATTCGAACTAAAAATACTAATAAACTTTAGTCTTTCTAATAGTGGATTATTTTCATCTTGCGCTTCTTGTAGTACACGTTCATTAAATGCTAGCCAGCTTAATTCACGATTATTATAATACGCTGTATCATTTAAATTTACTAAATTCCCCTTTAGTAATTCCATTCGCTTCACACTTCCCTTTGAAACTTTTTTAATATAATTTAATTACTTTTATTTTATCAAATTACAATATTCCAAAGTGTTAATTTTTTGTAAAGACATCCGTACAACCTAACATTTCAATTCGAATACTAAGTTAATATTCGTTTTTAATACTCTTTCAAGTTGTTTTTTTTGTTTTTCCGCTTGAACTTTTTCCGCCAATGCCGATTCTTCACATAAAATCCTGAATGTTAAACCTTCTTTACTTTCCGTTATATATATTGTTTCAACAAGCGATCTTTGTCGTATATTTAAAGCAGCCGAAAATTGTAATACAGCCCCTAATAATCGAATTTTCTTTTGTTCACTTTTATCAAACCATCCTTCAAACAGTGCCAAATGTTGTTTAAATAACATTTTTGATTTATAAGAAGCTATAAGCGCTAATCTAACTCGATCTTTATGCATCATACCATCAATTGTTTTGTTCGCTAGTAAGTAAAATGTATGTAAGCGGCTCGCTTCTTCATCTATATATTTTCCAATATTAAATACTTTCGCTGCTTGATGGAATATTCTCCAGTCTTTCGCTGACATAGAAATGAGTCCAGCTCCTTCAAGTTGTTTGCAGATTAATGTTCCTTGTTTAATAAGTTGAATGACAAATCCCATGTCTAATTCGTATTCATATGACAATAAATGTAAACTCTCTTCTACTACGTTCGGATAATATGAGATCCCCAAATCTTTCGTTAATTCTTCATAGAAAACACCTTCTCTTAATCCTTTTTTACTCAATACAAAAGCCGATGCCTCTATAACGTTAACAAGCATATGAAATACTTCGACCGCTGGGATAATTGTGTCTGCTCGATCTTTTGCTAACCCTTCTAATTTTTGAAGGTCTATGAATGATAATTGTTTTAATTCATCTTTTACATTTTTAATATCGTCTTCTTTCATTTTGTATAAGTGTAATCCAGCTATAGGATAACAAATTAAATTTTGGTGGATTTTCGCCATGTTCCTCGCACTACCCCCAATTGCGATAAGAGGCAATTTTTTATCAATTAACCATGGTAGCGTTCGGAATTGATACCATAAATACCTTCTAATCTCATCTAACTCCTCTGTAGTAGGAATATCATCTTGAATAAATTGTTGCTTTAAAGAAAGTGCTCCAAAAGGAAAGCTATAGTATTCTAAAATTTCTCTATTTCGAAAGTATGTAACTTCTGTACTCCCCCCACCAATATCAACTGTAATTCCTTCTGAAAATGAAGTGGAATTCATAACTGCTAAATAACCGTAACGTGCTTCTTCATATTCTGATAAAACTCTAAGAGTAAAATCTGTTTGCCCTTCAACAAGTTTTTTAATTTCCTCTTGATTCTCAGCCTGTCTAATTGTTGCCGTTGCAACACAAAGTACATGATGCAGCTTATGGAATCGTGTACTTTCTTGAAATTGAAATAATGTTTGTAATAATACTTCTATTCCTTCTTCACTTAATACACCATTTACTAAATAATTTCTTAACCTAGCGACCACTTTCGTATTTTCAATCTCTTTATAAAAACCCCCGCTTTGTTTTTCATAAATAACTAAGCGCATTGTATTAGAACCAATGTCTATAATGGCATATTGTAGTTTTAATATTTCTTTCAAACTTCTCACTCTTTCATTATCAAATTTCTGAAACATATTCTATCACTATTATACAAAATAGTTGTTTTTTATAACAATATTGCTTTAATATTGAAAATATATACAATTACTTTTTGCATATAATAAAAACCCATTTTATTTATGCTATAATAAGGAAAAATTGAAAGGAGATTCAATATGAAACCTTCACAACCCCAATCTCAATTACATAATCAACATTCTATTAATAGACTAGCTCAATCTATTTTCGTTGTGAATCGTCATGCTAAAGCTGCAACTAACCCTAAGTACTTATATTGGTTAAAAAAGACTGCTTTAGAACGCTTAATTACTGAAAAAAAGGCTATCAAAGAAGGATTACATTTTTCTAGAAATCCACGTTTTAGTCAACAACAATCCGATGTTCTTATACGTTTAGGTGATTATTTTTTCCATATCCCTCCTACGAAAGATGATTTTCGCACCCTACCGCATCTTGGTCACCTTGAATCCTCCTATCGAAATCCGAAAACAACCTTATCTTTAACAATAGCAAAAAAAACACTTCAAGATTATATTGGTCCTGAAGCATTAAAACAAGAAAAAAAATTAAGCGAAGCAGTTCCATGGTATAGCCGTACCTATACAAAAAAATAAAACAGTTTGGCCCATATTAGGCCAAACTGTTTTATTTTTTATCTTCCTTAATTTTAATATTCGCTTGTTTATAGAATGCAACTTTTTCTGTATTATATGATTTCGTATATTCATTAAACTTATCTTTTTCTGTCTCAATATCTTTATATGCTTGGTTTACTAACTTTACTTTCTCGCTAATATCTTTTAATTTTGTACCTTTATCTTGTAGCATTGTATATAATTCTTTTTCTTGCTTTAAAGATTTATTATAGCTATCGTACATCTTTTGGAATGAATCATGTCGTTTCTCATAAGTACTCTTTACTTTATCCGCCTGGTCTTTTAATTTATTATCTTCAATTTTCTTCACATACTTATCAGCTGACTTCACTTCTTCTTGCGCTTTATTTAACGCCTCTTTTTCTTTAATAAGAACTTTTTCTCGCTCAGCTGTATTTTTCACCGCTTGATCAAGCTTATCCTTAACAGCCTGATTATTATCTTTTCCTTCTTGGACAATTTGATTATATAATATTTGCCCCTCTTTCTCTAATGACTCTAATTTTTTCGCATCTTCAAACATTGTTTTTTCTTGCTTGGCAGCATTTTCAAATGCAACATATAGCTCCTCTTCTGGTTTTGGGCCGAAACAACCAGCTAGTAAAGTCATTGATAATGCAGTTACAATTGCTAATTTATTATATTTCAACATCTTTTCCTCCTATTAATAAACGACCATCGTGCCAAAAATCCCATGAAAAACATATAACTTCTTTATCTATTTCACGCTCGCATCTTTTTTACGAAGATCATCAATAATTATTTATACTGCTTGTACAATTTTCGCACTTGAAATTATGTAATGTCTTAAAACATAAAGGTATTTACCTTAATCTTACCTACTGCAAGAAACACTATAATGTTTCACCTGATAAAAGATGATCGTTGACCTCTCACGTCTATCATTCCCTTTCTCACTTTCTATCAAATAACCTCTTTGTCCATTTTACATAGTGCAAAGGGGACCTCGCAACTCTTACAAAGATTCTTTTAATTTCTTAAAAAGGAAAAGTGTAGAGCATGTTTTCCTCTACACTTTTAAACTGAAAACATTGTGCAAAATGCATTGACACATCCACACACAATTATATGCTGATTTCATATATTTTTAAAGACTTTTGTTACAAAAAAAAGTTTTCTTGTAACAAAAGACAAAAAAATGTTACAAAAAAATCTTTATATCATACTTCTTCAAATCAAAGTTTCATTCATGACTTTGCAAGTTTCTATAATTATACAATTGATTTTGTGCCTTTCTAAACAAATCTTCAAAAGTTTTCCCTTCTATAGGATAACTTGCAGCCCCAAATAATAGTGTGACACTTAATAAATCATTCGCTATTTCATTTTGAATATTTTTGATTAATCTACTTGTTATTGTTGACTTTTCATAGCCATTATCAACAGCTACGATAACATATTTATTTTCATCCCACCTCGTAACTACATCGCCTTTTCGAACTGTCTTTACAATTGTACGTTCTACTCTTTGGACTAGCTCATCTAACTTTTTTTCTTGCACTGTGTCTTTTAATACATCCCATTCTTTTACGGAAAGAATATACACTGTAATATTACGAGAATCTCTTTCTGATAAAGCAGCTACTTTTCCAAAAAAATCAACGACAAAATCGTTATTCGTCATTCCTCCTACTTCAATATTTACACGCGTATTCGTTCTTTTATCGTACCAATGTCCAAAATAATAGCTTAGTATCATTTGCAATATATAAATAATAAAGACGGTTAAAAATGATCTCGAATCTAGCTTAGCAATTACATCCTGAAGTGCAATCCATTCTGTAACCGCAACTGTGTTCCCAAGTAATAATCCACTAATTTTCCCCTTATGTTTCATACTCTCCCCCTTTTATACCAATATATGTTTCTATAACAATAATGTTTTTCTATAAAATAAAAAATGTACATATTTAATGTACATTTCTACTTAAGCTTGTATACCTTTTCTATTTTATTTCATATATATACTATATATCGTTTTTAGGAAGGAGTGACCTATATGCCTCAAAAAGAAAATCTATTAGATATTATGCGCTTACTAGCTGGCTTTTTGTTATCATTAAAATTACTATTTAACTCTTTCGGAATAAACTTCATTACAAACGATCAAATTGACGCTATAGTAAATGTTATTTCATTTCTATTCATTCTATATTTTGGATACAAAAATAACTATATTGGAAAAAAGGGAGTGGAACAAAAGAAATTACTCAAGAAGCACAATCTTCATTAAAGAAGGAACCTTTCGCACAGGTTCCTTCTTATCATTTTCTGACAACCACTTCATTTGTTTGTAGCGGTCCATATGATACACCTTTATATTGAAATGTATATGTAGCCTGAAATAATGAATTGGGAGGAGCTTTATCTTTATTTGCTTTTATTTGACAAATTAATTCTACCTTTTCATTCGGTGATAAATTATCGATTCGCCACCTTACAAGCTGAAATAAAAACTCACTTATTCCCTTATCTGCTTTTAAAGAGTTTGGGATATACGCGAAATAATCACGAATCATATGACTTACAACTACTCGCGAAATCATTTCAACGCCTTTATTTTCAACTTCAAGTCGAATAATTAGTATGTCATTAACATCATAGATCATCTCATACGAAAATTTTTCTTTATACATACTACGGATTTGCAATGTGACTGCTACATCGGATGCTTCCGTGTCCTTTTTAGAACCATCAATCCACAAAACCGGCTGTAACGGTATAGAATACCTTCCTTGATCCGAAATTCGTTTCCATATTTTCATAATATATTCACCTCATTCCAGATATATCATCTATACAACTGTATTCTGCCTCTCGATGCAATAAACTACACTTAGAAAAAATATTTAGCTTGTTACAAACCATATTAAATTTTTCTTTTCCTTTTATCCTATTCGACAATATAAAGAAAAAACCATTTTTAATAGGTTGACACAGGTTATACTTTATTAAATATTTTTTTACAATTTCCTTCCTTGACTACATAACAAAATAAAGTCTTACCTCTCTCTTTCGGTCAATATAATAAAGTGAAAGCTAATAATCAGTGGGGGTTTAACGGGCAGTTAAAGCGGGATAAAATAATTTGGCGGTAGAAAACATTTGCCTTTTAGTCAAATTTGACTATAATATAATTTATGATTTCCATCCTTTATATCATGTCAGTGCAATTTTTTATAAAATGAAGAGGAACGATACAAACTGTACATAAAGTTTTTTTATGCATTGCACTAAAAAACTTAAGTTAGTTTAATTTTTATTAAAGGAGGGCTACTTTTGGAAGCACAACTATCAAAAAACGATTCAAGTAAAACAAAATTTGTTGTTGCTGGTTTACTACTTGGTATTCTAATGGCAGCAATGGATAACACAATCGTCGCAACTGCGATGGCAACGATTGTCGGAGACTTAGGAGGGTTCGACAAATTCGTTTGGGTCACATCCGCCTACATGGTAGCAACAATGGCCGGAATGCCTATTTTCGGTAAGCTGTCTGATATGTACGGACGGAAACGCTTTTTTATTGGCGGATTAATTCTCTTCTTATTTGGTTCTGCACTTTGCGGGACAGCATCAAGTATTGAACAACTAAGTATTTATAGAGCCATTCAAGGAATTGGTGGCGGCGCTCTTATGCCTATCGCATTTACAATTATGTATGATATATTCCCGCCTGAAAAACGAGGAAAAATGACCGGACTATTTGGTGCTGTTTTCGGAACATCTAGTGTTTTCGGACCTTTATTAGGTGCTTACATTACAGATTATATAAGTTGGCACTGGGTCTTCTATATTAATATTCCGTTAGGACTTATTTCCTTCTTCTTCATTACTAAATACTATAGCGAGTCTCTAGAATATCGAAAACAAAAAATTGACTGGGCTGGTGCTATTACGCTTGTCATTAGTATCGTTTGCTTAATGTTTGCTTTAGAACTTGGTGGTAAAGAATATGCATGGGACTCTAATGTGATTATTGGTTTATTTTCAACTGTTGTTATTCTGCTTATTATTTTCTTCTTCGTAGAAAGAAACGCAACCGAGCCTATTATTTCTTTCCATTTATTTAAAAAACCTTTATTTGCAGCTAGCCAAGGTGTTGCCTTTTTCTATGGCGCAGCTTTTATCATCTGTACAGTTTATATTCCAATCTTCGTTCAAGGTGTTCTCGGTGGTTCAGCCTCAAATGCTGGATTAATTTTGACACCTATGATGGTAGGATCTGTAATCGGAAGTCAAACTGGTGGACAATTAGCTTCACGAACAAGTTATCGTAACATCATGACAGTATCTGGAGTTTTCTTCGTTCTTGGTATTTATTTACTAAGTACTTTAACTATGGAAACACCTCGTACACTCGTAACAATGTTTATGGTGCTTGCTGGACTTGGAGTTGGATTCTCCTTCTCAGTTTTAAGTATGGCATCTATCCACAAACTAGAAATGAGAGATCGCGGTTCTGCTACATCCACGAACTCATTCTTCCGTTCACTTGGAATGACCCTTGGCGTCACGATTTTCGGTACGATTCAAAATCATGTTTTCACTGATAAATTAAAAGCAGTCTTCCCTCCTGAACTAGAAAAAATGGCTCCTAAAGGTGGAGACACAAGCTTTTTATTATCACCAAATGCTACTGAAAAGCTACCTCCTGAAGTACTGAGCGGAATTAAAGAGGCTCTTGCAACATCTATTGCTAATACATTTTTCTGGGCACTTATCCCAGCTACGCTAAGTATAATTTGTATTTTATTTATGGGAAATGAACGTCTTTTAACAGGACCAAAAACAAAGCAAAAACAAAAACAAGTAAGCTAATATAGAAAAACGAAACGGTATATCCCTTTATGAAAGAGGATATACCGTTTATAATATATATAAAGTTTCTATATACAGGAGTTGAGACAGCATGAGCATGAAGTTAGTCATTCTCGGCTTGTTACTCGAAGGAGATAAACATCCCTATGAAGTGCAGCACATAATGAAAGAAAGACAAATGGATTGTTATATTAAATATGCCAAGGGATCGCTATACTACGCCTTCGAGCAATTAGAAAAACAAGGTGCCATTAGCGTTACCAATATTGTTAGAGATACGAATAGACCAGATAAAACAATCTTCCATATAACAGGGGAAGGAAAAGCCCTTTTCCACACCTTATTATTAAAACAATTTGAAGCGAAAAACCAAATATATAAACCTATTTATTCAGCACTCTCTTTCGCTCACTTTAGCGACGAACAAGCTCTAGTTCCTATTTTGAAAAAAAAGAGAGATGATACAATGCTATATTTACATACAATGCAAACGATATACGATCATAATAAACAACTAGTTCCTCGTGCTCAACTATATATTCTACAAAGCGTCATTGAGCATATTAATGTTGAATTACGTTGGCTAAACACGCTCTTACAAGATGCAACTGCAGGTCGTCTTTCAGAAATAGGTGTAGATAATGATTAAGTTTTTCTAAAAGAGGTGCCTCCTCTTTTAGAAAAACTTAACACTATAATTATTCCTCGCAACTCAAAACACCCTCATTTTAATAATAAATAAACATCAAAAAACTTAATTTTCCGAATAAAAAAAATAAAAAACTTTAGAATTTTCTTATTTTAAAACAGTGGACAAAATTCCGAAAATTGTGTTAGAATTTGTTTCAATATCATATCGCTTGTTAAATTCCTTTCAAAAGGAAAATAGGTACACGAATATTTCACTTCGTGTTTAAAAGGGAAGTTTGGTGAAACTCCAACACGGTCCCGCCACTGTAAATGCTGAGATTTCTTTTTTGTGCCACTGTGAAAACGGGAAGGTGAAAGAAATTATATGAAGCATAAGTCAGGATACCTGCCTATTTTAACAACACTGATAGGCTCACGGATGATGATGAGGTGTTAAGAACAAAAAGGAAGGCTTATTTTTCTATGCCTTTATGCTTTTTGTTATAGGTATTTCCGAGTAAACGGAAATGCTTACTTTCAATTAGGGAGGAATTTAAAATGGCAATTCAAACAAGTAACTTAGGTTATCCACGTATCGGACTACAACGAGAGTGGAAAAAAACATTGGAAGCTTTTTGGTCCAATAAAATTGATGAAGAACAATTTTTAACGACAATGAAAGAAATTCGCCTTCAACACGTCAAAGTACAGCAAGAAAAGGGAATTGAATTAATTCCAGTTGGCGATTTTACATATTATGACCACGTTCTGGATACGGCCTACATGTTAGGATTCATCCCGTCACGTTTTTCAGAGTTTACCTCTTACCTTGATGTATATTTTGCAATGGCACGCGGCTCTAAAGATCACGTTGCTTCTGAAATGACAAAATGGTTTAACACAAACTATCATTACATTGTTCCTGAATATGAAGAAGGATTACAAATCTCTTTAAAAGACAATCGTCCTCTTCGTTTATATGAAGAAGCGAAAAAAGAGTTAGGGGTTGATGGAAAACCAGTTATTTTAGGCCCTTATACATTCCTAAAACTAGCAAAAGGTTATAACGAAGAGCAATTTGCCACTATTTTAAAAGAGCTAGTTGCACCTTATGTACAATTATTCTCTGAATTACACGCAGCTGGAGCACAAATTATTCAAGTTGACGAACCAATCTTCGCATCTTTAACAAAAGATGAAATTAATCAAGCGAAAGAACTTTACGAAGCTATTCATAAAGAGGTTCCAAATGCTAATCTTCTTCTACAAACATATTTTGATAGTGTAGAAGAGAACTATGAAGAAATTATTACATTCCCTGTTTCCGGTATTGGATTAGACTTTGTTCATGGCAAAGAAGGTAATGTAAATGCTATTTCAAAATACGGATTCCCAGCTGATAAAATTTTAGCTATCGGTTGTATAGATGGCCGTAACATTTGGAGAGCTGATCTTGATGATGTACTTTCTTTATTTACAACATTACAAAATCAAATCACAGCAAAAAGTTTAATTGTTCAACCTTCTTGTAGCTTATTGCATACTCCAATTGATAAAACGGAAGAAACGCACTTAACAAGTGAATTATTTGATGCACTTGCATTTGCTAATCAAAAATTAGAAGAACTAGTCCTTATCCATTCTGCTCTTACTAAAGGTGTAGAAAGCATCAGTAGCGATTTAACAACATATCGTAATGCACATCATGCAATCCGCTCATCAGCTGCACGTAATCGTGAAGATGTAAAAGTGGCACGTACATCACTTAAAGAAGATGATTTCTCACGTCCTCTTCCATTTGAAAAACGATATGAACTACAGCAAGTAGCTTTACAATTACCGTTGTTACCAACAACAACTATTGGTAGCTTCCCGCAAACATCTGAAGTTCGTCAAACACGTAAACAGTGGCGTAACGGCGATATTACAAATGAACAATATAATCAATTCATTGAAAAAGAAACTGCAAAGTGGATTCGTTACCAAGAAGATATTGGTCTTGATGTACTAGTACATGGTGAATTCGAAAGAACTGACATGGTGGAATATTTTGGAGAAAGACTTGCTGGTTTCTCCTTTACTAAAAACGGATGGGTACAATCATACGGTTCTCGTTGCGTAAAACCACCTGTTATTTATGGTGATGTTGCCTTTATAAGTGGAATGACTATTAAAGAAACTGTATATACACAAAGCTTAACAGAGAAAGTAGTAAAAGGTATGCTAACTGGACCTGTCACTATTTTAAATTGGTCATTCGTTCGAAATGATATTTCAAGAAAAGAAGTTTCATATCAAATTGCATTAGCACTTCGTCATGAAATTGAGTTACTTGAATCTTCCGGAATTAGAGTAATCCAAGTCGATGAACCTGCACTTCGTGAAGGTATGCCGTTAAAAGAAAAAGATTGGGATGCATACATTACATGGGCAGTTCAATCATTCCTTTTAGCAACATCTTCTGTAGAAAATGAAACACAAATTCATACTCATATGTGTTATAGTAACTTCGAAGATATTGTAGATGCAATTCGAGCGTTAGACGCAGATGTTATTTCTATCGAAACATCAAGAAGTCATGGAGAATTTATTAATACATTAAAGCATACAACATATGAAAAAGGAATTGGTCTAGGGGTATATGATATTCATAGCCCACGTGTCCCAAGTAAAGATGAAATGTTCACAATCGTAGAACAATCTTTACAAGTATGTGACCCTAAATATTTCTGGATTAATCCAGACTGTGGTTTAAAAACACGAAGAACTGAGGAAGTTATACCTGCTTTAGAGCACATGGTTCAGGCAGCAAAAGACGCTCGTTCTCTCCTAAAAACAAACGCATAATAAAAAAACGTGTTATCCTTCAAAAAGGATAACACGTTTTTTTATTCTACACTCTCAAAATAGAAGTCGTATTGTACTTTATACAATTCATCGTCTGATGGCTCTTCAAGAGGAGTTGCCTGCAAGACTATCATATATTCCCCGTTCGGAATAGGAATATGATATTTATTAGAAAGAATACTTGTTATATATACTTCTTCATTCTTCACTGTGAAAGGAACTGATATCGTTCTAACCACTTCTTCTTTCTCAATATGATTTCCACAAGTAACTTCCACTTCACAAGTATAGTCAGAGATTGCTTCAAAAATAATAGCTCCATCCACCTCAGCATAGCCTCTTTCAAAATCTTCAGGAGTCCAATCTACATAAGGCTGCTGACCATCATAGTTCATTATCATTAATTGCGAATATGAAATTGTTAATTCCATAACTATCCCTCTCCTCCACTATGAAATGTATGCCAATTACTATTTCACTTCAAATTTCACACGCGTACCATCTGGATATTTGTCTAGCTTATTCCCTACCCAAGAACCTGCACCGCGGTTATCTGCTGGACTTATATATTCAATATGAGCTCCTTTTCCGCCTTCCTTACACATCGCCATCGGCCATTCATCACGATCATAACCTTTCTTCGTCGGATATGGCGCTAACGATAATTTCCTTCTATCCGCTGCACCATTACGATCAATTGTACACATTTCCGAATGTCCTTCTTTTATAGCATCCGTTATATGTTTCCCGGTCTCTGGATATCGTTCTTTCGGGAACTCTAGAATTTGATCATACGTAGTTGTTTTTTTAGTACTTGTCTCCTCTGGCACAAGTACTTCATATACCGCTACCAAAAGAGAAAGAATTGCAATAATCGAAATGATAATACCTTTAAATTGCTTCATGTGTACCTCCGTGTTCCTACCAATTTCTTTTCCTCAGTTATTATAACAAACTTCTTCTATGTATGTTTTCAGACATTATTTTAGCTCTTCCTCTCCATTCCGCCAAAAACATTCATTTTTCTTCATCTTTTCACTAATGCTGTAGAAAACTAATAACCTTCCGACATTCTTTTTCAAAGGAAGTCCTCATAAAAGGTTGAAATGATATATACGATACTTTTTGGGGAGGAACTATCATGGAAGCTATTTATAAAACGAAAGATGTTACAAATAAAACAGGTATCCCAAAACATATAGTCCGAAAATATAGCCAACTCTTAGAGGAACACGGTTATATCATTTCAAAAACAGCTGATGCTCGTATTTATAAATTGGATGATTTAAAACTATTGAAATCTATACATGAAAGAGCTGCTACATTACAAGAGGACATTTCAGAAACAATACCTATTATTTTAAAAGAAAAAGAAGCCCCACCTGTACCTGTTATTCAAGATAAACAAGAAGTGCAACCAAAAGAAGATGGGCGTAACTTTGAGGAGTTCATGCTAAAACTTGAAATGCTTGCTCAATTAAATGAAGCAATTATTCATCAAAACTCTACTCTCATTACACAAAATCGTTTAAAAGACGAGAAATTAGATGAACTAATGCAACAAGTTTATGTAAAAGAAGGCTCACAAGAAAAAATGTTACAAGATCTAGTTGTTCACGCCGCTCAAACAGATGCACTCCAAAAAGAAAAGATGGACTTATTAATGAATCATATGTATAAGCGAGAATCCAAACAAGAAGAAAAAATGAATAAACTTGTCAATCAAATTTACAATAAAGACAGCAACCGTGATACACAACTTATGCAAGTTATTCGCGAAATTCAAGAAACAAAAAGATTAGTCGCCGCCTCAAAAGAGCAAAGCTTCTTTCAATCATTTAAAAGTTTATTCGTTCGAACAAAACAAGAAAAAATAAATGAATGAAATTTTGTAACTTTTTCTAATGCACGATAAAATAAAAAGTTACCTTCTATCGGTAACTTTTATTCCTTATATCGTACAGCTGGCAATATAATAATAGCTTCAGTTCCTTTTCCGCTTTCACTTTTATATTCCAATGTGCCATTATGCGCTTGTAAAATACTAAATGTTACCATAAGGCCTAATCCTGTTCCTTTTTCTTTTAAAGAATAATACGGTTGTCCAAGCCTTACTAACTGTTCTTTTGTCATTCCAACACCACTATCTTTAACTCTTATTATTATCAATTCATCTTTTTGAATAGCTGTTACTTTTAAATACCCTTTGTTTCCTTGAATTGCTTCAATACCGTTTTTAACAACATTCATAATAGCTTGCTTCAATTTCGTCTTATCGCCGATAGTATAAAGACTCTCAGAAATCTCAACTTGCAAATAAACGCCCTGCATCGCTGCAAATGATGACATAAGAGTTGTCATTTCAATTAATTGTGCTGATAAACAAATATGTTCTTTTTTTTCAATTTGAGGCCTTGCTAAATTTAAATAATCTGAAATAATCTGTTCAGCACGATCTAGTTCAGCTAATACGAGACGCATATAATCTTTGTTTTTTACGTCTTCCGTACTCTCTAGCAATTGAATAAACCCTCGTACAACAGTGAGAGGGTTTCGAACTTCATGTGCAACACTTGCAGCTAACTCACTTACAATATTAAGTTTTTCTGATTTTTGCATTTCTGTACGCAATAATGCATTTTCGTTTAAATACTCAGTCAAATAAACTTGAAATACCATTGTCATAACCATAATAAGTGATGCAAATATATACCCACTATATAGATTAGATATGTACGGTGTAAAACCTGTTTCTAAAAGGACATTCAACATCCCGACTACTAATGAAACAAGAACATAAAATGATGCAATCATAAAAGCTAATATTAGCTTCTTATCTCTTGAAAAAAGAGACCATTTCTTTGACAAAAATAATGGAATTATCGAAAGAAATATAACTTCTACCATAGGCAACCAACTAAGCCCCTTAAAAATCCATTCATATGCAACATAAATAATGGCAGGGATGAGCCCAACAATCCCACCATATAAAAAACCACTAACAATTGGGACTGGATGAAAATTGTATCCGCAAACGGAACCAAAACAAATAGAGTATGTCATGGAGAGAACGAGTGTAACGCTAGATAAAAACATAATAAAGTAGCGATTAGGTTTCGGAAGCATTCCTTGATAACGATTTAAACGAATCGCTTCATATAAAAATAGTGGTAAAATAATGATGGCAATTTGGATCATTAAATCACGAATCAGCTCCATAGCCTCTCATCCCCTATATGTATTTTGATATGATTATATCATTTTATAAGTCTATTTGTTTTAAAATTTTGATTTTTCTTAACATATTTGTTAATTATTTGTTAACAACTAATAATTAATGTTACAAATTTCCGAAATGATTGTAAACCCTGTACCAAATTTCCTTCGTGCAGTATACAATGAATACGGATTACAAAGAAAATAAAAAACACTTCACTAGACGGACAACTATCGCAAAATACAGCATATAATCCATACTATCTATGTTTACAAATAAGTGATCATTACTTTAGTAGGAGGAAGATAAATATGGCGGGTACTACGCTTGTTTTAAAAGAAGAAAATTTGGTTGTGCTAGAAAACGTTGAAAAATCCGTATACGAAGAATTGCAACATAAAGCAGGGGACGAAGACTGTACATGTGCTGTAAATGAATCCGTTGTCCATCTTGGCAAAGTATCTTCCGTACTTTGGAACGAAGATGAAATAGATTGGGAATACGGTTATTAAAAAGTCGCTTGCAGCGGCTTTTTTTGTGTTTATGCTTAAGTGAAACTTTAATTAACTCACACAGCTTATACTCTTATAGACATTTGAATCCTCACATAATTTCTTACTTCCACTGAATTTTATGATACGATTCTTATCTTTCACAAATAGCGGGGGAAATTTTATAAACAA
Organism: Bacillus sp. RC242; assembly: GCF_044908245.1. Lineage (NCBI taxonomy): Bacteria > Bacillati > Bacillota > Bacilli > Caryophanales > Bacillaceae > Bacillus > Bacillus sp. RC242. The sequence continues at coordinate 222,645 of NZ_JBIYCZ010000001.1, forward strand.
AGCGTAATAGTTGAAAATATGATAAAATGAACTTAATTTTCAAACGGAAGAAAGGGAGATACAATGGAACAATTCATTAATCCTAGAGTGAAGGACATCCAAATTTCTGGAATCCGTCAGTTCTCTAATATGATTCAAAACTATGATAATCTTATCTCTTTAACAATTGGGCAACCCGATTTCCCTACACCTTCTCTAGTAAAAGAAGCAGCTAAACGGGCCATTACAGAAAATTATACAAGCTATACACATAACGCTGGTTTACTAGAATTACGCGAAGCAGCTTGTAACTTTGTAAAGGATCGCTATGATTTACATTATTCACCTGAAAACGAAACCATTGTTACAATCGGTGCTAGTGAAGCGATTGATGTTACATTCCGAACTATTTTAGAACCAGGAACGGAAGTAATTTTGCCTGCTCCTATTTATCCTGGTTACGAGCCGATTATTCGACTATGCGGTGCAACTCCTATTTTTATAGATGTTCGTGAAACTGGATTTCGTTTAACAGCTGAAGCTCTGCGAAATGCAATTACAGAACGAACAAGATGCGTCGTTTTACCGTATCCTTCTAATCCAACTGGTGTTACCTTATCAAAAGAAGAATTAGAAGATATTGTATCTATCTTAAAAGATAAAAATATTTTCGTTCTTTCCGATGAAATTTATAGCGAACTTGTATATGAAGACAAACACACATCTATCGCTCATTTCCCAGAAATGCGTGATAAGACTATTGTCATTAACGGCTTATCAAAATCACATTCTATGACTGGTTGGCGTATCGGACTTTTATTTGCCCCAAGTTATTTAGCAAAACACATTTTAAAAGTGCATCAATACAATGTTACATGCGCTACTTCAATTGCTCAATATGCTGCAATCGAAGCTTTAACAGCTGCTAAAGATGCACCGAAGATGATGCGCTATCAATACAAAAAACGCCGTGATTACGTGTATAATAGACTCATTCAAATGGGTTTAACGGTTGAGAAGCCAACAGGTGCATTTTATTTATTCCCATATGTTGGACATTTAACATCTTCATCATTTGATTTTGCACTTGATCTTGTAAAAGAAGCTGGGCTAGCCGTTGTTCCTGGAACCGCATTTTCCGAATACGGTGAAGGCTACCTTCGCCTTTCCTATGCTTACAGTATCGAAACTTTAAAAGAAGGCTGTGACCGTTTAGAAGCCTTTCTAAAGAAAAAAGCTAAGAGTTAAACTCTTAGCTTTTTGTTGCATAATGATCACAAGTTTGACGCTTCAATAATTTATGCGGAATAATAATGCATTTTGAAGTAGATTCAGAATGCTCCACCTTATCAACTAAAGCTTTTGCCGCTTCATACCCTAATTGATAAATATTCACATCAACTGTCGAAAGTGGTGGACTAGCAATTTCTGATAATAAAGCATTGTTAAAGCTTACAATCGAAACATCTTTCGGTACAACAAATCCTTTTTTAGAAAGCGCACTTAACACGCCAAGTCCAATTAAATCATCCGTTGCCATAATTGCCGTCGGTGGTTGCTTTAGTCCCATTAATTCCTCAACAGCCTGTTGACCACTCTCTCTTGAAAAATCAAAGTGTAAAATATACTCTTTCGGCAATAGAATATCTGCAAGTTTCAAAGCATCACTCATCCCCGCCAAACGATCTCTCGTTACAAGTAAATCTGAGCCACCGCCAATGAACGCGATTTGCTTATGCCCTAATGAAATCAAATATTCCGCTACTTCTCTTGCAGCCGTATAATTGTCATTATCTACATATGTAATTTCATCTTTTCGATCATATGGCTTTCCTATTAAAACAAACGGGAAATTTTGTTCATGCAAATATTGAATAATCCGATCGTTCTCTCTTGAATATAAAAGAATAATGCCACCAATTTGACGCCCTTGTACCATCTTTATAACACCATTAAAAATTTCTTCTTCCGTTTCACCTGTCGACATATAGAGCGCATACCCTTCCATATGTGCAAATGAGCTTATTCCTCTTATAACTTCTGGGAAAAACGGATTTTGAAAAGCTTTACTTGCAGAGCTCGGCATAACGAGCCCAAGCGTTTTTGTTGTCTGGTTCGCAAGGTTTCTTGCATTTAAATTTGGATGATAGCCTAGTTCACTCATTACTTTTCGAACACGGCGCTTTGTCTTTTCACTTATACTTGGATTATCAGCAATTACACGAGAAACCGTCGATGGTGCAACATTTGCTTTCTTCGCCACATCTTTAATTGTAACTGTCATAAAAATCCCCTCCTCTCACTTCTCTGCCATTTTTCATATATTGTTATCTTGCAATCGTTGCAAGTAATAGGAGAAACCGCAAACTTTCATCACTTCGTTCTATCTTGCAAAAATTATTATCTTCTCCCTCTCCATGTATTGTAAGGGATATAGCTTTATTTTCCTATACTATAATATACTATTTATTTCACATCTTTTCGCATGTGATGTCAAATCTCTTTTCATCTCCCTACAAATTTTTTATAGGGAGATGAAAAGAGAAATGGGACGTAATGTCCCATTTTCATCCTTTCGTACCTCCAGCTGTTAAACCGGAAACAAAATATTTTTGCAGCGATAAGAATAAAATAGAAATCGGAATTGCAATTAATACTGAGCCAGCTGCAAATGTCGTAAATTCATTACCAAATTTTTTCGCTACCATTTCATATAGTCCAACTGCTAAAGTATAATTTTCCGGTGTGCGCAAAATAATACTCGCTAAAATGAAATCTGTAAATGGACCGATGAAAGTGAATAAAGCTACAACCGCTACGATTGGTTTTGCAAGCGGCATAATGATTTGCCAGAAAATACGGAAATGCCCTGCTCCATCCATTCGAGCTGATTCATCCAACTCTTTCGGAATCGTATCAAAATACCCTTTCATTAGCCATGTATTCATCGGAATTGCTCCGCCCACATAAATTAAAATTAATGCAAGATGTGTATCAAGTAATCCTGTTAACTGAGCTAATATATATAGTGCGATTAACGCTGCAAAATTCGGGATCATTTGCAGAATTAAAAATGTTAATAAACCATTTTTTCTTCCGACAAAACGATATCTCGAAAATGCATAAGCAGTAAAGCTAATTGCTAACACCGAAAAAATCATCGTCATTACACTAACTTTTAAAGTATTTTTATACCAAAGTAAGTAATTACTTGAATCGAGATCAAGTAGCTTGCGATAATGATCTAACGTGGCATTTTTCGGAATAATACTTGACCCAGATAAACTATCCCCTGGATTAAACGATGAGCCAATTATCCATAATAATGGATAGAAAATAATCGCACACATTATGAAGATAACTAAATAACTTAATGAAAGACGTAACATCTTTTGTCGTTTAATATTCATTTACATCATATCCTCTTCTTGGAATGATTTTGTTCTCTTAAATTGCCATAACGCAACTGTAATAACAATTAACGATAAAATCATTGTAAGAGCTGCTGCTTTTCCGTACTGAGCCGAAGTCATCGTTAACTTATAGATCCATGAAATTAAAATATCCGTTCCACCCGCATTTTGTCCAGACACAGCAGGTCCCCCGCTATTAAATAGATAAATAATACTAAAATTATTAAAGTTAAACGTATACTGTGTAATCAAAATTGGTGCTGTTGCGTATAAAACAAGTGGCAATGTAATTTTACGGAACTGTTGCCAAGCAGTTGCCCCATCTACTGTAGCAGCTTCATATAATTCTCCTGGAATCGATTGCAATATACCTGTTGTCATTGCAAATACGAATGGGAAACCGAGCCACGTTTGGATCATAATTAAAGCAATCTTCGCCCAAAACGGATCTGTCATCCAAGCAATCTTTTCAATCCCGAATAAAGCTAATACTTGATTATTAATTGCTCCAAATGTTTCATTAAACATACCCGAGAAGACAAGAATAGATACGAATGCTGGAACAGCCCACGGTAAAATGAAGATTGTTCGAATAATTGCCTTACCTTTAATACCAGGCTGATTTACGATAATCGCTAAGAAAATACCAAGTGCAACTTGTAATGTTGTTGCAACAAATGTCCAAATGACAGTCCAAGAGAATACACTTAAAAATGTATCTCTCCACATTGGTAATGTGAAAATATCAATAAAGTTTTTAAAGCCCACCCAATCTACTAATTTAGCTGGAGGAGAGTGATATAAATCATAATTCGTAAATCCAATTAAAATTACGAAAATGATTGGGAAAACAACAACAAAGATAAGCAATAGAAAACCTGGTGAAACCATTAAATATGGAAAACCTTGATCTAATAAGTTACGATATTGCTCTTTTACAGAGTTTAATGGCGTTCCTATATCACGTTTTTTCCCATTTTGATATGCATCATATAAGTTAAATGCATATATCCCTAGACCAAACACAACGACGATTAGTGCCAAAATCCCTTCTACTAATAGAAAGACCGAATGGTCACGTGGAACTTCTGTACCAAGCGTTACAATTCCCCATAATCCTATATTTAACAAATCAGCAAATGCTACAATAAATGAACCTGTTAATACTAGAAAAATAAGACCTTTTACAAATTGTTTATTATATAGTTGACCAATACCTGGAATGATTGATAACATGGTCGCCATTTTCCTATGCTTTGAACCGTTTAACTCTTTCTCTGGTTCCATAGATGTTTGCATGTTCCTTCCCCCTTTTTTCTTCCTACTTGGAAGGGAGAGAATTCGTGCCTCTCCTATTAGAGGCACGAATTTCACCTTATTTTTTATTGCTGTGGTTTGCCTCAATATTACCTTTAATTTGTTTCACTGCATTATCAAGTGCTGCTTTTGGCTCTTGTTTATTTGATACAACTAATTGAAGCGCATCTCCAGCTGGTTTCCAAACTTCTTGCATTTCTGGAATATTCGGCATCGGGATTCCATTTTCTGATTGAGTCGCAACTGCTTTTGCAGCCTCATTATCTTTAATAATTGGATCTTCCATCACTGATTTTACTGGAGGAATTTCTTTTGTTTTCTCAAATCGAATTTTCGCGTTTTCTTCATTTGTTACCCACTCAGTGAATTTTGTAGCTAAATCATTTTGTTTAGAGAAACTTGTTACATGCCATCCTTTTACCCCAACAAATGTTTTCATCGGTTGACCATTTGGTAATTTCGGCATTGGAGCAACACCATAATCAATTCCAGCCTTTTCCATCGCTTGGAATGCCCATGGACCATTCATAATAGATGCTGCTTTTCCTTCATTAAATAATCCATCTGCAGCTGAACCGCCAGATTCACCAATAATTCCTTTTGGTAATAATTTTTCTTTATACCATTTTTGAATATATTCAGCACCTTGTACTGCACCACTATTATTTAATCCAATATCTGTCGGAGTCAGTTTTCCATCTTTTTCACCAAATACATAACCGCCCATACCCTCCATAAATGCGTTAGCAAAATAGAAGTTATCTCCTAATGTTAAAAATCCGTACTTGTCATCTTTCGTAAAGTCTTTTGAGAAGTTATACAGCTCATCCATCGTTTCTGGTGCTTTTGACATTAATTTTTTATTATAAATAAAGATTGGTGTTTCAATTGCTTTTGGTAAACCGTATAGTTTTCCGTCGTATGTTTGTGCCTTTATTGATAAATCTGTAAATTTATTTTTTACCGTATCATCCACTTTCACCTCTGAAAGTAGCCCTTCTGTTACCGCATTACCAATATGATCATGTGGCAATGTTACAACATCTGGCCCTGTACCAGCTGGACCGTCGAGACGAAGTTTTTCTATTTGTTTCGTCATCTGAACCTCTTCAACTTTTACTTTCACATTATATTTCTTTTCAAAACTTTTCACTGCCGGCTCTAAACCCACACCTTTTTTCTCATCTTCCCAAACGAGAAGATCATAATCTTTCTTCTCTTTACTTGCTTCTTTTTTCCCTGAATCTTTCGGTCCACATGCAGATAACATACCGATTGACAATGCTGAAATCGTTAATAGTGATAACGCTTTCTTCATCCCAAAAACCTCCCTAAATTGTCTATGTACCTCTTTAATTGAAAACGTTTGCATTTAATTGTTTAATAGAAGCGCAAACAATATCTAAATCTATGAAAACGTTTGCGCTATTTGTCTATCATTATACATCCTTTTATTCATTTTGCAAATATTAATTTTCAAAATAATCTTATCATACTCTTTATTCATTGACTTTACATAAAATGAATACTACTCTTATAAGCAATATTAAAGTTATGTGGAAGGCAATCGTTTGCAACATAATCTTTATTATTTCGTTTAAGGGAACTATATGTATAGAGATATTAAAGGGGGATTTTCTATATGCTTAAAGAAGCGATCTATCATAGGCCAAAAGATAATTATGCATACGCTTACGACGAAAAAACAATTCACATCCGAATACACACAAAAAGAGATGATGTTCACAACGCCGCTCTCATCTACGGTGACCCGTACGAATGGCAGGACGGGAAATGGATTACAGCGAGTACACCGATGAAAAAAACTGGATCTACTGAGTTATTTGATTATTGGTCCGTTTCAATCAAACCAAAATTTAAACGCTTACGTTATGGATTCGAATTAAAAAACGACGTAGAAACTTTTATTTATACAGAACGAGGATTTTTTTCTAATATCCCAAATGACGATGTCGGTAACTTTTTCTGCTTTCCATTTGTTCATGCAAAAGACGTTTTCAGGGCACCATCCTGGATTAAAGACACAGTATGGTATCAAATTTTCCCGGAACGATTCGCTAACGGGGATAACACATTAAATCCAGCAAACACCCTCCCTTGGGGAAGTACCGAACCAACTCCAACTAATTTTTTCGGCGGAGATTTTGCTGGTATTATTCAAAACCTTGATTACCTTGTGAAGCTTGGAATTTCCGGAATATATTTCACTCCTATTTTCAAAGCTCATTCGAATCATAAATATGACACAATTGATTACATGGAAATCGATCCACAATTTGGGACGAAAGAAACTTTCAAAGAACTCGTTCAGGCGTGTCATAAACATGGTATAAAAGTAATGCTCGACGCTGTTTTTAATCATAGCGGATACTTCTTTGATAAATTTCAAAACGTGCTGAACCACGGTGAGAATTCCGCCTATAAAGATTGGTTCCACATTCATGAATTCCCAATTATAACCGAGCCACTTCCTAATTATGATACTTTCGCATTTACACCGTATATGCCTAAATTAAATACAGCACACCCAGATGTAAAAGAATATTTACTTGAAGTAGGGCGTTATTGGGTAAGAGAATTCAATATAGACGGTTGGCGCCTTGATGTAGCAAATGAAGTCGATCACAGTTTTTGGAGAGAATTCCGAAGTGAAATAAAAGCATTGAATCCTGAAGTATATATTTTAGGTGAAATTTGGCACGATGCACTCCCATGGCTACAAGGTGACCAATTTGATGCTGTAATGAGCTATCCTGTTACAAACGCTCTACTTTCTTACTTTGCTAACGAATCCATTCATGCAAGTGAATTTATGAAACAAATTACCGATTCTCTACATTCCTACTCTATGAATGTAAATGAAGCGGCATTTCATTTATTAGACAGTCATGACACACCTAGAATTTTAGCAACATGTAACGGGGATAAAAATAAGTTAAAGTTACTCTATGTATTTCACCTTTCTTTCATCGGTTCTCCTTGTATTTATTACGGCGATGAAATCGGTATGGATGGTGGAATGGACCCTGACTGCCGCAAATGTATGATATGGGATGAAAAAGAACAAGATACTCTTTTATTTACACATATACAAACATTAATTTCATTACGGAAACAACATAAAGCATTTGGAGGAAATGGTACTTTTCAATTCATTGAGGCAAATGATGAACATAATTATATTTCTTATACAAAAACATATGAAGATGAAACTATCTTTTTCGTTTTAAATCCTACTAACAGTGAGGTTACAACTTCACTCCCTCTTCATATTACCAGGAAGAAAATAATTAACATTTATACAAACGAAGAATTTTCAGCGGAAGCAAGTGTATTACAAGTTACACTTCCACCGTATGGATTCTCTATTTTAAAATGGTAATAGTAAAAGCCTTATGCCAGGGTGGCATAAGGCTTTTCTTATTTCAATTTAAATACCATTGCTTCATATGATCGTAATGTAATGTTTTCTATCAATACATTTTCTACATCATAATTGTGTATTAATAACTCTGCTTCACTATAAACAATATCCTCTGGCAATTCAAATACACATTCATCCGCAGTGAAGTTTGCAATCACCAGCAGCTTTTCTTCTCCATATGTTCTTACATAAGCAAAAATAGAGGGGTTATTTTCTAATATTAAATCATATGTTCCATACACAACTATTTCATTGTTTTTACGTAATTCAATCAATTTTTTATAGTAATAAAAAATTGATTCTTCATCTTGAATTGCTTGTTTCACGTTAATCTCTTTGTAGTTAGGATTTACCGCGATCCAAGGCTCACCCGTTGTGAATCCAGCATGTTCTCTATCATCCCACTGCATCGGAGTTCTAGCATTATCTCGGCCCTTTATATATATAGACTGCATCACTTTATCGATATCTTCGCCGCGCTCTATAACTTTTTCTTTATACATATTTAGTGTTTCAATATCTCGGTATTCATCAATTGATTCAAATCGAACATTTGTCATTCCGATTTCTTCTCCTTGATAAATATATGGTGTCCCTTTCATCATATGAAGTACTGTCGCTAACATTTTTGCTGATTCAGTATGATAAGCTCCATCATTACCAAAACGAGATACAACGCGAGGCTGATCATGGTTATTCCAATAAAGGCTATTCCATCCTGTTTGTTCTAATGCTTTTTGCCACTTTGTTAAATTTTGTTTCAAAGTAAGGAGTGAGCATGGTTTTACATCCCATTTCCCGCCTTCTCCGGAATCTAAATCCATATGTTCAAATTGGAATACCATTTGCAGTTCTTTTCTAGCTTCCCCTGTATACAATTTAGCCTCTTCTGTCGTTACACCAGGCATTTCCCCAACCGTCATAATGTCATACTGAGACAATACGTCTTCATTCATTTCATGCAAATACTTATGAATATTCGGACCGTTCATAAAATGTTTATGCCCTGAAACATATCCTTCTTCATCCGTTTCAACAGATGGTAAGCCATCTTCTTTAGAAATAAAATTGATAACATCCATACGGAATCCATCAATTCCTTTTTCTAACCAAAACTTCATCATGTCATAAACATCTTGTCTTACCTTTTCATTATCCCAGTTTAAATCTGGCTGTTTTTTAGAAAACAGATGCAAATAATATTCATCTGTCATTTCATCATATTGCCATGCAGAGCCACTAAATGCCGCTCCCCAGTTATTCGGCTCTTTCCCTTCATTTCCAGGACGCCATATATAATAGTCTCTATATTTATTTTCTTTTGATTTACGTGATTCAATAAACCAATTATGTTCATCTGAAGTATGATTAACAACTAAGTCCATCATAAGTTTCATATTACGTTTATGCATTTCATGTAATAGTTCATCCCAATCTTCCATTGTTCCGAACTCGTTCATAATTTTACAATAATCACTTATATCGTAACCATTATCATCGTTTGGAGATTCATAGACTGGTGATAACCAAATTACATCAATACCTAATTCTTTTAAGTAATCTAGCTTCGTAAGAATACCACGAAGATCCCCTATACCATCACCGTTACTATCCATAAAACTACGAGGATAAATTTGATATACTACACTTTCTTTCCACCATTGTTTTCCCATTATGCTACCCCATTTCATCTATACTATTGATTCGTTTTTCTTTTTTAAGGCGCAAACGTTTTCATTACTGAATGATAACAGATTCTATCCAAATTTAAAATAGCGCTTACAATATTTATTTTCTTTTTCTAATAAAACATGTGGAACTTATTATATATTCATAGGGATAATGAAAACGTTTTATTTTTTTACAGTGTTTTTATTTCTTTTTTGAATCTATTCGTTTATAATAAATTCAAAGAAAACGTTTGCATAAACTTTCTAGGGGGAAATATCATGGCAGAACTTAAATTAGAAAATATTTATAAAATATATGATAATAACGTAACAGCCGTAACAGATTTTAACTTATACATTCAAGATAAAGAATTTATCGTATTCGTTGGTCCTTCTGGATGCGGAAAATCTACAACACTACGAATGGTAGCTGGGCTTGAAGATATTTCAAAAGGAGAATTTTCAATTGATGGTAAGCTAATGAACGATGTTCCTCCAAAAGATCGAGATATCGCAATGGTCTTCCAAAACTACGCTCTTTATCCACATATGAGTGTGTATGATAATATGGCATTTGGATTAAAACTTCGAAAAATACCAAAAGATGAAATCGACCGTCGAGTGAAACATGCAGCTCAAATTTTAGGGCTTGAACAATATTTAGATAGAAAACCGAAAGCTTTATCAGGTGGACAACGTCAACGTGTTGCATTAGGTAGAGCAATTGTTCGAGACGCAAAAGTCTTCTTAATGGATGAACCATTATCAAACTTAGACGCTAAACTACGTGTTGCAATGCGATCAGAAATTTCTAAATTACACCACCGCCTGGGCACAACGACAATTTATGTAACACATGATCAAACTGAGGCAATGACAATGGCTTCACGCCTTGTTGTTATGAAAGACGGCAAAATCCAACAAATTGGAACTCCAAAAGAAGTATATGAAACACCTGAAAATATTTTCGTTGGTGGTTTTATCGGTTCACCCGCAATGAATTTCTTCCGTGGAAAATTAACTGAAACCGATTTCGTTATAGACAGTTCACTAAAGTTTAAAGTATCTGAAGGAAAAATGAAGTTATTACGCGAACAAGGCTATGTAAATAAAGAAATTGTTTTAGGTATTCGTCCAGAAGATATTCATGATGAACTATTATTTTTAGAAGCTTCACAATCTACTACTTTCACAACGAAAATTGAAGTTGCAGAGTTGTTAGGGGCTGAATCCATTTTATATATGAAACTTGGAGATCAAGATTTTGCAGCACGTGTTGATGCAAGACATGCATTTTCACCTGGAGATCAAATTAAACTAGCATTTGATATGAATAAAGCGCATTTCTTTGATAGTCAAACTGAACAACGTATTCGCTAAGTATACATGCAAATACAACACTTTCTTTTTTAGGTAGAAAAGAGAACCTAGCCATGCATAGAAACGGTCAGATCCTCTTCCTACCCCGTGCCAAATTAAAACAAAAAAATAGTGGGTACGAAATCACTTGTATTCTGTATAGTTGCTACTTATACGATAAGAAATTAGAATGGCTGAAAATACACACAAAAAAACCGTCCACATATTTTGAGGGCGGTTTTCATTATTATACGAGGGCTTCTACTGTATGAAATGATTGTCCTTTCGTGCCAATAATACCGAAAATCGGTAAGTCACTCAGCACCACTTCTTCTTGCTGTTTCATAAAAGATGACGTTAATTGTTTTATCTCTATCCAAACGTCATTAATACAAAGTACATTGGAATCGTTCTCTTGTTGGCGAGAAAAAATAGAATCTATTTTATATAAACCAGCATTTTGAAAAAGCATATCAATGCGACTAAATGCATTCAAAGTAATACTGATAACGCGTTGCCAATCTCCTTGCTTTCCCATATCATAGGATACAAAAAGTGCTTCTCCGCCTAGATTCGTAATTTCCTCCACTGTTGCTTGTCCACTTTCTTGATCAATGTCCGTCACAATTACTTTTGCGCCTTGTTTAGCCAACAAAAGAGCTGTATTACGTCCAATACCGATGCCACCGCCAGTTACGATAGCAACTTTCCCTGCAAGCTTCATTTTCATTACCCCTTCTATAAGTCTTACCGTCATTCAGTATACTCTTTTATTATATTAGTCCGCAAGCAGGAAAAGTTTACTCCACAACTTGTAAGCGATTACTTTTCTGTTTCTTTTTTTTTCTTACTATTATATTGATCGAAGGTTAAACCAATAAAAATAAGAATCCCCCAAAATATTAAGCTACCTCCAGTCATTCTAAATCCCCCTTTGTTATATAATGATATTATTTATATCCATTATACCATTATCTTAATTTTCAATCTATTTAAAACGAAAATAGGATGTTTGAATTAGCTACAGCTTCTTTAAACATCCATCAATAATATGGAGGGTATTATATAGGAAATATCCGCCCTATATCAATCCCATTTATCTAATTTTCCAAAAAAAAAGATAATGATGAAATTTTTCACGAAATTAAAAATAAGACTTTTTATATACAAACGATAAAAAGTCTTATTTCATTAGTAGCACGTATAATCTAAATATTAATTATACAAGACTCATCACTTTCGTCTTTGCAATTAAATCATGGAAGCCACAATTATCTTTGCGGAATAACATCATATATACATTGCATATTAATGGAACTCCAAGTAATAATATGCTTGGTAATAATAATACCAAAAATCGTATTATTAATGTTTGTAACGTTAGTTTTTCACTTGTTAACGAGATTATTTTTGTTCTTGTTACCTTTTTACCAAGTGTAGAACCGTTCCAAAGAAAAGGTAACACAATAAAATTTATAGCCATTAATACGAAAACAAGTGTAAGGTCATATCTATAGTCACCTAAACTTATATTAAAACGATTGAAAATAGCACTATAGTTTCCGGTAATAATAGCTACTACTGCACCGTACGTAACCGAGATTAAAAACATGTCAATAAGGGAAGCACCTATGCGATTCATTACAAGCGCTGGACGATGCATCTTTAACTTCATTTTGTGTCGACTCCTTCATATCCTTCTTTACCCGTCTCATCGTACCACTTCTAAAAAACATTGTAAACTGGCGTTTCGCTTACTTTTCTTGTACAATGTGTTACAACAGCACTGTAAAGGAGGTTCCCATATTGAAAAGATGGATAATCCTATTTGCCGCACTCTTATTAACAGGTTGTACAGGCAATACAAACCATTTGACCTATACAATTAACGATGAATATGAACTCATACATACTTCTGGAGATGCATTTGAACTTTTCCCATCGCAGGATGCTGTATATGCTACACAATACATCCCTGCAAAAATTACAGAAATTGCTTGGGACGATAAATACATTATCACAAAGCAAATTGAGGAAAAATCAGATCCAAATAATCCTGACGCAGCAATTACAAATAAAAAAAGTGAACATTATTGGATCATCGATGTAAAGCATAATAAACGATTTGGTCCTTATAATGAAAAACAATTTAACGAGCAAAAAGATGCTTTTAAAATTACAGTTCCTTTTCAAAGTGTAGATTCATATGTGAAAGAGCTAAAAAAACAGTCAGCATAACTTTTTATGCTGACTGTTTTTGCTTAAATTATTATAAAGACACTTTATTTAGAGAGTGAAATATTAAAAGTTTGCGGTTCTTTAACAGCTTCATTTGTGTCTCCTGCTGCTAAATCATCTGTCGTAAACTTAATATCCTTTACTTTTTCTTTTCCATCATCAAGTATTAAACCGATAATTCCTTCTCGTGTCTCACCAGGCCTATAATCTTCCCTTGAAACACTCTTTGTACCAACGAGCGTATCTTCATCATATAAAAAGTTTTGAGTCGCTACATTAAAATGTTGTTTGTCATTTATAGCAACATCATTCATAGAGAAAAATTGCATGTTCTTATCTCCACTATTCTCTACCTTATATGTAATTTCAACATACCGAATCGTATCGCTAATCTCTGTTCCACTTAACGATGCATATAATTCAGCATCTTCTTGACTCACTTTATCTCCCAATCTACGCTTTACTTCTTCAGGAGTTAATGCAGTATACACTTTCAATGTATTTTTTGCCTCTTTGCTCATTTGTGATAATGAGATAACTTTAACGTCTTGTACGTGAATTTTCATTGGGGCTACTTCAAATGTCTGATTCACAGAATGAATCTGTTCTAATTCAAATGTCCCCCACCCTTTTTCTTTCACTTTTTGCCCTACTTTTTTAAGCTCACGCCCACCATACTCTTTTGTTTCTGGAATAGATTCTTTCTTTTTAGGTTCTGCCTTCTTTTCTTCTTGCTGGAAGCAACCACTTAACATAAGAAGAAAACTGCATAAAACAAAAATACTTTTCCATGCTTTCATCATTTAATTTCTCCTAACACTATCATTCATTAATATAAATTAGTCCCTTGATTTGTAAACTATAGAAACAATAAGAAGTCCACAAAACGAACTTGTCAGTCCAGATACTATTATACCTCCTATTTGGAAAATATGAAAATAGGGGTCTAATAACGCGTGAACGATAAATATAATAATCGCCACAACGATAGATGAAGCCCAATATTTCTTTTTTTCCGAAGTTAAACTAGTATCTTGATCAGTTTCCCTCCTATATTTCCTTAGTACATATATTAGTAATAGTAGACCAAAACACGTACTCCCATGCTGTAAAAATTTATAAATCGGAATACTATATACTTCTTGCTGTAACAGCGGTATTTTCATAACAAAATAGCCTGTCTTATGAGTAAAAGCATCCCAGACGACATGCGTCACCATACCGAATAAAGCAGAATAGCAAAATACAAAAAAGTCCTTCCAAGTATATAGCCCCCACTTCGCATCTACTACATATTTATAGTAATTAGCAAAAGGCTTAGGTAAATGTGTTATAAACGGTCCTTTTAAAATACGATGATATCCATATGCTAATAAAAAAACGAGTGGTAAATTCAAATAGAAGAAACCAGCCCATGTATGGCCAATAATACCGTATGGCCTAAAATATAAAAAATATTCAAAATCAGGTGCCATACTACCCAATATAAGAGCCGTCACCGAAATATAACTAGAATGTTTCTTAGCAAAAGGGAGAACAGCTGCTGGATGTGCAAATGTAAACGGCATATTTTAACTCCTTTTCATATTTCCAATAGAATACATATTATCATAACGACATGAATAATCTCCATGCAATATTTATTTTCACATTGGAATATGATAGTTTAAATGTTATAATTCACATAAAATATTCAGAAAATAAAGGGGATCACGTGTCGTTAACACTTGTATTTTTTCTTGTTCTGTCTACCTTGTTTTTAAGTACATACATTGGCTTCTTTCTATGGAAGCACTTGAAAATTATAAAATATATGCCTGCCCTCTTTGGCTTTATGAGCGTTCTTTTCATTTTCATATGGAAGAGAATGACTTTCAGCTGGGAAGGGCTTGGTTTTGGCGCACTTCAATATACAATATTACTAGCAAGTTGTATTACACTTGTATTCGCTGCTTTTTTAGAAACAAAATCCGTTATGAATTGAGGTTTATATATTGATTGAAACACCCTTTTTAAAAAGCGTCTCATTACAAAAAGAAAATATCCCTAGCTTTTCCGCATATCCATACTGCTTACCGGCTATACGAACATTACAATCACTCCTTTTCCATCCGAATGTAACATTCATTATTGGAGAAAACGGAACGGGTAAATCAACATTACTCGAAGCGATTGCAGTTGCTTTAGGTTTTAATGCAGAAGGTGGAACGAAGAACTTCCGTTTTAACACGTACGATTCACATTCGTCTTTACATGAATACATTCGAATTTCAAAAAGTTTCAATACACCAAAAGACGGTTTCTTTCTTCGCGCTGAATCATTTTATAACGTTGCTTCTTATATTGATGAAATGGATGCTGATTTAGACGCACCCGGAAATCCAATTATTGACTCCTATGGTGGTACCTCACTACACAAACAATCACATGGTGAATCATTTTTCTCATTATTTATGAATCGTTTTTCAGGACAAGGTTTATACATTTTAGATGAGCCTGAGGCCGCTCTATCACCAATGAGGCAACTTTCTATGCTTATTCGAATGCACGAACTAGCGGAACAAGGTTCACAATTTGTTATCGCGACGCACTCTCCTATTTTAATGGCTTATCCTGAATCTACTATATACTCTTTAACTCAAGAAGGGATTCACGAATCGACATTAGAAGAAACGGAGCATTACCAAACGACGAAACTTTTCTTTGAAAATCGCGATCGATTATTTCATCACTTATTTGAGTCATAAAAAAAGAGGCAGCAATCGCTGCCTCTTTTTTATAATGCTTCTATAAATAAAGCTACTCCAATACCGCCTCCAACGCATAGAGAGGCAATACCTTTTTCTAATCCACGTCGTTTTAATTCGTGAATTAAACTTACCGTAATACGAGCTCCTGTACAACCGATTGGATGTCCAAGTCCTACACCACTACCGTTTACATTCACTTTCTCACGGTCTAACCCTAACTCTTTCTCTACAGCTAGGTATTGTGCAGCGAAAGCTTCATTAATTTCAAGTAAATCTGCATCTTCTAATGACCAATCTACTTTTTCTAACCCTTTGCGAATTGCTGGTGCTGGTCCAATACCCATAATTTTCGGATCTACACCTGCTACTGAATATCCAACAATTCGAGCTAACGGTTGTAAGCCTTTTTCTTTCGCCTTTTCTTCACTCATTAATACTAAAACGGCACTTCCGTCATTAAGACCAGATGAATTCCCTGCAGTTACTGATCCATCTTTACGGAAAGCTGGTTTTAATCCTGCTAATTTTTCAGCTGTAATATCTGCACGTGGATGTTCATCCTTTGCAAATACAACTTCTTTTCTACGTTCTTTTATTGTAATAGGAACAATTTGGTCGTCAAAGTATCCAGACTCCATCGCTTGCAGCGCTAATGTATGACTACGAAGCGCAACTTCATCTTGTTCCTCTCTTGTAATTTCATATTGTTCAACTAAATTTTCCGCTGTTTCACCCATCATAATATGGTGAATCGGATCTTCTAAAACTTCCCACACCGTATCACGAATTTCTCCGTGCTGTAGACGTTGTCCCCAGCGGTGTTGTTTTAATGCATAAGGGCTCGAGCTCATTGCTTCTACTCCACCTGCAACAACAATATCACTTACACCTAATTGGATTTGCATTGCAGCAGACATAATTGCTTGCATACCTGAAGAACATTGACGTTGAATTGTATAACCAGTAACTGTGTCAGGAAATCCTGCCGCTAATGCAGCTGTTCTTGCTGTATTTGCTTCATCAGTTCTTTGAATACAATGACCTAAAATTACTTCATCAACTTCATGTGGCTCTACTCCGCCTCTTTTTACAGCTTCCTGAAGTACAGGAACAGCTAATTCTACTGGTGTTATATTTTTTAGTGCTCCTCCGAAAGTTCCAATAGGTGAACGAACTGCAGCTGTAATGACAACATTATGCATTTTGTACTTGCCCCTCTCTTATGTACCCTAGTAAGTTTTTAGGTGAAATCCCATAAGTTGTATGTCTAAAATTATCATACTATAAACATACCAAAAAATCAAAATATTTAATATAATAAAAATAGAAGGAATTAACCTTCTATTCTGTCAATGCGTATAAGAATTTTTGTAATATCTTCTCTGTCGTTTCATTCAATTTTGGTAACTTATCTACTGGAAAATATTGAAGTTGTAACCCTTCATGATCGAGCTTTAATTCTCCGCTTACATGATGTGCCTGATACAGATGAATCACATTAAAAATTTCATCTCCATTTGGATAACGGAAATAAACTTCCTTTCCTGAAAGAACGCCAAGAAATTGCATAATTTTCGCGTTTAGTCCCGTCTCCTCGAATAATTCTCTACGAGCAGTTTCTTCTGTCGTTTCTCCCAGTTCCATTGCCCCACCAGGTACGCCCCAATCATATGTATCTGAACGATATTGAAGCAATACTTCTTGATTATCATTTAATATAATAATTGCCGATCCTACTAAAATAAGTGGTCTCGTACCAACTACTTTGCGTAACTCTTCAATATACCCCAATATGTAAACTCCCCTTTCCTCACCCTTCCTTATCATAACAAAATTCTCTTTCTTTTGTTGCTGTAATTTTCAATAAAAAAGGAAGCTTCCACTTCCTTTTTTTACCGTTATCCTGCTATTTGCGGGCGGTAAGACCCCTACCTCAAAATTCAGCGAAAGTAAAGAAGTTAGGTGGGGATCGGGCTGCCCATAAAAGCCCGATTGGTGAGGGCTGATAATCAGTGGGCGATGAACAAAACCCCCACTGATTAAAGTTTCACTTTATTTCTTAAAGCTTTCGTATTTTACAACTTCAAAAGCTTCTTCAATTTCCTCACTATGATAATGGACATATGTAAAACGCCCTAATTCTACTAACCTAGCTATTTCTTGCAATGCTTTATGCTGATCATATGTTTCTTCAATTGTAATATGTACATAAAACTTCATTAATGGATGTTCATATAAAGGTTCTCCCACCTCTACATATACATCTTCAACCCCTTGCACAACTCTTACATAGCTCGCAAATTGATAAAGAGCTTCTCTGTCTGAAACGATTTTTAATGTATACATATATTCTCCCCCTTTTCTTTACTATATCAAAAAGCAGACCATACTACGTTATAGAACTATGAAATTTTTTCGACTTGTATTATATATATTCGTGCGATAAACAAGGCGTTTATCCATACATAGAATCTTTTCCCACATATATTATAGGAAGAATTTGTTCATTTGAGGTGTTCCTTATGGATTCATACGTTAATATATGTGTTTGCATTACTCCAGGCGCCGATATTTCTGACGACCGTATTGCAAAAGATTTAGCAGTTGCAGAATCAATTTGGCATCCCATTACATTTCAAATTAAAGAAGTAATTGTACTAAACGAACTTTTCCGTTTTTCTAATCGGGAAATTAGTTATAAAAACTCCATTCAAAGTCAGGAAAAATTATCATCCTTTTTTCAAACTTGTGTTAACGAAGCTCCTGAATGTGACCTTTATATTTGTTATATTGGTAGTGATTATTTCAAAGAAACCGCAGTAATCGCTTGCGCTTACTCTCTAGCGAAACAACAACAACTTACTGGTTACATCGTTTTAACAAACTCAGCTGCTCCAATGAAAAATATATACACCCTCGCTCACGAAATTGGTCATATTTTATTTACAAGACGAATTCATGGAAAACTTACTCATGCAGATCCTCATTCTCCAACTGGATCGGAGCACCACCCTTCTCCAACAAATCTTATGTATCCTATCGTCCCTCGCCCTGAAAACGTCCATATTCATTCCTTATTAACAAACGAACAAAAGGAACTCTCCTTACAAAGTTCTTTATTACAAAGAAAAAAACAGTAACGATCTTGTTACTGTTTAAAACAACATATTCCAATCAACAAACCAAATACCGGCTGCGAGGAAGAAAAATAGGCAACTAAACGTAAACGTAATTCCTCTGAAAATCCCAATATAATATTTCTTTGGAAATACTTTTTTGCATATCCAGAGCAGCCCTTTTCCTATTAAACCGAAGAACAAAACATAACCTGATGTGTCATCTAATAAAGTATCGAAATAGTCATCATGCATCTTTTTTGTGAAAACGGTATAGATCCCTAATATTGCTAATCCTAGAAACAGAATAGTTAATATACATATAATCATTATTTGCATATGAATGCCCTTTTTTCTAATTTTGTGTGAATTTTTAAAAGCATATAAATAACGACTAAAAAAACTATTTGATGTATATACATTCCTATAATGCCTGATAAATCTAACATTACAAATATATATTCTAATGCAATTGGAACAAGCAAATAGAGCAAAGTAAACCAACCACCAAATTTAATATTTATAACGGCCGCGCTCAGAAATACAATACCTACAAGACCAAAGCTTTCTATAGCAGTAAATTGAATAAACGTTGTGCCATAAAAGTTATTTAGTAATGCAATACTGAAAATTGATAAAAACCATAGCACACTAGTTATATACATAATAATAAGTTCAGTTCTTTTCCGCTTAAACGCCGCTGTTCTCATCCCCCATATTAATACAATAATTCCTACAAAAATCATAATCGGATAGCCAATTAACTCAATTAAAGAATAAGACAAACGACGGTCGGCTGCACTAAAGAATACGCTCTTCATCATCGTGAAAGCCAATAAATTTACAATAAAGTAAAGTAATAATTTATAATTACCTTTTCTATCTATATCCATCTCTTCCGCAAGTTGATTAGCATATTCTTTTGGAGCATGACCAAATATATCACTTACCGTCTTTCCCTTCTTCTCACCTTCTATTAAATGTAGTTCTGCATCTTCTAAAAAGAATTTAATATCCTTCTCACTTATTCCTTTTACTCTTAAATAGGCTCCTGTGTTTTCCAAAAAAGTTCGTGACTCATGAGAAAGCATCGCATTCCCTCCTTCCAAACTACTAGTTTACACTTTTTCTCTCTTCAATTTTTAAAGACCATCTCATTAACCCATATATACTTCCATACATAAGTAATATCTTTGCAATTCCCCAAAATACATTTTTTTCTTCTAATCCTTTAAATATAAACATAATCGCTAAAGGAACAATTAGCACCAAAACACCCATCCAACCAAGGACATACACTTCTCCAACGAAAAGTAATAAAAAGATACTTGCTGCTAATATATATGTTTGCATTGTCGACAATTGCAAAATAGGTGTACCGTACCATTTATCAACAAACATCAATAATACTAATAGTAAAATGGGAACCATTACTATTATGTAAATAATCCCGAACTCTACAAATTTATTTTTAAAAGAAGACATTCTAAACGCAACAATGGTTCCAATAATCGTAATGATTAAGACGATAGGATAGCCAATTAACTGTATATTCGTTAGTGTAAATTGCTGATTTGGATTATTAAATAAAATATGAGTTAATATCCAATACCCGCCAATACCAATTATCATCGCAAGAATACTCTTTATACTCCCGCCTTTATCCTTCTCCATCTCTTTCGCTAATTCTTCTGCATATTCTTTTGGCGAATCACCAAATATATCACTTACCGTCTTTCCTTTTTTCTCACCTTCTATTAAATGTAGCTCTGCATCCTCTAGAAAAGCATCTACATCTTCTTCTTTAATTCCCTTCGTAATTAAATACACTTTCGTATCGATTAAAAACTTTTCCCCTTCTTTAGAAACTTGCATTAGAATCCCTCCCTTATTTAACCGTTTCTCTTCTATTCGTCTTCATCATAATTTCAACGAAAATTAAAATAAATAAACTTCCGTATAAACATATAATCTGAAATAACATCGGTATGAGATCTTCTGATGTAAATGTTTGAAACACTAACATAATAGAAAGAGGAATAATTAAATATAAATTTTTAAACCATCCTTCAAAATATATATTTATAACTACCGTGAGGATAAAGATCCCTCCAGCTAATATATAACTTTGGACTAGAGTCAACGTAAACATCGTTGTAGGATATATCACATCTAATATCGTAACTGCTCCTAATAAAAACATTGGCGCAATCATGACTAAAAACCATGTTTTTGTAAAGCTTGTTACAAAGGTCATTTTACGAAGCAGAAAATTAGGACCCATTACAGCTAAAATCAATGTAAAACTATAGCCAATACACTGAATAAGTGAAATCTGTAGAATTCCGTTATTCACTATTAAGATAGAAGCAATAATCCAAAACGATACGACATTCATTACCGTAAAACCAATTTGCTTCCACGTTTCCTGTCTATCCCTTTCCATTACTTTTACAAGTTCATTTGCATATTCTTTCGGTGAGCTTCCGAAAATATCTTCTACACTTTTTCCTTCACCCTCACCTTCTATTAAATGCAACTCTGCATCTTCTAAAAAGCTTTCAATATCGCTTTCTTTCACACTCTTTGCAGTTAAAAATAATCTCATATCTAATAAAAAATTTCGCGCTTCATTTGATAACATTATTTTTTTCTCCCCTTCCCTTCAAGTAGACGCTCTACACTACTTTGCATCGCTTCCCAGCGATCCATAAATTCATCCAGTGCTTCCTCGCCTTTTTCTGTTAATGTATAATATTTTCGCTTTGGGCCAGATGGAGATTCCTTCATTACACTTGTTATTAATCCTTCCTTTTGCATTCGTATTAATAACGGATAAATACTTCCCTCACTCGCCATTGTGAAACCATACTTCGCTAATCTTTCACTCATTTCATAACCGTATATTTCACCTTCAGAAATAATAGCAAGTAAGCATCCTTCTAAAATCCCTTTCAGCATTTGACTTGTCGACATATTTCAAATCCTCCCACTATCTTGTTTTACAAGATAGATAAGCGTAAGTATCTTGCTTTACAAAATAGTATAGCAAACGCTACTTTGCAAAACAAGATAGCTAGCAATATTTTTCCAAATGTTTGCAGGGATTTTATTATCACCTCTCTAAATAGAGCAATAAGAGAACTTTTATTATGAAGGAGTGTTTTTCATCATGGTTACAAATCGAGTTGTCTTTTTAACAGGTGCTGCGAGCGGTATTGGTTATGAAATGGGAAGTGCTTTTGCCAAAGAGGGTGCTAAAGTTGTAATTAGTGATCGTCTTGAAGAACGTGCGAAAGAAGCTGCTGAACAATTGCAAAAAGAAGGCTATCAAGCCATTGGTTTAAAATGTGACGTTACATCTGAAGAAGAAATTACAGCAGCAATTTCTCAAACAGTTACTCACTTCGGCTCATTAGATGTATTAATTAACAACGCAGGAATGCAACATGTTTCACCGATTGAAGATTTTCCAACTGATAAATTCGAGCTTCTTATTAAAATTATGCAAATCGCTCCATTTATCGCCATCAAACATGCTTTTCCGGTTATGAAAAAGCAAAAATATGGTCGTATTATTAATGTTGCTTCGATTAACGGACTTGTTGGATTCGCTGGAAAAGCTGCCTATAATAGCGCGAAACATGGCGTAATTGGATTAACAAAAGTTGCTGCTTTAGAAGGCGCTACTCACGGAATTACTGTTAATGCGCTTTGTCCTGGTTATGTCGATACTCCCCTTGTACGTAATCAATTACAAGATTTAGCCACTACAAGAAATGTACCACTTGAAAATGTTTTAGAAGATGTCATTTATCCTCTTGTACCACAGAAACGTTTGCTACAAGTACAAGAAATTGCTGATTATGCTATGTTTTTAGCAAGTGAAAAAGCAAAAGGCATAACTGGTCAAGCTGTTGTTATCGATGGTGGATATACTGCTCAATAAAAAAATAAAGTTTGCTCTTCGCGAGCAAACTTTATTTTACTTTTTATCGCGAGGATCTTTCTACTTTAGTAATTGTTTAGGGAGTTTCTCAATTGCAACAATCACTCCGTCTAATTTACTTTCAATGCGATGTAGTAAATATAGCGTTACAACAATTGGAAACCCCACATTACCTATCATCCTGATCCACTCTTCCATCTTTCTCTCCTCCCTTCATTACATAAATAAGAGGAAAGGAAGACTTAAGGCATAAAAACAAGCTATTTTTTATTAACTTGTTTTTTAACTACTCGGCCATACATTTCATTTTTCAGCATATAGATTGCTACCATGAAGATACAAATGGTCCTACACCTTGCTACCTTTCTTTGTTTTAAAACGTTGCGCGTGGTAGGAACAGGCGCTGACCGCTCCTATACATAGCCAGTCCCTCTCGACCATTTAAAAACATGCTTTTCCACCATTTTTTTATATAGCGACTGAGCAGTTAGCTTATTTTTTCAAATAATGATGTAATTTCTTGCTTATAATCTCCACGTAAAATACCTTTCTCAGTAATAATCCCCGTAATTAATTCATGCGGTGTTACATCAAATGCAGGGTTAAATACAGGCGTTCCAAGTGGCGCCACTTGTTTCCCAAAAATTTTCGTAACTTCTGTTTCATCTCTTTCTTCAATGACAATTTCAGCACCTGTTTGTTTCGTAGTATCAAATGTAGATAACGGTGCTGCAACGTAAAATGGGATACCGAAATACTTTGCTAATATAGCTAAATTTAATGTTCCTATTTTATTAGCAGTATCACCGTTTTCAACGATTCGATCTGCCCCTACGATAATCGCATTAATTTCTTTCGTTCGAATTGCATGTGCTGCAGTATTATCCGTAATAAGCGTTACATCAATGTCTGCTTGTTTCAATTCCCATGTCGTTAAACGACCACCTTGTAAAACCGGCCTCGTTTCACACGCATACGCATGTAAACGCACACCCTTCTCTTTCCCAATATAAAATGGGGCTAACGCTGTTCCATATCTAGCAGTTGCAATACTTCCAGCGTTACAAATTGTTAAAATTTTATCACCGTCTTTAAAACATGTTAAAGCATGTTCTCCAATACTTCGGCACACCATTTCATCCTCTTGCTGAATATGAAGCGCTTCTTCTTCTAATATTTTTTGAGCTTCTTTTATTGTAGTAATCTCTCGAATAGATTCTCTCATACGATCGATTGCCCAAAATAAATTGACTGCTGTCGGGCGTGATGTTCCTAAATAGTTACAATCTCTATTAAACTTCTTTTGAAACTCATCGATATTTATAGCATCGTATTTCTTTGCCGCAAGCGCCAAACCAAACGCAGCTACAATTCCAATTGCAGGCGCTCCTCGTACTTCTAACATAATGATACTTTTCCATACATCTTCAATATTCGTTAATGTTTTGTATTCAGTGACATGCGGCAACTTTGTTTGATTTAATACTGCAATTGCATCGCCTTTCCAACTTACAGATCTCGGAATAGTAATAATTGTACTCATGCTTTTACGCCTCCAACTGTCTGTTGAAATAATGTTCGAAACAGTTGAATATCAGCACACTTGGCTTCATATTTTATTAGTTCTCTACCTAAGGATAACGCTTGTTTTTTAGCTTGAATTCTTTTTTCTTTATTTGCTATCCCATCTAAATCCGCTACATGAGCTAAACCAATTGTTCTACGAATCAGTTCACATCCCGCAAATCCGACGGCATCAGTAAAGATATTTTGCAAAATAATTGGTAACCATTGTTTTTCTTTCGTATATGCTTCTACACCTTCTCCAATCCATAACTTCGTAAAGTTTTCTACAAAATAACTCCATGTCTTTTCTATATGGAAAAATAGTACACTTCTCTTTTCTTCTTCTCTAGATAAAGCATTTAATAATAGATTTGCAATAAATTGACCGATATCAAATCCAAATGGACCGTACGTTGCAAATTCTGGATCAATCACTTTCGTTTCAGAAGGTGATGAAAAAATACTACCAGTATGTAAATCACCATGAATAAGCGCTTCTTTTCTCGTTAAAAACTTATATTTATATTGTGCTACTTTTAGCTTTAAAGTTTTGTCACTCCAAAGTTCATCAATCACTGACTGTAAATCTGACTCATAATCATTCGTATCGTAATGTCCAAACGGATCCGTAAAAACTAAATCTTCTGTAATTTTACTAAGGTCTGGATTTACAAATGTACCTTCTAGTACCCTTTTCTCTTCTGACTGTAAACCGAAATCTGAAGTATAAAACAAAACATGTGCTAGAAAACGACCGATATGCTGGGATAAAAGTGGATATCCTTCTCCATCTATTAATCCTTTTCTTGTAATTGTTAGTCTTGATAAGTCTTCTATTACTGTAACTGCTAACTCTTCATCATGACTGTACACTACCGGAACATAATCTGGCACATACTTCGCAAAAATTTGTAATGCTTTACTTTCAATCGTCGCTCTTTTTATAGACAGTGGCCAGCTCTTACCAACTACTTTCGCATATGGCAGTGCTTGTTTTATTATAATAGACTTCTCTCCATCATCTAATTTGAACACATAATTTAAATTTCCATCTCCAATTTCATGACAAACTACATTTGCTTTCTTTTCAAAATAACCGTATTCTTTCGCATATTGTATAGCTGTTGTTTCAGTTAATGAATAATATCCCATCGTCTTCTCCTCCTTTTCATTCAGAGGTTTTTCCAAAATAGAAAAACCCCTTTCCACAAAGAAAGAGGTTTGAAGTTTATCTTCTCCCCTCTTATCTGCCAGAAAGTTTACTTTCTGCTGGAATTAGCACCGTGCCTTTTGGCGTCATAAACGCCCCATTTCACAATGGTATTACGGTCGGTTGCTGGGCTTCATCGGGCCAAATCCCTCCACCTGCTCTTGATAAGAGTTGCATATTTTTTTGAATTTTTAACTTTATGATGAAGACTATACCAAGAATAAAAATCACTTGTCAACATTTTATTTATATAATTCTGGACGGCGATCTGCAAAAACTGGGATTCCTTTACGTACCTCTTTAATCTTCTCGAATTTAAGCTCTCCAAATAAAATAGATTCCTCTTCATTTGCCTCTACCACAACTTCACCCCACGGATCGACAATTAAAGAATGACCTGCGAACTCATTATTCGGATCCTTTCCCGCCCTATTACATGCTACAACATAACACTGATTTTCAACTGCTCTTGCTTGTAATAGCAAGCGCCAATGTGCTAAACGAACTAATGGCCATTCTGCTACAACGAATAAAACTTTTGCACCTTTAGCTGTATGAACACGCATCCACTCCGGAAAACGAATATCATAACAAATTGTTCCAGCGCACTCTACATCATCTAGCGTAAATTCACCTGTCTCATTACCAGCAACTAAATATTTATGTTCATCCATAAGCTGAAATAAATGTACTTTACTATATTCATTGACTAGCTGACCTTTATTAGTTACAACATACATTGTATTTGTGACACCTTGCTCTGTTTGCTTTGCTATGGAACCACCAACAATATGTACACCGTATCGCTTCGACCATTCTTTTAGCATTTCTTTCGTTTCTAATCCATCCGTATCTGCAATTTCAGAAAGCCTTGTTAAATCATATCCCGTTGTCCATAGTTCTGGTAAGACGACAACGTCTGGTTTCTCCTTCATCGCTTCGCTTATTTTATTTTTAGCGCTCTCAATATTTTTTTCTACATCTCCAAAAGCAATATCCATTTGAATACATGCGACTTTCATTTTGTCATCCCCATTCTTATTTTTTTCTTTACAAAATACTGGAAAGATTATATCATTTGTCACTAGAATTGTAACAACTTTCAAAAGAGGTGGAAAGTATGAAATTATTTCAACCTTCTGAGATAGTAACATCATTGCCAACACAATTTTTCGCTTCACTTGTTGCAAAAGTTAACAAAGTCGTTGCAGCTGGTCACGATGTTATTAATCTAGGACAAGGTAATCCAGATCAACCAACACCGCAGCATATCGTAAAAGCTTTACAAGATGCTGCCGAAAAGACCATTCATCATAAATATCCGCCATTTCGCGGACATGAAAGCTTAAAAGAAGCCGTGGCAACATTCTATAAACGTGAATACGGCGTAGAATTAAATCCAAAAACTGAAGTTGCTATTTTGTTTGGCGGAAAAGCTGGATTAGTAGAATTACCACTTTGTTTTACAAACCCTGGCGATACCATTCTCGTTCCAGATCCAGGTTATCCAGATTATTTATCCGGAGTTGCTTTAGCAAAAGCGCACTTTGAAACAATGCCGCTTATTGCAGAAAATAATTTTTTACCAGATTATACAAAAATTGATGACTCTATTGCCAAGAAAGCAAAGTTAATGTTTTTAAACTATCCTAATAATCCTACCGGTGCTACAGCATCAAAAGATTTCTTTGATGCAACAATTCATTTTGCTAATAAACATAATATATTAGTTGTTCATGATTTTGCTTACGGTGCTATCGGATTTGATGGTCAAAAGCCCGTTAGTTTCTTGCAAGCAGATGGCGCCAAAGATGCAGGAATTGAAATTTATACATTATCAAAAACTTTCAATATGGCTGGATGGCGTATTGCTTTTGCAGTAGGGAATGAAAGTGTCATCGAAACAATTAACTTATTGCAAGATCATATGTATGTTAGTATTTTTGGTGCAGTTCAAGATGCTGCCCGCGAAGCACTATTAGGCTCGCAGTCTTGTGTGGTAGAACTTGTTAATAGTTATGAATCTCGAAGAAATGCTCTTATTAAAGCTTGTCACTCGATTGGTTGGAATGTAAATATTCCAACCGGATCATTCTTTGCATGGCTTCCTGTACCAGAAGGCTATACATCTGAGCAATTTTCTGATATTTTGCTAGAAAAAGCACATGTCGCTGTTGCCCCTGGTATTGGATTTGGTGAGCACGGCGAAGGGTATGTTCGTGTTGGTCTCTTACATACAGAAGATCGATTACGAGAAGCAATTAATCGAATTGATAAATTAAATTTTTTCAAAAAGTCATTGACAACATAAAAAAAATCTGACAAAATTCAGTTATCTTAAAAATTTAAACATTTCTAAATACTTCTTATCAAGAGCAGGTGGAGGGACGAGCCCGACGAAACCCGGCAACCGATCTACAATTGTAGACACGGTGCTAATTCTCGCAGCGTTACGCTGACAGATAAGGAGCTGGTTGTAAAAAAACCTCTCCTTAGCTGAGAGGTTTTTTTATTTAACTAGGAGGGTATAACAATGAGCGGAATTATAGCGACGTATTTAATCCATGATGATTCACATAACTTAGAAAAAAGGGCCGAGCAAATTGCACTCGGTTTAACAATTGGCTCTTGGACTCATTTGCCACACTTATTGCAAGAGCAACTAAAACAGCATAAAGGTAACGTCATCCATGTTGAGGAATTAGCTGAACAAGAACATACCAATTTGTATTTACGTAAAAAAGTAAAGCGCGGGATTATTAAAATCGAATATCCGTTATTAAACTTCAGTCCAGATTTACCAGCGATTTTAACAACTACATTCGGAAAGCTATCACTTGATGGCGAAGTGAAATTAATTGACTTAACATTTTCAGACTACTTAAAACAGTATTTCCCTGGTCCAAAATTCGGGATAGATGGTATTCGAAATCTTTTACAAGTGCATGATCGTCCCCTTTTAATGAGTATTTTTAAAGGCATGATTGGACGAAATATTGGGTATTTGAAAACGCAATTACGCGATCAAGCAAGTGGTGGTGTAGATATAGTAAAAGATGATGAAATATTATTTGAGAATACATTAACACCACTTACGAAACGCATTGTATCTGGAAAAGAAGTTTTACAATCAGTATATGAAACATACGGACATAAAACGTTATATGCCGTAAATTTAACAGGACGAACTTTTGATTTAAAAGAAAATGCGAAACGCGCAGTGCAAGCTGGGGCTGATATTCTATTATTTAACGTATTTGCTTACGGACTAGATGTACTACAATCACTTGCAGAAGATGATGAAATCCCAGTTCCCATTATGGCACACCCTGCTGTAAGTGGTGCTTATTCCGCATCGAAGTTATATGGAATCTCGTCTCCATTATTACTTGGAAAGCTACTTCGCTATGCTGGGGCTGACTTTTCATTATTCCCATCTCCATACGGAAGTGTTGCGTTAGAAAAAGAAGAAGCTCTCAACATTTCAAAACATTTAACTGAAGACGATGCATTTTTCAAGAAAAGTTTTGCTGTTCCATCTGCTGGTATTCACCCTGGTTTCGTTCCCTTTATTCTACGAGATTTTGGCAAAGGTGTTGTTATTAATGCTGGCGGTGGGATACACGGACATCCGAATGGGGCGCAGGGCGGTGGTAAAGCTTTCCGTACTGCAATTGATGCTACTTTACAAAATAAACCACTCCATGAGGTAGATGAAGTGAATTTACATAGCGCATTACAAATATGGGGAAATCCCTCACATGAGGTGAAATTATGAGTATTCAAGTGTTTTGTGATTTCGATGGCACGATTACGAATAATGATAACATTATGTCCATTATGGAAAAGTTCGCACCACCAGAAGCAGAGGAAATAAAGCAAAAAATTTTATCTCAAGAACTTTCTATTCAAGAAGGTGTTTCTCAATTATTCCGATTAATACCTATTAATCTACACGATGATATTATTCAGTATTTACAAGAAACTGCTGAAATCCGTACAGGTTTTCATGAATTCATACAATTTATTAATGAAAATAACATTTCTTTTTATGTTATATCAGGTGGAATGGATTTCTTCGTCTATCCACTCTTACAAGGAATCATTCCAAAAGAGCAAATTTACTGTAATGCAACTAACTTTTCAGGAGAATTTGTTGAAGTTAAATGGCCGCACCCTTGTGACGAGCAATGTCAGCATAGTTGCGGTCTCTGTAAATCGTCATTAATTCGTAAACTAAGCTCTAAAGATGATTTTCATATTGTGATAGGAGATTCCATTACTGATTTACAAGCAGCAAAACAAGCAGATAAAGTATTCGCCCGTGACTTCCTTATTACAAAATGTGAAGAAAATCATATTGCTTATACATCCTTTAACACATTTCACGATATTCAAGTCGAATTACAACATTTGTTGGAGGTGAAATCATGAAACAACTTTTTCGTCAATGGTATGACTTAAGTGAAATAAAAAAAGAATTAACAACTCGGAATTGGTTTCCAGCAACGAGTGGAAATATTTCTATAAAAGTCAGTCATGATCCACTTACTTTTCTTATTACAGCAAGTGGTAAAGATAAAACAAAAACTACTCCAGATGATTTTCTATTAGTAGATCATCTAGGGGTTCCCGTATTAGAGACTGAATTACGCCCTTCAGCAGAAACAATATTGCATACACATATTTATAACAATACGAATGCCGGGTGCGTACTTCATGTTCATACAACTGATAATAATGTCATCACAAATTTATATAGTGATGCAGTCACCCTTCAAAATCAAGAAATTATTAAAGCTCTCGATATTTGGGAAGAAGGTGCAACGATTAACATTCCTATTATCGAAAATGATGCCCATATCCCAACGCTTGGAGAAAACTTCCGAAAGCATATACAAGGAGATTCGGGAGCAGTATTAATCCGTAACCATGGTATTACCGTATGGGGCCGAGATAGCTTTGATGCAAAGAAAAGATTAGAAGCTTATGAGTTTTTATTCCAATTTCATATAAAACTATTATCAATTCAAGGAGGCGTTTCTAATGGCGCAAATTCGTATTCATGAAGTAAATACTCGTATCGAAAATGAAGTGGAAGTATCTAAATTTCTACAAGAGGAAGGCGTTTTATATGAGAAATGGAACATCTCTAAGCTTCCTACTCATTTAAATGAAAATTATTCGTTAGCAGATGAAAACAAGGCTGAAATATTAGCTGTGTTTTCAAAAGAAATCGCTGATGTTTCAGCGCGCCGAGGTTATAAAGCTCATGATGTAATTTCACTTTCAAATGGCACACCTAACCTTGACGAATTATTAATTAATTTCCAAAAAGAACACCATCATACTGACGATGAAGTTCGCTTTATTGTCAGCGGTCATGGCATCTTCGCTATTGAAGGAAAAGATGGTCGATTCTTTGACGTTGAACTTGAGCCTGGTGATCTTATATCTGTACCTGAAAATGCAAGACATTATTTTACCTTACAAGATGATCGCCAAGTTGTAGCTATTCGTATTTTTGTTACAACAGAAGGTTGGGTTCCAATCTATTAAGGTAGCTAGTTGAATAAAAGATTGGAACCCCTTTTCCAATCTTTTATTCACTCTACATATATACATCCTCCTATGGAACAGGCTTATTTCATAACATTGAAGTAAGCCTGATTTTTTATTTATTAAAATAATATGTCCCTTTCGTTTATTCAAATCAAATATCTCAAATCACGCTTCCATTTTATCAAGTATATTTCGGAACACTTTTTGAACATTTATTGAACTTTTTTTGAATTTTTTCTGAAAATTCTGTTTTGTTTATGATATACTACAACTAATAAGAAGGAAAAGAATATTGCAAGCAGAGGGGGATAATCATGAGTTTACTTATCGCACTTATACTAGGGGTTTCATGCGGAGCTATTCCTGTCATTTTAGGAGCTATTATGGAAGAATTAGAAGTTGGTGTTTTAGGTTTTGTCGCATCTTGTGTAAGCGCTTTATTTTTCGGTTTGTACGGTGCTATTCCTATTTCTATCCTGTGCGCATTTTATATAGTACGCCATGCTCGTGCGAAACAGTTTGGTCCTAATCACATTGCACAAGTTATTCCATTCCCAATTGAACGATGCCGCCGAGCTTCCAGCCTATAAATTATCCAACTTAAATATTATGCCTGCCTAAATAAATAAAAAGTCCTCAAATGAGGACTTTTTATTTATTTTCTTCTAGAAATTGAAACAATTCTTGCAAATGAAGTGCATCTTCACTGTAGCTAACGGATACATGACATGTCCCTTCAATCTCAGCATGCATATAAAGGACAATTCCATCCCGATCATATTTCAATGCCAAATAAAACTCCATTTCCTCTAACATCTTTTTCGAGCTTCGGATAACATAATGCCCTTTCTCATCTCTTCCATATTCAAAATCTGGTCCAAAATCGTATTTTTGTTTAAAAGCTTCTTTTTGCTTATCATTAATCTGTACACAAGTTGCTCGCTGCACAGCATCAATCATCTCGTCAAACTTTTGGAGATCCATTCCATTTACCCCCTTATATACTTTTTGTATAATACTTGTGTTCCGCTATTCTCTTTTCCATCTGCGATTAGCTCTTCATACAATTCCTTCGCTAGGGTTAAACCCGGTACTGGTAATTGTAATTTTTCAGCTTCATCTAAAGCAATCTTCATATCTTTCATAAAATGCTTTACATAAAAGCCAGGTTCAAAATCTCCTTTTAACATTCGAGGAGCTAAATTACTTAATGACCAGCTACCTGCTGCTCCTGTCGAAATACTCTCTAATACTTTATCTGCATTAAGTCCAGCCTTTTTCGCATATGCTACCGCTTCACATACTCCTATCATGTTAGAAGCAATTGCTATTTGATTGCACATTTTTGTATGTTGTCCACTCCCAGCAGGGCCTTGCAACTGAATATTTGTTCCTAGTTTTTCAAATAGAGGTAAGCAAATATCATATATTCTGTTCTCTCCACCGACCATAATTGCTAGTCTTGCTTCTTTAGCCCCAATGTCCCCGCCAGATACTGGTGCATCTAATGTATATATATTCTTGCTTTTCGCAACTTCATTAATACGTTTTGCCAATGTTGGTGTAGATGTTGTAAAGTCAATTGCTATCGTACCTTCATTTGCATGTTCTAAAATTCCATCTACCCCAAAGTACACTTCTTCTACATCATGAGGATAACCAACCATCGTCATAACAACATCAACTTGCTTTACTAACGCTTTCGGTGTATCACACCAAGTCGCACCCTCTTGCACTAAAGAATCCGCTTTTTCTTTCGTTCTATTATATACATATACTTTATAACCACTTTGCATTAAATGGTTAACCATACTTTTTCCCATTACACCAATACCAATGAAACCTATTGATAAATTTTTATTTTCCATCTTCTCATCCCCTTTGTTCTAATAAATCATTTACCATCTTTCGGAACTCTTTATTAAAATCATCATCCATACTATTTTTCACATTTGAAAATAAAATAACAAAAGTTCCTTTTTCTTTATTAAAATTATTGAAAGTGTTCCAACCAGATAGTACACCATGGTTATGGAAATAATCTGGATATATGTAAAAGCTAAATGCATATTTTCTTTCTTGTGAAGGTGTAAACATCGCTTGTATACTTTGTTCAGAAAGAAGCTTTCCATTTATAATCGCTTCATCTAATTTTTTCATATCCCCTACTGTCGTATACATCTCACCCGATCCATATAACCAGTCCATTCCTAATTTTTGTGCTGGTACAAGATCTTGGTCTTTCTTCACATAACCCTTCGTGAAGTTTTTATCTCCAGGCACCATATTTCCCATACCTGATTCATGCATCTCGGCCTTTGTAAATATATTTTCTTTTACATAGTCTCCTAAAGGCTTTTTCGTTATATTTTCTATAATATAAGCGAGCACCATATAATTATAATCCGTATACTTCCAACCTGTTCCTGGTGGAAACTCTAATTTTTGACTTCCAATCCAAGTTACTAAATTTATACGTGAAGCTACATTAACCTTCCCTTTCCCATTTTCCGGTAAACCAGATGTATGCGTTAATAAGTGATATAACGTGATGTGTTTATCTGCTGGAAATGAAGGAATGTATTTATTTACATTATCTTGGATATTTAACTTCCCTTGTTCTTGTAACTGTAGAATGGATGTAGCAACAACTGTTTTCGTAATAGAACCGATACGATATTTTGTTTGAGGCGTATTTTCTATTTTATTTTGAACATCAGCATATCCATATCCTTTATTCAATATAACATGCTCTTTATCTGTCACCAAAACTGTCCCATTAAATTGCTTTCCTACTAAATACTGATCTAACTTTTGAGATATACTAGCATAATCAATTTTTTGTACTTCTTCTATATTATCCTGTACCTCTGACTCAATAGCAGGAGTTACCTTTGTTGTTAATACTGCTTGTTCCTTTGAATCGGGACTATAGAGAAAATAGTATACTCCGCCGCAAACTACAGCAGACAGTGAAGCCATAACCATTATTTTTTTTATCATATTGTTCCTCCGTAATTACTTCATGTGAACTACCCACCACTTAGTCTCTCTTGCGAGCTTACTTGAAGTGGGAGCTTATCGGTTAAGATGGTCCCCCATATTCTATTATCAAGTAATAAAAAAAAATCGCAACAATTTGTTGCGAAAAATCACATTTTTTCTTTTCTATATATACATACTTGATTTTTCCCATTTTTTTTCGCTTCATATAACGCAATATCCGCTCTTTGCATTAACTCTTCTCTTGTAATCCCTTGCTCATATAACGCAACTCCAAAACTCGCTGTTAATTTCGAAATTCCAGAGAAATGCTTTGTTTCAATGAAAAATCGCAATGATTCCGCAACTTGAAACGCTTCTTTTTCTACCGTATTTGTCACTAATATTATAAATTCCTCTCCTCCCCATCTTGCAAATACATGTTGATCTTCAACTTTAGATTTCATAAGATCTGCAAGTTGTACTAATGCTAAATCGCCAAAATCATGACCATATGTGTCATTTACTGATTTAAAATTATCTATATCAAACAAAATAAGTGCTAATTTTTCATCGTTACGTATTGCATTGTCCCACTCTACCTCTAGTATTTGTTGGAACTTCAAACGATTATAAACCTCTGTCAATGAATCTATCATAGCAAGTCTTTCTTGCTCTTGATAGATTTCGTCTAATTCTGTAATCTCTGTGCATTTTACTATAAATCGCGATAAATCTTCTGGTAATGGTGTCGCACGTAATAGAAAAGTAAATGCTTCTCCTTCATAATTGTACATTTTAATTCTTCTTCCATTTGATAAAGTATCATCCAGCCATGTTATATCGTGAGTCGTCGAATAATATCCGTTCTCTCTAATAAGATGTTCTGCAAACACTAAATGTTGTTCACGATACGTAAATAAATTATCATGTCCGAAGAATTGTAAAAAATTCGTATTACAATCAACAATCTCATCATCTTCTACTATAAATAATAAATCATTTTGAAAATCAAACATCGTTTGAAGCAATTCTTGTTGTAAACCTACTTGCCGCACTAAAGTAAGTTGATATAAACTCTTATTCACTTCCTCTAGTACCACTTGTGGAGTTACTGGTGCTATAACAATATTACGTATTCCTAACAGTAGTAAATCTGCAAACTCATTGTTTATCTGTTGATCCCAAATGATAATGAATGTACTCCGTGAATCATATATATTCTTTATATATTTTATTTGAGCAAAATCTGTTACATACATAATTACAATATGTGGTCTAGTTCTATGAAACAATATTTCTCCTTCTTCAAAACTATTTGCTATAAACATACATTTTGGATGGACGTTTTCTATCGTTTGTTGATGTGTACATCCATCTTCTATATAAAGGACATTCAACTGAAGATCTTGTAATACATTTTGGAAAACAGTATTCTCTAATAAAAAATGTAGTATGTTCATCACTGGTCTTCACTCACTTCATATATCTTGTTTTACTGAATTCCTCACAATCATTTTATAAAGAATTGTGAGGAACTCATATTAACAAGCTAATTGAGAATGTTATCTTCGCTTATCTGCTCTGGAAATTCCTTTTTTAGTGTATGATTATATGAATTGTATCGTTTGTATGAATGCCCTGCCTTACTATTTAAAACTTGACAATTAAAATAAAGGTATTATATTCTTAAATTCAATAACTTACAAAATGTAAGTAGAGTATATTACATTTATTTTATATTAAGTTGATATGTAATTTGGAGGATATATAATGAAAAACAATGACTTTTTTAACGTTTTATATGAACGCACATCTACACGTGCATTCAACCCTGAAAAAGAAATTTCATCTACAGAGTTACATGAAATTTTAAAAGCAGCTGCGCAAGCACCTTCTGCTTGGAACTTGCAACACTGGAAATTCCTTGTTTTCCAAGGCGAAGATGTACAAAAACGATTACACCCAATTGCTTATAACCAACAACAAATTCTTGACGCTTCTGCCGTAGTCGCTATTTTAGGTGATTTAGAAGCATATAAAAATGTTGAACCTGTTTACGGTCCAATTGTAGAACAAGGATTTATGAAAGCAGACGCAAAAGAGCGCTTAGCTAAAAATATTGAATCTGCATATACTCGTGAGCAATACCCACGAGATGCTGCCTTTTCAAATGCTGCTTTAGCAGCAATGCAACTTATGCTTGCTGCTAAAGCAACTGGCTGGGATACTTGCGCAATTGGTGGTTTCAACCCACAAGCACTAATGGAAGAATTTAATGTTTCATCTCGTTACGTACCAATTATGCTTATTACAATTGGTGAATCAACTTTAAAAGGTCACCCTGCACCGCGCATGAGCGTAGAACAAGTAAGTGAATGGGCGAAATAATAAAAACGAAGGTAATTTCATTACCTTCGTTTTTTTATATTCTGTCACACATCCGTAATATTACAATGTATTATTCGACATCTACACATAGAGAAATTGTAATTTTTACGCTATCACCATAAACAAATATGGCGTTTTGTGTCGAAATTTGTTAAAGCATTGAAATATAACCGTGTATTTTTGTTACAATTGTGATACAATGATAACAAATAGATAACAAGAGAGGGATTTTCATTGAGTTCATACGGAAGCTTTATCGCACTTTTGAGTTACATAGTAACTGTACTACTGCTATATTTTATTGGCGATGCTGCAAACATATCAGTGTTACAATTCCCTAAAGAAGAAGCGTTACAATTAGAAGCAGAAAAACACACTGCACGATCCATTGCACCACTACTCCTAGCTCTTCCTGTATATATCATCGTTTTATATAAAAGTAAAAAAGTGTAAAGGCTACCTATTTCATTCATTTCGGTGGTCTTTACATTTTTTTGTGACATTTCCCCTATTTTAAACATCATTCCATACTAAATACCCATCTAGTCATTTAAAATGAGAAAATCCCCTAGAAAAATTTCCATTATCTGTCCAGTCACGAACTACCGAACTTACATAGATTATAAGTGTGAAGGGGGTGATGAGGATTATGTTTGGATCATTTGGATGCTGTGATAACTTTAGAGACTGTCATCATCATGAAAGAGAGCACAACCATCGTGAGAAAGAGAGAGAAGAAATTAGACCACAACGACATGCTGTATGTAACGTACTTGCAAATCTTTCTATAGGCACTGAAATTTCACTTCTTAAACTAAAAGGAAATGGAACATTCCGCAATTTAGTTTTTGAGGGGTTCTGTAACGGTATTGCTCTATTCTCTGCATTAAGAAGAGATAACGACGACAAAGACAACAACAAAGATGATAAGAATGGAAACAATCGTAATGACGATAGATTTGAAGGGATTTTACGTGTTTGCCCAGAAGATGTTATCGCAATTGCTCTTTAAGAGAAGTTTAATTAATAAAATCACCTAAGGTATATGTAACAAAAAAACCTGAGATCGATTTCGAATCGATCTCAGGTTTTTTTACTATTATATGCTTTTAACTAATTCAACAACTTCTTCAGCAGTTGACATTGTTAATGCTTTCTCTGCTAATGTTTCCATTTCTGCTTTTGACAACTTGCTTAGTTGTGTTCTTGCAGGAAGAATAGATGTTGCACTCATACTGAACTCATCTAAACCTAAGCCTAATAATAATGGGATAGCAAGTGAATCTCCCGCCATCTCACCACACATACCAGCCCATTTGCCTTCTTTATGAGCAGCATCGATAACCATTTTTACAAGACGTAAAATAGATGGGTTATATGGTTGGTATAAGTAAGCTACACGTTCGTTCATACGGTCTGCAGCCATTGTGTATTGGATTAAGTCATTTGTTCCGATAGAGAAGAAATCAACTTCTTTTGCGAACTGATCTGCTAATACCGCTGAAGCTGGAATTTCAACCATCATACCAACTTCAATAGAATCAGAAACAGTTGTGCCCGCTTGAACAAGTCTTTCTTTCTCTTCTAATAAGATTGCTTTCGCTTGACGGAACTCATCAAGAGTTGCAATCATTGGGAACATAATTTTTAAGTTACCGTATACGCTAGCACGAAGTAATGCACGAAGTTGTGTACGGAACACATCTTGCTCATCAAGACATAAGCGAATTGCACGGTATCCTAAGAATGGGTTCATTTCTTTTGGTAAATGTAAGTATGGAAGTTCTTTATCTCCACCGATGTCAAGTGTACGAACAACGACTGGTTGATCTTCTTTTACACCTTCAAGAACTGCTTTATACGCTTCGAACTGCTCTTCTTCTGTTGGAAGATTGTCACGGCCCATGTATAAGAATTCTGTACGGTATAAACCAACGCCTTCTCCGCCATTATCGATAATACCTTGTACATCATTTGGTGTTCCAATATTAGCAACAAGCTCAACGTGATGTCCATCACTTGTTACAGTTGCTTGGTCTTTTAATTTTGCCCATACAACTTTTTGCTCTTCAAATTTCGCTTTCTTTTCTTCAAAAGAACGAAGAGTTTCTTCAGATGGGTTTACAATTACTTCTCCATCTAAACCGTCAATGATTACGATATCGCCGTTTTGGATTTTCTCCATAACAACTTTCGTACCAACAACAGCTGGAATTTCCATAGAACGAGCCATAATTGCAGAGTGAGATGTACGTCCACCGATATCAGTTGTGAAACCTTTTGCATACTTACGGTTTAACTGAGCTGTATCAGATGGTGTTAAATCTTCAGCAATGATGATTACTTCTTCAGAAATTGTACCAGGGTTTGAGAAGTTAATTCCTAGTAAATGTGCAAGAACACGTTTTGTTACATCGCGAATATCCGCAGCACGTTCTTTCATGTATTCGTTATCCATGTTTTCAAACATAGAAATAAACATTGATGCAACTTCATCCATTGCAAATTCAGCATTTACTTTTTCGCCATTTACTTTATCTTTTACTGGATTTACTAATTCTGGATCATTTAATACTAATAAATGTGCTTCAAAGATAGCAGCTTTATCAGCACCTAGCTCAGCAAAAGCATGGTCCTTAATAGCTTCTAGTTCAGATTTTGCTTTCTCAAGCGCAGCGTCTAAGCGTGCAATTTCAGCAGCTTCGTCTGTAATTGATTTCTTTTCAATGTTAAATTCAGGATTCTCAAGTCTGAAAGCCTTTGCAATAGCAATCCCACTTGATGCAGCGATCCCTTGAATGTTAAGAGTCATTATTCTCCTAATCCTTCGTTTTTCATAGTTTCTTCGATAGCTGCTAGTGCTTGAGCTGCATCATCACCATTTGCAGTGACCTTAATTTCCGCGCCTTGTTGAATTCCTAAAGACATAACACCCATGATTGATTTTAAGTTAACGTTTTTTCCGTTATACTCTAAGTTAATGTCAGAACCAAATTTGCTTGCAGTGTTTACAAGTAGAGTTGCTGGACGAGCATGAATTCCTGAGTCGCTAGTTACTTTAAAGATTTTTTCCATGATAATTTATCTCCTTCAAATACAGTATTTTTTTAGTTGTATAGACGTGAGTACTACATCATCTATTGTATATAATAGGCGATGTTCGGTCAACCACATCGCCTATTATAATTATAAACATTTTGCGTCAAATTCCTACTGGATGTCAATAATAGCGTTTTCGCCCTTCTTAACATTTC
Organism: Bacillus sp. RC242; assembly: GCF_044908245.1. NCBI lineage: Bacteria > Bacillati > Bacillota > Bacilli > Caryophanales > Bacillaceae > Bacillus > Bacillus sp. RC242. The sequence continues at coordinate 262,846 of NZ_JBIYCZ010000001.1, forward strand.
CATCTTTTTTCAATTCGACTTGTTGTCCTTGTTGTAAATTCGTAAAGACGATTGGTGTAATAATAGATGGTGCATTTTCTTTTACAAATGCCAGATCTACTTTTAATAATGGTTGTCCTTGCTTCACTTTATCACCTTGTGCTACAAGCGCTTCAAAGCCTTCACCATTTAATTTTACAGTATCAATACCGAAGTGGATTAAAATTTCTTTTCCGCCTTCAGACTGAATACCAATCGCATGTTTTGTAGGGAATACATTTACAATCTCACCATTAACCGGAGAAACTACTGTTCCTTCTGTTGGCTCAATCGCAAATCCATCTCCCATCATTTTCCCTGAGAATACTTGGTCAGGTACTTCTGTAATCGGTAAGATTTTCCCTTCAATTGGTGAAACGATTGTTTCATTTTCATCAACCTGTTGAGGAGCTTCTTCCACTTTTACAGGCGCTTCTTTTTCAACATGAGGTGTACGACCTGACATAATATCATGAATTTGTGATTTTAATGTGTCAGATTTCGGTCCGAAAATAGCTTGAATGTTATTTCCAACTTCAAGTACACCGGCTGCTCCAAGCTCTTTTAAGCGGTCTTTATTTACATTTTTTTGTTCGTTAACTTGAACGCGTAAACGAGTAATACAAGCATCTAACGAAGTAATGTTTTCTTTACCACCAAGTGCTACTAATACTTCACGTGGAAGTTCTCCTGCTTCTGTTTTCCCTGCGCCTTCATTAGCATTCGCTACTTCACGACCAGGTGTTTTTAAGTTCCATTTACGGATTGCGAAACGGAATCCGAAGTAGTAAATAACTGCTAGTACAAGACCAACAATAATTACCCACCACCATGCCGTACGACCTGGTAGTACACCGAATAATATGAAGTCAATTAAACCACCAGAGAATGTCATACCAATTTTAACACCTAAAATTTGCATTGTCATAAATGATAGACCAGCGAATACTGCATGAATTCCGAATAATACTGGTGCTACGAATAAGAATGAAAATTCAAGCGGTTCTGTAATACCTGTTAAGAAAGATGTTAATGCAGCAGATCCTAAAATACCAGCTGCTAATTTTTTATTTTCCGGACGTGCTTCATGGTACATTGCTAAAGCTGCTGCTGGAAGACCGAACATCATGAACGGATACTTACCAGTTGTAAATGTACCTGCTGTTAATTCTACGCCGTCTTTTAACTGTGCCATAAAGATTTTTTGGTCACCACGGATTAATTCGCCAGCTGCATTTGTATACTGACCGAATTCGAACCAGAATGGTGAATAGAAAATATGATGTAATCCAAATGGAATTAATGAACGTTCGATTAAACCGAATATAAATGCTGCTATCGTTCTATTTGCATCAATCATTTGATGTGAGAACGTATTTAAGCCACCCTGAATGTATGGCCAAATGAAGCACATGATAATACCTACCACTAAAGAGAATGTTGCAGTTGCGATTGGTACGAAACGCTTACCTGCAAAGAAACCTAAGTATGATGGTAATTCAATGTTGAAGTATTTATTATAACAATATGCCGCTACTATCCCGACGATAATACCACCAAACACTCCTGTTTGCAGCGTTGGAATTCCTAATACGTTTGCATATGCTGGATCTGAAAATCCAATTTTTACTGGATCTGTTCCAGTGCTTGTTACTTTCACTAGTTTATCTACTTCTAAGAACACACTCATCGTTTTGTTCATAATTAAGTATCCGACGAACGCTGCTAAACCAGCTACTCCGTCTCCACCAGCTAAACCGATTGCTACCCCAACTGCGAATAATAGCGCAAGGTTAGCGAAAATAATATCGCCAGATTGTTCCATAATTTTTGCAACCATTACGAACCAATCTGCTTTTAAAGCAGGGATAACATTTGTTAGTTGTGGATTTTGAAATGCATTACCAAATCCAAGTAAAATACCTGCTGCCGGTAAAATCGCTACTGGAAGCATAAGCGCTTTTCCGACTTTTTGAAGAACACCAAAGATCTTCTTAAACATGGAAACCCTTCCTCTCTTATCTATATTGATACTTTTCGACAAACGCCAAAAAGGCATGAGGAAAAAAAAGATAGAACGATAGCTATACAAAGGGTAGTATGTCCCTTTCTTTAGCTTACATTCCCAACTTTTCTCCACTCATGCCTGATCGAATCAGTAACACGTGTCAAAAATAGGATTACGTATAAGTTCACTATAATTAAAGCAAACGTTTTCGTTATTTACCTTAATGTGTTTGTCGAATTTTGTATAACTTTGCAATAGTTATTATACATAACTATTGTAAGCGATTCAATCATTTTTTTTAACGTTTTCATTTTAGACAAAAATATATGTCTTTTTACACATGTTCTGCTTTCACTAATCGTTGTAAATGCATCGTTAAATAAATACTCTCCGCTTCATAAACCGGAAGTTGTAATTCGTTCTGCATTACTTTGACTAGCTTCCATGCCAAATTATAACAAACTGGATATTCTAATTTTAATAAATCAGCAAAACTTTGTGCTTCTTCTACTTTTTCTCCTTTTTTCACCCGTTCAATAGCATATTGCAAATGGCGAATAAGGCGTAAATAATGAATGCTTTCTTGGTCTAATGTAATTTGTAGGTTTGTCTCAATTAAAGACACAAGTTGTGCAATAAGACGAGAATTTTGATTAACAGAAGATAAATCAGAGTTTGTAAGCGAGCTATAAATATGGAGTGCGATAAAGCCAACTTCTCCTTCTGGCAATGTAATTTGCAAACGAGAATTTAAAAGTTTCACAACTCCTTCAGCAATTTCATATTCCTCTGGATATAGCATTTTCGTTTCAACTAAAAAAGGATTATCTATTGTAAGTCCTTGTTTCAGCCTTTTAATTGCAAAAGAAATATGATCTGTTAAAGCGATATGAATATGTTCATTTAATGGAGACTCCGCTTTTTCTTGAATGTATAACATAATATCATTCATCAATTCAATTAGCTTTTCACTCACATGCGGCACTAAAAGTTTGTATTGTTCTCGATCACGTTCATTTTTTAAAACAAACATTTTCTCAATTTGTTCTTGCTCCAACACATCTTCAGCCTTTTTTCCAAATCCAATTCCTTTACCGATCACTACTACTTCCTCGTGTTCAGGATGGCTAGCAATGATGACATTATTATTTAAAACTTTTTTAATTTCTAGATAATTACTCATATAACACCACCCTCGTACTTAAATAGCCTACTTTTATGTTACAGAACATTCTTCTTTGTCGTCAATGTAAAACATCTACCATTTGATAAAAATTCATTTTTTAGACATGTTTGTATATGATGCGTATAATGTAAGAGCAACTGTACATAGAAAGGAGATAGCAACATGATTAAAATGTTTGTAAGTGATATTGACGGTACAATGATGCAGCATGGAGGTCTGATTGATGAACAGGATGTTGCGGCACTTCGCAGTCTTGCTCAGCAAAATGTTATTCTTTGCTTCGCTTCTGGACGACTTGATAATGAAATCGCAGACTTAATGAAAGCTGTAAATACAAATTTCCATCGTATTAGTGTAAATGGTGTGTTTGTATACACTAATGAAAATAAGCAACTATTATCCGCAAATTTTGATTCCAGCATTCTTCCTGATTTACTAGCTATGACAAATCAAGACCCTTATTTCCGTTATGTAAGTGATGAGCATAATTACTATATTGAAGAAAAGACACCTTTTATTCATGAACTCGAAAAACAAGTAGCAATGACTTCTGTTGAAGAACCAAATTTATTACAGAAAATCGATGATACAATTTTTCCAAATAAAATTTCTATCGGTGGAACAAAAGAAAACTTACAACTCCTTCAAAAAAAGATCGATGAAAAATTCCATGGAAAAGTTAGTACTTTCATTTCAGCTGAACAATGTTTAGATGTAATGCCACCAAATATTAGTAAAGGTTCTGCTATTTCTGTTTTATTACAAGAGTTTCAAATACAACCAGAGGAGGTTGCATGCATAGGGGATTCTTACAATGATATTCCAATGTTTTCCTTAACTCCTCATAGTTTTGCTATGTCTCAAGCTGATGATGCGGTAAAAGAGCACGCTCACTATGTAGTAGATGCTGTCAAAGATGCCGTTAACCAAGTACTTGTTTATAATGAAGAAGCAAATAAAAATACGACTCGATCCTTATAAGGATGAGTCGTATTTTTATTTCTTTACATGTTGAAAACATCAAAGTTCACTGTACTTCACAAACTGAAATATATTACTTGTTACGTGCGATGTTCGTAATAAACTTGTAACGATCCCCACGATAAATACATTTCACATACTCTAACGGTAACTCACCTTCTGAATATGACCATTGACGCATTACAAGTACAGGCGCCTTTTTAGGAATATGCAGATGTTCAGCTTCATCATCCGTTGCAATTGAAGCTTCAATTGATTGAGTAGCGCGAACAAGCTTAAAGCCCAGTTTTTTCTCTAAATGTTCATATAAAGATTGTTGCAATATTTCTTCGTTAATATCTTTCACAAGAGTTGGCGACAAATATGTCGTCTCAAATGCAATCGGTTCGTCATCAGCTAAGCGCGTACGCCTCACTTCATAAACCGATTCTCCCTCTTGTATTCTCAGCCGGTCTGCTATTTTAGCAGTAGCTGGAACTAGGCGGAAACTTAATAACTGGCTGCTCGGTTTCATACCACGAGAAATCATATCTTCTGTGAATCCCGTCATTCCTTGCAACTTTTGCTCCACTTTCGGAAGTTGGACGAACGTTCCAATCCCACGTTTCCGGTATAAATAACCTTGTTCCACTAAGTTATTAATCGCCTGTCTGATTGTCATACGACTCACTTCGAACTTATCACAAAGTTCATTCTCAGATGGAATTTTATCTCCCGGCTTCCATTCGCCGTCCTCAATTAGCTGTTTCACCCACTCTTGAATCTGATAATAAATCGGAAATGGTGAATACTTGTCGATGTTCATCAGCAATCGCCTCACTGCATAAAGATAGAGCTTCTGGATCTGCGATTACGGTTACATTCGGATGACGTTGTAAAACTGTAGCAGGACACGCCTCACTATATTCTCCTTGCAATAATTCCTTAACAGCTTCTGCCTTTTTAGATCCCATAGCAACAAGTAGAATTTGTTTCGCTTTCATAATGCTTCCAATTCCCATTGTAATCGCATGAGTCGGTACATCTTCTTCTCTTTCAAAGAAGCGAAGGTTTGCTTGGCGTGTAGATTCTGTTAATTCTACAATGTTAGTTGGAGAATTAAATGGTGTTCCTGGCTCATTAAATCCGATGTGACCGTTTTCACCGATTCCAAGAATCTGTAAGTCAACTGGGTTAGCTACTAGAATGCCTTCATAACGCTTGCACTCTTCCTCTAAATCACTTGCCATCCCATTCGGTACATAAGTTTGTTTAAATGGAAGATGATCAAACAACTGTTCTTGCATGAAATAATGATAGCTGTTTTTATCTTCGTGTGGTAAATTTACGTACTCATCTAAGTTTACAGTGGTTGCATGACTTGTATCAAGTTTATTTTTTCGCATTTCTGCATAAATACCTAATGGAGAGCTTCCTGTAGCCATTCCTAAAGTTGGATTTTCTTTTGATTTTACAACCTCTTTAATTAACTTATAACCTGCTTCTGCTAATTCTTCTGGAGTTTTTACAACAAGAATATTCATCTAATTACTTCCCTTCCTTCATATGAATTCCTAAACGAACCGTATCATATACATGTAATTCTTCAGTCATAACAACAAAGTCTGCATCTTTACCTACCGCTAACGCGCCTTTATTATTTAATCCAAATTCTTCTGCTTGGTTAACTGATGTCATTAACACTGCCTCCTCGATTGAACATCCTGTAAATTCAATTACATTTCGGAAAGCTTGATCCATTTTTAAAATACTACCAGCTAACGTTCCATCTTCTAATCGGGCACTGCCATCTTTTACATGTACTGGCTGTCCGCCAAGCTCATATAATCCTTCTTCAAGACCTTTTGCACGCATTGCATCTGTAATGACACTTACTTTTTTCGGTCCTTTTAATTTATATGCTAATTTCACCATATCAGGGTGAATGTGAATACCATCTGTAATTACTTCAACCATTACATCTGGATTTAATAACACATGACCAACAACTCCTGGTTCACGATGATGTAATCCACGCATTTGATTGTATAAATGTGTTGCATGTGTAATTTTTCTATTTTTCAGTTGTGCATCAATTGCATCTGTATGCCCCATTGTGCCAACAACACCTGTTTCAGCAAGATACTGTTCAAACTCTAACGCACCTTCTTCTTCCGGTGCATATGTTACTAATTTAATTAGATTACCGCTTGCTTCCTGCCATTGTTTAAATTGCTCGATACTCGCAGGAACAATATGTTCAAGTGGTTGTGCACCCGCACGTTTTTTTGAAACATATGGTCCTTCTAAGTGAATATATTCGAAATGTGCTCCTTTGTCTTTCGCTTCCTTCGCAGCACTTAGCGCCGCTTCAATCGCTTCTGGAGCTTGTGTCATTGTTGTTGGGAAGTAAGTTGTAACTCCTTCTTTTAACATTTCTTTACCAAGAGTTACTAATCCATCGCTATTTGCATCCATCGCATCAATATCGTATCCACCATGAATATGAACATCAATCATACCTGGAATCACAATCTTTCCTGCCACATCTAACACAGTTTCATTTTCTTGTGATACATATTGAGCCATCAAACCAATTTCTTTAACTGTTTCTGTGTAACGAATAAATCCGTTTTCCACTACTTCTTTACCTGTATAAATTTTGGCATTGATGACAACTTGCGTTTTCATTTTCATCGATCCTTTCCCATGAAATACCTACTTGTTATTATTACCTTATTCGCCTAATTCCATCTTAATATACACACGAGTAGTTGTCTATACATTCCAATGAAATTTCCTCTTCATTCAGCAGAAAAAAGGAAATTTATTTCTTTTTCATTATAATATATGTTATTCATTTTTTCCAAAATGGAAAATACCCTCTTATATAATTAATTACTTAAGTAGTGGCATAAGACCACTCGACCCCATAGTAATATGTTCACCGTCTGTTTCTATTTCTACTGTACGCTTGTTTGTTCCGTATATCATTATACCACGCTGTTTTAATCGTCTTACAACACTTTGATGAGGATGTCCATATGGATTTCTACTCCCGTACGAAAGAATAGCGAATTGTGGGTCTACTTTTTTTAAGAATGTTTCACTCGTTGAAGTATACGAGCCATGATGCCCAACTTTTAATACATCTGCATGTACATCAAACTGCTTTAATATTTCATTTTCCGTCCGTATATCAGCATCACCCATTAATAAAAAGTCCGCTTTACCATATCGAATCTTTAACACAATTGAGGACTCGTTATTCTCGTCTTTCGATTTACCATTGTTTAATACTTGTATAGAAACATGTGGATCTAACGGTATATATTGTCCTTCCTTCACTGAAATGAAAGGTATGCCCCTTTTTTTAATATTATTCCGATACGTATGATAAGTAAATGAACTATATGTTTTTCCACTATCTAATACGAGTGAAACCGGCATTTGTTCTACAATTGGAATAAGCCCCCCTATATGGTCCATATCAGGATGAGTACTTACAATCACATCTAAATGATTAATTCCTTTTTCAATTAGTTTTTGAATAATAACCTCTCCCGCTTCATAAGGGCCCCCATCTATTAACATCGTTTGACCATTTGGCAATGTAATAAGTGTCGCATCACCTTGTCCAACTTTTAAAAAACTTACTTTCATTTTACCAAAATGTTGCCGATGCATATGTATAGAAGACGCAGTATGAATAGACATCATATATCTTTTAGCCGATGCGCTGTTTAACGAAAAACATAATAAAACAGAAACCAACAATAGAATACTCCGTACACCTTTCATAACTCGTCTCCTTTTTTCATTTAGTATGGCACGCTCTGTAATTGATATACAAAAAAAGCTTAGCAAAATGCTAAGCTTTTATTTTGATAATTCCTGTAAAGAACCAAAGAATAAATCTGCTTCATTCATTTGTTCATTTTCTTCCGAAAGAGGTGGTAAATCATCTAATGTTTTCAATCCAAACGTATCTAAAAATTCTTTCGTCGTTCCGTATAAAATAGGGCGCCCTGGTCCTTCCGCTCTTCCCGTTTCTTTTATAAGTAAGTGTGAAACTAACGTTTGTAATGCCTTATCTGTTTTCACTCCTCGAATCTCTTCCATTTCTGTTCTTGTAATCGGTTGACGGTACGCAACGATTGCCAACGTTTCAAGAGCTGCTTGAGACAGTGAAGCCGTTGTTGGGGTATTTATTAATTTTTGATAGTATGCAGCATGTTCTTTCTTTGTTGCAAAACGATACACTTTTGCATATTGTACAATTTGCAGCCCTCGATTCGATCCTTCACATTCTTTTTGCATTTCCTCTATACTGTTTATTACTTCTTCCACTTCAACTTCCAGAACTTTAGCTATCTGTTCCGGATAAATCCCTTCGTCACCTGCAACAAATAAAAGTCCTTCAATAATCGCTTTTTGTTCTTTTCTATCCATTTTACGAACTCCTTCCTCCTATTTTCCATAAAAATACACATAAAAAAACCGAATCACAGTAAATGCGTTCGGTTCAATATTTCTTCTCTCGTTCCAAACGATACATTAAAACCTAACATAAGATAAAATATTTCTATCCCATTTTCACATACCAACTCTATACGGATTTATTAGAGCTTAACACGAAAATTTCATCAAAATTATGTTCTTGCTCAATTATGATTTGTTGATTTTTCATTAGCTCAAGAACCGCTAAAAATGTTACAACCATTATTTCGCGTTCTTCATCAGCAAACAAATCATAAAAGCTTTGACGACCGCCTTTTACTTCTAACTGTTGTAGAATATCAGTCATTCGCTGTGCAATTGGTATTTCTTGGCGAGTAATTCGCGTTGTTACGGGGGTCTTTGCTTTTTTACGACGCATTAGCTTTTGAAATGCCGCTAACATATCATATAACGTAACATCAAGAGGTAAGCTTGTCTCCTCTTCTTGTTGAAATGATGTAAAATCAATTGGCGGACGTGTATATAGCTGTGCTCTTTCTTGTTCTCTTTCTTTTAACTCAGTAGCAACTTGCTTATATTTCTTATATTCAATTAACCTCTCCATCAATTCTTGACGAGGGTCATCTATAAAGTCTTCACCGTTATCAGGTACATCTTCTTCTTGTTTCGGTAACAACATTTTACTTTTAATTTGCAATAACGTTGCAGCCATTACTAAATACTCACTGGCAACATCTAATTGTAATTCTTTCATCGTATGGACATAAGATAGATATTGCTCTGTAATTTCTGCTACAGGAATATTATATATATCAATTTCGTAACGATGTATTAAGTGTAACAATAGATCTAAAGGCCCTTCAAAAGCCTCTACTTTAAAATTATACTGCACAAAGCATCCCACCACATTTTTTCTATAACAACATAAGTATAGAGCATACTCATGTTCTATCCAACCTTTTTAAGAAATTTAATTAAAAATAGACCTATGCCCATGTCATAATGCCCACCGCTTCATATGATAACAATGTAGTAAGAACAATGTAGGAGGTCAAAAAACTATGGGTCACGTTGATTGCGGTTTTAGCGGTGGGTTCGCATTACTTGTTGTACTGTTCATTTTACTAATCATTGTAGGAGCAGCTTGCTTCTGCTAATAGGACGCAATAAAGCGACTAGGGATATTTCCCTAGTCGCTTATTGTTAATATTTCTATGATAAACTGTACATATAACCGTTAGACAGGAGCGAAAAAAATGTATCCTACCGAGTACATACAATTTTTAATTCATTTTCACGGAGACTATGATTATTTTGAATGTCATGAAATATTAGAAGAGTATTGGAAATTAAAACCTAGAGGAGAACGCGACAATTACTTAGTCGGTCTCATTCAAATTGCTGTTTCCTTATACCATCACAGGCGATCCAACTGGAATGGTGCAGAGAAGATGATAAAAAGCGCAATAGCACTTTTAGAAAAGAACAGTACATCTTTACATCAATTAGGAATAGATCATAAACAACTTATCTTCTTATTAAATGAAAGATTACACTCTATCCACAAAAAGGAAATTTTCACGCCGTTATTTTTACCCTTGTTAGACGTATCGTTAGAAAAACAATGCATACAGTTATGTAAGAAACAAAACCTCTCTTGGAAAGATGTGAACGTCATTCCTGATGAATACATCATAAATAAGCACACATTGCGTGATCGAACAGAAGTCATTTCTGAACGACACGAGCAACTACAAAAAAGAAAGCAGAGATAATAAACACTTATCCCTGCTTTCATGAATGTATATTTTGTTCAAGCTCTTTACACTTTTTACAAAAACTTGCTGTTTGCTCATTTCCGCAAATTGTAAACTCAAGAAATTTACTCTTAAGCTCTTGAACCATCTTCGTCCCAATCCCCATATGACGGTGAGACGGATTCACGCTCAAATGCTGAATTTCCAATACCTGATCTTCTTTTTTTATAATCCCCATTATCCCAACAAAATCTTCATTTTGTTTCCACAAATACAATTGCCAATCCTCTTTCGCTTCATATTCTTTCATTGTCAATTGTAATGTTTTTACATCTTTTTCAGTTGGCATAAATGAAAGAAGCCCCATTGCAATTTTTTCATAACTTTTTTTAAAACGAATTAACATAACCCTTATCCCTTCTTACAAAAGTTACAAACTATTTATCCCCTCAATCACTCTTTTCATATCACATTCATTCTACAATATTTTTACCAGAGTGAGAAGAGGCTGAAACAACTTGATAATCATACAAAGCGTTAAGAAGAAAGTCAAATATATGTTTCCACGCTATTTCTTTCTATTACACCGCTCAAAAAAGAGACAATACTATATAGGAACTATAAGGAAAATCCCTTTCTCATCACATTTCACTTATTAACCACTTTTGAACAAAGTAGTTCTACTAAAAGCAATATGTTAAGAGAAATACATTTATTGAAGCATATAATTCGTACTCCATTCTATGTATTTTGTTAAAAGTGTGTTCTCATGAACAATATAATTTAACGTTAGTAGCCGTCCTATTTGTGTCATATACTTTAAAATATATACCAATCCCTGTTTATAAGAAATAAAAAAAGAGAGCAAAATCGCTCTCCTTTTCTCGTAACTTATTCTTCCCAAACTTTAACTTCTTTCATTACATCGCCTTGACGCATGTTTAATACTGTTTCAATACCGCTTGTTGCTTTACCGAATACAGTATGTACGCCATCTAAATGCGGTTGTGGCTCATGAACAACAAAGAATTGGCTACCACCTGTGTTACGGCCAGCATGTGCCATAGAAAGTGAGCCAACAAGATGTCTATGAGGATTTCCATCAGTTTCACATGGGATAGAGTAACCTGGGCCACCTGCTCCTGTGCCTGTTGGGTCTCCACCTTGGCTTACGAAGCCAGGAATAACGCGGTGGAATGTCACACCATCATAAAATCCTTGCTCTGCTAATTTTTTAAAGTTTTCTACTGTTTTTGGTGCCTCTTCTGGGAAAAATTCTAAATCGATTTTTTCGCCATTTTCCATTAATATGTATCCTAAAGTTTTCATATGTATATGTCTCCTTTCAACTATCTCAGCACTATATTACCATATTCATGACGAGAAACAAAAAGAATCCGACAATCTGCATACTTCTTTTTTGAAATGTGGAAGAAGCTAGGTGACAAATAAGAAAAATATACTATAATAACTGTGTTGCCCGAAAATTTAAGAAAGAGAAAGGGAGCGATTTTTCGTGAAAACGAAATTACTAGCTCTGCTATTAGCTGTAGCCGTATTTATTATGCCAACAGCTTCATTTGCAGACATCATTGAGGGAGAATCAATTGTTACACTAGGAGAAAACTTATCTGAACAACAGAAACAAGATCTTTTGAAAGAAATGAAAGCACCAAAAGATGCACAAATTATTACTGTATCTAATGCGGAAGAACATAAATTTCTAGAGGGCATCGTTCCAAAAGCGCAAATTGGTACGAGAGCTATTTCCTCTTCTATGATTACATACACAAAACCAGGGTCAGGTCTCATTGTACGCTCAAAAAACATTAATTCGATAACAGATGCAATGTACACAAATGCACTTATTACAGCAGGTGTGAAAGATGCAGAGATTCAAATTACTGCACCATTTAAAGTTTCAGGAACTGCTGCTTTAACAGGTTTAATGAAGGCCTATGAAACAACATCAAACAAAGCCATTCCTGAAGAAGTAAAAAAAGTAGCCAATGAAGAAATGGTACAAACAGCCCAGCTTGGTGATAAAATCGGCGAAGAAAAAGCAGTTCAACTTGTTGCAAAAATTAAAGAAGAAATTGCAAAAGAACAGCCAAAAACAACTGAAGATTTACGTACATTAATTAAAAAAATTGCTGATCAACTTGGCATTACATTAACAGATGAACAGTTGGATAACTTAGTATCGTTATTTGATAAAATGAAAAATCTTAATATCGATTGGAACCAAGTTGGTAGCCAATTAGAGAAAGCAAAAGACCATGTGTCTGCCTTCTTAGGATCTGAAGAAGGGCAAAGTTTCCTAGATAAAGTAAAAGATTTCTTCTCTAGTATCATTGATTTCGTTAAATCTTTATTCAAGTAAAAAAGAAGCTCGCCAGTGACGAGCTTCTTTTTTATACAAGTAACGGTAATTTCATAATAGCTTCTTCAACCGAACGGACAACATGATTTGCTTTCTCCTTCACATACGGATGAGCATGATGGAGGGTGAAGGAGTGCGGGGTTACTTCAAACATAGAAATATCATTGAAAGAATCTCCAATACATGCAACTTCATTTGCTTCAATTTGTAAATGTTCCATTAATCGCTTCAGAGCGCTTCCTTTACTTACACCTCTTGGCATAATGTCAACATATCGCTTACCCGATATAAAGACTTCCGCTTCGCTATGAAATGTATCTCTCAACTCTTGATCTAATGCTACAATTTTTTCTTCTTCGCCAAAAACAAATAATTTCGCAGGGTGTACAGTCTTCCCAAATTCCTCTTCTAACTCTTCGATTTCAGCAATATGCACTCCCATATACTCTTCAAAAGTATGGTGATGTTCATTCTTCCTTTTTGTATATCGCTGCTCATTTGCACAAACAATATCTGCTAGTCCCTTTTTATGTATATATCGATATATTTCCTGGGCAACCCCATCTTCAAAACTCGATTCATGAAATACTTTTCCATCCGGTAGTATCATTGTCGCTCCATTTAAACTAGTTGTGTAATACGGGAACGAAAACCTTTTTACCGCCTCATCAATTCGGTGAGTAAAACGGCCAGAGGCAAAACAAATATTTGTCCCGTTTTCAGCTAGCCAACAAAGCGCTCGTTCATCTTCCTTTTGCATATCATTCATATTGTAAACGAGTGTATCATCTAAATCACTTACAAATAGTTTAATCATGTCCTCTTCCCCTTCCATACACAATATCTACTCTAATTGTACAAAAAAAATGTTTGATTTTTGTTAAAAAAACAATAAATTTTCAATAAAAAATAAGCGGAGCATAATCCCGCTTATTTTTGTCTTCGCACATTTTGAGGTCTTACAATACTTGGACGAACCTTTAAACTAGACATAGTTGGACGAAGTAAAATTTTCGTTAACGCGCCCCAATCAAACGGTAAAAACGGCCATAAATACGGTGTTTGCAAACTTCTTATAGATGTTAAAAACAGAATCAACATCGTCATTCCAATGACAAATCCCATTTCATGAAATATGCCTGTTAAAATAATGACAAACAATTTTCCGACCTTATTTCCAAGTCCAAGTTCATAACTCGGCGTTGCAAATGATCCAATCATAGAAACCGCTACATACAAAATAACTTCTGGTACAAATAAACCTACATCAATTGCAATTTGACCAATTAATATGGCAGAAATTAATCCTGCTGCAGACGACAATGATGTCGGTGTATGGATGGCAGCCATTCTTAAAAATTCGAGTCCGACTTCCGCCATCAAAATTTGTAATAAAATTGGTAAGTGCGTCATTTTGTTTGGTCCAATGAAAGCAAGACTATCTGGTAAAAGAGTTGGATTAAAAACAAAAACTAACCAAAATGGCAGTAAGAACAGCGAAAATATAACACCTAAAAAACGTACCCAACGTAAAAATGTACCTACAGCTGGATTTTGTCTAAACTCTTCTGCATGCTGTAAATGGTGGAAATATGTTGTTGGAGTGATCATAACACTTGGTGATGTGTCAACAAGTACTAACACATGTCCTTCTAATAGATGATTTGCTGCTACATCTGGTCTTTCTGTGTATCGAATAAGCGGGAATGGATTATAACCTTGTTTCACTACAAATTCTTCTACTGTTTTATCCGCCATCGTAATCCCGTCTACATCAATGTTATTTAATTCTTGTTTTATAATCTTTACTAAATCTGGATTTGCAACATCTTGAACGTATGTAATACAAATATCCGTTTGCGATCTATCCCCGACTCGAATCATTTCATTTCGAAGACGTGGATCGCGTATCCTTCTACGAATTAATGCTGTATTTACAACGATATTTTCAACAAAACCATCCCTTGCACCGCGCACTACCTTTTCTGTATCTGGTTCTGTCGGTGTCCTGCCCGGATAACTACGAACATCTATTGCAAACGCTTCCGTTTCGCCTTCCACAAATATAATAATGAGTCCTGATAATACTTGGAGCATTACCTCATCCATCGTTTTCACTTTACTTACTTGTTGATGAATTAAACGATTCTCTAAAAGCTTCACTGTATCTTCTTCTACATCCCTTATTTCATTTGTATCCACCGCTTCTTCTAAAATAGGGATAATATAATTCGTATCACAAAGTCCATTTACAAATAACACACCAATTTCTTTATTTAAAATTTGAAATTTACGAATACCAACATCGTATGTAACACCGAGTCCGACTGTTTGCTTTAAATAATTTTCATTATCACTTAAAAAAGATGAAATCGGGATATTCACTTTTTTAGGCTTCGTCATAAAACCCACTCCTTTCCAAAATTAATTGAATCGCTTTTCTAGTAATAGGTGATCCTCTCTCCCATTCATCATTTCCGCACATCTTGCCAATATCACCTACCCCCACTATGACAGGAACATTCAGACCATCTAAACAATAAATCGTATCCCCACTAATCCTGCCAATTTCACCATCTGGGAGTCCAAATTTATCAACGCCATATTCTGTCAAATTCCCATTCCGATCTACACTTACATCTACACGTGCCCATTCCCAATGATGTGTATTAGATGCTACTGCTAAAATACCCAGTACATCGACTTGTTTATGTGTTGCGACATACTTTAACGCCTTTTCACCAGATCCTTCTCCTATAAATCCGCTGTCATCAAACATGACAAATACAGGGTCATATGGCGTTTGCATAATAAGCTCAACAACTTTCTTCCCTGTCAATTTGGTCGGATTACTTTGCGATGCTGAAATACACCTTCCCCCAAATTCCTTTGTTAACAGCTCAATTGTCCGCTTTGCATATTCATCTCCATCTGTGACCAAAACAACCCTTCGTCTCATTTGATTTATCCTTTCGGTTTACATATAAGTGCAACAAAAAATGAAAATAATATCGCTGCTGAAATCCCCGCAGACGTTAAGCTAAACATACCGATTCCAATTCCTAAATATCCATGTTTTTCTGCCGCATGCATTGCCCCGTGCAATAGTGAGTGTCCAAAACTTGTAATAGGGACTGTTGCCCCAGCACCTGCAAATTTTATAAGCTTATCGTACAATCCGAATCCGTCTAAAATAGCTCCGGCGACTACAAAAGTTGCCATTAAATGTGCCGGTGTTAACTTTGCGAAATCTAGCAACACTTGTCCAATTACACAAATAGCTCCTCCTACAAGAAATGCATATATAAAATCCACAATTCACTCTCCTTTAACGCTTTCAAACACAACACCATGCGCAATCGTTGGAATCGTTTCCTTCTGTTGCATCATCATGGGGCTTAATAGAGCTCCAGTTGCAACGACAAAAATTCTTTGTAAATTCCCTTTTTGCATTTCACGCAATAAATGGCCGTATGTTACAACAGCTGAACAAGCACAACCACTGCCCCCTGCAAACACTTCTTCTTGATTTGAATTGTAAATCATTAATCCACAATCATTGTATACATTCCCCAAATCATACCCTTCCTCAAGTAAAAGTTGTTTCGCAATTGGTGTCCCAACAGCCGATAAATCACCAGTAACAATAAGATCATAATCAGCTGCACTTCTTCTCAAATCTTCAAAATGTTGTTGAATTGTATGAGCAGCAGCTGGTGCCATCGCTGATCCCATATCTAAAGGATTAGCAATTCCTAAATCTTGCACTTTACCAATTGTTGCTGCTGTTATTTTAATTGCACTCTCCTCATTGCTAATTAATATTGACCCTGCTCCGGTAACAGTTGAGTTTGCTGTCCCTGGCTTTTGTCCTCCGTATTCTGTTGGGGAACGAAATTGTCTTTCAGCCGTCGCATTATGACTACTTACTGTAGCTAAAATACGATTCGCAAATCCACCATCTATAAAAGCTGATCCAATCGCCAACGTTTCCATTGACGTCGCACAAGCGCTGAACATCCCTAAAAAAGGAATACCATACTCACGAGCAACATAATTTGCTGTCACTGTTTGGTTTAATAAATCTCCCGCTAAAAAGAAATCAATTTGCGATTTTTTTATATTCCCTTTTTGCATCGCTTGTTGAATTGAGTCTGACATTAACCTTCGTTCAGCAAGTTCCCAGTTTTCCTCTCCGCAATGTAAGTCAGAATATGAAATATCAAAATCCTTTCCAAGAGGGCCTTCAGCTTCTTTCGGACCGACAGCAGTACCAGTTGCATTCACGAAGATATCATTTTGAAATACCCACGTTTGTTTTCCTGTCAATCTCATACCCACCCCTCCTTTAAGACATTAAAATTTGAAATGTATATCTTATTAACCCGATAATGTATGCACCGACGACTCCAAATACAATGACACTTCCTGCAAGCTTAAACATGTTAGTAGCGATTCCTAGAACAATCCCTTCACTCCTATGCTCTAGTGCGGCACTCGCCATAGAATTCGCAAATCCAGTAACTGGTACTGCTGATCCCGCTCCAGAAAACTGCCCGATTTTATCATATACACCACACCCTGTTAAAATCGCCGACAATAAAACAAGCGTTGCAACTGTCGGATTTCCTGCCTCTTGTTCACTAAAGTGAAAATAATGTATATAAAATTTCATCAATATTTCTCCGACTGTACAAATGAGTCCACCAACAAGAAATGCCTTCACACAATTTATGAAATAGTTCGGTTTTGGATGGTACTCCTTCACTTTATTTATGTAATCATCCTTCAATTTTCGCCCTGCCATATATATTGCCTCCTACTTTACGAAATAAATCCAGTGAAACAACGAGCCTATTACTTTCCCAAGTACAAGAGCAACGAGTAAAACAATAATTTTCTCCTCTACCCTTACTCGTTTCGCTAAAATAGGTAAAACGTTTAACACTTCCGTTAACGCCGCAGCGAGCATTCCAATGAATGTGCCACAAAATATCCCTAATATAACAAGCCAATATTGTGACGTTTGAAATGTAATATTTTTCAAACTACACCAAGCCCCTGTTAAAGTACCTGCAATGACCGCCCACTCAAAGTATTGAATATGCTTTCCACTTCTCGTTAATTGAGCTAAACGAGGGATTATACCAAGTACAGCTAAAAACGCGACATATCCGCTACCTACTGCAATCCCTCCAGCTAAGCCAATTAATACAACAAATGCACACTCAATCATCAGCAATCTGTTTCATATTATCCTTGTTTTCATGAACAATTACATATTGATCAAGCGACTGCTGATATTGAAACATCTCAACTTCTAACGGGCTCGGCTCTTCATTAATTCTCTTTTGAAATACATGATTAAAAAATAAGACCATACCTAATCCAAGACCTAATGAATAAGGAATTTGAAATAAAAGTGGTTGCGCCTTAAATTCTCCAGTAATCATGTAATATAACCGTTGGTGTACTTGTTGCATACTTACATCTTCATGGAAATAAATGATCGCAAGGGCCGCTCCAATGAAAAGTAACAACCATACAAGTCCGAAGAAAACCGGATGCACTTTCTTTTTTTCATATATAATTTCAACAAGAGTTTGTCCAGAACCAAGTAAATTAATTTGTATGTGAGCCGCTTTTTGTTGAATAATCTCAATCACTTTCATAACATCAATTACAACATGTGTTTTATCATGCGCTGTTATTTTGTAGACTATTTCATTTTGTAACAACTCAACTACAAAAGAATCTCCGGCAAGTTGAGCAACATCGCTCAGCTTTACTTCATACGTAGGAGACACTTTTAAGCGATTGCGCATTTTAATATAAATCGTTTGTTCCAATTTTCATTCACCCCTTCACTCTTCCTCGTAGTTGTAGTATGGTTATTGGAATTTTTTCTAATACAATTTTTTCATAAAAAAAACATCTGTACCATTTCGGTACAGATGTTTTTAGCTTATGCCTTTTTCTTAAATAAATTTGCAATACTTAATGCAAGTCCTCCCCAAATGACTACCATACCTATAACCATCATCATAATCGCTGATCCACTCATCATGAAACACCTCGGTCCTTCCATTCTTTTTCAAGCTGGACAGAGTCTGAATGTATTTGTGCATTCCATTTCTTCAGACTAATGACTAGTGCAACTATAAGAAACGCTGCCGCTATCGACCAGCCATACGTTACAACAAACTCTGTTGGATAACCTCCGTAGTTCTTTTTAATGTTTTGGATTGTACCATCAATTAACATATACCCTAACATAAGTGGAGTAATAACGAGTAAACTCACTCTCCAAAACGTTCCTAACTTTATATCAGATACAAAGTTTGCATGATTTTGATAAACTGGTAAACGGCGCAAGATTAGTCCTATTGTAACTACTTCAACGAGTGCAATTGTAATCAATCCAAAATTGTTAGCGAAGTAATCAACAACATCTAGGAACATAAGTCCACCACGTGTTGCAAAAACAAGAGAAACTAATACTAATAGCGTTCCCATAATTCCAATCGTCTTTTGACGACTCAAGCTGAATTTTTCAGATACAGCGGCAAAGCATACTTCTGCAAGTGAAATGAGTGATGTAATTCCAGCAACAGTTAGAGATAAGAAGAATAATACACCAAATAACGGCGACATCGGTAACTCATTAATAATTTGCGGGAATACTACAAATGCAAGTCCTACACCAGCACTAGCTACTTTATCAACCGGTACCCCCATGTTATTCGCCATAAATCCAAGAGCTGCAAAGACACCAATACCTGCCAATAATTCAAATCCTGAATTTGCAAATCCTGTAATAAAAGCATTATTTGTTGTATCTGAGTTTTTCGGTAAATAACTAGAATACGTAATCATAATTCCGAATGCTAAAGATAAACTAAAGAAAATTTGACCGTAAGCAGCAAGCCATACTTTCCCATCAAAAATACGACTCCAATCTGGTTTAAAGAATGCATCTAGCCCCTGCATCGCACCTTCCATCGTCACTGCACGAACAACGATAATAAGGAACATAACAACTAGTAAAGGAATAAAAATGCGGTTAACAACTTCGATTCCTTTTTTAACTCCTTTAAACGCAACACCAAGCACAATAATCCAAACGAGAGCTAACGGAATTAATACTTCTGGTACGAGCCCCCCGAATTGTCCTGGCTTATCTGCAACATGTAAATATTCTTTAAATAAAAATGATTGCGTGTCTTTCCCCCATGCTCCAGTAATTGCAAAGTACGTATATGAAATAGACCAAGCAATGATTACAGCGTAATATGTTGAAACAATAAATGTCACACACATTTGCCACCATCCAATAAATTCAGCACGTCGATGAATACGGAAGAATGTAAGTGGCGCCGAACCACGATGACGATGCCCAAGAGTAAACTCGAAAGCTAACAATGAAATACCAGTCGTTAATAATGCAAATAAGTACGGTAAAAAGAATGCGCCTCCCCCGTTTTCATACGCTGTATAAGGAAAACGCCATATATTCCCTAGTCCAACAGCGGAACCGATTGCTGCAAAAATAAATCCAGCCCTCGTTCCCCATTGTTGCCTCGTTTCCATGTTTCCTTCCCCCTTTGTGACAAGTTCATACTTGGATTATAGTTTAAATTAACTAAATTATCAATAAATTCTGTAAATTTAAGCGGTAGTTGGAATCTTCTCCTTTTCGTGACAATAAAAAAAATCGAATAGATAGCTATTCATCTATTCGATCTTTCATCTGTTTTAATATTTTCTTTTCAAGTCTTGAAACTTGTACTTGCGAAATGCCTATGCGCTCCGCTACTTCTGATTGGGTTTGGTCTTTATAATAGCGCAAATACACAATTAGCCTTTCTCGTTCATCCAATTCTCTAATTGCTTCTTTTAAAGCAATTTTATCAAACCATTTCGTTTCCGATTGATCTGCAATTTGATCTAAAATAGTAATTGGATCTCCATCGTTTTCATACACAGTTTCATGTATCGACGAAGGAGCACGACTCGCTTCTTGCGCCAGAACAACTTCTTCCGGCGTTAGTTCAAGAGCCTGTGCTACCTCATTAATCGTTGGAGCCCTTCCAAATTCTTTCGAAAGCTCGTCTCTCATCTTTCGGACTTTGTTTCCTGTTTCTTTTAAAGATCTACTTACTTTCACTGATCCATCGTCACGTAAAAATCGTTGTATTTCACCGATAATCATTGGAACTGCATATGTTGAAAATTTCACGTCGAAAGATAAATCAAATTTATCTACCGATTTTAAGAGCCCAATACATCCAATTTGAAATAAATCGTCTGGTTCGTATCCTCGATTAAGAAATCGCTGTACAACCGACCATACGAGACGCATATTACTTTGAACGATTGTATCTCTCGCTTGTTGATCTCCATCTTGACTTTTTTGAATTAACGCTTTTAGCTCGTGGTCCTTTAACTGAGGTTTCTTCTTCTCATTTCTGACCTCTATGTCCATTGGCTATTCTCCTTAATTGCATAGAGCGTTACTATTTGATAAGTATTTTGTCAAATGGATTGTTGTCCCGAAAGATTCGTTTGAAATAACTTCTACTTCATCCATAAAATTTTCCATGATAGTAAATCCCATTCCGGAACGCTCTAATTCAGGTTTAGTTGTAAAAAGGGGTTGTCTTGCTTCATCTAAGTTAAAGATACCAATCCCTTCATCTCGAATCGTGAGTTTCACCATCGCTTCTTCCAAAATCACTGAAATATAAACAACACCTTCTGCATTTCCTTCATACCCATGAATAATTGCATTTGTAACCGCTTCTGACACAACTGTTTTAATCTCTGTTAGTTCTTCCATCGTCGGGTCTAATTGCGCAATAAAAGCAGCTACCGTAACACGAGCGAATGATTCATTCTGACTTAACGCTGAAAATTGAAGGTTCATTTCATTTCTCATCTACGCCACCCCCAACGTCGCGAGCGCATGCGCTTCACTTTCTTCTAAACGAACAATTTTGAATAGACCTGACATTTCAAATAAACGTTTAACGGGCGGTGAAATTGCACAGACAACCATCTCTCCACCTAATCCCTTTACATGTTTATATCGGCCTAATATAACGCCTAAACCAGAACTATCCATAAACGTTAAGTTCTCTAGGCTCAAAACAATATGATGAACACCATGTGTCTCAATCATATCTGTGACTTTCGTTCGCAACTCTTCAGCAGTATGATGATCTAACTCGCCCTCTAGCCTCACACATAAGACGTCACGTTTTACTTCTAAATGCATGGAAAGACTCACACGATTTCCTCCTTATGCTCAAACTTTACTCATTAACATAAGATTTTCGTGATATAAAATCAGAATCCTTCCTACTGACAAAAGAAGAACTATTTCGTCATAAAGTGAAACCTTTCAGCAATTATTTCAGTAAATACGAACAGAAAAACATCAAAATTCCCGCCGCTATTTTGATGTTGAAAACATCCCAAAACTTCTTTTAAATAACTCCCACCAGCTCGCTGCCTCAACATCTTCTTTCGCTACAATTGTTTGTTTTAATAAAACATCTTTATCTCTTTTAATAACAAGTGTGCCAAGTGCATCACCTTTTTTAATCGGTGCCTTCACTTTCTTTTCAGCAATCACTTCTTGTTTAACTTTGTCCATATTTTCGCCCTTCTTCATAAGAAGAGACACATTGTCTGACGCAACTAAATCTACTTTTTCTTCCTTACCTTTTCCTACTTGTACAGTCTTAATTTTCTCACCACGTGTATATAATTTCTTTGTCATGTATTGTCCAAATGCATAATCAAGAAGCTTCGTTACTTGATTGTTCCGCTCTTTTGATGTAGGTGCTCCCATTACAACTGAAATAACACGCATACCATTTTTCTCAGCCGATGCCGTTAAACAATATTTCGCTTCTGTCGTAAAGCCTGTTTTCACTCCATCTACTCCAGGATAAAAACGTACTAGCTTATTCGTATTAACAAGCCAAAACTTCTTATCCGTATTTTCACGTAAATAGTCTTCATATTTACCTGTGTATTTTCGAATAAGTGGATACTTCATCAACTCTTTCGCCATAATAGCCATATCATTCGCTGTAGAATAATGATCTTTCGCCGGGAGACCTGTCGGATTTTGAAAATGTGTATTTTTCAATCCTAGATCTTTCGCTTTTTTGTTCATCATATTTACGAAACCTTCTTCTGAACCAGCGATATGCTCAGCTACTGCAACAGATGCATCATTTCCAGATGCAATTGCAATGCCCTTTAACATTTCATTTACAGTCATCTCTTCCCCAGGTTCTAGAAAAATTTGTGATCCGCCCATTGAAGCTGCGTGTTCACTCGCTCTAACTTTATCGTTTAGTTTTAGTTTTCCTTTTTCAACTTGTTCCATAATTAATAGCATTGTCATAATCTTTGTCATACTAGCAGGTGGTAACTTTTCATTCGGATTTTTATCAAACAAAACTTTACCTGTATCTTGTTCAATTACGATCGCTGACGACGCTTGTTCCGCTAACTTCGGCGTGGTTTCTTCTGTTTTTTCCTGCTTCGTTTTCTCAGATTGTGCGAAACTAACTGAAGTACCAGAAAGCAATAACATGAAACAAACAAGTATTCCAAAAACTCGCTTCATGACTAACCCTCCATTCTATATCAAACTTATTTTTTCCAATTTATACATTTTTAATACCATATTTTTCTATTATTTTCAGTTGACAAATAAATTCATTGCCTATATTGTATTAAGTGTATTACACGTAGTAGTACACTTAATACTCATCAGGAAGGAGACATTGCTCTTGCATATTCAACTTGATCCAAGAAGCAACACTCCGATATGGGAACAAATTGTTCAAAATATAAAAGAGCTCGTACTAAAAAATATGTTAGCTCCAAGTGATAAGCTTCCTTCTGTACGTGAGCTTGCTTCTTTGCTCGTTATAAATCCAAATACAGTAAGTAAAGCTTATCAAGAATTAGAGCGACAAGGGATTATTGAAACATTACGAGGAAAAGGAACATTTGTAGCCCAATCGATTACCCCAACATTAGACGAAAGGAAAATCGCTATGGTTGAAAAGCAATTTCATCAATTATTACTAGAAGCCTCTTATCTTGGGATTACGAAAGATAAAATTCATGATTGGATAGATTCATACTATAAAGAGATTGGAGGAAATACAGATGTTGAAAGTGACAAACTTGAAGAAAACAATTGATAACCAAA
Organism: Bacillus sp. RC242; assembly: GCF_044908245.1. NCBI lineage: Bacteria > Bacillati > Bacillota > Bacilli > Caryophanales > Bacillaceae > Bacillus > Bacillus sp. RC242. Next base: position 286,858 of record NZ_JBIYCZ010000001.1, read on the forward strand.
CGATTTTAGACGATGTTTCTTTCACATTACAAAAGGGTAGTATCGTCGGATTACTCGGAAGAAACGGTGCGGGGAAAACAACTTTATTACGAACGATGGTCGGCATTTTAGACCCCGATGAAGGAACTGTTACATATGAGGATACAGATGTTCATAAGCATCCTGAAATTAAACAAAAAGTTGTATACGTTCCAGATTCTACCAACACACTGAACGGATATACTGTAAAAGAAATCGTAAAGTTTTATAAAGCAGTTTATACAGCATTTGATGAACAATATTTTTATGAAATATTAGAACGTTTTAATTTACCAAACAAACGTATTCGTAGTTACTCAAAAGGAATGAAAGCACTGCTTGCGATCATTTTAGCTTTCGCTGCAAAAGCAGAATATGTCATTTTAGATGAACCGACAAACGGACTTGATCCTATCGTCAAAAGACAGATTCTACAATTTCTCGTTGAAGAAGTAGCAGAAAAAGAAATTACAATTTTCATCTCCACTCACCATTTAGATGAAGTTGAAAAAATTGCCGATACAATCATTATTTTAAAAGGACATACAGTAGATTCTATTACATCACTAGATGATACAAAATCACGATTTGCCAAAATACAAGTTGCTTATGAACGTTCAATACCTCAAAAACTAGAAAACTTAAGCAATATTAAAATATTAAACCAAACAGGAAAAGTATATACAATCTTAATTGAGGAAAATGTGGCTACAACACTGGAGAAGTTTTATAAAGAGCAACCAATACTCATTGAAGAATTATCAATGTCACTTGAAGATGTCTTCGTTACGACACTTGAGGGGGATGGGTATGTTTCATAAGGCGTTGTGGATGTGGAATTGGAAGCGCGGGAAATATGCTGTACTACTGTTCTTCTTTAGCACACTTTATATTTTATCTGTCGGATACTATAAAGCAGCCAAAGTACAACTTACTATGTATTACGAATTACAAGAAAAAGGAAAGCACTATTATTATTTTTATTCCTTTTGGTCAGGGCAAAGTAATAGTTTTTGGTTAACTGTTCTTATCATTGCTTTAGCTTGTTTATTAATGGGATGGGAACGTAGTAACCAATCTAATAGCACACTTATGGCAATGCCTTTTAATAGAAAAGATATTTTCTTATCTAAATGGGCTTTTGGTTCATTTTGTATTGTAGGTTCATTACTTATAAATTGGATCCTTATGTATGTTATTTATAGAACAACATTCCATTTTGAATATCAATCATTTAGTCCATTCCATCGATACTTTCTTTATGCGATTGTTTCTTATGTTGCAGTATATACAGCTGCATTATGTATCGGTACTTTTACTGGAAGTGTTGTTTCACAGATTGTTTTTTGTATTCCGTGGCTACTAGCGGGGGTTACATTTACTACGTTATTATACACTTTCACAATAAACCATTTAAATGCTATAGATACTAGAAATACCAATTTATATAACCAGCTTTATGAAATCAATCAAAAAACGAATATAGTTGCACCAATTGATTACTTTTCTATCAATTATAACTATGATCCAGAATCCCGCAAGAGTGAGAAAGATCCAACTACCTTAAGAGATCCAGCATCTCATGCGTATTATTCAGCCAAATCAATGTTAGTCCCCATTTTCTATACAATATTTTATTTACTACTTGGGACATATTTATATGCACGATCGCCAAATGAAAACGGTCAAAAGATATTTATTTTCCAAAAACATTTACGAATATGGATATGGGGAACGACACTATATTTCGCTTTACTTGGTGGCTATAAAATATACAGTTTAAATTTCTTGTTTAGTTACTATATTGGTATATTTGCCGCTGGAATCATCACATATTTTATATTATCACGTCTAACAAATTATAAAGTTTTTTAAAGGAGAGATCCTATGTTTCAAAAAGCACTATGGCTAAGGACATATCAACAAAGTAAATATGTTGTATGGTTATTTTGGCTCGTCAGCTTCTATACTTTGTCATATAAATACTATATGGATTCTATTCAACAGCAATACTTTCTAAAAGAAAATAAACAGTGGAACTATGTATATCATTACCACTTTGATTTAACACTTATAGACCCTGTCATATTATTAGGTAGTGTACTTATCGTTCTAGCCTGCACATTAATCGGATGGGAAAGACAAAATAACTCTAGTGACTTGTTATGGTCCATGCCCTTTAAACGTTCACACCTTTATATAACAAAATGGTTGTTTGGAATCTGTAATATCGTTGCGATGATCGTTTTAAACTGGGGACTATTTGCTATTATGAAAAAGTTGACTTTTCATAATAAATATCAAGTGTTTTCTCCATTTCATAGTTACTTTATATACATGTTAATTGTATTAATCGCTATTTATACACTTGCCTTATGTATAGGAACAATTGCCGGGAATATTATATCGCAAGGATTTCTTACTGCAGCTCTATTAATGTTCCCAGTGTTACTTCCATCACTTATTTCAGGAGTCATTGCTGTTCACTCAAATACTGAATTTCATAAGGACAATGGCAATATACAACGTCTTATGGAAAACATACGTATTTCTGGTCCAGCAGAAAATTTTCATATTAACTTTAGCTATGATCCACAAAGCGCTTATACCGATTCAGATGGAGTGCGTCACAACGAACCAAACTTTACAAAAATCCCTCCGGCAAAAACATTGATTGGACCTATTGCACATATCATGATTTTATTACCACTCGGTATATATTTATATGTTCGTTCAGTAAATGAAAGAAATGGTAACTATCTATTATATCCAAGGTTACAAAAGTTAGTTATAGCATGTGCTATTTTCTTTGTTGGAATCGTTGGAGGTTTAATACTAAGCCGCGCACAGTCATTGCCCAGCTTTTACATCGGATTTTTTGTAGCTAGCTTAATTACCTATTTCCTTCTACCTAAAATATTAAAATGGAAAGTCTCTTGGAATTTCAAATAAAATAGCCTCCTCGCTAAGAGGAGGTTATTTCACATTCTCTCTCCTATCCCCATACACCATCTCTTCTTTCATCCCAAATCCATCACCATTTTGCACAATTTGCTCTGTCGGCGCGACTACACTTTCAGCAATTTTCCATTCGCCGCGCTCTTTCACAAATACTTGCAGAAAATAGTTCATGCCATTTAATTGATACGCATTTTCTTTTTTCACATTATAGTGCACCGCAATGTAGTGCACTTGAATATTTTCTTTCCCTGCTTTTGATACGTATTGCGATAATCTTGGAATGTACATTGATGCTTTCTTAAATGGTAATTGCTTCGCTTTAACGAGCGATGAACTTGTTACATTACGCAAAGTGTCCTGATTACGAACATTATCGCTATGATGAAATAATACTGCGTTTTGCATAGAACGAACCCATAATTTCGAATACAAGACGGTATTATCATTCTCAATGTACTTCACTTCTTTTTGCACCACTTGGATAGGGCTATCAGCGTACATGAATGTATGAAAGCAGAAAAAACTTCCAAGTAAAATGGTAAGTGCAGCAATATATTTCATAATCTTTCCTCCGATCTGTTTAATTAAAGTATCGGAGTTTCAAAATATTTTTATTCAAAAGAAAAAGGATAGGAAAGCTCTCGCTTCCTATCCTCATTTATTATAATACGCGGCCAAATAGTTCTAAAACCATTTCTATCTCTTGGTCGCTCCAACCTTTAAATTTCTCTTTATAATATTCTTTACGCACAGCTTCAAGCTTTTCAGTTACTTCTCGTCCGTTTTCAGTAATTTCTAAGTATACGATACGACGGTCCGAATTTGAACGTTTTCTTTCAACAAACCCTTTTCGCACGAGACGATCTGTTACAGCTGTAATATGACTGGAGGTTACGTTTACTTCACTCGCAATTTGCGAAGCCATCTGTGGACTTTTTAAAAATAACGCACGTAATACAGAGAATTCATTATATGGCATATGCTCTGAAAAACGTGTATTAATATCATTTTGTAATAAACGTATCATCTTTCGAAATGATGCAGATAGATCTAAAATCAGTGTTTCTCTATTTTCGTTCACTAGCCTCGTCCCTTTTTTATCATATTTACACATATTATAATCTATAAATACCTATATTGTATATGCTTTCTTCCCTCAACATTCTCATTTATGTAACTTTTTTCATAAGATTTTCTTTTTTGTTCACACATATACATATAAAAAAGGATGGTGAGCATAAATGCAAAGTGGAATGAATCCGTATTTACATAATATCCGTACGACGAATACTGGTAAAGAAGCTACTATTACTGTACAAGGAGAAGGCATTATAAAGGCAAAACCAAATGTTGTCATATTAACACTGGGCATTCGAACAGATAGTAAAAATGTAAAACAGGCGCAAGAAGAAAATGCAGTGCAATCGAAACAATTGCTTGATGCACTCAAACAGCTAGGTATTGCCGATAAAGATATAGAAACCATTTCTTATACAATTACTCCTCAATACGAATATGTAAATGATAAAGCATTACTACAAGGCTACCGTGTGGAGCATTTGTATGAAATTACCGTTTTAAATGTGCAAAAAGCAGGGGAAGTATATGATATAGCCGTTACAAATGGTGCAAACGTAGCAAAAGGATTACGTTTTCGAATATCTCATCCAAATAAATATTATGAGCAAGCTCTCATTCAAGCTCTGCAACAAGCAGTAGACAAAGCTCGTACAATTGCGAGTACCTACAATTTAAATATTAATCCTGTTCCCCTCTCACTCGTTGAAGAATCTGCCCAATTACCACGGGAGATCTCATCATATGCTACTTTGCATGCGCAAGCAGCTCCGCCCATTCAATCAGGAGAACTAGAAATCATTTCATCTATCCGGGCAATTTTTACGTATTTATAAATAAACTCATTTATAAGTAACCGTTATCATTTTCATTGTTGTAAAAACATGATGTTCTGATATAATAAAGGACGGTGAGCTCTTACATAAGAGATATCACGGGTGGGAGAGGGATATGAAAAAGAAGGTTTAACATGAAAGGAATACTTGAAAGAACATTTAAATTAGACTTACACCAAACATCACCAAAACAAGAAGTTTTAGCTGGAGTCACGTCATTTTTCACAATTGTTTATATTATGATTGTAAATGCGTCAATCTTATCAGATGCCGGCATTCCTCTTGAGGCAGGAATTTTGGCAACTGTTTTTAGTTCATTTGTCGGATGTCTACTCATGGCATTTTGGGCAAATGCACCTGCTATTCTTGTCCCTGGTATGGGTGTAAATGCATTCTTCACGTACACTGCTGTGCATACGCTCGGTTTAACTTGGCAAGAAGCATTGGCAGCTGTTTTTATCGCCGGTATTATTTTTGCAATTGCTGCTTTTACACCGATTGCTCGCGTGCTTTCGGTATCGATTCCAAAGTCATTAAAGGAAGCGATCACTGTCGGTATCGGGTTGTTTTTAGCTTTCATCGGCTTGCAAAAAGGTGGTTTAGTCGTTTCGCATCCTAATACTGCTGTTGCGATGGGAAAATTAAGTAGTCCTGTCGTTCTTGCCACACTACTTACTCTTATTGTCGCACTTGTACTATTTGCGCGTAACGTACGTGGAAGCTTTTTATGGACGATTGCAATTGGAACTGGTATTGCATGGCTGTTTGGTCTTGTTGATACGAGTCAAATGGGAAATAGTTCGTTTTCATTCGCTAATTATGGCGATGTGTTTGGAGCTATGTCATTTGGGAAACTTTCTTCCTTGCCATTTTGGATTGCAACATTCTCCTTAAGCATGGTGCTTATTTTTGAGAACATGGGACTTTTACATGGTTTATTAGAAGATGATCGTAAATTCCCACGTGCTTACCAAGCAAATGCAATTTCAGCAATGACATGTGGTCTATTTGGCACAAGCCCTACCGTTTCAACAGTAGAGAGTGCCGCAGGTATTACTGCAGGCGGAAAGACAGGTCTGACGTCTATCGTTACAGGGTTGTTATTCTTCGCATCACTGTTTGCGCTTCCGTTTGTCAAAATAATTCCTGACAGTGCCATTGCACCAATCTTAATTATTATTGGCGGGCTGATGATTACAAGCATTCAACAAATTCCTCTGAACGACTTTTCAGAAGGATTTCCAGCGTTTTTAATTATCGTTATGATCCCGCTCACATATAGTATCGCTGATGGCATTGCGTTCGGATTTATTGCTTATCCTATCTTGAAAGTTGCACTTGGAAAGCGTAAAGAAGTCGCACCGTCCATGTATATTATTACATGCTTATTCTTAGCCATGTTCGTATTACACGCTATTGGCTAAGAAAAAAACACCGAGGAAATCCTCGGTGTTTTTTTACTTAAACCAACCTTTTTTATAAAACCAAGCCATCATTCCGCCGCCAATTAATGCCATTAAAATTAAGCAAATAAAATAACTATACTTCCCGCCAAGCTCTGGCATATGTGCGAAGTTCATGCCGTATACCCCTGCAATAAATGTTAACGGCATGAAAATAGTTGAGAAAACAGTTAATGTTTTCATAATATTGTTCATATGGTGGGAATTCAACGAAAAGTAACTATCTCGAATATCTGCTGTTAATTCACGGCTCGCTTCAATCATCTCTGTCAGTTTAAGCAAATGATCATGTATATCTTTAAAATAAATTTCATGATCGCTTATACCGTAAAAACGTGTTGAATTTAATATACGATACAATAAATCACGCATCGGAATAATCGTACGCCTTAGCTTAGATAAATCTGCACGAATATCAAATACTTCTTCTAGCACACTTCCTGCTGTCTCACCCGTTAAATTATCATCAATTGCATTTAAATGGTCTTCAATGTAATAAACAGGTGCGAAATAATCATCTACAATTTGGTCAATAATTGTATGTGCTACATGCAAAGGACTCTTCTTAATACGTTTCTTTTCACCGAGCGTTTTCCATACTCTTTCAATCGCATTATTATGAGAGAAATGGAAAGAGACTATATATCGATCACTAATAAATAAATCGATTTCATGCGGTTCTAATCCGTCTTCTCCGAATGCATGAAGAACTAAAAAGTTATATCCATCATAAAAATCTACCTTTGGTCTCTGTACATACTCTACACAATCTTCAATTGCAAGGGGATGGAACTTGAAGTGATCTTGTAAAATATATGTATACTCCTCTTTCGTTGGCTTATATAAATCAAGCCAATACCATATGATGTTCTCTTTTTTTGTTTCTTCTAGCGAAACATCATATAAAACTTCATTTTTTTTCGTTATTGCACAAATTCTAATCATAATTTCACCCATTACTATTATAAACAAAAAATAGTAAAAAAAGCCAAGGAGAAATCTCCTCAGCTTTTTTTATCCCGCTATTTGCGGGCAGTAAGACCCCTACCTCAAAATTCAGCGAAAGCAAAGAAGTTAGGTCTGGGTCGGGCTGCCCGTAAATGCCCGATTGGTGAAGGCTAATAATCAGTGGGGATAAAGCCCCCACTGATTAAAGTTTCACTTTATTACTTCGTTACAATTCCGTGTACTAAAGTTGGTGCATCTACGTGATCTTTAGCGATTTTCATGTTCTCATAAATTTTCGCTTTTACGTCTTCAACATTTTCGCGGTTTGCGTAAATTGTAACAAGAGAGTCACCTTTTTTCACGCTATCGCCTACTTTTTTGCGAAGCATTAGACCAACTGCTAAATCAATTTCAGACTCTTTCGTTGCACGCCCTGCTCCTAAAAGCATTGCTGCTGTTCCGATTTCATCTGCAACGATTTCCGATACGTAACCGTCTTCTTTCGCTTCCACTTCAATTTTAAATTGTGCTTGTGGCAATTTAGAAGGATCATCAACAACAGATGCATCGCCGCCTTGCGCGGATAAGAACGTTTTAAATGATTCTAGCGCTTTACCATTGTTCATTACTTCAATTAACTTTTCACGTGCATCTTCTAAAGATGAAGCTTGTCCAGCAAGGTACACCATCTGACTTCCAAGTGTTAAACATAACTCTTCTAAATCTTTCGGTCCCTTACCTTGTAATGTATCAATTGCTTCTTGTACTTCTAATGCATTACCAATTGCTTCACCAAGCGGCTGACTCATATCAGAAATAACCGCCATCGTATTACGACCAACGTTATTACCGATGCGTACCATTGCTTCTGCTAAACGCTTTGCATCTTCATCCGTTTTCATAAACGCGCCTGCTCCAGTTTTTACATCAAGAACAATTGCATCTGCACCAGCAGCAATTTTCTTACTCATAATTGAGCTAGCGATAAGAGGAATTGAATTTACTGTTGCAGTTACATCACGAAGCGCATATAACTTTTTATCAGCAGGTGTTAAGTTTCCACTTTGACCAATAACAGCGATTTTATTTTCATTTACAAGACGCATGAATTCATCATTTTCAATTTCCACATGGAATCCTGGTACTGCTTCTAATTTATCAATTGTACCACCCGTATGTCCTAGACCTCGTCCAGACATTTTCGCAACTGGTACACCTAAAGCAGCTACTAATGGACCTAATACAAGTGTCGTTGTATCACCAACTCCACCCGTTGAATGCTTATCTACTTTTACCCCTTCAATGGCTGATAAGTCAATTGTATCACCGCTATTTACCATTGCCATCGTTAAATCTGCACGTTCTTGATCATTCATATCTTGGAAGAAAATTGCCATTGCAAGTGAACTCATTTGATAATCTGGAATACTACCATTTGTATATCCTTCAACGATAAAGTTAATTTCTTCTGTCGTTAATGCATGTCCATCACGTTTTTTTGCAATTAGGTCCACCATTCTCATTGTGAAGTCACCCCTTCATTTGTTTTACAATTGCTTTTACTAATGCTAAGAAATTAGCTTTAACACGTTCTGTCGTTTCAATTACTTCATCGTGATGAAGTGGTTGATCTAAAATACCAGCTGCCATATTTGAAATACAAGAAATACCTAGTACTTTCATACCTGCATGACGAGCTACAATTACTTCTGGTACTGTTGACATACCAACTGCATCTCCGCCAAGTGTACGAAGCATACGAATTTCAGCAGGTGTTTCATATACAGGACCTGTCATTCCAACATATACACCTTCTTGTACTTTAATATTTAAATCTGCTGCAACTTGTTTCGCCATTTCGCGAAGTTCTGGCGTATACGATGTAGACATATCAGGGAAACGTACACCCATTTCAGAATCATTTGGTCCGATTAATGGGTTCGTACCCATGAAGTTAATATGGTCTGAAATTAACATAAGATCGCCTGGTTCAAATGATGTATTTACACCACCAGCTGCGTTCGTTACAACAACTGTTTCTACACCTAGTTCTTTCATAACACGAACTGGGAATGTTACTTTTTGCATATCGTATCCTTCATAGAAATGGAAACGTCCTTGCATTGCTAATACTGTTACACCTTGAAGTGTACCGAATACAAGTTGACCTGCATGTCCTTCTACAGTTGAAACTGGGAATTCAGGGATTTCACTGTATGGTACTGTTACTGCGTTCTCGATTTCATCTGCTAATACACCTAGTCCAGATCCAAGGATTAGTCCTACTTGTGGTGTCTCTTGAAATTTCTCTTTTAAGTATGAAGCTGATTTTGTAATTAGTTCACGATTCATCTGTTTATCCCCCTATTTCTTTAGCTCGTTTAAGAAGCTTGTTCCATGTTCTGGCATTTTAACATTAAAGTTTTCTGCTACAGTTGCACCAATATCAGCAAATGTTTGACGAAGTGATAACTCTTGTCCGCCTTCTTTCATGCTTGGGCTATATGCTAATAACGGTACATATTCACGTGTATGATCAGTACCAGGATGTACTGGATCATTACCATGGTCTGCTGTAATTAATAATAGATCATCTTCTTTTAGTTTTTCGAATACTTCTGGAAGACGTGCGTCATATTCTTGCAATGCTTCTCCGTACCCTTGTGGGTCACGACGATGACCAAATAAGGCATCAAAGTCAACTAAGTTTAAGAAGCTAATACCTGTAAAGTCCATATTTAATGTATCTACAAGCTTGTCCATTCCATCCATATTTGATTTCGTACGAAGTGATTCAGTTACACCTTCTCCATCATAAATGTCAGCAATTTTACCAATAGCAATTACATCATAATCGCTATCTTTAAGTTCATTCATTACTGTGCGACCAAATGGTTTTAACGCATAGTCATGACGATTTGGTGTACGTGTGAAGTTTCCTGGCTCTCCAACGAACGGACGAGCAATGACACGCCCTACCATGTACTTCTCATCTAATGTTAATTCACGTGCGATTTTACAAATTTTATATAGCTCTTCAAGTGGTACTACTTCTTCATGAGCTGCGATCTGTAATACACTATCAGCAGAAGTGTAAACAATTAAAGAACCTGTTTCCATTTGTTCTTGACCAAGCTCAACAAGTACCTCAGTTCCAGAAGCTGGTTTATTACCGATAATTTTACGACCTGTCTTTTCTTCTAATTCATCAAGTAATTCTTTCGGGAATCCTTCAGGAAACACTTGGAATGGTGTATCAATGTAAAGGCCCATGATTTCCCAGTGACCTGTCATTGTATCTTTACCTGTAGATTTCTCTTGCATTTTTGTATAATATCCAAGCGGTTTCTCTACTTTAGAGATTCCTTTCATTTCACGAATATTACCAAGGCCTAATTTCACCATGTTTGGCATGTGTAATCCATTCATATGTTCAGCGATATGACCAATTGTATCAGAACCTAAATCACCAAACTGCTCAGCATCCGGTGCTTCACCGATTCCCACAGAGTCCATTACGACTAGGAAAATACGTTTATATTTATTCATAACTGCAACCTCCTATATGTTCAGTTCTACTTCTTGTAGTATGTTCAAAACGCTATAAAGTGAAACTGTTATCAATGGGAATTATCTTTCGTCCTCATTATTAAACAGTACTGCTTTAAATCATTCTCTAACTTTTTCGTTTTACTTTCAAACGAATAAAAAACATTTCTAGGTTTTTCCAAGTCAGATGTCAGACATCTGATATTGATATCATAACATGTTTACGCTTTCTTTTTAATACATTTTCGTAGAATTTCTCATTTTCTTCACACTTCTATTGTAATCCATTATGCAAATAAGTGCTAATTATTTTATGATTTATTTCTTCATATAAAACGAAACTTTGATTAGCAGATGTTTCGTTCGTCTCCAATGATTATTAGCCCTCATCAATCGGGCATTTGCGGGATAAAAATAAAAAGCAGCTCTAAAGAGCTACTTTTTATTTTACTTCTACTGTTTCTTCTTTATGTTCATGTAGTTCACCTTTTCTTACATGAACTTTCACTTTATAAGCACCGTTCTCTTTGAAAGTATGTTTACTTTCATACTCCCCTTTATTCCCTTCTTTCGCCGGAATAAATTCGTGTTTTTCAACGCCGTCTTTCCAAATCTCAAGTTGTACTTCAGCACCAGTTAACGCTTCTTCTTTTTGTTTTAAATGAACCTTCATTGTTGATTCAGCATTTGCTTTTATGTCACCGGCCATAAGATGAATCATTGTGTCACTTTTATGATCACCGTGTCCTGCACTATGATCACCACTTTCTTTTTTCGCATCTTCTACTTTCGCATTCCCTACAGCAACTTTGTGTTCTGGCATAACGTGTATATCACGTGCATTTGTATGAGGAATAATATGATATACTCCATCAGTTTCAAATGTTTTCTCTACTGCATAAACACCTTTTCCTTTATGCTTACCATCTAACATCTCGTGTTTCTCGTCGCCATCTTTCCAAATCTCAAACTTTACGTCATCAGCATCCGTTACTCTTTCTTTTCCTTGTGTAACAAGTGCTTGTACTTCTGTTTTTTCACCAGGTTTAATTTCTTTCGGATTCGTTTGAACCGCTACGTCTATACCTTCAAGTTTCTGTCCTTTTTTCGGTTCTTCTTTGTTTGTATTACAGCCAGCCAATGCTAGCATCGCGATAAATAACGTAATAATAAGTTTTTTCATCTTCATTTCCTCCTTCATACTTTCCTTAGTATAGAGGAAATACATTGTAATATTCTAGTCTTCTGCTGAAAACAATGTACGAAATGTTTGTGAAGTTTCTGTGAAATGGTTCACTCTTCTTAATCTATGAAAAAAGAGCATAGTGACTATGCTCTCGGGTGAAACTGTTTATATACATCTTTTAATCTAGTTTTTGAAACGTGCGTATAAATTTGTGTCGTCGAAATATCTGCATGTCCAAGCATTTCCTGTACAGCACGTAAGTCTGCCCCATTTTCTAATAGATGCGTAGCAAAAGAGTGACGCAACGTATGCGGTGTAAGCTCTTTTGCAATATTCGCTTCTTTCGCTAGCCGTTTTAAAATTTTCCAAAATCCCTGTCTCGATAATCGATTACCATGATGGTTTAAAAAGAGCGCATCTACTGCTTTTTTACCCATCAATTCTCTTCTTCCTTTTTCAATATACTTTTGAATCGCTTCTGTCGCTAAGCTTCCTAGTGGAATAATTCTTTCTTTGTTCCCTTTCCCGATACAGCGAACAAATCCCATCGTTAAGTGCACATCTTCTAAATTTAATGCAATTAATTCTGAAACACGAAGTCCTGTTGCATACAACAACTCTAACATTGCCTTATCACGAATCCCAAAAGCACTTGCCGTTTTCGGTGTTTGAAGCAATGCTTCCACTTCGTCGATTGATAATACTTTTGGTAATTTCCGTTCCCCTTGTGGCGTTTCAATATGTACCGATGGGTCATGCTCCACTGCTCGTTCACGAAGTAAAAATTGATGAAACGAACGAATCGATGCAATATGACGCGCCAATGTTTTTGAAGATTTCCCGTTTTCTTTTAAATGCTGCAAAAAGTTCACAATATGCAAGCGTGTCACTTCATGAAACGTCTTCGTTTGTTCTACATTTTGCAAATACTTCACATAGCTTTTTAAATCGCGTTCATAAGATACAACTGTATTTTTCGCTAAACCTTTTTCAACAATCATATAATGAATAAAATCTTTTAATTGATCTTCCAATCTACACTACTCCCCATTTTCATAGAAAAACATCATTCTATTTACGAAAGCATCCTTTTCCGGCTCCTCATTCCCTGATACTTTTTCTACAGTCTCTTCTTTTGGCTTTTCATAACGATGGTAACTTTCATATTCTTCATTTATCCATAGTATAGCGAAATAAAACAAAATCGTACAACTTGTAAATAATAAAAATACTTTCATCCCATCAAAAGTTAATTTTAAAGCTCGGCGCATTGTAAATTCCTCCAAAATATAAGTTATTACAACATATGCCAAGCTTTCACTAATTTATACCTTATTCAAATAAAAAACCTCTTCCTATTTAAATAGGAAAAGGTTATTTTTCATCCGTTTCATTTTCTTGACAATTTTTACAAATCCCATGGAATGTTAAACGATGATCTTTCACCTTAAAGCTCCAGTCTCGTTCCACTTTATTCTCCACTTCACCAAGTAAATCTTCTTGTATTTCTTGTACAGCACCGCATTGTGTACAGATTAAATGATGATGGAAACGCTGTGCACCTTCTTGGCGTAAGTCATAACGCGAAACACCGTCTCCAAAGTTAATTTTATCGACAACTTTCAACTCAGACAATAACTCTAAAGTTCGATAAACGGTTGCTAATCCGATCTCTGGCGACTTTTCTTTTACAAGGAGGTATACATCTTCTGCGCTTAAATGATCTTCTTCATTTTCTAGCAGCACACGAACTGTTGCTTCACGTTGTGGTGTCAATTTATAGCTCGCTGCATGTAATTGCTTCTTAATTCGTTCAATTCTTTCTTCCATTCGGTACTACTCCCTCCTCGCCACTCTTACACCATTATATCAGAAGAAGGGCTCCTGTCAAAAGAAAAACAATAAAAACAAATTGATAATTATTCTCAAAAAGTATTTATTGTTTGTTAATAGCCTCCACAACTTCTTTCATTAAAACTGGTGATGCATACACTTCGACACTGGAAGCAATAGCTAATACCGCTCCAATCACGAGAAAAAAGCATGTATAGCGAATTAATAACGGTAATAGTGGCTCAGTTATTTTCCGAATAAATTGATGCCTAATCATTCTCAAGGAAAAGCTTGCAGCAATTGTTGTCATTACGAGAAATACAGGAATTATAATTAAATTTTGTGGCAATACAGATACAAATGCTAATAATAGTCCATTCCATCCGTGCTGACTTACTAAAAAACCTACTGTAAATCCAACAACTACCCCTTTTAAAAATAGTAAGATAAAAATGAGCGGCAACCCAATAATTGAAATCCCCAAAATCCAAATAAAGCCGATATATTTTAATTGCGAAAAGTAACTTTCTCGAAACATTTCGCCTGCGACAGCAAATTCTCCTTTAGAAACTTGTCCAAAAAAACGCTGTAAATAAAATGATAAATCTTGCTTTTGGTTTATTTGTAAACTATTCACAAGAATCGCTCCAAATATTACTCCCATCAGTAATAAAACCGCATTAAATATATATAGTGAAGAATTTTCCTGTATGTGAGACATTACACGGTCTTGCCACGTTTTTCGCCACATTTTCCTTCCCTCCGTTCACACTCTTACTAAAAATGTATGAAAGAAAGAAAAAAAGTATGACGAATTAGCATTGAAATTCCGCTCTACTTTGCTAAACTAAAAAGTAGAGAATAGGAGGGATTTCTCTTGAAACCATTATTATTAGATTTTCCAACATTATTTCAAACTGAGCGCTTGCAAGTACGTAAGCCGTTTCCAGGTGATGGAACAGAAGTATATGAAGCAATCCAAGCTTCGCTAGAAGACTTATTACCATGGATGCCAATTACTGCTGAAACAGAAGAACGTGCTGAAGAAATTGTTCGCGAAGCTCACGGACAGTTTTTACTTCGTGAAACACTTGATTTCCACTTATACGATAAAGTATCTGGTACATTCATCGGAGCTATTACGCTCAAGCCTGAAAACTGGGATATTCCAAAGTTTTCACTTCACTTTTGGCTACATAGCGCTTATACAAAGCATGGCTATATGACAGAAGCCATTAAAGGTGCGATTCAATTTGCATTTGATAAACTAGGTGCTAGAAGAATTGAAATTCGTACTGATGCAACAAATATAAACGCATGTAACTTAGCAGAACGTCTAGAATTTATTTTAGAAGGTACAATGGAAAATGATTTCCTAGCACCCGATGGCAGCTTACGCGATGCACGTGTATATGCAAAAATCAACTAAAAACACTCGCCTTAGGCGAGTGTTTATTTTTGTAATTGTAAATATTGTACTGCAAACATCGTCTTAGCATCATGTATGCGAAGGTCTTTCATAAGATCAATCGCTTCTTCTAATGACACTTCCATTAATTCCACAAATTCATCTTCATCTAAAGCTGCTTTATTTTCTTTTTGTTTTAATCCTGTCGCTTTATATACATATAAAATCTCATCTGCAAAACCAGGTGATGTATAGAAAGATGTAATAAGCTCCATATTTTCACATACATATCCTGTTTCTTCTTCTAATTCACGAACTGCTGTTACCTCTGGCTTTTCCCCAGGTTCTAACTTCCCAGCAGGAATTTCCACAATTGCCTTTTCGAGAGCTTTACGATACTGCTCAACGAGTACAATTTTCCCCTCATCAGTAATAGCAATAATAGCAACTGCCCCAGGGTGATTTACGATTTCACGTTTACTCATTTCTCCATTTGGTAATACTACATCATCAACACGAACTTTTATAACCCTACCATCAAAAATCGGTTCAGTTTTTACTGTTCTTTCTGCAAGATTACTCATACTACTTCATCTCCCTGTTCTATTTCCTAATCGTTCTTCATACA
Source organism: Bacillus sp. RC242 (assembly GCF_044908245.1). NCBI lineage: Bacteria > Bacillati > Bacillota > Bacilli > Caryophanales > Bacillaceae > Bacillus > Bacillus sp. RC242. Next base: position 302,765 of record NZ_JBIYCZ010000001.1, read on the forward strand.
TTTTACCACATTGAAAGGAGCGTGATAGAAATGAAAGTTTACATTTTACCAAATCGCGTCACTTTAGTCGGCAAAGCATGGCAAATTCGTCATAAGCTAAAACAATATGGAAAAGAGTATACAACTGTACAAGAGTGGATTACAGCAAATAAAAAGTAAACGTTTGTCAACCTCCTTCCCCTTTCGTACAATAAAGGTAAGGAGGTTGACCTATGAAAAAACGTCAATTAGGAAACTCAGATTTACATGTTACGGAAATTGGATTTGGCTGTATGTCTCTCGGTGCATCTGAGGCTGAAGCTATGCGTATTATCGATGAGGCAATCGATTTAGGAATTAATTTTTTTGATACAGCGGACTTATACGATTATGGATTAAATGAAGAATTTGTTGGAAAAGCTCTGAAAGGAAAACGCGACCAAGTTGTTCTTACAACAAAGGTTGGAAATCGATGGACAGAAGAAAAAAACGGTTGGTCTTGGGATCCTTCTAAAGCTTATATAAAGGCCGAAGTAAAAGAGAGTTTACGTAGACTTCAAACAGATTATATTGATTTATATCAACTGCATGGCGGGACGATTGAAGATCCTATAGATGAAACAGTTGAAGCCTTTGAAGAATTAAAAAAAGAAGGGATTATTCGTCATTATGGTATCTCTTCTATACGTCCAAATGTCATTCGTGAGTATGCAAAACGATCAAATATCGTTAGCATATTAATGGAATACAGCCTTTTAAATCGTCGCCCTGAAGAATGGTTCCCGCTTCTTAATGAACAGCAAATTAGCGTTATTGCTCGCGGACCACTTGCGAAAGGGATTTTAACTAACAATAATGCAAGAAAGATAGAAAGAGTAAAAGAAAAAGATTACCTCTCTTATTCTTACGATGAGTTATATTCGACACTCGCGAGTGTAAAAGAAATAATCGGGGAAAGCTCTTTAACAGGAACAGCTATTCAATATTGCTTACATAACGAAACTGTTGCAGCTGTTATACCTGGTGCAAGCTCTATTCAACAATTGCAAGAAAATATACAAGCTAGCCAACAGTTATCTTTAACAAAAGAAGAATATGTACAACTTCAAAAGATTGTTAAGTATGATTCATATGCTTTGCATCGCTAAAATATTGATACCGATAAAAGCAAAAGACTGCCCCCCAACACTAGGCGGCAGTCTTTTTTTATAACGTATCATATTTATCAGGATTCGTTCCTACATGTAAATTACGATTTAACGTATTAATTTGATCCATCTCTTCTTCAGTTAATGAGAAATCAAAAATAGTAAAGTTCTCTTTAATACGAGATGGCGTAACAGATTTAGGAATAGTCACAATCCCACTTTGAATATCCCACCTTAATATAACTTGTGCAGGTGACTTTTCATATTTTTTAGAAATATCCTGAATAATTGGATGCTGGAATACTTCGCCACCTCTCATTAAAGGACTCCACGCTTCCATCTGAATTTGCTCACCTTGACAGAAATCACGCAATTCAAATTGCGCTAACATTGGATGAAGTTCAACTTGGTTTACCATCGGCTTCACTTTACAATTTGGTAATAACAGTTCTAAATGATGTTTATGAAAATTAGAAACACCAATCGCGCGCACTTTACCTTCTTCATATAGCTTTTCTAAAGCACGGTACGTATCAACATACTTCCCTCTTATCGGCCAATGGATTAAATATAAATCTACATACTCCATTTGTAATTTCTTTAAACTTTTTTCAAACGCCTCGAGCGTCTCCTCGTACCCTTGATCGTCGTTCCAAACTTTTGTTGTAATAAACAAGTCTTCTCTCGGGATTCCAGATTCACGAACCGCTTCTCCGACACCGCTTTCATTTTCATATACAGTTGCTGTATCAATCGAACGGTATCCAACTTCTAACGCTGTTTTTACTGCTTGTTTAACTTCGTCGCCTTCTTTCGCTTTATAAACGCCTAGACCAATCATCGGCATTTTCACGCCATTATGAAGTGTAGTTGTTGGAATATGCACAGTCGTTCTCCCTTTCAATGTTACATTTTTTATAAACCACCACTTTATTTCAACAAGATTTATTCAAAATGTCAAAACATACGTACAGTTTACATAATAATTTTATACCCCTTTAGAAAATAACATGAACTCAGTCGTTCACGTTACTTTCTATCCATTTCTTCGCTTTTTCATCAACATTACGTACAAATTCATTTTTTCCTTCTGTATACAACGTGCCATCATATGTATATTTTTCAGCTAGTTCTTTCTTTAAAGTCGCATACGCTTCTGCTTCTTCACAATGAGCCATCATATAATCACGAAATGCTAAATGCCTTACTATCTCAGGATTTCCTTTTTCAAATACGTGTAAGTGATACGAGCGTTTTTCCTCAGTTCCATGAATAAAAAAACGACGACCTGAAATACCATTTTCCCCTTTCACGATGTAACCAAGCTCTTTAAATCGTTCATTCCAATGATCTACTCTGTCGATACTTTCTACTTCCATGATCATATCAATAATAGGTTTAGCTGCTAGTCCTGGCACTGACGTACTTCCAATATGATGGATTTTTACCGTTTCTGGCATCGCCGATTTTAATCTTTCGGCCTCCATTTGAAATTTCTCACTCCAATGATTTTCATACGGAACGACTACAATTTTCCTCATTCTAACTCCCCTTTTCTTACAAACTCGTCAAAAAAATGATCAGTGGCATTTCACTGATCATCTTTTTATTATTTAAAGTCTTTCCAAGTAAGGCTACTTTCACTTAACAGTTCTTCAAATGATTTATTCTTTTCACGTTCTTTTTGTTCTTTACGCTTTCTTTCTTGTTCTGCTGCCTCTTTTTTCTCTTCTCTCACTTGCAACTCTTTTTTCTTATTCTTTAATTGTTGCATTAACGAATCGTTCAATTGATCACCTAGTGTAAGTGATTCTTTCTCTGGTTGATTCATTTGAGAGTGTCTTTGTGTTTGTCTTTGTGTTTGTCTTTGCTTCTTTTTCTTCATACTATTCACCTTTTACTTTTTTCTCCATTATAGAGGATACACGGCGAAATCGACAATAAAAAAGGTTCCCTACTCTATTATTTATCTTTTGTAAATATGTTAATTTTTCGAAAAAACTAAATTTTTATATGGATATAATCCTAGTAATCTATTAAAATTATGTCGTATGATGTCAGATTATAAAAAAAAGGAGAAATTAATTATGTGGAAAAAAATTATTCCTGCTGTTGCTGTTTTAAGTACTATTACTTTTTCAAGCGTATTCGCCGCTCCTCCATCTCAGACTCCTGCCGAACAAAACCGATACATAGACGTACAAATGCTTGGTATTAATGATTTACATGGTCAACTAGATACTGTAAAAAAAGTTAACAATAAAGAAGCTGGTGGCGCTGATTATTTAGCTACTTATTTAAAAGAACGTAAAAAACAAAACCCTAATACACTTCTCGTACATGCCGGTGATATTGTCGGAGCCAGCCCACCAGTTTCCGCATTATTACAAGACGAACCAACAATTGAATTTTTAAATGACTTAAAGTTTGATGTTGGTACAATCGGAAACCATGAATTTGATGAAGGTATCGATGAAATGAAACGCCTCATTTACGGTGGATATCACGAAAAAACAGGGAATTTCAAAGGAGCAAACTTCCCTTATGTCGCTGCAAACTTCTATAATAAATCAACTGGCCGCTTATTTTTACCACCATTCACTGTAAAAATGGTTGACGGAGTTCCTGTAGGGTTCATTGGAGTTGTTACAACGGATACACCGAATGTCGTTATGCCTACTATGCTTAAAAATGTAGAAATCACTGATGAAGTAGAGGCTATTAATAAATCCACACAACAATTAAAGCGTCTCGGCGTTAAATCTATCGTAGTCCTTGCACATGTCGGCGGAACAACTGATGAGTCTGGTGTAACAAATGGAGACCTCACTCGAATTGCAAATGAAACAGATCCCGAAGTTGATGTTATTTTCGGCGGACATAGTCATACGTACGTAAATGGTACTGTAAATAATAAACTTATCGTGCAAGCGAACTCTTACGGGATGGCTTTCTCTGATGTAGATGTAACGATTGATAGAAAAACAAAAGATATTGTGAAGAAAAAAGCTGAAGTTATTACAACGTACCATGAAGGTGTAGAGCCTGATAAACAAGTAAAACAAAAGTTAGATCAATATAAAGAAAAAATCGCACCTCTTGTAAATGAAGTAGTCGGAAAATCTACAGCACCTATCGACCGTAAACAAAACGATGCTGGTGAATCTACACTTGGAAATTTAGTTGCGGATGCCCAGCGCCAAACTATGCAAACACAAATCGCTCTTATGAATCCTGGTGGAATTCGTAATGATCTAGACGCTGGAGATATTACATGGGGCGAATTATACGGCATTCAGCCTTTCGGAAACCAATTAATTAAAGTAGATCTAACAGGTCAAGATATTCGTGATATTTTAAATCAACAATGGCAAAAAGGAGCAACGAGAATGCTTCAAATTTCAGGTATTCAATACACTTGGGATGCAAATAAACCAAATAACGAAAAGGTTACGAATATCCGTTTAACAAATGGTGAAGAATTAGTTCCCTCTAAAACGTATAGCGTAGTTGCAAATGCTTTCCTAGCTTCTGGCGGTGATGGATTCGTATCCTTTAAAAATGGAAAAAATGCTGAAACTGGTCCAAACGATTTTGAAGCATTAGTCGATTATGTAAAACAAGTGAAAGAACCAATTCAGCCGATTATTGATGGACGTATTCAAAAAAACAATTAAATACTATTCAAACTAGTGCGTGACACTCGAAAGAAGAAGCTCCTTTTATATGCAAGGAGCTTCTTCTTTTAGAGTCATACGTATTGTCATTCTTCTAGTGCAGTAAAGGATACGCACATAGCCCCTTGTTTCTTCGTAGTATATAGAAAACTATAATGGGAAGATTTGTATGTGTTTTCATCAAACAATGACGATACATTGTATCGAAAAAACGACAAACACATTCGTAGTATTGAGAAAGCAATTAATGGAGAATATAGCGCCATTCATTTTCATGCTAGATTAGCTACTTTAGCTCCAGACATAAATGAACGAACTCAAATCCTTGAAATTCGGCAAGATGAGCAACGAACAGTTGATTTTTACTTAGAAATTGCTGACGAAACGACAAATCAACAAGTGAAAGAAACATTTCGGCGCGCAGCAGCTGATGAACAAAATCATGCCGTTTGGTTCCTATATTACTTTTCGAAACAAAATAAAAAATGAAATAAAAGAAAGGATACACGCTCTTATATGGAACATAGTATCCTTTCTTTTATTTCTCTGGATACGTTTCATGATTAACATCATACCGTTGCAAAAATTCCTGTAGTGCTTCTTCTACAATTTTAGACTTTTGAATCCCTTTTGATTCCGATATAACATCTAGTCTTGCTAATACTTCTATATTAATCGAAAAGGTTCGTTTCTTTTTCTCTGTGCTCTTACTTATAATTTGAACACTTACTTCTTCTCTTTTTCTTAGCAATTCATAAATGCTTTGTAATTGTTCATAAATTAGTAATTGATAGTCTGTTTTTGCATATTGAAGGGCAGTAGCTTCTTGGATTTGCAAATGACGTGGCTCTTCACCATCACCTATAAAGATACGTTTTTTCTGCTCTCCATCATATTCATATCCAATCACCCTTAATTTCTTTGATAATGTATATGGGCTCATTTCAAGCCGTTTCGCTATAATAGCGATTGATTCGCGTCTATTTAAAGAATCAATAATTTCTCCAATCGTCACATTCTCCCTCCTCTCTTAATCGCCTAAACTTGAAATCAAACCAGTATGTTATGATACAATGATTTTCTAGTAGTATATGCAAAAGAAAGAGCCTGTGCGATTCATACCATTTAAGAAAAGGAGGTTTACATATGCTTTTTCGTAGCCATACCCCTCAGTTTTACAACGAAAAGAAGCAACTAATCCCTAACAGTATCGCTACGATAGAAAGCGTTATGATTAATGACCGGAAACAATCTCTCCTTATACGCGGCCAAAACGTGGAACAGCCTATTTTATTATGCTGCCACGGCGGCCCTGGTATGGCACAAATCGGCTTTATTCGCCATTTTCAAAAAGAGTTAGAAAAGCACTTTATCGTTATTAATTGGGATCAGCGAGGGGCAGGTAAATCCTTTTTATGGCGGGACATCCAAACAAATCTTACGATTGATCAATTTTTTTCAGATGCAAAAAAGGTTATTCAATATCTTCTCAAACGCTTTAATAAGCAAAAACTATTTCTCGCAGGTCATTCTTGGGGAAGTATTATCGGACTACAAATCACTAATCAATGTCCCGAATATATAGAAGCATACATCGGCATCGGTCAAATCGTACATATGAAGCAAAATGAAGAATTACTATATCAACATTTAATTAGCTCTGCCAAAAAACATGACCATAAAAAGGCATTAGCTTCTCTTTTAAAATTAGGGAAACCACCCTTTTTAGATACGAGACGCCTCATTATTCAAAGAAAGTGGCTTGGTACATTCGGAGGAGCAATCCAAAATGGATCTTCCTTTTCTTTCATACGAAAAGGCTTCTTTTCTCCTGAATATACGCTATTAGATTGGTTCAAATTTCTCGCAGGAAATTTAAAATCCGGAGTTTTATGGGAAGAGATGCTGACAATCGATTTCTTTTCATCTATTTCAAGTTTATCTGTTCCTGTTTATTTTTGTTCTGGTCGCTATGATTATCAAACTCCTTATGCACTCGTTCAACAATATTGCGATATCATTCAAGCTCCTATTAAAAAGATGATTTGGTTTCCAAACTCGGCACATTCTCCAGATTTAGAAGAGCCTGAGTTATTCGCTAAATCTTTACAATCAATTAAACAAGAACTATCTTTTCAACATTAATAACAAAAGGCGCTTTTACATTTCATAGAAAACATTTTATAATGATATGTCGCAAGTATATGTCACTACAAACACTTGCTTGCCTTAACAGAATAAAAATTAGGGAGATTACATTTATTATGAACGCTGTACTCATCGCAGTAGCAGTCATGCTACTGCTTAGTTTGTTACGTGTCCAAGTCATTGTCGCCATTATCGTTGGAGCTTTAACAGGCGGACTTATCGGCGGACTCGGTATTTCAGAAACAATTAGTACTTTTACAGCCGGTCTTGGGAACAGTGCTCCTATCGCATTAAGCTACGCAATGCTCGGTGGATTTGCTATTTCCCTTTCAAAAACAGGACTTCCTGATGCAATGATCCAATCAGCTTTAAAATGGATCGGCAACGAACAAGACACGAAAAAACAAGTCTATTCTAAAATACTTATATTATTTATCATTTTAATAATGGCTTGCTTCTCACAAAATATTATCCCTGTTCATATCGCCTTCATCCCAATCTTAATTCCAGCACTTTTAAAAGTATTAAATGAGCTGAGGGTGGATCGTAGGCTTGTAACATGTCTTATTACATTTGGGTTAATTACCCCTTACATGTGGGTTCCAGCAGGGTTCGGAAAAATTTTTCATGACGTATTGCAAACAAATGCTGCGCAAAGCGGTCTTACATTTGATGTCGCACTTATTCCAAAAGCGATGACTATTCCAGCAATCGGTATGATTATCGGATTATGTGTAGCGGTTTTCATTACATACCGAAAACCACGTACATATGAAACAGAACAAATTCATTCTGCACAGAATGAAATCGTTCCCTATACGAAAAGAAGCATTACTTTGGGTTTATTATCAATACTCGCTACATTAACTGTGCAATTAGCAACAGAATCAATGATTTTTGGTGCTTTAGCAGGTATTATCGTCTTATCAGTTAGCGGTAGCCTCCCTCTTAAAGAAGCCGATGCTATTTTAACGAGTGGAATGCGTATGATGTCCTTTATCGGATTTGTTATGATTTCTGCCGCTGGATTTGGCGCTGTTCTTCGAAAAACTGGACATGTTGAATCTCTTGTGCAAACGAGTGCACATATAATCGGAAATAATAAACCGCTTGCTGCATTTCTTATGCTCATTATTGGACTTCTCGTTACGATGGGAATTGGCTCTTCCTTTTCAACCATCCCAATCTTAACAACAATTTTCGTACCGTTATGCGTCCAGCTCGGATTTAGTCCCATGGCTACAATCGCAATTATCGGTACAGCTGGTGCACTTGGTGATGCAGGTTCTCCAGCATCTGATAGTACACTTGGACCAACGTCCGGTTTAAATGCTGATGGTCAGCACCATCATATATGGGATACATGTGTCCCAACATTTCTACACTATAATATACCGTTACTTATATTCGGCTTTATTGCCGCAATTACACTATAAAAGGTGCGTTTTAAAAACGCACCTTTTACTTTGTTGTTTCTCTCTCAATGCATCTAAATTCTGTTTCCACTTCTTCTTGTCGCACTTGTTTCTTCTTTATTTTTCCTATTAACTGTTGAAAAGCTATTTCCCCATTTTCTTCGATATAACTTCCAATCGTCGTTAATGATGGACTTATCCATTCACCCTCTACACTCCCGTTAAATCCAATGATTTGTAACTTACCTGGTATATGAATATTAAGAGTTTTCGCCGCCCTGATTAGCTCAATAGCGACCTTATCACTTGAAGCTACAACCCCATCTATGTATGGATGCTTTTGTAACAATTCAAGAAACTGTTGATTCGTATACCCTTGTACAATTCCCTCTCGATAAGAAAGTCCTTCTTTCCAAGCAGTATCTAGAAATCCTGCCACATGCTCTTCCATTTCTTCACTCTCTACTTCCTCACCGATATAAGCAAGAAACTGGCAGCCTTTCTCTTTTAATAAAGAAACAGCTTTCTGTCCACTTTCATAATAGCTCATAAGAGATTGTCGTTCTTCAAGCACAGCGAAAGGAAGTGAGATTTCTCCTATACTTCGAAAAACAGATTTCGTCATTATAACGCCTGCAATGTTATTTTGCGCCAACATATCTATGTATCTATTCTTATTTTCTATATTACAAACTATTACTTGATACCCTTCTTTGTATGCTATTTCCTCAACGAAACGGAGCAAAGTGATGTATGATGGATTATGCAAATTATCTACAAGTAATGCAATCACCGTTGAAGGCTGTTTAAATAAAGGCTTTGCTGTAGCATTCGGTCTATAATGTAATTCTTCAATTGCTTTTTTTACTTGTTTCACCGTATCTTCATGGACATATCCTTTTTCGTTAATGACTCTTGAAACGGTTGCGACTGAAACACCGGCCAATTTTGCAACATCACGTATAGTTGCCACATCGTCACCCCTTAATATGGTAATAGATTACAATTTTAAATTAAACCAAAATATAACATTCGTCAAGGTTATTGTTTTATATTTCTGAAAATTGTTACACAATTTCCACTCTACTCAGAAAATATACTCCAGCTGAATTTCATGTGAAATCGCGATATTATCATAACCAATAAATGGAATTTCTTTCTTTATTTTTCGTGCTTCCTTTACCGCATCAATATATAAGTTCGTCATCATGAAGCTACGTTTTTGATAAAAACGAAGTGCGTTCATATTATCATTCGTCGTAATAAGCCACACTTTTTTACATTCGTTCTCTTTTGCCACTCGCAATACACAATCCACCAGTTTTGTACCAATCCCCTTCCCTTCCTCAAAACTATTTAACGATACAATTTCACACATGTTTTCTATCACTTTATATGTTAAAATTCCTACTATTCTGTTATTTCTAAGTGCAATAAAACCAGGTAATTCTTCTAATTGATGTACTCTGCCTCGCGAGACCATCATTGAGCTTCCCCAGTTTTCACACATAAAATCCTGAATTGCTTCTTTCATTTCTGGTGTGATTTTTTGTATATGAACCATACACGATTTCTCCCCTTTTCACATCATTGTGATACAATGTTAGTGTATCACATGTAGAGGTATTTGGAGGATGAGGTAAAGTATGAAACGTTTTTTTACAGCATTGTTTACTATACTAGGCGCACTAACTGCGATTGGGATTTTCTTTACAAATAAAGTTATGTACTTGAAGAAAAAAACAGAGGAAGAAGTTTTAGAACGCGAAACGAAAAAGCATTTTCATTTGGACGATTTTAAGGCTATTCAAAAAGAAGAGGTTCACATCCCTTCTCAATTCGGATACGAACTTCACGGATATTACATGCCAGCTGGTCATTCCAATAAATTTATGATTTTTTGCCACGGTGTGACTGTAAATAAAATGAATTCCGTTAAATATGCAAACTTATTTTTAAATAGAGGATATAACGTATTTATTTATGATCATCGCCGTCATGGTAAAACCGGTGGTAAAACAACAAGTTATGGCTATTATGAAAAGCATGATTTAAAGTCAGTAGTTGACTGGCTAAAAGATCGTTTCGGAACGAATATTACACTCGGAATTCATGGTGAATCTATGGGTGCTGCAACTCTTCTTCAATATGCAGGACTTGTAGAAGATGGTGCTGATTTTTATATTGCTGATTGTCCTTTCTCTGATTTTTATGGACAGTTACAACATCGTTTGAAAGTTGAGTTTCATTTGCCAAAATGGCCTTTATTACCTTTAGCAAATGCCTTTTTAAAAGTTCGTGATGGCTATACAATTCGTGAAGTTTCACCAATTGATTGTATAAAAAATATTAACAATCCGGTTCTCTTTATTCATAGTAAAGATGATGACTATATTTTATCTGATATGACGAAATCACTTTATGAAGCGAAAGAAAATAATAAACAGCTTTATATTGCAGAACATGGTGCACACGCTTGCTCTTATAATGAAAATAAAGAAGAGTACGAAGATGCCATCGATCAATTTTTAAACACATATGTAAAAGAAACAAAAAACAGGCTTGCATAAGCCTGTTTTTTTACTGCGCTAAAACGTCTGTAACTTGTTCCATATTTTCAGAAATCCACTTTACTGCCTCGTCTAGCGTTGGGAATTCCGTCGTTTGAAAAGTTACCTCATCTTGAAGTAACCAAACATCTTTCGGTTCTTGTCCTACACCTGCGATTGACCAATGAAGTAAACTATATGGATGATTATCATTCAAAAATGATGCCCATGTGCGCTCATTTGCAATATTTTGTAGTGTGTGTAATTTTTTATCCATCTTTCGTCACCTTACTCTAGTCAGTTATAAAAACTATTATAACACTCTCTTCTCTCTCAAACAAAGTGCTCTTTTTATATTGTCAAGTACTCTCCCTAATTATATGATGAGAGTAAGCGTTTGGAAAGGAGGGATAACGTTGGCAAAAGTACAAATTAAAGTGAATGATAATGGCTCTTTTCGCGTTACAGGGGACGTGGAATTAGTTGACTCACAAGGGAATGTATTCCCAGCAAAACCGGCATTTTCTTTATGTCGTTGTGGTTTATCAAAAAACATGCCTTATTGCGATGCTTCGCATAAAGGAAAATTCGAGTCTGTTGTTAGAGCACCAGAGGCAGAGTAATTTTGGACGTAACATGCACATTTTTTTGTGCATGTTTTTTCTTTTGATCAAAGCCTATACAGCCCTTCCCCTTTCAACATTTCTATTACTTTCGTCCCCATTCAAATCGGCATATATTTTCACACAATTCTTCACATTCGAATATTTTCCACTTTGCTTTTTTCTTTTTTGTGCTATAATGTGAGCAAACAACATCCTTCGGGGTCGGGTGAAATTCCCAACCGGCGGTGATGAAGCGATAGCTTCTAAGTCCGTGACCCGTTTTCAACGCGAAAACGGTGGATCTAGTGAAACTCTAGGGCCGACAGTATAGTCTGGATGGGAGAAGGATATGTTTTCTAGTAATTTTATATAGCGAATACACTTTTATTTCAGTATGCATATTTTTAAAGTTTCATTTTGAATCTTTATATATGTTTTATTTTGTATACTTATGTTTCTATACTGAAATAAAAAGATACGACTAGCGTTGAAAGAATTTGATATTTTGCTAGGTTTTTTCCTTATGCCAAAATATCAGTCATCGTTAGGTTTCTTTCCTATACTTTCGTATTCGAACTATATTTCTAGAAATCACGTCTCCCAAACCCCAAGGATATAAAATCCTTGGGGTTTTTTGATTTTTTCAGGAGAGGTGAAAAGAATGACAGATCAAGAATATATGAGGATTGCCTTGCAGTTAGCACAAGGAACATCGGGACAAACAAGCCCAAATCCTATGGTTGGTGCTGTTGTTGTAAAAGATGGAAACATCATAGGAATGGGAGCTCACTTGCGTGCTGGTGAAGAACATGCCGAAATTCATGCACTTCATATGGCTGGTGAAAAAGCAAAAGGTGCTACTGTTTATGTAACACTTGAACCGTGTAGCCATTTTGGAAAAACACCACCTTGCTGTGAATTACTCATTGAAAAAGGAGTTCAGCGTGTTGTAATTGCTACTCTTGATTGCAATCCACTCGTTTCCGGAAATGGAAAAAGGAGATTAGAAGAAGTTGGAATCGAGGTAACTACTGGTGTTCTTGAGGCGGAAGCCACTTTATTAAATCGATACTTTTTTCACTATATGAAAACGAAACGTCCCTTTGTAACAATAAAAACAGCAATGAGCTTAGATGGAAAAACAGCAACTGTAACCGGTGAAAGTAAGTGGATTACAGGCGAAGAAGCACGCGCTGACGTTCACCAATATCGTCATATACATGATGCTATTCTAGTCGGTGTGAATACAGTTCTAACTGATAATCCACACTTAACAACACGAATTTCAAACGGAGGTAAACATCCTATACGCGTTATTTTAGATACCCACTTACGAACGCCGCCATCTTCTCATGTCATAACAGATGGCTTAACTCCGACATGGATTATTGTCGGTAAGGATGTAAATAAAGAGAAAATAGCGTCTTATGAATCTAACAATATAGCTGTATTCCAAATGAAAACACAGCAAATTGAAATACAAGATGTCCTATCCCTGCTCGGTGAGAAACAAATTCTTTCTCTGTTCGTTGAAGGTGGTCAAACGGTGCATGCAAACTTCTTAAAAACAAATAGTTTTAATGAAATCGTGACCTATATAAGCCCGAAATTAATTGGTGGAAAAGATGCACCCACCTTATTTGGCGGAGCTGGTTTTTCGAAGTTACAAGATGCACTTTCCTTAACAATTCAAGAGATGAAACAAATCGGTAATGACATAAAAATTGTTGCAACCTTAAAAAGCGAGGTGACGGAATGTTTACAGGAATCGTAGAAGAGTTAGGAACGATATCAAGCATGACTCAAAGTGGTGAAGCAATGAAGCTAACTATTAGCGCGAATCAAATTTTATCCGATGTCAAATTAGGTGATAGTATCGCGGTTAACGGCATTTGCTTAACAGTAACTACTTTTACGACTACTTCATTCACTGTCGACGCAATGCCTGAAACAATGAAAGCAACATCACTTCGTATGCTAAAGCCAAGTGCCAAAGTGAATTTAGAACGGGCGATGGCTGCAAACGGACGATTCGGTGGACATTTCGTCACCGGACATATCGATGGCATCGGTACGATTTTAACTAAAAAACAACATTACAATGCCATCTATTACAAAATAGCAATTTCTGATGAATTACTACGCTATTGTTTGCATAAAGGATCCGTTGCTGTTGATGGCACTAGCTTAACAATATTTGATATAGACGAATCTTCAATTACAATTTCACTCATCCCCCACACAGTAAGCGAGTCTATAATCGGAGAAAAAAAAGCCGGGGACATCGTAAACATTGAGTGTGACATGATTGGAAAATATATTGAACGCTTTATCTCAAAGCCCGCAAAAAGAACTGGTTCAATGACCGAAAGCTTTTTACAAGAAAACGGATTTCTATAAGGAGGAAGCACAATGTTTCATCGTATTGAAGAAGCTCTAGAAGATTTAAAACAAGGAAAAGTCGTTATCGTATGTGATGATGAAAACCGAGAAAATGAAGGCGATTTTATTGCTTTAGCAGAGTACATTACACCAGAAACGATTAATTTTATGATTACACACGGTCGTGGTCTCGTTTGCGTACCGATTACGGAAGGGTACGCAGGACGTCTACAGTTAGAACCAATGGTATCTCATAATACAGATTCACATCATACTGCTTTTACAGTAAGCATCGATCACGTTTCTACAACAACAGGCATTAGTGCTCATGAGCGTGCTACAACAATACAGGAATTATTAAATCCCGCATCTAAAGGAACTGATTTTAACCGCCCTGGACATATCTTTCCATTAATTGCGAAAGAAGGTGGCGTCCTTCGCCGCGCAGGTCATACAGAAGCTGCTGTTGATTTAGCAAAACTTTGCGGAGCTGAGCCCGCCGGCGTCATTTGCGAGATTATAAATGAGGACGGTACGATGGCACGTGTACCTGATTTAATAGAGTGTGCAAAACAATTTGATATAAAAATGATTACAATTGAAGATTTAATTGCTTATCGCCGCCACCACGAAACACTTGTGACGAGAGAAGTGGCAATTACATTACCTACAGATTTCGGTAATTTCCATGCAATTGGCTATTCTAACTCATTAGATATGAAAGAACATATCGCGCTCGTAAAAGGTGATATTTCAACAGGCGAACCTGTACTTGTACGCGTTCATTCAGAATGCTTAACAGGAGATGTATTTGGTTCGTGCCGCTGTGATTGCGGACCACAGCTACATGCTGCACTTGCTCAAATTGAGCGTGAAGGAAAAGGTGTTCTTCTCTATATGAGACAAGAAGGACGAGGCATTGGCCTTCTGAATAAGCTTCGCGCTTATAAGTTACAAGAAGAAGGGTTAGATACTGTAGAAGCAAATGAAAAACTTGGGTTCCCAGCTGATCTTCGTGATTACGGTATTGGTGCTCAAATTTTAAAAGATTTAGGCTTACAAAGTTTACGATTATTAACGAATAATCCACGAAAAATTGCTGGCTTACAAGGTTACGATTTAGAAGTAACCGAGCGTGTACCGTTGCAAATGCCAACAAAAGAAGAAAACAAAACGTATTTACAAACGAAAGTAAGCAAATTAGGACATTTACTAAACTTATCCCGCATTAACGGGCAGTAAAACTCCCACCTCAAAATTCGGCTGGAGCAAAGAAGTTAGGTGGGAGATCAACTGCCCGTAAAGGCCCGATTGGTTCAACTAATAATCAGCGGGGGATGAATCCCCCACTGATTATAGTTTCACTTTATAATTAAAGGAGAGATACATTATGGTATTCGAAGGTCATTTAGTTGGTACAGGATTAAAAGTTGGGGTTGTTGTTGGACGTTTTAATGAGTTTATTACAAGTAAGTTACTTGGCGGAGCTTTAGATGGATTAAAGCGTCACGGTGTAGAAGAGAATGATATTGATGTTGCATGGGTTCCTGGTGCATTTGAAATTCCTTTAATCGCTAAAAAGATGGCCAATAGCGGAAAATATGATGCTGTTATTACATTAGGTACAGTAATTCGCGGTGCTACAACACATTACGATTACGTTTGTAATGAAGTAGCAAAAGGTGTTGCTTCTTTATCACTACAAACGGACATTCCAGTTATTTTCGGTGTATTAACGACAGAAACAATTGAACAAGCGATTGAACGTGCAGGTACAAAAGCTGGTAATAAAGGATATGAATCGGCAGTTGCTGCGATCGAAATGGCTCATTTATCAAAACAATGGGCTTAAAAAAGAGGCTACGGCCTCTTTTTTTATTTTCTCACCTTTTTTCGTACATCTTCTATTAATTCATCCATCGTTTTTCCTTCTGTTTTTATACGAAGAGCTTGTGCTGTTCTCCACACATTTTCTCTCTTTTCCGCTTCTTCTATAATAGAAATTTCCTTCCTCACTTCTTTTAAATCTTTTCCTTCTGTTTCAAGCCCAAAATGTTCAGCTTTCGTTCGAAAATGCTGTTCAATTCTTTGTTGCATTTCTTTTTGTTCAGGATTTTCAGCCGCCTTAACTGGATCAGCACTTATCGCTTTTATTAAAATCAGACAGGTCATAATAGTTAATATGTATTTGTACATGTAAAATCCTCCAACCCGATATAAATTACATTTTTACTATGTACAATTAGGGCTTGGAAAATTCGTCCACAAAATTATTTTTCTCGTCCAAAAGTGACTACTATCAAGCGTTAATGGACTTTTATTACATTTTATTTACAAAAAAAAGCAAACCCTTTAAAGAGTTTGCTTTTCATCTATCTTATAGCGCACATTCTTCAATCTCAAATCCTAAATCTTCAATCATACCCCAGTCCGCAGTCGGCTCTTGTCCAGCTGTTGTTAAATAGTCCCCGACAAAGATAGAGTTTGCTGCAAATAAACCAAGTGGCTGTACAGAACGTAAATTAAGTTCTCGACCACCTGAAATACGAATTTCTTTTGTTGGATTTACAAAACGCATCATCGCCAGCACTTTTAAACATTCTACAGGTGTTAATTCTTTTTGTCCTTCAAGCGGAGTACCCTTTACAGCAACAAGGAAATTACATGGAATAGAATCAGCATCTAAACGTTGTAATTCAAATGCAATTTCAGCGCGCTGTTCAATCGTTTCTCCCATTCCGAAAATTGCTCCAGAGCATGGAGAAATACCGGCTTGCTTCGCTTTTTGGACTGTATCAACACGATCGTCATACGTATGCGTTGAACAAATGCTATCATAATTGTTGGCATGCGTATTTAAATTGTGATTATAACGATGCACACCAGCTTCTGCTAACTGACCTGCTTGATCTTCATTTAAAAATCCTAAACAACAGCAAATTTTTAAATCTGTCGTTTCACGAATTTCCTTAACTGCTCCAATAACGTGATTTACTTCTTTATTCGTCGGACGACGACCAGATGCAACAATACAATATGTACCTGCTTTACGACGAATTGCTTCGTGCGCTCCTTCAACAATTTTCTCTTGTGTTAACCATGCATACTTATCAATCGGTGCTTCTGAAATAATAGACTGTGAACAATACCCGCAATCTTCAGGGCATAAACCAGATTTCGTATTTATAATCATGTTCAACTTTACTTTCTTACCAAAATGATGATGGCGAATGATGTAAGCTGCATTCATAATTTCTAAAACCTCTGTATCATCAGCTTCTAATATTGCAATTGCATCTTCTTTCGCAATCATTTTCTCTTCTACTACGTCGTATGCAAGTTTTTTCCAATCCCTTTTTATTTGTACTTGTTTCATTTCATCTCTTCCCCTCTTTTGTTATATACGTAAATAAAGCATGATATGTTGCTACTATCCCTTCTTTTTCCGTGAAGTCTCTTTCGTATATACGAAGCATCGTACGAAAGAGTGAAGGGCTTTGACAATAAGACTCTTCATTACTATTGGTCGCTCCTACTTTTCGAATAGAATGTAGAAACTCCCTAACTTCTGCAAATCTTTCTATGTAACATGTTTCAGAAACATGTACATTTCCTAATGGCATTTCACATATATTTACTAACTGTTCTTTCGAAACGAATCGTTGTCCTATTGAAGTACAATTGTGTATCCCCTTTTCTTTCTTAGCGCGCTGAAAAGACGTATGCAATTCTTGAAAAGTCGTATTACCAAACGTGGAAAATAATAATATTCCTTCTTCAGACAAATAGTTAAATAAATTTTTCACTGTCTCTTTTAAATCATTAAGCCATTGAAATGTAGCATTTGAAATGATGACATCATATGAATTTTCTAATTTTAATTGTTCAATATCTTCACATCGAAACATCACATTTTCCAAACTTTTTCTAGTTTTCGCGACTGCAATCATCTCATCAGCAAAATCCACAGCTGTAATATGAACTTTCGGAAATAAATTTGATAATTGCTCTGTTACATATCCTGTCCCGCATCCAAGTTCTAAAATACGTATCGATGATGTTTCACTATATCGTTCCTTCAATGTAGAAAGTAACGAATACGCCATCTTTTTTTGTACATTTGCATATTGATCGTAGGATACAGCCGCCCCGTTAAACCGTTTTTGCAGTAACGTTTTGTTGATCATGTCGTATCCCCTCTACAAATTGAATAATTTCATTTGCGCAATATTCAAAATTCGTTACACATAATGCATGCCCAGCACCGCTTACTACTTTTAGGTTGGCATTCGTATTATTGGCCATACTATGGGCTGCAGACAATGGACATATTACATCCTGCTCTCCATGAAGGAGTAACAGCGGGGCTTTCATATCTATTACTTCATTTCTCATATCTGTTTCTATTAAATAATCTAAGCCTAATTGTAAAGACTGAATCGAGTCTCCTTTAAACTTCTGCGCAATCTCTTCAAAACTCGTATTCTCCCTCAGCTCACTTTTTGTAAACATATTTTCATAGAAACGCTTCAAAGTATCTTCTTTTTTTCTCGTTAAATTCTTTTTCATACGTTCTACATGCAAGGAATTCCATCCACTTGTATAGTCACTTGTATTGGTAAATTTAGCGGTACCACCAATTAGTACCATACCTTGGGCCTTAATCTTTTTATAAGCTTGTACTGCCGCTAACGCTCCTAGTGACCATCCAACTAAAATTACATTTTCATCCTGCGATACATCTATTATTCGCCCCGCAAATTCACTTTGTTCTTTCACGTTACGCCAATCTATACATTGAACAGAATATCCTTTAAAATACGGCAGAACCAAAGTCCAAACACCTTCTTCCATTCCCCATCCTGGAATAAAAATAAGCTTTAGCTCTTTCATACTAAAAACCCCTCTTCTTTACCAATGCATATAATATGCTGAATAGCCCATTTTAAATCGGCTATTGTATGTTGTGACGTAACTGCAAAACGGACTCGGGAACTACCAACTGGAACAGTCGGCGGACGAATTGCAATGGCTGCGATACCTACCTCTTGTAACCTTTCACTAAACCGTAAAGTATTTTCATTTGACCCAACTACAATCGGTACAATATGAGTTGAGCTATTCCCAATATCAAAACCAGCTTCTTGTAAATGCGTCCTGAAATATGCACCATTCTCTATAAGTCGCTCTCTTCTTTCGTTATCTTCTTTCACAATTTCAATTGCTTTTCGGATCGCCCCTAATGTTCCTGGTGGTAAAGCTGTAGTAAAAATCAAGCTTCTCATCATATTTTGTAAATACTCTATATAAATGGAATCACCCGTTAAATACGCACCATAACACCCTAAAGCCTTACTAAACGTCCCCATATGTATATCAATTTTTTGAGCAATATCTTTTTCTACATGAGATAATCCGGCTCCACCGATTCCATATATTCCACTTGCATGTGCTTCATCAACTATAATGATTGCCCCGTATTTCTCTTTCAGCTGAACTAAGCCTCTCAAATATGCAATATCTCCATCCATACTAAAAATCGTATCTGTTACGATTAATTTTCTCTTTTCTGGTGACGCTATTTGCAACATCTTTTCTAAATGATCCAAATCATTATGACGATATCTTTTATGCTCTGCTCCGCTTAATATAATTCCATCAACAATACTTGCGTGATTTAATTTATCACTAAAAACCATATCGTGACGACAGGATAAAGCAGATATAGCACCTACATTTGCTGTATACCCGCTATTTACAATTAAAGCTTTTTCAGTACCTTTCCAATCACATATACTTCTCTCAACCTCTTCATACAGTGGATAATTTCCTACAACGAGACGAGAGGCAGTCGCTCCAGTTCCATATTTTTTTGTGCAGACAATAGCAGCTTCTTTCAACCTTTCATCTCCAGCTAACCCTAAATAATTATTTGATGCTAAATTTAGCATCCTTTTCTCATTTCGAATAAGCCATGTCTCTTCCGCTTTCTCTGTTACATGTAAATTACGATACTGCCCTTGCTCCTTTAATTGTTCTACTTTAGATTGAAGATGCGTGCGCCACATTTGATTCATTTTGGATGAGCTCCTCTAATTTTGAAATCATAATATGTTCTTTTGCCGATTCCAATAATTCTTCCCTTGTAAACTCACCTTCAAGGAATGGTAATAACCCTAAAACCGGCACGCCACTTAACTCCTCAATCATTATTTTATTTTCTTGCACTCTTTCTTTTTCATATCCTTTACATCCAGATAAAATTACACCTGCTACTTTTAATCCATGTGCTTTTGCATAAGAAATTGTTAAAATAGTATGATTAACTGTCCCAAGCGTAGGACGCGCTACTACAATAAGAGGAAGCTGTAATTCTTTTGCAAAATCAATCACTAAAGCATCTTCTGTATATGGAACTGCAAGCCCACCAGCCCCTTCTACAAATAGGCTATTAAACTTTTTTAGTAGTTCATTATAGTGATCAGTAATTTCTTTTAACGTTACTGTCCTTCCAGCTCTTTTCATGGCAAGTCTCGGAGCAAGTGGTTCTTCAATGGAATAAGGACAAATTTCATCCTCTTCTGTCGGTACACCCGATAATGCTTTTAACCTTGCTGCATCACCCTCAGGATTTGATGCAACATGTCCACTTTGCAACGGTTTATATACACCAACATTATGTCCACGCTCTCGAAATATACCTGCCAATGCTCCTGTCACTACCGTTTTGCCAACTTCTGTATCCGTTGCTGTTATAAAGAAACCACTCATTACTCTCCCTCCGTAACATCCGAGATTGCTTTATATAAAATGCGTAACATCTCATCAATCTCAGCCACCGTAGATGCAAGAGGAGGCATAAATACAATCGTATTACCGAGTGGTCGCAAAATCATGCCCAGCTCTCTTGAGCGTTTACACACTTGAACACCGACTCTTTCTGTCCATTCAAACGATTCTTTCATTTCCTTATTCTTCACAAGTTCAATACCAACCATTAGCCCACACTGACGAATATCTCCTACGTGCTTATATTCATTAAGAGCTTCTAATTGTGCCGCTACATATTCTGCTTTATGCGCAACATCTTCTATTAAATTAGTCTTTTCATATAGTTCTAAATTTGCAATTGCTACGGCACAACCTAACGGATTCCCTGTATAACTATGACCATGGAAAAACGTTTTTTGTTCTTCATAGCCTCCTAAAAAGGCATTATAAATTTCATCTGTCGTTACCGTAATTGCCACCGGTAAATAACCACCTGTTAAACCTTTTCCGGCTGTTAAAATGTCTGGCGTCACATCCTCGTGTTCACATGCAAACATTTTCCCGGTACGCCCAAATCCAGTCGCTACCTCGTCTGTAATAAATAATACATTGTATTTTGCACATAAATCGCGAAGCCCTTTTAAGTATCCTTTTGGCATTGTAATCATCCCACCAGCACCTTGCATTAATGGCTCCACAATAATAGCTGCTACTTCTTCATGTTTTTCTTGTAGCATTTCTTCCATTTCTTCTAAATGTTTCTTTACAATTTGTTCCTTATTATCTCCATAAGGAGAACGATATGTATATGGATACGGCATTTTAATTGCCTCAAATAATAGTGAACTATACACTTGGTGAAACAAGTCTATTGCCCCCACTGAAACAGCACCTATCGTGTCACCGTGATATGCTTCTTTTAATGTAACAAATCTTTGTTTTTTCGGTTTTCCTTTATGCTGCCAATATTGAAAGGCCATCTTAATTGCAATTTCAACGGCGCTAGAACCAGAGTCTGAATAGAATACTTTCTTCAAACCTTCTGGTACAACTTCAATTATTTTTTCTGCTAATAAAATAGATGGAACGTTAGCAAGTCCTAGCATAGTAGAATGAGCAATTTTATTTAATTGCTCGCGAATTGCCTCATCTAGTTCTGGTACTTGATGCCCATGAACATTTAACCAAATAGATGAAACACCGTCCCAATATTCATTTCCATTTACATCGTATAGCTTTCTTCCCTCTCCACGTTCAATAATGACAGGATCTTCTTCTAAATAATCTTTCATTTGTGTAAATGGGTGCCATACGTAATCTTTATTCTTCTTCGATAATTCTTCATATGTATAAGATGATTTTTCACTCGTGTTACTATTAACAGCCACAATTGCCACCCCTAATGTTAACTTATTTATAAATAAAGTTAACATTAAAAATAAATGACTGTCAATTATTTTTAAATCAAATAGTTCTTAAAAAAGAACAACTTATCATACGATAAGTTGTTCTACTTTCCATGTTGTATCTTTCCAATTTCTAAAATAATCTCTTCATCTTTTTTTCCTTCTGTATCAATTCCAAGTTGCTTAGCATGCTCAATTAACAAATCATGGCGCTGCTCAAATCTAGTGGTATCTACTTCTTTTGTAACCTCTTCTTTTGTTTTCCCCTCAGTAGAAACTCCTAGTTTCGTAGCTGCTTTTTCCATCGATTTCTTCTCTTCATTTTCTTTCACTTTCTTCACTTCTGACTGCTGTATTTGCTTTTGTTTCGACTGCTCTGATTCAGCTGCAAAAGCTGTGTAAATTCCAGCACTTCCGCCAACGACTAGTAAGGTGGTAAAAAGAATTATTTTTTTCTTCACTCTTTCCTCCCCTTTCAAATTCATTATAACGCACACTTTTACAGTATTAAAAACATTTCTCCTTTATTTCCCTAAAAAAATATCGAATGTTTTTATTGACATGTATGATGAATATATGATAAAAATTTAACTAACATCATATGAATCGGCGTTGATAGGATTTAGTAGTATTTCGTTTTCTGATTTCAGAGAACTGGTGGTCGGTGCGAACCAGTACAGAGCGATTTATGAATTACCCCCTGGAGCTTCTTTTACGAAACGTGAGGAGTAGTGAAAGACGGTTTAGACCGTTATGTCTAAAGAGTGGTGAAACGAAACTGTTTCACAATTTAGGGTGGTACCGCGAATTTTTCGTCCCTGCATATATTGCAGGGGCGTTTTTATTTTATGAGCGCATATCATATGACCCTTTATTTTGTGATACATTCCTTTCACAAGCTAGGGTGGTACCGCGATTTCTTCGTCCCTGCATAATTATATGCAGGGGCGTTTTTTTATCCAATCATTTCCGTATCATATTGAGATGTTGACAATTACCGGTAATTTGTCACAAAATTCTAAATTTTAGAAGGAAATATACAATATTGGCGAATTTTATATAAAAAAGAGCTATTTTAAATTACTTAGGAGGGAAACACAATGGTTTCAAAAATTGAATCTGTTCTTTTAACATTATTTATCTTTTTCTGTATCGGCTTTAGTGTTATCCAATTAGAAGTTTCACCACACATCCCAATTTTATTTGGTATCGTTCTTTTATTAGCATTTGGATTTATGAAAAAAATCTCTTGGTCTACTATGGAAAAAGGGATGATCAGTAGTATTTCAGCTGGTATTCCATCTATTTTTATTTTCTTACTTGTGGGCGTATTAATTAGTGTTTGGATCGCTGCTGGAACAATTCCAACTTTAATGGTATACGGCTTCCAGCTTGTATCTCCTAAAATTTTCGTCCCAACTGTTTTTGTTGTTTGTGCAATTGTTGGAACAAGTATCGGTAGTGCCTTTACGACTGCCGCAACTGTAGGACTTGCCTTTATGGGAATGGGTAGTGCTCTCGGATACGATCCAGCTCTGATCGCTGGTGCAATTATTTCTGGTGCATTCTTTGGAGATAAAATGTCTCCTTTATCTGATACAACAAACTTAGCTCCTGCTGTAACGGGGGTAGATTTATTTGAGCATATTCGTAACATGCTTTGGACAACAGTTCCTGCTTTCATTATTGCTTTTATCGCATTTTTCATTTTAGGAAGCGGTACTAGTGGAGACGTTGACTTCACAAACTTTATTAGCACGTTAGAAAAACACACAACGATTTCTATCGTTACACTTATTCCAATTTTATTACTGTTCCTATTCGCATTTAAAAAAGTTCCAGCAGTTCCAACATTGCTTGCAGGAATTGTGGTAGGAATTATTATTCTCTTTATTTTTAAACCTAGCACTTCTTTAGCTGATTTAATGAAAATTATGCAAGACGGCTACGTTTCTAAAACTGGTATTAAAGACATTGATAGCTTACTATCTCGCGGTGGTCTACAAAGTATGATGATGTCGATTGCTCTTATTTTCCTAGCTCTTTGTATGGGAGGATTATTACAAGGAATGGGTATTATAGCGCAGCTGATGAATATTATCTCTAGCTTTGTAAAAAATAGCACACGCTTAATTATTTCTACTGCTTCAACTGCAATTGGTGTAAACTTCTTACTTGGTGAGCAGTACTTATCCATCGTTTTAACAGGACAAGCATTCGCTAATAAATACGATGAACTCGGTTTAGAACGTCGTAATTTATCACGCGTATTAGAAGATGCAGGTACAGTCATTAACCCGCTCGTACCATGGGGTGTAAGTGGCGTATTCTTAACAAACGTCCTTAGCGTTCCAACATTCGATTACCTTCCATACGCAATCTTCTGTTTAGCTTGCCCAGTCTTAACGATTATCGTCGGCTTTACTGGATTTGGCCTTTCATGGAAGAAAGAAAAAGCAGTACCAGTTTCATAATATAATAAAAAGGATTACCTTAATCGGTGATCCTTTTTATATTTCTCCGCTATCTATTCGCTTTCTTTCTTCTAAATAACATAAGTAATCCCGCTCCAACAAACGCCAGACCTGCTCCAATTGTAGAAGCAACACTTGTACCTGTTTTCGGTAAATCACGTTCCTCTTTATCTGCTTCTTTATTTTCACTTACAGTTTCTTTTGTATTTTGATTATCCGTTGTAGTTTGTCCAGATCCTGCGTTGTTTCCATCTTGTTTTGGTTCATTAACAGCATTACCTTCATCCGTTGGTGGTGTCGTTGGATTTTCTCCGTTATTGCCCTCACCTGTTGGCGGTGCCGTTGGATTCTCTCCATTATTGCCTTCACCTGTTGGTGGTGTCGTTGGATTTTCTCCGTTATTGCCTTCACCTGTTGGCGGTGTCGTTGGATTCTCTCCACCAGTTTCCTTATCATTCTTCTTCGTTATATCAATTGCATATTTAGCAAATTCATTTTCAGATGGTCCAACATATGATATTTTTCCATCTTTCTTTATATGGTTTTGTGCATTTGGTGAAGAATCAAATGTTGTATTTAATTTATCTGCAATAATCGGTTTAAACGTCCAATTTTGATCTGCTGCTGGATTAATAACTGGTGTTTCCTGCATGTACTTCACAATAATTTGACGCGTTTCATCTTGTGATTGGTATACAACTTCGCCTTTACTTACACCAGGGAACGTTTGGCTACTTCCACGATAGTTGTTTGTAGCCACAATAAACTCTTGATTGTCAGCTACAGGCTTACCTTCATACGTCATATTTACAATACGATTCGTATTTTCATTTACAACTTTGCCATCTTTATCGTATTTCGCTGGTTGCGTTACGTCAATTTCGTATTTTAGGCCATCTAAAATATCAAAGTTATATGTAGGATAACCTATATTTACTAATGGTTGTTCTTCTGTTTTCTTTGAATCAATTTGATTAAATTGACCAGCAGACATTTCAAGCCATTCTTTCACTTGTGCCCCGTTTACTTTTACAGCATATAACGTATTTGGATATACATATAAATCCGCTACGTTTTTAATTGCTAACGTCCCTGCTGGAATATCCGTATAGTATGTAGCACCGTTTCGGCCACCTGCTTTAAATGGCGCCCCTGCAGATAATACTGGAATTCCTTTATATTTACTATATTGTCCGTTTTCAGCGAATAGTTTTTCTACATACCATTTTTGTGCATTTGTCACAAGTTGTACGGAAGGATCATCTTGTACTAATGAAAAATAACTATTAATTGGTGCTGTCGTTTTACCTACAGCTGTATTTACATAATCGATTGTCGCTTGATGATCTTCTTTAATTTCATTAACTAATTTTTGATCAGATTCTACTAATGGGTTACCTTTACTATCAGCAATCGGACGAAGTTGTGGCTTAGACTGATCTTTTTGCACTTCCCATTTTCCGTTTACCTTTTTCAATTGCATATCAATAATACCTAAGTTACTACCAAAAACACCAGGCATTACAACTGGAACACCATTAAATATATCCTTCACTTCAGTATGTGAATGTCCCATTAATACTGCATCAACACCAGCAACTCCTGTTAAATAATATGATGCGTTTTCCATTCCAACGTTGTATCCACTCTTATCAACGCCTGAATGAGCTAGTGCAACGATAACGTCCGCACCTTTTGCTTTCATTTCTGGAACTAACTTTTCCGCTGTTTGAACAATATCTTTCGCTTTTACTTTTCCTTCTAAATTCGCTTTATCCCAGTTCATAACTTGCGGTGGAACAAATCCCATTACACCAATTTTCACTTTTTGTTTTTGGCCAGATTCATCCTCTACTTCTTTTTCAAAAATATGATATGGTTCAAAGTAATGCTTGTCATTCTCTTCAATACCATCATGATCATCTGTATAAACATTCGAGTTAATAACTGGGAATTCTGTTTTACTAATCACTTTGTTTAAATAATCTAAACCGTAGTTAAATTCATGATTCCCAAGAGAGATGACGTCATACTTCATTAAATTCATTAAACGATATAATGGATGTGTATAACTAGGATCCACAGGATTTTTCGGATCATTTATTTTATTCGCTACGTAATCTCCAAGCGGTGTCCCTTGTAATGCATCCCCATCATCAAATAGGACAGAGTTCTTCGCTTCTTCACGCGCTTTATTAACAAGTGTTGCAGTTTGCACGAGACCTACTTTATTATCTGTTTTCGTTTGATAATAATCGTAATTCATTAAGTTAACGTGAATATCTGATGTTTCTAAAATTCGTAAGTTAACTGTACTCTCCCCAATTTTTTCCTCTGCTTGAGCTGTTGTTGGCAACACTTGCGGTGCTATAACGCCAATAGCAAGAGTTGCTCCAGCTAACATTTTTTTTGACTTTTTCACAAAAAATCCCCCTTATACAATTACCAGAAATAATGAAATGAATCCCTATCTGTCTCTAACCACATACTTTTTTCTTCTATTGGAGACACGATTTTCATTTCATCCTGCGCTAACGAGTAGTCCCCTTAAACGCTCGATTGATGAAGACTAACAATTAACGGGAGATAAAGCTCCCACTAAGCAGCATTTCACCTTATCTGACATTATCATATATAAAACTCTTTCGTATCGTCAATATTTTTTGACAAACTTCTACAAATTTTCTGTAAAGTCATTGTAAACTTTTCATAAACATATAATATGCCCTTACATTGCTAATACTGCTGAATATGATACAATTACCAATTACAAGGAGGATGAATTTATGAAAAAAGTCATCTTAACAATTGTTTGTCTCCTCCTTCTAATCATTTCTTGTTCTAATTTTGAAAAGAACGATGAGATAGAACAAAAAGGAACTGAAGGAAAAGCAGAAAAAACATCTGCTCCGAGTTGGATTGATAAGCAAACGAACGACTCCTTTTATCACCTCGTATTAGGTGATTCATTTGCAAAAGGATATGGATCTACACAAGGGGGATTTGCCGAATTAGCTTCTAGACAATTAGAAGGACAAATTCATAAACCAATTACGGTAGAAAACCTCGGTGTAAATGGTCTCACTACAGATCGTCTTGTTAAGAAAGTCCAGTCAGAAGAAGTTCAACAAAAAATTAGGGAAGCAAATATCATTACTATTAGTATTGGAGGAAATAATTTATTCCGCTTAAATCGTGATGTAGGTGTTATAGATGGTATTAAAATGTTAAATAAAGAAAAAGCCCGTTTTGAAACGGATGTGAAAAATATTGTAAAGACCGTTCGAGATCAAAATCCGAATGCTTTACTCATTCTCTCTGAACTCTATAACCCTTTACAACTAGATGACTCCATCGCAAGTTATGCAGATATGTTTTTAGACGGTTGGAATGATTCTATTTATTCTATTTCAAAAGCACATCAACCGTCGATCGTTTTACCAATTCGCAAATTAATTTCGAATGATAAAAAAGAGTTACTATTTGACCAAGTACACCCAAATGATAACGGTTATGCGATTATTGCCAATACATTTACAAAGCAAGTGTTATCCTACAAATATTAAGGCTACCATGAAACAATTCTATTTTTATACCTTGTCTTTTTTGTTACAATGATAGTGGAAGGGGGCCGTTATATGGAATCACGCGAGTGGGAACGTATTGTTGATCATCTTCTTTCGCTAGTGCCTCTTTTTTATCGCAAATTTATGCTTCCTGGAGAGTTTTCTTCTCAAAGACATATGCCGCCATCACATACGCAAGTGTTACTGCTTTTGCATGAAAATGCTACATTAGCAGTTTCAGAAATTGGCAAGCGGCTAGCGATTTCACGGCCTAACATGACCCCTCTATTAAACAAACTTATTCAAGAAGAGCTAATAGAGCGTCATTATAGCGAAAAAGATCGAAGGGTCATTTTAATTTCCCTAACAACTGAAGGGAAAATGTTAGTAAGTCAGTATCAGCAATTCATTTTAGGCAAACTAAAAGAAAATTTTCAAACATTATCTGAGGAAGAGCGTGAAAAGCTCATTTATTCTCTTAAAACCATTCAAAATTTAATTTTGAAAACAAACGCATAAAGCTGCTTCTAAATAGAAGCAGCTTTATGATTCGTAATAATTACCATAGTATACATTTGAATACGGCCATGTCATTAAATACGGTTTTCGTTCTTGAACAGGTTGCTGCTCAGGCTGTTGCATTTGTTGCATTTGTTGTATTTGTTGCTGCGGATATACTCCGAATTGCTGTCTCGCTCCAGTTACAGGATAATAATTTGTATATGGATATACTTGAGGTACATAGTAATAATACATTCATTCTCTCCCCCTTTTTCTTAAACATATTCAAAGGAGAAAATGAATGTGACATTCTTTATATTTGAACAAGTGGTTCTCTCACTTGTTTCTTTCTTTTCTTCAAACGTAACTTACGATTCTTTTCATATAAATAATGCACAACGAAATATGAAATTACCCCAAACACAATTCCTATTATCGTCATACCAATTAATACATATACTTCACTCTGTAATAAGCTCTTTAACATCGTAAAAATATGGCTCGAAAACAAATCTGATATCGTAAATGGTTCATGATGTATTTTCTGTACATGAAATGGGTAAATCATTTTTCCTAGCGCATAAGCAAACGGAAATAAAAATACTGGGAGAAACGATATTTTCCCAATAATATTACCAATGACTGCGGCTGGAAAAGATCCCTTTGCTAACCTGACAATTGGATAAAATATTAAATATACGAGCGATGCCGTATAAATCACCAACATTTCTAAACCAAATCCAATAGCAAAACCTAGTGACACTTTCTTTGCTCCTTCTGGCGATCGAAGCAACCTAAAATATTGAAACTTTAATATTCTCCACATCCGCTGAAAAAACGAATATGTTTTCTTAGTTGTTTTCAAATTCATCATCTCTTTAACTATATTTTTTTATCTAGTATGTCCTTACATGATATGAAAAACAAATTTAGTTTGCTCTTTTTATTATAAATGATATAGAGATAATTAACTAAATATACATCCGACATTTCCATATAAAAAAACCTCCCTTTTAGGAAGGCTCTTCTATATTTTTAAATAAACTCACTAATAAAGCTTTTTGCGCGTGCAACCTGTTACCAGCTTGCTCAAAAACGATAGACTGTGGCCCATCTATAATCTCTCCAGTTACTTCTTCTTCACGATGAGCGGGCAGGCAGTGCAGGAAACGATATGTTTGCTTTGCATGTATAACAAGCTCTTTATTTACTTGGAAAGGCTGGAATAAAGTATATTTTTCTGCTTCTCCTTCTTGGCCCATACTCATCCAAACGTCAGTATAAATAAAATCTGCTCCACTTACCGCTAATTCAGGATTATGCAAAATCTCAATTTCAGCCCCTGTTTCATCAGCAATCGCTAATGCTTTTTTAACAATTTCTTCATTCGGCTCATACCCTACAGGAGTTGCAACAGTCATATTCATTCCGACTTTTGCACTCGCTAGCAATAGTGAATGACATACATTATTCCCATCACCTACATAAGCTAATTTAACTCCTTTAAACGTATGAACTTCTTCATATATCGTCATTAAATCTGCCAATGCTTGGCAAGGATGATGATCATCAGTTAAACCGTTAATAACTGGGATACTGGACTCTTTTGCAAGCTCCTCTACATCCGCATGCGAAAATGTGCGTATCATAATTCCATCAATATAATGAGATAGTACTTTCGCAGTATCTGACACCGTTTCTCCTCTGCCAATTTGCATCTCTTTTCCACTTAAAAACATTCCATGTCCTCCGAGCTGTACCATTCCTGCTTCAAAAGAAACGCGAGTACGGGTTGAATGTTTATCAAAAATGAGACCTAATATTTTCCCTTGTAATAAAGGCTCCTGCTTGTTCTTTTTTAAATATATAGCGAACTCAATTAAAGAAATGATTTCTTCTTGCGTCAATTCTTCTAACGTTAAAAGATCTTTCGTATTTAATTTCGGTACTTGTACAGTTGACATGAAATTTCCCCCTTATATTATTGATGCATTTTTTGTACAAACCACTCTTTTTATCATATATATTGCCTGTTCTAGCTCTTCATTCGTTACAATAAGTGGTGGTAATAGTCTTATAACATTAGGCCCTGCTTGTAATACGAGAAGTCCTGCTTTTTCTAGTTGTTCTATGACATTTGCAACCTCATGCTTGCATTCGATTCCAATCATAAGTCCCTTACCACGAATATTTTGAACACATTCAACGTGTCGTAATTCTTCTTGCAATTTCTTTAATACGTACTCGCCCTTTTCCTGTACCTCTTTAAAAAACGATTGCTCCTTAATGAATTGCAATACTTCTTTCGCTGCAGTCATAGCAATATAATTCCCACCGAAAGTTGAACCGTGTGACCCGGCAGTAAAAGAAGAACCTAGTTCTTTTCGGCCAATCATCGCTCCAACTGGAATACCATTCCCAAGCGCCTTTGCGATGGTAACGATATCAGGAACTATTCCCATTTGCTCATAAGCGAATAGTGTTCCTGTTCTGCCTATTCCAGTTTGTACTTCATCTATAATAAAAAGAGCATTGTACTGATTACATAGTTTTTCAATTTCCTTCAAAAAGGATGGATCAGCTAATATTACTCCTCCTTCTCCTTGAATAACTTCTACCATTACCGCCGCAACTTCTTCATTCATTACTTCCTCTAATGCTCGTATGTCGTTAAATGGTATATGTAAAAAAGACGGAAGTAATGGACCGAATCCTTCTTTCACTTTATCTTGCCCTGTTGCACTCATCGTTCCAAATGTTCTCCCGTGGAAAGATTGCTCACATGTTACTACGAGAGATTTTCCAGTATGCTTACGTGCTAGCTTTAAAGCCGCTTCATTTGCCTCCGCCCCGCTATTACAAAAAAACACATGATCTAATGCTGTATCTTCTGTTAATAATGATGCGACCTCTTCTTGTAAGGAGTTCGTAAATAAGTTAGATATATGCCATATATTTCTAAGTTGCTTTTCTACTGCCTTTACAACCGTAGGATGACAATGTCCTAAGTTACATACTCCAATACCAGAAGTGAAATCTAAATATTGCTCACCACTTTTATCAATAACTTTAGCCCCATTGCCCTTTAGAAATTCAATTTCTCTTCTTCCATATGTTTGAAAAAGATGGTTTGTCATACGATACTCACTCCTTTTGTTACCGTAGTTCCAACACACTCTCCTGTAACCTCAGTAAAATCCTTTGTACCATTTACGATACTAGCCTTTTCCACTCCCATTTTTAACGATGTAAGTGCCGCCTGTACTTTCGGAATCATTCCACCTGTAATGACGCCTTGTTCTATAAAAGTAAGAATTTCATATTCATCCGTTTTCTTTACCAATCTTCCTTCGTGTAATACTCCATCTACGTCCGTTATAAAAATGAGTTCTTTTGCGGATAGTGCATATGCTATTCCAGCTGCAGCGGTATCTGCATTTATGTTATAAACCTCATTACCATTTATCCCAATAGGGGCAATGACAGGAATATAATTCATATCTATCAACCCTTTCAATAGGGCTGTTTCTACATAACTTACTTCTCCTACATATCCTATCGCTTCGCCAACAGGTTGAACTTGAAGTAAATTACCGTCACATCCTGAAAGCCCCACCGCAAGTAAATCATGTTTTTGTAAATTCATTACGAATTTTTTATTCGTACTTCCGCATAGCACCATTTGAACAACATCCATAACCTCTTTTGGTGTTACTCTTAATCCATCTTTCTTTTCTATCTCGATATTAGATTCTTCTAACTTGGCATCAATTTCTGGGCCACCGCCATGGACAATAACAACCTTATACTTATTTTGCAATTTCTTTATACAATCAAAAAAGACACTATTTAATCGATTCAACATGCTACCGCCACATTTAACTACAATATAATCACTCATCTTCTCTCTCCTTATGTACGATAACAAGCATTTATTTTCACATATTCATAACTTAAGTCGCAGCCCCAAGCTGCTCCCGTTTCATCTCCTAAATGTAAACACACATCAATTTTTATTTCATGTTCTTGTAATTTCTTTGTCATTTCCTCTTCAGAAAACATTTGAGGCTCACTATTTTTTAATACGGCGATAGATTGAAGAGTGATATCAATTGTATTTGGGTTAATAATTACTTCACTCTGTCCAGTACTACTAATAATTCGTCCCCAATTTGGGTCCTCACCGTATATCGCTGTTTTCACAAGACTGGAACCGACTATTTGTTTTGCAATTTTCTTTGCTTCTTCATTTGTTCTAGCCCCTAACACGTTTACTTCTATTAACTTCGTAGCACCTTCACCATCTTGTGCAATTTTTTTCGCTAAATCTTCACATACCTTTTGTAAAGCAACTACGAAAGTTTCCCAGTCTTCATGTTCCATATTCATCGTTTTCGTTTCTGATAATCCACTTGCCATAGCGATGACCATATCATTTGTAGAAGTATCTCCGTCCACCGTAATTTGATTAAACGTATGATTCGTAATTTGTGATAATGCTGTTTGCAATACTTCATGCTCTATATTGGCGTCTGTTGTAATAAAACTAAGCATCGTTGCCATATTCGGTTTGATCATCCCTGATCCTTTTGCGACCCCAGCAATGATCACTGCTTTCCCATCAATTATCATCTCATAGCAAGTTTCTTTCGTTATAAGATCTGTCGTTAAAATTGCTTCACAAAAAGAATAAGCTTCACTTACTTCCTTTGTTGGCACAAGAGATTCAATTCCCTTTCGAATGATACCCATCGGTAAAGGTACTCCAATTACACCTGTTGAAGCGACTGCGACGTACTTTTCTTTTATTCCAAAGTGTTCCGCTCCTAATGTTCGCATCTCATAAGCATCTTGCAATCCTTTCATCCCCGTACAAGCATTTGCATTGCCGCTATTTACAACAA
The DNA here is from genome assembly GCF_044908245.1 of Bacillus sp. RC242. Taxonomy (NCBI): domain Bacteria; kingdom Bacillati; phylum Bacillota; class Bacilli; order Caryophanales; family Bacillaceae; genus Bacillus; species Bacillus sp. RC242. Next base: position 336,290 of record NZ_JBIYCZ010000001.1, read on the forward strand.
TTGCTTGTAATTTCCCTTCTGCTGCTATGCTATCCTTCGTTACTTGCAACGGCGCTGCTTGTATTTGATTTGTTGTATACACAGCGGCACATGATGCTGGCACCTCACAAACGATTGCACCCATATCCTTTTTCACCTTTTTCAGACCATTTGCAGTACCGATTGCCAAAAAGCCTTTTGGTGTAACAATTGAACCATTTGCTAATTTTGTAATAGACGATGCTTTAATCATAATTTCCCCCTTATGGATAAAGCGGCATATGCTGTAAACCCGTTGTCTCTTCTAGTCCCGCTAATAAATTTGCATTTTGAACTGCTTGCCCTGCCGCACCTTTCATCATATTGTCTATAACAGAAACGACCGTAACTTTTTCTGTTCTTTCATCGTAAGCTATCCCAATATCACAATAATTTGAGCCCCTTACTTCTTTCGGACTTGGAAATTCTCCTTGCGAGCGAACTCGAACGAAAGCTGAGTATTCATACGTTTCTTCATACAACTTTTGAAGTTGCTCTATTTTCATTTCCTTTTTCACTTTCGCATAAAGTGTAATCATAATCCCTCGTGATATCGGTATTAAATGTGTACTAAACGTGATTGGCCTCGTTTCACGATTCCACTCTGCAAGCATTTGCTCAATCTCAGGAACGTGCTGATGCTGATTAACTTTATAAATGTGTAAGTTATCGTATAACTCAGGAAAGTGAGTCATTGTTGTTGGCGTTTTGCCCGCTCCAGATACTCCTGATTTCGCATCAATAATAATCGAAGCTTCTTCAATCATGCCGCTACGTACTAACGGCGCTACCGCTAATAATGCAGCTGTAGCAAAACATCCTGGGTTTGCAATTAAATTTGCATTTTGGATCTCAGGCCTTTTCCATTCACTTAATCCATATACTGCTTTCCTAAGAAGTTCTTCCTGTGCAGCTGGCCTTTTATACCACAATTCATATGACGAGGGATCTATCATACGAAAGTCTCCAGATAGGTCAATTACTTTTAAACCTACTGCCAATAATTTTGGTGTTAACTCTGCCGATACTCCCGCTGGGGTTGCTAAAAATACAATTTCAGCTTCCTTCTCTATTTTCTCCGCATCAATTTCTTGTAACGTATGGACAAGAACATTTCGAAAATGCGGGTATACATTTGTTATAAATTCACCGACTTGTGAAAAAGAATGGAGAGATGCTATCGAAAAATATGGATGTTGCTCTAATAACCGAATTAACTCAATACCTCCATATCCAGTTGCTCCAATAATTGCGACTTTCATAAGCTCCTCCTCATATCTATTCTTTAAATTAAGTTTGATTATAATATTGCATAATTATAAAGTCAATTAAATATTTATAATTTTTAAAAACTTTAAAATATTAACTTTGCTACAAAAACAATATATACAAGTGGATTTTTATGCAAAAATAGTGCATGGTAGTATTTTCATTTCACTTCAAGTACAATAAAACAATACATGTATACATATAGGCGGGGAAAAACATGAATAAAAAATTAATTGAGAAAATGATTATAAAAAGTTTTCGGCAATATCAATGTAATCCTGTTTCAAAAGAGGATCAGGCAATGCTAATTAAACATATTCAAATGATAATTCATTCAAATACTGAAATTGATGTATACGAGGCTGTTGAGGATATCGTTTACGATTATGTGACTGGAAAATAAAAAATAGGAGATTTCCATATGGAAATCTCCTATTTTTTACTTAATGATTTGCCTGCAACGCGTTCAAATAAACCTGGGAATAATGCGTAGAGCTTTGGCCCCATTCCCATCCACTTCGGCAAGTTTACTTCACGTTTTTTCGTTTGCATCGCCTTTACGATTTGTTCTGCTACATATGTTGGTTTTAACATGTAACGTCCCATATTTTTCACATATGTACCTGATTGATCGGCTATTTCAAAAAAGTTCGTTTCTATCGGTCCTGGGTTAATTGCTGTTACATACACATTTGTGTTAGATAACTCCATACGTAAACTATTCGTAAATCCTAATACAGCGTGTTTTGTTGCTGCATAAGCACTCGACTTCGGAGTTGCAATTTTTCCAGCCAATGAAGCAATATTAATAATTTGTCCTTCGTTCCTTTTTACCATATTAGGTAATACCGCTTTCGTACAAGCTACTAATCCAAATACATTTACTTGAAACATATCCTTTACTTCATCCATTGAAGCATCTTCAAACGTTTTAAAAATACCAAACCCAGCATTATTTACCAATATATCAATACGTCCTACTTCTTGTAATACCTTTGAAAAAACAGATTGTACTTTCGTTTCTTCACTTACATCTAATACATAGTAATAGCAAGGCGTATTATAAGTTACTTTAATTTTGTCTGCTAATGCTTGTAGCTTCTCTTCTGTTCGAGCCATTAATACCGGCGTCGCCCCTTGCTCTGCAACCTGCATTGCAACTTGCTCTCCAATTCCACTAGAAGCACCTGTAATGACGATTACTTTTTCTTGTAAACGTCCCGTCATTGCTGTCACCTACTTTGCATAATAAATCAATTGTTGTGAAGATTCATCAATCATCACCTGTTGATTATATGCTAAAAAGTCTAATTGTCCAACAGTTTCTGAGATAGTAAGTGGTAATTGCTCTTTATATAATACCGGAAATAGTTTTACACACACCTCAAATGCTGTCATTGGCTTTTCCTTTAATAGTTCAAGCACTTTAAAAGCACGTGTCTCTTGCTTTTGTAATCTTGTTTCAATAAGTTGTTTCACATTCAGAACATCTTCCCCATGCCCTGATAAAATCCGTGAAATATTCATTTCACTTAAACGTTTTAACGTTTGATTGTACTGCAATAAGGGATGCGCTCTTTCTGTTTGCCCTTCATATGGTGGTTCTAATATTGGATTTGAAGAAATATGACTAATGAGAGCATCCCCACCAATTAATATTCCATCAGATTCTCTATATAATGAAATATGAGTGGAAGCATGACCCGGGGTTTCAATCACTGTAAATCCAGGTAACGAATCTATACGATCTCCCTCTCTCACGGTATGTGTTAACGATCTATTACAAGAATATTTAAGTGTCTTCGTCGTCAATAACGCCTCACCATTCAGAAATACTGCTGGAACGCCGAACTGCAAGGCTGTCTCTTTAAAAAATTCATGATACCTCTTTAAAAATTCAGCATTCTGTGTAATCCACGGTTCATTCCAAGGATGTCCGATAATCTTTACTTTTTCAGAAAATGTATTTAAAAGTCCGCAATGATCCGCATGGTGATGCGTAATCACTACCGTTTCAATATCTTCTATCTTATATCCTAATGCACCTAATTGACTTTCTAGTGCTTTCTTTGCTTCTTCTGTATTTGTCCCTGTATCAATTAACGTTAATGTTTCTCCCTCAACTAAAAACACATTCACTGTCTCAACTGCAAATGGAACAGGAATCTCCATTCGATGAATCGCCGTCATGCTTAGCCCCCCTGTCTTTTTCCGGTTCAAAAATGAATACCTCTTCAGTTTACAACTTCCCTATAAATTTGTCATTATTTTCAGATAAAAAGAGGTCTTTTCCATAAAAAAACGAATGTATGTACATTTATAAGTATTTCTAACCAAATTTAAAGGAGGCACATCATGTCTATGCAAAACATTTCCTTTCTCGGTGCAGGCTCTATTGCCGAAGCGATTATTGGTGGCTTATTAAACGCAAATGTTGTTAAGGGAGAACACGTCACTGTAAGTAATCGTTCTAACGAGACAAGATTACAGGAGTTACATAAAAAATACGGTGTCAAAGGTACACATAATAAAAAGGAATTACTTGCTGATGCAAATATTCTTTTTCTAGCTATGAAGCCAAAAGATGTCGCAGAAGCGGTTATTCCTCTTAAAGAATACATAAATAATGACTTGCTTATTATTTCGTTATTAGCAGGTGTTTCTACTCATTCAATTAGAAACCTACTTCAAAAAGACGTTCCGATTATTCGTGCAATGCCAAATACATCTGCAGCCATTTTAAAATCCGCTACCGCTATCTCACCTTCAGAACACACAACGGAGGAACATATTCGCACTGCAACATCTTTATTTGAAACGATTGGTCTCGTCTCTGTTGTAGAAGAAGAAGATATGCATGCTATCACTGCATTATCTGGAAGTGGACCAGCTTATATTTATTACGTGGTAGAGGCACTGGAAGAGGCAGCAAAAAAAATTGGTTTAAAAGAAGATGTTGCAAAATCTCTTATTCTTCAGACGATGATTGGTTCTGCTGAAATGCTAAAAGCAAGCGAAAAACACCCTTCTATTTTGCGAAAAGAAATTACTTCTCCTGGCGGAACAACTGAAGCAGGTATTGAAGTATTAAAGGAGCATAATTTTCAACAAGCATTAATCTCATGTATTACACAAGCAACGAAACGATCACACGATCTTGGAAAAACATTAGAAGAAATAGCAAAAGAAAAATAAAAAAACGGAGCTCAACTTTATTTGAGCTCCGTTTTTACTTTAATCATATGATATGCTTTTAGTTATTACTCTTACCAAAAATCTCTTCTTGCAAACGACGACCTGTCGGTGTTGCTGCAAGGCCACCTTCTGCTGTTTCACGAAGTGCTACTGGCATCGTTTGTCCAATTCTAAACATCGCCTCAATGACTTCATCACATGGAATTGTACTAGTTACACCAGCTAATGATAAATCAGCTGAAATCATGGCATTCGCAGCTCCTGCTGCATTACGTTTTACACAAGGTACTTCTACAAGCCCTGCAACAGGATCACATACTAAACCAAGCATATTCTTTAATGAAATCGCCATCGCTGTAGCTGCTTGATCTTGTGTTCCACCAGCCATCTCAACTGCTGCTGCAGCTGCCATTCCACTTGCTGAACCTACTTCAGCTTGGCAACCTCCTGCCGCGCCAGAAATACAAGCATTATTCGCAACAACCATACCGAAAGCTCCTGCTGTAAATAAAAATTCAATCATTTCTTCGCGTGTCGGCTGTAATTTTTCTTGCAGTGCAAACAGTACACCTGGCACTGTTCCAGCAGATCCTGCTGTTGGTGTTGCACAAATAATTCCCATCGCCGCATTTACTTCATTTGTCGCAACAGCTTTACTCACTGCGTCCAAAATCGTATCTCCAGATAAACCTTTTCCACTCTGCATATACGCTTGGACTTTCACAGCATCCCCGCCAGTTAAACCAGTCGGTGATTTTACACCACGAATACCGCGTTCTACTGCTTGTTCCATCACGACTAAGTTCTTTTCCATTCCAGCAATTACTTCTTCACGTGAGATATTTCTTGTTTGCATTTCACATTGAATCATAATTTCTGCGATTTTTACATTTTGCTCTTTAGCTTGCGCCACTAGTTCCGCTGCGTTCCGAAACATGGTGTGTCCCCCCTGCAATTAATCCATAATAGTTACTTGACAAATATTTTGTTGCCCATTTATTTCCGCAATTACTTCATCTGCTAATAATTCATCTGTTTCAATGACCATAAGCGCTCTTCTTCCTTTTTCTTTACGAGAAACACTCATTGTACTTATGTTAATCTCATGCTTAGCAAGGATTGAAGCTACAGCTGCGATAGCACCAAAGCGATCGTTATTTACAATAAGTAGTGCTGGACTCGTGCCTGTTAATTGAAGATCGAATCCGTTTAATTCTACAACTTCAATTTTACCGCCACCAATTGAGCAAGCAACAACTTCAATTTCCTCTTCACCTTTATACAGACGAATTTTCGCTGTATTTGGATGCGGAGCATTTGCATCTTCTTCAATGAATTCCACTTCAATCCCGCGTTCTTTTGCAATATCTAACGCACTTGGAATACGTAAATCATCTGTTTCAAATCCTAGTATTCCACCGATTAGCGCTACATCCGTACCGTGACCACGGTATGTTTTTGCAAATGAACCATATAATGAAATGCTAACTCTCTCTGGTTCATGACGAAACAGCTGACGAGCAACTTGCCCCATTCTTGCCGCGCCTGCTGTATGTGAACTTGATGGACCAATCATAACCGGACCAATAATATCAAACACTGAGCGATACTTCATCATAACTCCCCCTAAACCTCTATGAAAAAATTATTTACTATTCTATTAAGCTACCGAATCGGTTGCTGTTCCAGTCGTACCACGAATTTGTTCCGCTGTAAGAATTGGATAGTTTTTGAATAACAGTGAAGCAATATATCCTGAAATAATACCAGTTATAATAATAAATAAGAAACTTAGCATTACCTGCATTTAAAAATAATATAAGATAGTCCACAATAAAGTCTGGTAGCAATCCAAAGTTTAACACAGAACCCCTTACAAGCATAGCATAAACAAGTGAAACTCCCATTGCTTTCATACCTTTTGATATTTTAAAGCTAAAAAGGAAAAAAAGACTTAGTACAAATAATAGTAATATCCTTCCTATTATAATTTCCATGTTGCTCTCTCACGATTTAGTCAACTTCACTTGTTATGACAAATGGCTAAAACGCATGTAGCCTACAATAAATTATAATCTGCCCTCATTATAGCTTGTTTTTAATAAAACGCTTACTTTTAATGAATTTTAAAAGTTCTGAATAAAAATCCATTTTCGCTACTTGTACCACTCGTATGTCGTCTGACTTATATAACAGTTTTTCTAAATAATCGGTATTATGTATTTTTATCCTATATCTTCACATCATTAAAAATTTCTGTGTCATCCTATATAAAAATAAAATGATAACAGTTTTATTTTTAATTTTTTTTAGAAATAAAAAAAATGGCAACCTATCGTCACCATTTTTTCACAACATTATTATCTTTCTACTGGAAATGATTTTAAATCCGTAGCTATTTCTGTATTAGAAAATAGCTCTCTTGCCTCTTTCAATAATTCCTTATATGTATCTCCTTGATAACGAGAACTAATATGAGTCAATATTAAGCGTTTTGCATTTGCCTGAAGTGCAATACTCGCAGCTTGCTTAGATGTGGAATGAAAATAATCATACGCTTGTTGTTCATCTTCTGCCGCAAAAGTCGCTTCATGAACAAGTACGTCAGCATCTTGCGCAAGCTCTCTACTCGCTTCGCAATATCGTGTATCGCCTAAAATTGTAATAACTCTTCCTTTTTGAGGCGGGCCAATAAAATCTTTTCCATCTAACACTGTGCCATTCTCTAATTCAACTACTTCACCATCTTTTAAGCGTTTAAAAACTGGACCAGGTTTCACACCCATTCCCAGTAACTTATCCACTAAAAGAGCTCCCTGTATATCTTTCTCTACAATTCGATATCCGAAGCATTCAATTCCATGTGATAACCTTTTTGTTTCTACACAAAATTCATTATCCTCAAACACAATACCTTCTTCCGTAATCTCAACGATTTCAAGTGGATATTTAACATGTGTCGTACTTACTAATAATGCCACTTCAATAAATTGTTTAATTCCTTTTGGTCCGTACACTGTTAATTTTGTTGTTCCACCTTGAAACGAACGGCTACCCAATAAACCCGGCAATCCAAAAATATGATCGCCATGTAAATGCGTAATAAATATTTTTTCAATGCGGCGTGGACGTACAGACGTATGTAGTATTTGATGTTGCGTCGCCTCGCCACAGTCAAATAACCAAGTCTGTCCTCGTTCTTCTAACAACTGCAAAGCAATTGCTGAAACATTCCTTCCTTTTGAAGGAACACCTGCACCAGTCCCTAAAAATACAAATTCCACTTTCTTTCCTCCAGCTCTTTATATAATCTATCTTTCATCTTACGGAATGTTATTTCAAATGGCAAATTGAATTTGTATAACCAATCATCTAGACAACTATATAACACGAACATTATACTTAAAAAATTTAGCTATCGTTCGTATTTTGTGGTAAAATGATTGTACTACATTTTAAGGGAGCGTTTTATTATGAAAGAAGTATTTCGTTTACAAACTGATTTTTCATCTTCATTTGATCGCTGGGTAAGTTCTTTCGTTTCTGATCACCCAGCACAATTAGAATGGACGACTTTAAAAGAATTAATCCATGAATATACAACATCACATACAAATGAGACGTTACCAACATATATTTCTTCAGCTTTAACATATTACGCACAACGCGTTTCAACAACAAGTAACTCAGAAATTGTTATTTTTGAAAATCCTACAATCTCATAATCTATAATAAAAAGCACTGTAATCAGTGCTTTTTATTTATGTTCATTAAAGTATTTATTTTCCCGCCTTATTTCAAAAACTCCGCTTATTTCCTACTATATAGCCATCATAAATCTATTTGATTTTTCAAAAAAACAGATTAAAAAGATATTGACACTACGATTTTACAGTGCTAATATTCAACGTGTAATTGAATATGGTCTCTGTTAGGTGAGGCTCCTGTATAGAGAAACGCTGCTGCCCAAAAATGTCGAGAGACGCCAATGGGTCAACAGGAAAGGTCGGAATGAAGGCCTTTCTTAACGTAGCTGGTTTCAGTACCTATGCTATACAGTGCTAAAACTCAACGAGGGAGAGGTGCGTATGTTTTGTCATACACAAAAACTGTTTTTATCTATGTTTACTAACAGTCTTTGTTGTTGACTCTTTTTGACTATGAATTCAGACCTTTACTCGTTTTGAGTAAAGGTCTTTTTTATATCTTTATGCACCCTACTATGAAACAAACATAGCATATTCAGAAACTACTAATTGTACGGAGGTGAGGAACAGTGGCAAGTGATGATTCGGCCCAGATACCCATATGTTTTACGTTAATATTTCACCATGTAGGTAGGAAAGAAGCTGTTCCTCCCAATTTTAAATAGTCGAGTAACAGATTGTTTCCTCCTTCATGAAAGAGGAGGAACTACCAATGTTAAATTTACAAAGACAAGAAACAAAGCATACTTACGATCAAGATAGCATGAAAGCAAATAACGAATTATTAGTGGAAGTTGCAACACAGGATGTAAACTCTGCATTAAAACTCTTAGAAACAACACAAGATGGTCTCTCTAAACAAGAAGCGTCTCGTAGACTTTCTTTATACGGTCCGAACGAAATTGCTCATAATAAAACATTGCCATGGTATATTCAATTTCTGCTGGCATTTAAAAATCCATTTATTTTTGTTTTGTTAGCTCTTGGAGCACTCTCTTTTTTCACAGATGATATACAAGGAACAATTGTCGTATCTGTAATGGTACTGCTAAGTGCAACGATTCGCTTTTTACAAGAATTCCGCTCTCAGAAAGCGGCGGATAAGTTAAAGGCTATGGTTCGAACAACTGCGAGTGTCTTTAGAATAGATGGATTTGTACACGAAACAAAAAACGAAACAAAAAACGTAACAAATTTAAATCGAAATTACACAACAGAAATTCCAATTGAAGAACTTGTACCTGGCGATATTATTTCACTTTCAGCTGGTGATATCGTGCCAGCTGATGTGCGTATTTTATCCGCAAAAGATTTATTTGTTAATCAGTCTTCTTTAACCGGGGAAGCACTTCCTGTAGAAAAATACGAAAACTGCTACCATACGGAAAATAAACATATATTACCGAAAAATATGAAAAAAAATTACAATCCGCTCGATATGGAAAACCTTTGCTTTATGGGTACAAATATTGTTAGCGGTAGCGCAAAAGCTGTTGTTGTTTCAACTAGTACGGATACGTATTTCGGCTCTTTAGCAAAAAAGGTTATCGGAAAACGTGCAGAAACAAGCTTTGATAAAGGCGTAAACAAAGTAAGTTGGCTCTTAATCACATTCATGCTTATTATGACACCCATTGTCCTTCTCATTAATGGATTCACAAAAGGAGATTGGCAAGAAGCTTTCTTCTTTGCTATTGCTGTTGCAGTTGGTCTTACACCTGAAATGCTGCCAATGATTGTAACTGCTAATTTAGCTAAAGGTGCCGTTAACATGTCTAAACAAAAAGTAATTGTAAAACAGCTCAACTCTATTCAAAACTTAGGTGCTATGAACATTCTTTGCACAGATAAAACTGGAACTTTAACAGAAGATAAAGTTGTCCTAGTTCGTCATTTAGATCCTAACGGAAATGAATGCGATCGTGTATTACACTTTGCCTATTTAAATAGCTTCTATCAAACGGGATTGAAAAATTTAATAGATAAAGCTGTTATTGAACATACAGAGGAAAACCATAAATTTGATCCATCAGCTTTTCAAAAGCTAGATGAAATTCCATTCGATTTTGCTCGTCGTCGTATGTCTGTCATCGTGAAAGATATTTCAGGTGAACATACAATGGTTTGTAAAGGTGCCGTAGAAGAAATTTTATCAATCTGTAATTACACTGAAGTTGATGGGCAAATTGTCCCTCTCACTGAAGAAATGAGAGCAAATGTAAAACATCTTAGCGAAACTTTAAATAGTGAAGGAATGCGTGTCATCGCTGTAGCATACAAGAAAGATAACAAACCTTATCATAAAGCTTATGCAGTACAAGATGAATCCGCTATGATCCTTACTGGATATATCGGCTTTTTAGATCCACCAAAACCATCTGCTGCTTCTGCAATTCAAGCATTGCAAAAACACGGCGTACAAGTGAAAATCTTAACTGGTGATAACGAAATTGTTACAAGAAAGGTTTGTAAAGACGTTGGATTAAATATAGGAGAGCCTGTCCTCGGTTACGAAATCGATTCTTTACCAGATAAAGCATTAGCAAAACTGGCAGAAGAAACAACAGTGTTCGCAAAACTAAATCCAATGCAAAAATCTCGTATTATTCACGTATTACAAGGTAATGGTCATACTGTAGGTTACATGGGCGATGGCATTAACGATGCCGTGGCATTACGTGAAGCTGACGTTGGAATATCTGTTGATACCGCTACCGATATCGCAAAAGAATCTTCTGATATTATTTTACTCGAAAAAAGTTTAACTATATTAGAAGCAGGTATTTTAGAGGGACGTACTACGTTCGGCAATATTTTAAAATATATCAAAATGACGGCGAGCTCTAACTTCGGAAATGTATTTAGTGTATTAATAGCAAGTGCTTTCATTCCATTTTTACCGATGCTTGCAATTCATCTCTTAATTCAAAACTTACTTTATGATATTTCACAGCTTTCAATTCCATGGGATAAAATGGATAAGGAATTTCTAGAGAAGCCTAGAAAATGGGATACTGCAAACTTGCGTAACTTCATTATTTGCATCGGTCCAATTAGCTCTATATTCGATATTATCACATTCGTTGTCATGTGGAATGTATTCGGTGCAAATACACCTGGAGAACAATCACTATTCCAATCTGGTTGGTTTGTCGTCGGGTTACTAACTCAAACATTAATTGTCCACATGATCAGAACACAGAAAATTCCGTTCATTCAAAGTACAGCATCAATACCAGTTCTTGTATTAACCGCTTGTATTATGGCAATCGGAATTTACATTCCATTCTCACCACTTGGTGCAGCAATTGGTTTACAAGCATTACCACTAAGCTATTTCCCGTGGCTCATAGGAATATTATTAGGTTATGCTTTCTTAACACAATTCCTGAAAAAGCTTTATATTAAAAAATTCCATAGCTGGTTGTAAAAATGAGAATGAGTGGGTATTTCTCACTCATTCTCAAAAAATATAACATGTACTTATATGTATGGAGGTGACCATGATGATATGGTATGACATCGTATTAAGGTTATTTATAGCAATTATTGTAGGAGCTTGCATCGGAATGGAAAGACAATGGAGACATCGAATGGCTGGTTTGCGGACAAATGCTCTCGTATCACTTGGCGCCTGTATATTTGTTTTATTATCCGTCATGCTTGATCATGATGCTAGTCCATCACGCATCGCCGCTCAAGTTGTTAGTGGTATTGGCTTTTTAGGAGGCGGTGTTATTATTCGTGACGGTTTTAGTATTAGAGGGTTAAATACAGCGGCAACTTTATGGTGTGCAGCTGCTGTTGGTACTCTTACAGGTGCTGGCTTCCTCGTTGCAGCTATGCTAGGTGCAGCCGGCGTCTTACTAGCAAATATACTACTACGCCCAATCGCTCTATTTATGAATAATAAATCAAAAGAAGATTTACCCGAGCAAACAAACTACTTACTTTCTCTTACTTGTTCAGAAGAAAATGAAGCACATATTCGTTTTCTTCTCATGCACATGGTAAGTTCTGAAGGTATCGGTTTAAAAGAATTGTACAGTGAAGACGTTGATTCTAACCAAAAAGTATGTATACAAGCTACATTACATTGCAATACAAATGCAGCTGTCTTAATTGAAAAAATAGTAAGTAGAATGCTTTTAGAATCTGGTGTTACTGCCGCGGGGTGGAAGACAACACTAGACTTAGAAGCAAGTTAAATCATAAAGGTGTCATGAATAAAACAGAAGGTTTAATATTCATGACACCTTCTGTTTTATTTTCAAGTTATTAGCAACTGCTAGGAATAACTAAAAGTAATCCATACTCATTCAATCTTTTTGTTTCAACTTAGTATGGGGCTAAAAAAGAAGGGTTTAAATCTCTAAAACCTTCTACATAAACTTATTTTCTAATTTTTGCTGAAAAGACTTTTCTTGCTTACGCAATAATTGACTACCTCTCTGTAAAAGAGGTGTTCCATACTTTTCATTAATTTGATCAATAACAGCAAGTAACGGCTCTTCTTTCGCATCTTCTTCGAATGAAAACAAATCTAACTGTTTCACTGATTCTGTCTTCCACTCTAATTCAGTAGCTGTAACACCTAACAGACGAACAGAATCACCATCCCAGTGTTGCTTCCATAAACGTGATGCTGATTGGAAAATAACCCGTTCTTCCCATATTGCATTTTTCAATTGTTTACTCCGTGTTACCGTGCGACGATCATGGTATTTAATCATAATTTGAATGTTATAACTAACGAGAGTTCGTTTTTGTAGCCTTTTGCTTACTGATTTCGATAATCTTTCTAACATATCAAGTAATTCTTTTTCTTCGTCCATATCCTTTGAGAAAGTCATCGAATTTCCAACGCTTTTATGTTGTCCCATTTGATTCGGATCAACTTCCCTGTCATCCATACCTTTTGCACGTTTTTGTAAATCAACACCGTGCTTTCCAATTTTAGCGCGAATGATATGCTCGTCTCCTTTTGCTAACTGTTCAATTGTATGTATATGAATGTCTTTTAGTTTTTCAGCTGTTTTCTCTCCGATTCCATGCATCTCTGCAACTGATCGTGGCCAAATAATTTCTGGGATATCACGCTTTCGAAGTACTGTAATTCCAAGAGGTTTTTTCATATCTGAAGCAGTCTTTGCTAGGAAAAGGTTTGGGGCAATCCCAATGCTACATGGAAGCTGTAACTCTGTTAGTAACGCTTGTTGAATCATCTTCGCTATTTCAAGAGGCGAACCGAGCGCATAGCAATCTGTAATATCTAAATACCCTTCATCTATAGAAAACGGTTGTATTTTTTCTGTAAAACGGGAAAGAATTTGAAACATTTGAAATGAAGCTTCTCGATATAATGTAAAATTAGGGTGCCTCACAACTATTTGCGGGCATAATCGCTTCGCTTCCCATAGAGGCATCGTCGTACGTATTCCATATTCTCTCGCCTCATAACTACATGTTATGATAATCCCTTTTCTCTCTTTTTCATTCCCCGCAATCGCTAATGGCTTTCCTTGTAATGATGGGTCATGAGCAATTTCAACAGATGCGAAAAAGCAATTCATATCTACATGTAAAATGACACGACCATTTTTCGGATACATTTCTCGCATACTACTCACCCCTCAAAGAACATTTGTTCCTTCATTATATCAAATTTCTTTACACTTTATAATAATTATTGGCTTTTCTCTATCTATTTTTTGTTATACTGTACGTAACAAATGGATATTATTGTAAAGGAGATGAATCGTTATGAAACAACATAATAAACTCAATTATGTATTTATTATTATTATAGTAATCCTTGCGATTAATTATTTGTTACTTCCCCTTTTTAACATTAACATTTACGCTTTAGGAATCTTCTCTCATTTCATACGTTTTACAACAACTTATGTACTTCCATGGGTCTTCTTATATTGGCTTATCCGCCTTGTGAAAGCAATTGAATCAAAATAAAAAAAAGACGTGTAAACCATAATTGGTTCACGCGTCTTTTTGACTTTATTACTTACTTCGCTACTTCTTCGATAATAGCTACAACTAATTCTGCTGTTTTCGCTAATTCTTCAACAGGAATTTTTTCATTTGTTGTATGAATTTCTTCATAACCAACTGCTAAGTTAACTGTTGGGATACCATTTCCTGCGATTACGTTCGCATCACTTCCGCCACCACTTTGGTGAAGAGAAGGCGTACGACCAATGTTTTCAGCTGCACGTTTCGCAACTTCTACAACGTGATCGCCAGCAGCAAACTTAAATCCTGGATACATAACGTTTACTTCAACGTCTGCATGACCACCCATTTCTTTTGCAGTTGTTTCAAATGCTTCTTTCATTTTTGCAACTTGTGCTTCCATTTTCTCATTTATTAAAGAACGAGCTTCTGCAAAGATTTGAACATGATCGCAAACGATATTTGTTTGTGTACCACCTTCAAAACGTCCAATATTTGCAGTTGTTTCAGAATCGATACGACCAAGTGGCATCTTTGCGATTGCTTTTGCTGCGATAGTAATTGCAGATACACCTTTTTCTGGTGCTACGCCAGCATGAGCTGTTTTCCCGCGAATAATCGCATTCACTTTCGCTTGTGTTGGCGCTGCAACTACAATTTCACCAACTTTTCCATCACTATCTAATGCATAACCATATTTTGCTGTAATGCGCTCGCGGTCTAACGCTTTTGCGCCAATAAGACCAGATTCTTCTCCAACTGTAATAATAAATTCAATTTTACCATGAGGAATGTTTTTCTCTTTTAAGACACGAATCGCTTCAAACATAGATGCTAATCCAGCTTTGTCATCGGCTCCTAAAATTGTAGTACCATCTGATACGATATACCCATCTTTAATAGAAGGCTTAATTCCATTACCAGGAACTACTGTATCCATATGAGAAGTGAAATAAATTGTATCAACACCGTCTTTTGTTGCTGGTAAAGTACAAATTAAGTTACCTGCACCATGACCAGTCACACCCATCGTGTCATCCTCAAATACTTCCACACCTAAAGCAGTAAATTTCTCTGTTAACACTTTGCAAATTTCTGCTTCAAATTTCGTTTCAGAATCTACTTGTACTAACTCCATAAATTCATTTACTAAACGTTCTTGATTAATCATAAGACTGCGCCTCCTGCACTACCATTATGTATGTAACTACATTAATTATAACAGAATTTCGCAAAAGTTTCGAAATACAAGACAAAAAACAGATGGTTAACACATCTAGATACCCATCTGCCTTCTATTACTCGTTTAACAATACCCAGCGCATATGATCTTCCCAGATGCCATTTACCATTAGCATTTTTCGAGATACACCTTCATATTGAAATCCTATCTTCGTCACTACTTGTATAGATGCTAAATTTCGTGGCATAATTGGTGCTTCTATACGATGTAAATGAAATTCTTCAAAGGTAACTTGAATTGCTTTTCTAAGCGCTTCTGTTGTGTAACCTTTATTCAATTCTTCCTTATCTAATTTATAACCGAGTACACAAGATTGATAAATTCCGCGAACAATTAGATTAAATGAAATACATCCAATAATTTTTGTATCATCACCCTTTTTAAAAATCCAAAGCCTGATAATCTTGCCTTCCGCGAACTCTTTTCTATCCTTTTGTAACTTTTTCTTTTGATAATCTAACGTGAAAAAACCCTCCGGTCTATACTCTTCCCACGCTTTTAAAAATTCACGATTTTTGTCGTAATATTGAAGAACTTTTTCCGCATACGACTCATCAATTTCTCTTAAATGTAAACGATCTGTCTCGTATATTTTCATCATTGTATCTCCATTCTTCAGCTTGCATAACAAAAAATTAATAATCTATCTTTTAACATATTCTCTACGTATGCTCAAATTTCCTGTAATATTTTGCACCCCCTTCCCGAATTTTGTCCTTTCTCTCCCCTTGTCCACAATTTCATTTCTCGTTACAATGAAATTGTACTGATTTGCAAGGAGGTTTAACGATGCATAAAAAAGCTCAAAAAATTATGGTTTATATAATGTTAATTTCTATGCTTGTAACAACATTACTTACTGGCGCAAGTATGTTTTGGTAAAAAGGACGATTCACTCGTCCTTTTTTTACTGCTTACACATACAAAATAGACCATCTCGAAATCGAGATAGTCTATCTTGTAATGAACATTTTATTTTATATATATTACAATTGCTACAATGCTAAAGGAAAAAGCCATTACAAGTGCTATTACAAAACTTGTATATTGTTTCTGCTGAAATGCCCCAATAACAAAAGTAAGATTGAGTAATGCCATAAATACAATCGCTACAACGTAAGAACATATATTAAAAGTTGCCAATATGAATGTAATAACAAATAGAAAACCAACACAAAACTGCATGTAAGAAATTTTTGGATTTAAATACATATGAGCAACCCCTTTACTCAATTATCTTTATATATTCTCATTAACGCATGGTTATGTACACATGTCAAGACAACTTATAATAAAAGAAAAAGCCAACCGTTTCGTTGACTTTTCCAAATACTATGGCCCCTTTTTCCTTCGCCAATTGCTGAAATGTTTTTTTCGATTTCACAATCGATACTTTTGTTCCAATTGGAATACGATCAAACAAATATTCCACATCATGTTTCTTCATTCTTATACATCCTTGCGAAATATATTTTCCAATTGAACTAGGCTGGTTTGTCCCGTGTATCCCATACTTACTTCCATCCGTTCCTCTTGCATTAAATCCCATCCACCTCGATCCAAGTGGATTTTTTGGAGAGCCCCCAGGAATATCCTTCGCAATATAATAGGGATCCTTCGCCTTCAATACAATGTCAAAGGTTCCTTCTGGGGTTAATTCATTTGTTTTCCCTGTCGCTACTGGAAAAACCTTTTGGATCTTCCCATCATCGATGTAAGCTAGTTTATTCGTTGCTTTATTTACAATTATAAAAGGATCTCCAGCACGTGGGTTATCACCAAGAGGCCAGATCGGTGATAGAGAAAGACATAATACTAAAGAAAGAAGATACGGCATATATAGTTCCTACCTTCTAAATAAGTTCTTTTATATTATCCTTTCCCTTAAAACGACTTTTAATGAGTAAATATTGCTCCATCTCATAAACAAGTTGAACAAGTTTTGCACGTATTTCAAATTCTTCTCGCGAGACTGGTAAAGGCATTTCTCTAAATACTTCTCGCATTTCTTGAAGTTGTCTTAACGAAATGACCCCTGTACTTTCAGGTCGAATAGAATTCCCTATATTTTCAATTACGTCTGCAATCATATCAGCTTGTTCATACGTCCAAGATAGTGATGCAGCTAATGGTATCATGCGCTCCAAAATTTCAAATTGTTGCATACGCATATCAAAATACCGATAATAATAGTCATCTTCACGCATAAATTCATTCTCAAGTTTTTTAAATGATAAATCTTTCGCTTCTTTCAGCATCATTTCTGTTTCAATTAATTCGGCCCCACTCCAATTACTATCTCGATTCCGTAAATAAACGACCATTTCAAACAAAATCGTTCTGAAATGCTCTTCTATTTTTCCTTGATACTCTTTCAGTTTATTCTCACTGCTTGGCATGTACATGTTTACTAATAAAGCGACACTAATTCCAATCGTTAATATAGCAATTTCATTACCAACTATAGACCATGTAATTTGCTTTAATGAATACAGATGCATAACGATAACCGAACTCGTGACAATCCCTTCTTGAATTTTGCACATAACTGCAGTTGGAATAAAGGTAAGCAGTAATACGCTAATCGCAAGTGGTGTATAACCAATCGTTTCAAAAATACAAAACGCAAATACCATCGATAATACACAAGCTAAAAAACGGTGCAACGATACTTGAACGGATTTTCGTTTCGTATTTTGCACACATAAAATGACTAAAATACCAGCTGAACTATAAAATTCTAATCCTAATAACTGAGCAATAAAAACTGCCGCTCCCGTTCCAAGCGCTGTTTTCACTGTTCTATATCCAATTTTAAACATATCATTACTCCTATATGTATAAATGTATTTAAAAATAGTATAAAAAAAGGATGACGCAATGTCATCCTTTTCTACCTATTATTCACGTACCCTTCACATATTACAATATCTTTTGCAAAAATTCTTTTGCACGGTCACTTTTGGGTGCTGTAAAAAACTCTTCCGGATTACTATCTTCTACGAGCTTTCCACCATCTAAAAAGAGAACACGGTCTGCTACTTCTTTTGCAAATCCCATTTCATGTGTAACGATTGCCATCGTCATTCCTGTCGTAACTAATGATTTCATAACTTCTAACACTTCTTTCACCATTTCTGGATCTAGCGCAGAGGTCGGTTCATCAAATAACATAACTTCCGGTTCCATCGCTAACGCTCTTGCAATTGCTACACGCTGCTTTTGTCCTCCTGAAAGACGATTTGGATATGCATCTTTCTTATCTAATAACCCCACTTTTTCTAGAAGTTTCTCAGCTTTTTTTTCAGCTTCTTGCTTCGTTACTTCTTTTACATTGATAGGAGCATACGTAATATTTTCTAATACAGTCATATGAGGGAATAAGTGAAAATGTTGAAATACCATTCCGACATTTTCACGAACGTGCATAATATTTGTTTTCGGATTCGTTACTTCTTCCGTTCCAATCCAAATGTGACCATCTGTCGGCGCTTCTAATACATTCATACAACGTAAAAACGTTGACTTTCCAGATCCAGACGGTCCAATAATTGCAACAACCTCTCCTTTCTCAATCGTTGTTGTAATTCCTTTTAATACTTCATTTTTCCCAAATGATTTATGAAGGTTTTCAACTTTAATCACTTTTCTTCATTCTCCCTTCAATGGCTTTCCCGACTAATGTAAGAATAATGACTAACATATAATAAATAAGTCCAACAAACAGTAATGGTTCAAGATATTTAAATGTTTCACCACCTACAATATAAGCACGGCGCATTAAATCTGTGGCTCCAATTACAGTTACTACAGCCGATTCTTTCGTAAGAGTCGCAAATTCATTTACAAGTGCTGGTAATATATTTTTTAAAGCTTGAGGAAAAATAATATTTTTCATCATTTTCCCGTAAGGAATCCCTAAAGCCATAGCTGCTTCTGTTTGTCCTTTATCAACCGCTTGAATGCCGGCACGAATTACTTCTGACATATATGCACCTGAATTTAAACTAAATGCAAGTACAGCTGCTAAAAAGGCTGGTATCTCATATCCAATCATTTGCGGAACACCGAAATAAATAATCATTAATTGTAATACTAGTGGTGTACCACGAAATATTGAAGTATATATATCTGCTGCAATATTTAATACTCGTATTCTAGCAATTTTGCAAAGTGCTAATAACGTTCCTAAAATAAATCCTACCACAGCTGATGCAGCTACAATTTTCAATGTAACTTCTAATCCCTTTAATATATATGGTATTGAAGGCGTAATTGCCGAAAAATCTAGATTCATCCTTTTCATTCCCCTCACAGAAAAGTGAAAGGCAGCTTATTTTCCGCTGCCAAACCATTTCTTCACTAATTTATCCATTTCTCCATTTTCTTGCATTTTCTTAATTACTTTATTAAATTCTTCTGTTTTATCACTATTTTTCGGAAGAGCAATTGCTGCACCTACTTCTTCTGGTGCTTCTTGAATTTCAATTCCTTGTAGTTCTTTCATTTTTTCTAAATAATTTTTTGCAACTGTGTCTTCTATAATTGCAGCGTCAAAACGACCAGCTTTAATTTCTTGTACGATTTCTGGTATACGGTCACGTCCCTCAGCTTTGAAATCGACTTGTTTCTGAAATTCTTTTGCCTTTTCTTCTTGAATTGATCCTGTTTGTACTCCTACTTTTTTCCCTTTTAAATCTTCTAACGATTTAATATTAGAGCCCTTTTTTGAAACGATCATATTTTTTGCAACAAAATAAATATCTGTGAAATCAGCATTATTTTTACGCTCTGCAGTTGGCGTCATACCCGCCATAACGAAATCAACTTTTCCTGAATTAAGAGATGCTAATAATCCGCCGAAATCCATGTCTTTCACTTTCACTTCGTATCCAAGTTCTTTTCCGATATATTTGGCAATATCAACATCAAAGCCGATAATTTCATCACTTTTTGAAGCTTCCACGTATTCATACGGTTTATAGTCTGCTGAAGTCCCCATAACGAGTACTTTTTTATTTTTTCCAGTAGCCTTTTCTTCCCCATTACTACAAGCACTGAACATACTTACAATTAAAATAAGTGCAAATGATATTGATAATAACTTCTTCATCTTTCTTCCCCCTAATAATGTATATTTAAAAGTTTAATAGAGTATTTATTCGATGTTTGTATTGTATCAGCACTTTCATTTTTATGCAATATTTAAAATAAAAATAAATACAAAAACAGCATTAAAGCTGTTGTAAATGCATAAAAACATGCATAAAATAACAATTTCCTGCATGTTTAATTATTTTAAAAACTAAATAAAAAAGGCGGTACACCCACTTGATCGTGGACATACCGCCTTTTTCTCTTCCCTATAGTTCTTCGCAATTATCTTCGAAATAAGATTGTAGTTTTGCAATTACTTGCATTGGTTCATGACCTTCAATTTCATGACGTTCTACCATCGTTACAATTTTTCCATCTTTCAATAACGCAAATGATGGAGATGAAGGTGGATATCCTTCAAAATATTCACGAGCTCTTGCTGTTGCTTCTTTATCTTGACCCGCAAATACCGTTACAAGGTGGTTAGGGCGTTTATCATAATGTACGGAATGTGCAGCAGCAGGACGAGCAATGCCACCTGCACAACCACATACAGAGTTTACCATTACAAGTGTTGTACCATTTCTTTTAAATGCTTCTTCGACTGCTTCTGGTGTCGTCAATTCTGTATATCCCGCAGAGACAATCTCTTCACGCGCTTGACGGACAACATCATTCATAAAAAAGTTAAAGTTAATCAATCTTTTCCCTCCTCTAATTCTACCTATTTGTATCTTACCAGTTAATGTTTAGAGAATACAAGTAAGTTTACTTGTATTTCAGCATAGAAAAGGTGTTAGAGCCCTGTTCTAACACCTTTTCTTTAATGACCACGATGTTTTTGCTTTGCTTTTTGTACTTTTATAAAACGTTTTCTCTGCTTTTCAGCTTCCCGTTTCTCCTTAGATTGCACTTTCTGTTCTTGTTTATGCAGTTCATAAGATAAACTAATTGCTTCTTGTGCCTTAGTAAAACGTTTTACATTTACTTCTTTTGCCGCTTGTCGTATGATACGCTTTATATTTTTTGGACGCTGTTTTTCTTTAACTTCCACACCGCATTTTGCAAAGTACTGGAAATATGCTAACATCGGACCATTCACAAATATAAGTACTTCCTCGTCTGAAGGTTCCATCCCAAAAATATACCTCGCTCCATACAATTTCTCTTTTTCTTTATGCGTAATAATTCCTACAAAAAATTGACCATCGTGATATACTGTCAAATCCATTGACAGCCCCTCCTTTAAAAAAATTAGAAATACTGGACATCCCGGAGGGGAAGGTTACTGACATGAAATCATGCGTCTGGACTACCGACCAGAACTGTGTTTTTGTATCTCTTCCAATATTATTATATATTTCTTTCCATAATTTTCATATATTCAACAATCATTTTTTTATGCGATCCTACAATATAATCAGGTAGCTCTGTCACCGGGAAGAATTTAAGCTGAACCGCTTCTTCTTTATTCATAACAAAATTCCCTTCGTATTCATCGGTATAATAGGCTGTCGTTACGGATTGAAACTCATCACCGTTTGTTAATTTTGAAAAATAGTTCGCTCCAGAAAATACATTGATTAATCGGAGGTTCTTTACTTCTATTCCTGTCTCTTCATATACTTCACGGTAAGCTGTTTCTTCTGGTGATTCACCAAGCTCCATTAGCCCGCCAGGCAACCCCCATTTTCCGTACGGCTCTGTTCTTTGCTGTAATAATACATATCCACTTTCATTTATAACGAGTACAACAGCACCAACTAAAATTAAAGGGCGATGACCAACTACTTTTCGTAATTCCTCTACATATCCCATCGTATCCCTCCTTTTTCGTTGTCCACACTATTGTATCATATGTATGAAACGACAAAATGCGTATATTTTTCATTTTTTTAACAAAACATTTATTTTATGCGCTTCATCTACTGTAGCTAACATAATGGATTCGATTTCTGCACTCTTCTCTAAACACTCTTTCGCCCACTCTTCTGTTTTTCCTACTAAAGCTAGAACATCTTGCTGAATCCTCCCATCCTTTACTAATACAAAAGAAACTGGAGATCTTCTTCCCGCCACTTTCAGATCAAGCCGCGAAACTGCTTCATATTCTGGATACTGAAATATAGAAACAACACCATTCGCTTCCCACAATGCTAATTTAATCGTTTGAATATCGCTCACATTTCGCATACGAATTTCCGAAAATAAATATTCCACCGTAATTCTCGCTTTTTTCAAATTGCTAAAATCAATGGAACCATTGTGTATAAGAATAATAGGTGCTGGCTCTAAAAAGCGTCTCCATCTATCCCATTTCAACATTAAGACTGAGCTTATAATGTGAAGTACAACGAGTATGAACGTTGTAATCATCGAGCCGAGTAACCCCACTTTTTCATCAGATAATGCGTTAGAAATATTCCCACCAAGCAATAATACTAATACGACATCTAAAAAACGAAGTTGTGCGATGGACCTTTGTCCCATCGCTTTCGCAACTAATATTAAAAATATGTATGCTATGATAGCTCGAATAACCCATTCACCATTAGATAGATGCCGTGCTCCTTCAAAAATATGCATATGCATCACTTTGCACTCCTTACCCGTCTCAAACTGCTATTCTGTCTTAGTTTGCAACGTTTAAGGGCATATATGTAAAAAAGCTAGTTCGTTTTTACACGAACTAGCTTTTTTACTTAACTGAAAACATATATTTTTTATACGTTTTCCGTACCGATAATATGAGCCCCATCATAATCATATTCGAAAATAAGGAACTTCCCCCATATGATAAGAAAGGTAATGCGATACCTTTTACAGGCATTAATCCAACGATCATACCGATGTTTTGGAATATTTGAACCGTTAGTATTCCTATTGATCCAGCACATAATAATGTACCAAATAAATTATCAGCAGAATAACCGATAATAATTGTTCGATATAGTAGTAATAGGAACAAGAACACAACTAACGCCGCTACTATAAATCCACCTTCTTCGGCAATTGTAGCGAAAATAAAGTCAGTGTGTTTCTCTGGAATATAGACGTTCCCTTCACCGAATCCTTTCCCTTCCATACCTCCACTACCTACAGCTAAAATCGATTGCTGTGTTTGATAGCCTTCATTTGCATTCTCAAATGGATTTAGCCAACCTATAATACGTGATTGTTGGTGAGGTTTTAACAAAGTAACTAATTTATTAAAGAAGAAATCTGGATATTTTACAAATATAAATATTAATGTAGACAATATGGTCACCGGAATGACTGTACATAACGCAATTAATTTCTTTTGAATTCCTGACATAAATAAAATACATGCGATAGCTGCTGCATATAAGAACACCATACCTGTATCCGGTTGGCTATATACAACGGCCATAGGCGGGAGGGATACTAGCATAATTTTACCTACTAATTTTAAATCTGTTTGGAATGTCCTTGCCATATACTGTGCATTATGCTTCACTGCTATACTTGCTACTACAAGAAGCAATGCGATTTTGAAAAACTCGGATGGCTGAATTTGTCCAAGTACTGGAAAAACGAACCACCTTTTTGCCCCTAACTTTTCAGGTGTGAAACCTGATGCTGGTAATACTTTCAAAAGAATAAGTGAAGCAAACCCAGCAATATAAAGCGGCCAAGACAATTTTTGCAACTGATCTAAGTCGATGCTAGCAACAAGAAGTAACAATACAACCCCAATTATGTAGTTAACTCCCTGCTTCATAGCAAAGTTTGCATCTCCATACTGTCCGGTTTGCTGACTGCTATATATAGCAGTTATACTTATAACACAAAATGCACACAAAATTAAAATTAATTTTACATCTAAACTTTTTAGAAACTCGGTACTTCTTTTCATGACATCCTCCTGAAACATTGTTACAGCAAAATAAAAAACCAGGAGTCAACATTCTTCATGTTTTGACGACTGATTACACATTATCTATAAAACACTTATATAGAATAACTCTCTTTTTCATACAATACAATATATTATACTACAGTTTCATCAGTAAGATTTGCCAAAAAAATTATTCTTTTCTTATTTTATATCTATATACCATATATCAGCAATGTATTTTCGTAAATTTCTAATACATAATCGTTCATTGTAAGATTACTGGGAAAAGTGTTGTACATATAGTAGGATGCAAATGAAGAAATAAGATGATAAAAAGCTCGCATAAGCGAGCTTTTTATTAATATACAGATGTATTATTTTCTGACGTATTTTCTAAAATTTCTTTTACACGTCCTAAGAACTTACCACAAATTAAGCCATCTAGTACACGGTGATCAAGTGATAAACATAAGTTAACCATGTCGCGAGCACCGAACATACCATTATCCATAATTACTGGGCGTTTTACAATTGATTCAACTTGTAAAATAGCCGCTTGTGGGTAATTAATAATACCCATAGATTGAACAGAACCGAATGATCCTGTGTTATTAATTGTAAATGTTCCGCCTTGCATTTCGTCCGCTTTTAACGATTTCGTACGTACTTTTCCTGCAAGCTCTGTAATTTCACGAGCGATGCCTTTAATCGTTTTTTCGTCCGCGTGCTTAATTACTGGTACAAATAGTTCTTCCTCTGTTGCAACAGCGATAGAAAGGTTAATATCTTTCTTCTGAACGATTTTATCGCCAGCCCACATTGAATTAATTTGAGGATACTCTTTTAACGCCTGTGCTACTGCTTTTACGAAGAAAGCAAAGAACGTTAAGTTAAAGCCTTCACGCTTTTTGAAATCGCCTTTAATTGAGTTACGGTATGATACAAGGTTTGTCACATCTACTTCAATCATCATCCAAGCATGAGGTGCCTCATGTTTACTGCGTAACATGTTCGCTGCAATTGCTTTACGCACACCTGTTACCGGAATTTCGATATCGCCAGGCATTGTTGGTACAGAAACTGGTTTTGCAGCTTCTACTTTTTGTGCTACTGGCGCTGCTTTTGGTGCTTCTGGACGCGCTTCTACTACTGCTGCTACCGCTACAGCTTCCTCTTTCTTCGCACCTGCTTGCGGAATATTTCCAGATTCCACTAGCTTTAAAATATCTTTACGAGTGATACGGCCATTTGCTCCCGTACCTTCTACTAAATCTAAATCAACATTATGCTCACCCGCAAGTTTTAAAACAGCTGGTGAAAAACGTGGTTTTCCATCAGTTGGTTGTTTTGCTTTCGGTGCTTTTTCAGGCGTAGCTACTTCTGCCTTTGGTTCTTCTTTTGTTTTTTCCTCAACAGCTGTCGCTGCTACTTCATCTGCGCCTTCTACTTGAATAACACAAACTACTTCACCTACAGCTAACGTCTCACCTTCGCCAGCTATTAGCTCTTTCACAATACCAGTGAAAGAAGATGGTACTTCAGCATTTACTTTATCAGTCATTACTTCTGCAAGCGGATCATACTTGTTTACGTGATCGCCAACATTAACGAGCCATTTACTAATTGTACCCTCTGTAACGCTCTCCCCGAGCTGAGGCATTGTGATATTTTCTACAGCCATGTATAGTCCCCCCGATTAAAATTCCGCAAGTTCACGCATTGCTTTTTCAACTTTATCTGGATTTACCATAAAGAATTTTTCCATTGTTGGTGCATATGGCATTGCTGGAACGTCTGGACCTGCAAGACGTGCGATTGGCGCATCTAAATCAAACAGACAGTTTTCAGCAATAATTGCTGCCACTTCACTTATAATACTTCCTTCTTTATTGTCTTCTGTTACAAGAAGAACTTTACCTGTTTTAGAAGCCGCTTCAATAATCGCTTCTTTATCTAACGGATATACCGTTCTTAAATCAAGAATGTGTGCAGAGATTCCATCTTGTGCTAACTTCTCAGCTGCTTGAAGAGCAAAGTGAACACATAATCCGTAAGTGATAACAGTAATATCATCACCTTCGCGTTTTACATCTGCTTTTCCGATTGGTAATACATAGTCATCTTCTGGCACTTCACCTTTAATTAAGCGATATGCACGCTTATGCTCAAAGAATAATACTGGATCTTCATCACGAATTGCAGCTTTTAATAAGCCTTTTGCATCATATGGTGTAGAAGGGATAACAATTTTTAAACCTGGTTGGTTTGCAAACATCGCTTCTACAGATTGTGAATGATACAATGCACCGTGAACACCCCCGCCGAATGGTGCACGAATTGTAACTGGACAAGTCCAATCGTTGTTAGAACGATAACGAATTTTTGCTGCCTCAGAAACAATTTGGTTTACTGCTGGCATGATGAAATCAGCAAACTGCATTTCAGCGATTGGACGCATACCATACATTGCCGCACCAATTGCTACCCCAGCAATTGCAGATTCTGCAAGCGGTGCATCAAGCGCACGATCTTCACCAAATTGATCATACAAACCGTGTGTCGCTTTAAACACGCCACCTTTTTTACCAACATCTTCTCCTAAAACGAATACTTTCTCATCGCGTTCCATTTCTTCGCGCATTGCTAATGTAATAGCATCAATATAAGACATTACAGCCATGAAACGTTCCCCCCTATTCTGCGTATACGTGCTTCAATGCATCTTCAGGTGCTGCATACGGAGCATTTTCTGCATATTCTGTTGCTTCATTTACGATATGCATAATTTCGTCTAGCATTTGTTTTTCAAATTCCTCAGTTAACACACCAACTTCTTTTAAATAAGCTGCAAATGTTATAATTGAATCTTTTTTCTTCGCTTCTTCTACCTCTTCTTTATCACGATAAACACGATCATCGTCGTCACTAGAATGTGCTGTCAAACGATATGATACTGCTTCAATTAAAGTCGGACCTTCACCACGACGACCGCGGTCTGCTGCTTCTTTTACAGCTTTATATACTGCAAGCGGATCGTTTCCGTCTATTGTATATCCAGGCATGCCGTAACCAATTGCACGATCTGATACGTTTTTACATGCTAATTGTTTTTCAACTGGAATAGAGATTGCATATTTGTTATTTTCACACATGAAAATAACAGGTAGTTTGTGTACACCAGCAAAGTTTGCTCCTTCATGGAAGTCACCTTGGTTTGAAGAGCCTTCTCCGAATGTAACGAACGTTACTAAATCTTTCTTCTCCATTTTTCCAGCTAGTGCAATACCAACTGCATGTGGTACTTGCGTTGTTACTGGTGATGATCCTGTAACAATACGATTTTTCTTTTGACCGAAGTGACCAGGCATTTGACGACCACCAGAGTTTGGATCTCCAGCTTTTGCGAAAGCAGACAACATAAGCTCTTTAGCTGTCATACCAAACGCTAGTACAACACCCATATCACGGTAGTATGGTAATGCATAATCTTTCTCTCTATCAAGAGCGAACGCCGCTCCAACTTGTGCAGCCTCTTGTCCTTGACAAGAAATTACGAATGGAATTTTACCTGCACGGTTTAATAACCACATACGTTCGTCAATTTTACGTGCAAGTAACATCGTACGGAACATTTCTAATACTTGCTCATCACTTAAGCCAAGCTCTTCATGGCGCTTTTCTTTTACTTCTGCCATTTTTCATAACCTCCTAAATCCACATTTTTATGCGTGTAACGCTCTTCCATCTACAGCAAGTGCCGCTTCACCAATCGCCTCAGATAATGATGGATGCGGATGAATTGTATGTGCTACTTCCCAAGGTGTTGCATCAAGTACTCTTGCAAGACCAGCTTCAGAAATCATATCTGTTACATGTGGTCCGATCATATGAACACCGAGAATGTCATTTGTTTCTTCATCAACTACAAGTTTTACAAAACCGTCTGATTCTCCGTATACAAGTGCCTTTCCGATTGCACGGAATGAGAACTTACCTACTTTTAACTTATAGCCTTTTTCTTTTGCTTCTTGTTCTGTTAAGCCGACAGAAGCAACTTCTGGACTACTATATACGCATTTTGATACCATAGAATAATCAATTGGTGCAACTTCTTTACCAGCGATATGTTCTACTGCAACAATTCCTTCATGAGAAGCAACGTGAGCAAGTTGCAAGCCACCGATTACATCTCCAATTGCGTAAATATGAGATTCCTTCGTTTGATAAAACTCATTTGTTTGAATGTATCCTTTTTCCACAACAATATCTGTGTTCTCTAAGCCCATATTTTGCGTATTCGCTTGTCTTCCTACAGATACAAGCATTTTTTCTGCTTTAAATGCTTTGTTCTCACCGTTATGTTCAGCTTGAATTGTTACTCCATTATCTTTTACCAATGTTTCTGGTAATACTTTTGCACCAGTTACCACTTTAATACCTTTTTTCTTGAATAGACGTTGCATTTCTTTGGAAACGTCATTATCTTCTAGTGGTAATATGTTTTTCGCATATTCTAATACAGTAACTTCTACACCGAAGTCAGCAAGCATAGATGCCCACTCAATACCAATTACACCGCCACCAACGATAATGATTGAGCTAGGAAGCGTTTCCATTTTTAGGGCATGATCCGAAGACATTACATACTCTCCGTCTAACTCTAATCCTGGTAATGAATTTGGACGAGAACCTGTTGCAACAAGTACATTTTTTGGAATTAACATTTCATTCTCTTCTCCACTTGCAAGTTCAACTGAAATTGTACCTGGCATTGGAGAGAAAATAGATGGGCCAAGAATACGGCCAATACCTTCAAACACATCAATTTTACCTTGTTTCATTAAATGCTGAACGCCTTTATGAAGCTGCGTTACAATCTTCTCTTTACGCTCTTGTACTTTAGCAAAGTTTAGTTCTACATTACTTGCAATAACTCCGAACTCTTCTCCTTTTTTAGCAGTTGCGTATACTTCCGCACTACGTAAAAGAGCTTTACTAGGAATACATCCTTTGTGTAAACAAGTACCACCAAGATTTTCTTTTTCAACAAGTGCAGTTTTTAACCCTAGTTGTGATGCACGAATAGCAGCAACATATCCACCAGTACCGCCGCCAACGATGACTAAATCATATTCTCTTGCCATTATCTCAACCCCTAGCTACTGTTTGTTTTTCTCGTACAATATATTCTTTTGGAGCTTCTTCTTCACGTAATACACGAAGTGCTCCTTCTGCTAACGCTTGTAATTCATCTTCTCCTGGATGTACGATAACATCTGCAATCCAGTGAACACGTTCTTTTATTTCATCGACAAGAATTTTACTGTACGCAAGTCCACCAGTTAATACGATTGCATCGATTTTCCCGTGAAGTACAGCACTAGCTCCGCCAATCTCTTTTGCAACTTGATACGCCATTGCTTTATAAATAAGAGTTGCTTCAGGATCACCTTTTTCAACCATTTGTTCTACTTTAATTGCATCGTTTGTACCGATAAGACTTACAAGTCCACCTTGTCCGACAAGTTTTTTAACCATTTCGTCTCGGTAATACTCACCAGAAAAACACATTTCAACTAATTGTCCTACTGGTACTGTACCAGCACGCTCTGGACTAAATGGTCCTTCTCCGTTTAAGCCATTATTAACATCGATAACTTTTCCTTTTTTATGAGCACCAACTGTAATACCACCGCCCATATGTGTAACTAATAAATTTAAATCCTCATATTTGTGATTTAATTCATCTGCCACTTTACGAGCAACTGCTTTTTGATTTAATGCATGGAAGATACTTTTGCGTTCCATACCAGCAATACCACTTATACGAGCAATTGGCTCCATCTCATCTACAACGACAGGATCCACAATGAATGCAGGAATGTTTAATCCAGAAGCGATTTCATATGCTAAAATGCCTCCAAGGTTTGAAGCGTGATGACCGCTAAACCCATTTTTTAAATCTTCTAACATCGCATCGTTTACTGTATACGTACCGCCTTCGATTGGACGAAGTAATCCACCACGCCCACAAACAGCGTTTAATTTTGAAATGTTAATACCATGAGAATGTAGAACTTCTAAAATCGTTTCTTTACGAAACTCATATTGGTCGATAATTCGCTTATATTTTCCAATCTGTTCTACGTCATGACGAATAGTTTCTTCTAGAACGGGTCTTTCATTATCAAAAACACCAATCTTTGTGGATGTACTACCTGGGTTAATAACAAGAATTCGATTTACAGACAATGTTGCTACCTCCACTAATAAATTTAAAAGGAAGTGGAAACCTCATAAGAGGTAACCACACCTTTTGTAAAAGTTATATATGAATGATTAGCGACGGCTAATAATGTCGTGACCGTTGCGTAAGTATGTGCTACGAGAGTTTTTCAAGCTTGCAATGCGCTCTTCAGCTAGACGATCTGCTGCTACATAAGTTGCTATGCCATCGCGTTTTGAAATTTCGATTACTTTTGCAATTGTGTCATAAATAGACTCAACACGTTTTAATGCACGTTCTCTATTGTATCCATATAATTCGTCTGCTACGTTAATTACGCCACCTGCATTAATAACATAGTCTGGTGCGTATACAATACCCATTTCATGAATAAGGTCGCCGTGACGATCTTCTTTTAATTGGTTATTTGCAGAACCAGCGATTACTTTTGCTTTAAGTTGTGGAATAGTTTCATCATTAACTGTTGCGCCTAATGCACATGGTGCGTAAATATCACATTCAACACCGTAAATTTCATTTGGCTCAACTGCTGTTGCACCGAATTCTTCTACTGCACGTTGTACAGCTTCTTTATTAATATCTGTAACGATTAATTTTGCTCCTTCAGCGTGTAAATGTTTGCATAGGTGATACGCTACGTTACCAACACCTTGAATAGAAATTACTCTTCCTTCTAGGTTATCTGTACCAAATGCTTCTTTTGCAGCTGCTTTCATACCACGGTAAACACCGTATGCAGTTACTGGAGATGGGTTACCAGAAGAACCGAATGATGGTGAAATCCCTGTTACAAAATCAGTTTCCTCATGGATAATATCCATATCATCTACTGTTGTACCAACATCTTCAGCTGTAATGTAACGTCCGTTTAGTCCTTGAATGTAGCGTCCTAATGCACGGAACATCGCTTCGCTTTTATCTTTACGTGGATCACCGATAATTACTGTTTTTGCACCACCTAAGTTTAAACCAGCTGCTGCATTTTTGTATGTCATCCCTTTTGCAAGACGCAATGCATCTTCAATCGCCGCTTCTTCAGAATCATATGTCCACATTCTTGTTCCACCAAGAGCTGGTCCAAGTGTTGTATCATGGATTGCAATGATTGCTTTTAAACCAGATTCTTTATCTTGACAAAATACCACTTGCTCATAATCATATTTTTCTAAGTATTCGAAGATTTCTAATGTCATTGTCGTTTCCCCCTAATTGTTTTACCCTATTTGGTTTATTTTGAAGCAGTCGCAACTGCCAATGCTAATGAATATACTTTTGTTTCTGCTGAATCAGCACGTGATGTTAAAACAATCGGTGCTTTAGCGCCAGCAATCATCGCTCCTACCTTTGCATTTGCAAAATAGACGAGTGATTTATATAGCACATTTCCAGCTTCAATCGTTGGGACGAGTAAAATGTCTGCCTTACCTGCTACATCACTTACTATGCCTTTATGTTCTGCTGCAATTTGTGATACTGCATTATCTAAAGCAAGTGGTCCATCAACGACACAATTTTTAATTTGTCCGCGGCGATTCATTTGAGTTAACATCGCTGCATCAATTGTCGCTTGCATCGCAGGATTAACAACCTCTACCGCTGCAATTGGCGCTACCTTTGGCAAATCAATTCCTATTGCCTTGGCAACTTCTACAGTATTTTGTATAATAGCAGCTTTTTGTGTTACATCAGGTGCAATGTTCATCGCTGCGTCTGTAACAAAAATAAGACGATCGTAATTTGGAACTTCAAACGCTGCAACATGTGAAAGCACGCTGCCCTTACGAAGTCCCCACTCTTTATTTAATACAGCTTTCAAAATATTTGCTGTTGGGATGTTCCCCTTCATTAGCACATCTGCTTCGCCATTGCTTACAGATTTAACAGAAAGTTCTGCAGCCTCAGCACTTGACGCTGCTGCAATCACTTCAATATGTTCTGAAGTTTGTAACCCATGCTCTTGTAGCATCCCTATTATTTTCTCTTGATTTCCATATAGACGAAATTGAGCTAGCTGTAACTTGATTGCTTTCGCTACAGCTTCAATTACTTCATGATCTTCAGCTACTGCTACAGCCACAGTTTTTTTAGGCTGTCCTGCTGCTTGATCAATTAAGTGTTCTAACTTCATATTTTGTAATCAACCCTTTCCGTCGTCCCTCGTCTATTCATTAAGCAAATACCGTGCCAACTTTCAAAAGTGGTCTTACCAATAATGAAAACGCATTCAAAATGCAGTGAAATCAATACTTTGTAAAACAACGAAATATTCTGTCTCGTTTTGTCGCTTTTTGTATACCACGCAATAAATTGCACGGTACGCAATTTATTGCATGCTATTTTTTGCACAGTTATACTTTTCTAGCTTGTAATATAAGTTTCGAACTGAAATTTCTAACGCTTTTGCAGTCTTCGTTTTGTTCCCATCAAATTTCTCTAAATATTCACGGATAATATTCCCCTCAAATTCTGTCACTAGGTGTTCAAGGGCCTTCTCTTCTAATTCAGGTAATAAATTATTTTGTTTCGTCTCTACTTGTTCTTCTTTATGTAAAGGCGGTAAATGATGTACATCAATATATATTTCGTTATAATTCATAAAGATAATAGCTCGTCCTAAAATATTTTCAAGTTCCCTAACATTCCCTGGCCATTCATATGATTGTAAATACGAAACGGCTGAATCGGTGAGTCCTTCTACATTACGACCATAATCTTGATTAATTTTTTGAATTAACCTTTCTGCAATCGCTGGTATATCTCCTTTACGCTGACGAAGGGAAGGAATTTGAATCGGGATTTTATTTAAACGATAATATAAGTCCTCTCTGAACTCTCCTTCTAGAATGCCCTTTTCTAAATTCACATGCGTTGCTGCAATTACCCGGACATTAATAGGTATCGCT
The DNA here is from genome assembly GCF_044908245.1 of Bacillus sp. RC242. Taxonomy (NCBI): domain Bacteria; kingdom Bacillati; phylum Bacillota; class Bacilli; order Caryophanales; family Bacillaceae; genus Bacillus; species Bacillus sp. RC242. The sequence continues at coordinate 369,798 of NZ_JBIYCZ010000001.1, forward strand.
TTCGTTCCCCCTACTTTCACAATTTCTTTTTCTTGTAGCACACGAAGGAGCTTCGCTTGCGTATTTGCAGATAACTCTCCGATTTCATCTAAAAAAATACTTCCATTATTCGCTTCTTCAAAGAATCCTCGTTTCCCGCCTCTTTTCGCTCCAGAAAACGCGCCTTCCTCATAACCGAATAATTCACTTTCTAATAAGGTCTCAGAAATAGCAGCACAGTTTACTCGTACAAACTTATTGTATTTTCGATTACTACTGTTATGAATAGCGTGTGCAAATAACTCTTTCCCCGTACCAGATTCCCCTCTAAGTAATACTGTTGCCGGTGTATTCGCTCCAAGTTTTGCTTGTTCAATAGCTGCCGTCGTTTCATCTGAATCACCAACAATATCATCAAATGAATATTTTGCTTCTAACGTTCGAATAATTTGTCTTGCCCTATTCAATTCATTTGTTAACTTTTGAATTTCTGATACATCGCGAATTACCCCGACGCTCCCTTTCAATATTCCATCGACAATAACCGGTGCTACGTTTACAATTACATCTCGCTTTTTTTGCCCAATCTTCATATGTATTCCTCGTACCGCTCGGCGCGTCCGAAGTACTTTCATATGCATACTTTCACCTTCCACAATATCAGTTGTAGCCGGCTTCCCAATAATTTCTTCTTCAGTCAAACCCGTTAACTTCGTATAAGCAGGGTTTATAACTAGTCCTCTTCCTTTCTCATCAACAACCGAAATTGCTTCCTCAGATGAGTTAATAATCGCCTCAAGTAGCGTTTGAATTTCTTTTAAGTCTGTAACTTCTTCCGCTAAATCTACAACTTCTGTAATGTCTTTAAAAATCGCAAATGCCCCTTGAACCTCTCCACCTTCTTTTAATATCGGAATACGCGTTGTAATAATCTTTTTTTCATTCTCTAACGTCAGTTCATGATTCACTTCTATTTTTTTCGTGCGTATAATACGAAGCAACTTACTCGTTGGAATAACTTCTAAAATATATTTCCCTATTGCTTCCTCTTTTTTATATCCAGTAATACGCTCTGCGCTTTTATTAAACAGACGAACTTGTCCCTCTTGGTCTATAACAATCATACCGTCATGCGTTGAATTTAAAATTAAATTCCCTTGTTGCGTCTGTTCTTCTAGCTTTCCAATTAAGCTTTCCTTCTCATGCGCTAGTCTCGTAACAATTTTTGCAATATCCCCTGGTATAAGAAGGGTGTCTTTATGCTTGCTTCCCAATAAAACTTTATGTAAATCATAATCACCTGTCATATCAAACATTACATCAATATGCATAGAAAGAAACGGAGTTACACTATCACCAATCGGAACCCCATATTCCTTTGCGATTTGTAATCCTTTCGCAATTGGATTACTATCAATAACTCCTATAATTTGAAATATATTCGAATTTTGCAACAGACTCAGCAGTGTACTCCCACCTTCACCTGCTCCAACAATTAACACATTTTGTTTCATACATTACACTTCCTCTCGAAGTATCTCTGCAAAATTTTTCACATTCTTATCTTACTCGTTCAGCAACCTCTTGACAAACCCCCATTCCATATAACATCATTAAAATACACAAAATAATCTGAAAAGGAGCGTTATATATGCAGCGTTACCTCGCTCTATTATTAGCACTCATCCCCATTTCATTAGCCGTGCTTGGTATTAAACTAATGAGAGATACTGTATTTGGGATTTTGTTCTCCCCAATCCCTATATTATGGTTACAATTTTTAATCGGCGCTCTTTGCTTCGCACTCGGGTTTTATATCTTCGGCGGCTTCGTCTTACACAGAGATCGTAAGAGAAATAAAGTACAAGCACGCTTCAGAAGATAAAACAAAGTTTTCACATATCATAAATAAAAAATGAGACCATTATATTAGGTCTCATTTTTTTATCGGTAATAAAGTTCTTGCTGTTTCAGGATAATCAGTAATAATCGCTGATATATTCATATCAAAATATTTACGCATAAGCGTTTCTTCATTTATCGTGTAAGGACGAACCTCCACACCACTTCCCATCGTTAATTCAGCGATAGCATCTTGAAGATAACGATAATTCGGATGTACTGCAGTAGCACCCATCTTTTTTGCATATGCCCATGGGCTATGCAAACCTTCACGATACAAAATAGCTGTTTGAATATCAGGAGCCATCATATGACATCGCTTCATACTGTAGTGATTAAAAGAAGAAAACACAATCCGATCCTCTAGACTAAACTTACGTACAAGTGTTATAACCTCTTCTTCTAAACCTCTGTATGGGATTTTATTATTTTTCAGTTCAATATTGAGTAGCAATTTCGTTTTTGCGAGCCATTCTAACACCTCTTCTAGAAGAGGTATTTTGCAAAAACCTACTTTGTCACCGAATTTATAACTCGCATCCAACTTACATAAATCCTCATATAAATAATTTCGAACCGCACCTTTTCCATTTGTTGTCCGATCCACCGTTTCATCATGAATAACGACAACTTTTCCATCTTTCGTGAATTGAACATCGAGTTCAATTCCATCTGCCCCGAAAGCCTCTGCTGCTTCAAATGAAATCATTGTATTTTCCGGATACGTTCCCGCCGCACCACGATGCGCAAATATAAGAGTCATCCTCACTCCCCCAATCTTATGCTATACTATACGAAAAAGGAGGTACTTCTATGAGACCATTACAAATTTCTCCAGACACTGCAGTCCGCCTATCAAAAGCGTTAGGTGTTCCACTTGAACAACTTATGCATATGCCACAGCATATTTTAATCCAAAAGTTAGTTGAATTAGAAAAACAAAATAAAGACGAAGAATAATATAGTCCTGTTTTGCAGGGCTTTTTATTATCATCTATTATATCATGGATGACTTCCCCGCTAAAATCCTTTAATAGATGTACTACGATGCGATTTAGCCTTTACTTCATCATTTAATAATGAATTATATATCTTCTTTTTTGTTACAAGTCATAAAGAAAGCAGAATATTTATTCACAAGTCACCATTGCCCCCTTAAAGCAAGGTAATAAAAAAACTAGAAGCCCTTCATATTATTTTTTATTGAATGTGCGGAGTATCCCCTGATTCGTATAGTTCTTTCGCTTTTTCCTCCCCGAATGTAGTTAAAATATAATGTTGCTCTTCTACCGCATCCATCGCTCTAGTGGCTTTACAAACATTACCCTCTTGAGCATCCGAGAAAAAATTGTGATCTTCTACAATTTTACTAAAATCTTTTTTCGCCCATCTATCAGCAATTGCTACAAGCTCATTTTTCTTCGCAAAACTACTCTTATTTATGATTTTTTTTAATTTTTCAGCGTTATTTTGAATCATTGGGATGGATCCCGATTTTCGTTCTGCCACTACTTTTTGATGAGTCATGTGATACATCGCTGTAATGACTTCGCTTTCAGTAGAATTTTCAGTAACATAAACATCAACAAAGACTCCATCTACCTCTCTACCTACTATCGTTGGGTCTTCTTTTTTATCTATTTGAGCACTCATTTCTTTATCTACTGGATTATCGGCAAGCTCTAACATTCCAAATGTAACTGCAACAGCAAGAACTCCCATAGCTGCTACTATTCCTAGCCAAGTTAATATTTTGTTTTTCATTTTCCTTCTCCCTCTGTATACCTATTTAATTATCTTAAAAAACTCACTTATATGTAATATTACTAAAAACAGGTTTTATTTTCCATAATATCAAACAACCCTTTTTATCTACCGAAATAATTTTGATAAAATCGATATCACTTCTCCCTCTTTTTCTCAACAAAATAAAAAGACCAACGAATTCTAAAATTCATTGGTCATTAAATAAAAGTTTATTGGTTTTAAAATTGATATCGAGTATAAATTTCAAGAATTATTAAGCTCTACTAAAACTTAAATCCCTTACTACTTTTCCTCTCAGCTAGCCTTATGTTCAAGTCTCAGCTTATCCGCAACCATTGCGATGAACTCGGAATTCGTAGGTTTTGCTTTTGACATGGATACAGTATAACCAAATAAGGACGAAATAGAATCAATATTCCCACGGCTCCAAGCTACTTCAATTGCGTGACGGATTGCGCGCTCGACACGGCTTGCTGTTGTATTATATTTCTTTGCAATATCTGGATATAATACTTTCGTAATAGATCCTAGTAATTCGATATCATTGTACACCATAGAGATTGCTTCTCGTAAGTACATGTACCCTTTAATATGAGCGGGTACACCAATTTCATGAATGATACTTGTAATACTCGCATCTAAGTTTTTCGGTTTTCCATCGATTGTTGTTGCTGATCGGAAAGATGGTAATGGACGTTTAATAGTAGCACTTTCCTTACCACTAACTTGACGAATATGACTTGTTAAATTCTCCATATCAAATGGTTTTAATATGAAATATGATGCCCCTAAATCAACCGCTTTTTTCGTCACATCTTCTTGTCCGAATGCTGTCAACATAATAACGCTAGGTTGTCTTAACCTTTCAATATGTCGCATTTTCTCTAGCACAGCTAGACCATCTAAATGTGGCATAATAATGTCTAAAACGAGTATATCAGGCTGCTTTTCTTTCAATAAGTTTAAACATTCTTGACCATTGTAAGCAATTCCGATAACTTCCATATCATCTTGGGCAGCAACATAACTCTCTAGCATCGATACCAATTCTTTATTATCATCCACAAGACATACTTTAATTTTCTCCACAGTTTTTCCTCCCTTACCGAATCGATTCTTCCGACATGTGTAAGCTTCTAGGCTACATGAATTGTTCGACAATTGTGTGAAAATTCCCTTTAAAGTTTCTTACTTTCCGATAAAATCACAAAAAAATATGTTTATCGTTCATTTTTTTACTTTCGCAACACATTCCATCATAGAATTACAGCGAAACGTTCAACCCTTTGCTTATATCTTACAACAAAAAACAGCTCTTGCGGAGCTTTTACAAAATTTCAACGAATTTTTCAAAAGAAAAGCGAGCTAATATGTATTAGCTCGCTTTTTTCTCTTGATCATAAATATTAATTCCAGCCTCATGTAACATCCATTCAATATGAACACCGTATCCTGACGTTGGATCATTTACAAATACATGTGTAACCGCACCAATTACTTTCCCATTTTGTACAATCGGACTTCCACTCATTCCTTGTACAATACCACCCGTTTTTGCTAGTAAACGTTTATCTGTCACTTTTATAACCATACCTTTTGTAGCCGGGAACTTTTGTGGTACCGTACTAACAACTTCAATATCAAACGCTTCCACCTTATCTTGATCAATAACTGTTAATATTTTCGCTGGCCCTTCTTTTACTTGATGGGATAATGCGATAGGCATTGCTTTATCCATTATGCCGTTTGTCATATCTGTATTTAATTTCCCAAAAATACCATACGGGCTATTTATTGTAATATTACCAATCACTTCACGATCCGGTGAAAATCTTGCTAATTTTTCTCCCGGGTTCCCGTGACTTCCTCTTTCAATAGACGTTACTGTCGAACGCATAATTTGTCCATCTTCTACTTGAATTGGCTTTTTTGTATCATTATCGGAAATCACATGACCAAGCGCTCCATATTTCATGGAATCTGGATGTACAAATGTCATCGTTCCGATACCAGCTGCTGAATCACGAATATACAGTCCAATTCGGTAAGAGGATTCACCATTGTCTTTTTGTGGTGTTAGCTTAGCACGAATATATTTTCCATCTCTTAATAAAACAAGATTAAGCGGTTCACCTGTTTCTCCACTATTATGAATAAATGGTGCTACATCACTCATTCTTTCAATTGTTTTACCATTGATTTCAGTAATCATATCTCCAATCTGTACACCAGCTGTTTCACCAGGAGATACTTTACCCTTTTCAGTTTGAATTAAATGATGGCCTACAACAAGTACACCTTTTGTGTTCAATTTTACACCAATCGATTGTCCACCTGGAATAACTTTAAAATCTTTTAATACTTTCACATTTACTTTTTTCACTGGAAAACCAGCAAGTTGAAACACCATATCAGCTTCACCATTTTGGTGAGAATTTACCATAAGTTCTTGTTCATTTGAACTTACAGTAAACACATTACGATTTGTAGATGCAGCCTTAAAAACTGGTAATGATGCTATTTCTGATTGTTGTCCTTCAAAAACAACAAGTTGCTTCGGAGATGAAATAAACGTTCGAAGCGGTTTAAAACATCCAATAAAAACTAGAGAAACAAGGAGACAAAGACCTATTATTTTTCGAAATCTTTCTAATTTCAATTTGTTCACTCTCCTCGCTCCTACCCCACATTCAGCCTCTTGGCTTCACTTTTTAATCTCTCCTTGCAGCGCTTTATTTATAACCGGAAGAATTAAGAAATCGTCATTTGAGAAAAAAAAGCTATCCATTACTGGATAGCCTCTGCTGTCTGTTTGAAATGATGCGCTTGCGTAAGTAACTCTTTCGCATGCTCTGTCGTTAAATCTGTAATTTCAACACCAGAAATCATTCGAGCAATTTCTGTTACTTTTTCATCCGTACTTAACACAGTAACCGATGTAATCGTACGATCATTCGCCACTTGTTTTCTAATAAATAAATGAGAGTCCGCCATTGAAGCTACTTGAGGTAAGTGCGTAATACAAAGTACTTGCGAGTTTACTGATACACGATAAATTTTTTCCGCAATAGCCTGTGCAACCCGACCACTCACACCCGTATCCACTTCATCAAAAATAACAGATGCAACACCTTGATGCTTAGAAAAAATGCTTTTTAAAGCTAAAATAATACGAGATAACTCTCCGCCAGAAGCGACCTTTGAAAGTGGCTTTAACGGTTCACCCGGATTCGTTGAAATATAAAATTCCACATGATCGTAGCCATCAGCCGTAAGTTTTACCGGTATTCCTTCCACGAGAGGTTCTTCTACATTTCCTACCCTCTTCATAATTCTCACTTCAAATTTCGTTTTTTCCATATATAGTTCTTTTAATTCTTGATGAATAGCGCTTGTAAGATGATCTGCAAGCTCATGACGCATAGTACTTAACAACGTTGCTTCTTTTACAATAACACCTTCTAATTTCGTTAACTGCTTTCTCGTCGTTTCAATATGTACGTCTTTATTTTCAATCGTAAAAATTTCTTGTTCAATTTTATCAGCATACGCTAAAATCTCTTCTACAGTATTTCCATACTTTCTCTTTAACATACGGATTTCATTCAAACGTGTTTCAATTTCATCTAGACGTTTCGGATCGTATTCCATCATGTCTAATTTTTCTCTAAGCTGGTATGCAACTTCTTCTAATAAGTAATAACTATTCGCAATAGAATCATGATTTTCTTGATACGCTTCATCTAAGTGCGTAATACTCTCCATTTGTCCCATTGCATTTCTTACGTGGTCCAATCCCTGTCCGTCTCCACTTAACGAACGATACGCATCTCCTAATGCTTTATAAATCTTTTCAAAATTGGAGATTTTTAATCGTTCCTCAGTCAATTCATATTCTTCATCCATTTTTAAATCCGCCTTACGAATTTCTTCATGTTGGAATTGAATTAAATCTAGACGATGGGCCATTTGTTGTTCATTTTCACTTAAAGATTTCAGCTGTTTTTTTAACTTCTCATAGTCTGTATATACATTTTGATATATGCCCAATTGTTTAACAATGCGATTTCCATCAAAATGATCAAGCATAAACATATGACGCTCTTCATTCATTAAATCTTGTGTTTCATGCTGTCCATGAATATCAACTAGCGTTTTTCCAATCTCTTTTAATATGCTGAGTGTAACAAGTTTCCCATTTACACGACAGACACTTTTTCCGTTCGCAGCGATGTCACGCTTCAAAATAATCATGCCATCTTCTATTTCTATATCTAACTCTTCTGCCTTTGCGATACATGGATGTTTGTCATCTTCTACATAGAATAAGCCTTCTATCTCAGCCTTTTCTGTTCCATATCGAACAAATTCTGCTGAACCACGGCCACCAACAAGCAAACTAATTGCATCAATAATAATGGATTTTCCAGCTCCTGTTTCACCACTTAAAACGGTTAAACCTTTTTGAAAAGAAATATTTAATGCCTCAATAATAGCAAAGTTTCTGATCGATAATTCCGATAACAATGCCCCATTCACCTCGTTATAAACTAATCCCCTATTAAGGGCTTTTCTCAGTATTCTTCATTCAAATAGTTATACTATATGTTTGTATGTATAAATTACTCTTCTAACCCGCTCCATTGTACCAAACATTCGTTTTACGGGTCAATCCACCTATTTTCTAACTTCATTCAAAAAAAATAATGTATTGTATTTGAAAATCCGTATTTTTCGCCAATAAAAATATCTTGTTTACTTTCCACTTTACAGAGGAAAGTAAACAAGATTTTTCTGTTAAAGCATATTTAAGAAACGATCAGAGACAACACCTGTATCTTCAGGTGTACGGCAAATAATTAAGCAAGTATCATCACCACAAATGGTTCCGACGATCTCATCCCACTCTAAATGATCAATGAGTGCCCCAAGTGAATGAGCGTTACCAGGCAATGTTTTTAACACAAGCATATGTCCTGCCGTGTCTAATTTTACAAATGAATCCACTAGATTTCGTTTTAATTTTTGCAACGGATTAAATCGTTGATCTGCTGGCAAGCTATATTTATAGCGGCCATCATGTAATGGCACCTTCACTAAGTGCAGTTCTTTAATATCGCGCGATACTGTTGCTTGCGTTACATTAAACCCCACATTACGTAAAATATCAACTAGTTCATCTTGTGTTTCAATTTCTTTGTTAGCAATAATTTCCCTGATTTTAATATGGCGCTGACCTTTATTCATACATTTGCACCTCACACTATCTCTTACCATAGTTTAAACATTGGTATACTTCATTTATTTATGTTACCGTATAATCCATTACTTGTACACAATTGTTTTTACAATCATTATACGATTACAACAAAAAGAGGAACAACATATGTTATTCCCCTTTCCCTTTTTGTTTTAGAACATCATGTGCTTCTGTAACAACTTGCTCAATAGAAACCGGAGAATGATTTTCGCCATTCTCACGCTCACCGTGCCACTTTAGATGAATTAAAAATTCAATATTTCCATCCCCGCCTGTAATTGGTGAGAATGTTAAACCTTCGATATTATAGCCTTCCTTAAGAGCAAAATCGACAATCATTTCCACGACAGCTTCATGTACTTTTCTATCACGAACAATGCCTTTTTTCCCGACTTGTTCTCGTCCAGCTTCAAACTGAGGTTTAATCAATGCAGCTACATCACCATTTGGCATAAGCATTGTTTTTAAAACCGGCAATATAAGCCTTAATGATATAAATGAAACATCAATACTTGCAAACTGCGGTAAACCACGCTCTAAATCTGCCGGTGTCACGTAACGGAAGTTCGTTCGTTCCATCACAACAACACGCTCATCTTGACGCAATTTCCACGCAAGTTGATTATATCCTACATCTAATGCGTAGGATAACTTCGCCCCATTTTGAAGCGCACAGTCTGTAAAACCACCAGTTGATGAACCAATATCTATCATAACCTTATCTTGTAAATCAAGTTGAAATGTTTCTAATGCCTTTTCAAGCTTATAACCACCACGGCTTACATACGGCATGACTTGCCCTTTCACCGTAATCTCCGTATCTTGTGAGATTTTCTCCCCTGGCTTATCGAGTCTCATTTCATTCGCATATACAAGACCTGCCATAACAGCACGTTTAGCCTTCTCACGCGTTTCTATAAGCCCTCGCTCTACTAATAGTACATCTACTCTTTCTTTTTTTACGCTCATTTGTTACGCCCTTTTTTGTTTTGATGGAATCATTGTATGAATACGGTCTACAACAGCATCTGTTGTTAAACCAATTTCTTCTAACAGTTTTGTTACACTACCATGCTCTATGAAGCGATCAGGAATACCCATTCGTTCAATTAAAGCACTATGGTATCCGTTCTCAGAAGCAAATTCAACTACTCCCGTTCCAAAGCCACCGATTAAACAAGCCTCTTCAATCGTTAAAATCGGTATATTTTTCCCTAAAAGCTCATGTAAATATGCTTCGTCCATCGGCTTAATAAAGCGAGCATTCACTACTTTCACTGATATTCCAGCTTGTTCAAGACGCTCAGCTGCTTCCATTGCCATCGGGATTGTCGTACCAAACGTTAAAATTGCTGCTTGTGTGCCTTCTTTTAACGTTTCCCATGTACCGATTGGAATCGCCTTTAATTCTTCATCCATTTGAACGCCAAGTCCATTTCCGCGTGCATAACGTAAAGCAATCGGCCCATCTTCGTATTGCATCGCTGTATATACTAAATGTTGACCTTCATTTTCATCTTTCGGCATCATAAGCACCATATTCGGCAAGTGACGTAAAAACGCGATGTCAAATACACCTTGATGCGTTTCACCGTCTGCTCCTACTAATCCAGAGCGATCTATTCCAATAAAAACGTTTAAATTCTGGCGACAAATATCATGAACAACTTGGTCATATGCTCTTTGTAAAAATGTTGAATAAATTGCTAAGAACGGCTTCATCCCTTGTGTTGCCATACCAGCTGCCATTGTTGTAGCATGCTGCTCTGCAATACCTACATCAATCATGCGATCCGGAAATTCTTTTTGGAATTTCTCAAGTTTCGATCCAACAGGCATTGCAGGCGTAATTGCAACGATACGTTCATCCGTTCTCGCTAGCTTAAGCACTGTTTCACTAACAACAGCACTCCATGCTGGTGCAACTTCTTTCGGTTTAACGAAGTCACCTGACTCAATTTTATACGATCCTGTTCCATGCCAAGTTCCAATAACGTCACTTTCAGCTGGTTTATAACCTTTTCCTTTTTTCGTAATAACATGAACAAGTACTGGGCCTTTTGTTTTCTTTGCATATTGCAACGTTTCGAATAACTTTTCATAATCATGCCCATCGACCGGACCTAAATATGTAAAGCCTAATTCTTCAAAAAAGACGCCTGATACTAGTAAATATTTTAGACTATCTTTTATTTTCTCTGCTGTCGCAGCAACTTTCCCACCGACTGCTGGGATTTTCTTCAATATATACTCTAGTTCATCTTTTACCCAATGGTACTTCCCTGCGGTACGTAAACGACCAAGTACATTATGAAGTGCACCGACGTTTGGTGCAATTGACATTTCATTGTCATTCAAAATAACAATCATGTCCGTTTTTTCATGCCCAATGTGGTTCAATGCCTCTAAAGCCATTCCGCCTGTTAATGCACCATCGCCAATGATTGGTATAACGTATTCTTCCGTTTTCTTTAAATCACGTGCTAGAGCCATTCCCATTGCAGCAGATAACGACGTTGAACTATGACCAGTTTCCCAAACATCATGCTCACTCTCACAGCGTTTTGGAAAACCACATAGACCTTGGTATTGCCTTAATGTGCCGAATTCTTTCGCACGCCCTGTTAAAATTTTATGTACATAGGATTGATGTCCTACGTCCCATAAAAACTTATCTTTCGGACTATCAAATAATTTATGCAGAGCAATTGTGAGTTCTACTACACCTAAATTAGGTGCAATATGTCCACCTGTTTGAGAGAGCTCTTCAATTAAAAACTTACGAATATCCTCACTCAACCCCTCTAGTTCACTGATAGACATATCTTTCAAAAAACTAGGGTTTTGAATTTGCGTTAGATCCACATGGATCACTCACTTTCATTTCATAATCTGTCAACATGTCAAATATTATAAGAAACATTTACACAACACAAGAAATTATCTTTTCTATTCTTTTTATCTTGTCCTGCTTTCAGAAAACACTTCCATTTTTTCACTTATCATATTATACATCATATTTCTTTACGTGATGAAAAAAATAGCCGCTAACACGAAGTGATAACGGCAATGTAATCTACATATATTTTTGCCAATAACAAGAAAAGAAAAACCTTTTCCTACATTTATATCATAAAATGATGAATGACTCAACAAATGGAAACGCTGTTATATTAGTTATTACGTTTTGCGATTAAATCACAAATAGATAGTAAATATTCATCTTGTAATTGTAAGGAGCTAATAGAATCTTTTGCTTTTGCAATTTTCTCCTCTAAAATAGATTTTGCTCTATCTACAGTAAATAACGTCGTATATGTGCTCTTCTCGTTGGAAGCATCACTACCAATCGGTTTTCCAATCTCTTCTTCTGTTCCTTCTACATCCAAAATATCATCTCTAATTTGGAAAGCTAGACCGATATATTTCGCAAATGCAAGTAACTTCTCTTCTTGCTCTTCTGTAGCATCAGAAAGTATCGCGCCTGCAAGTACAGCAAACTCAAGCAGTTTACCTGTCTTATGATTATGAATGTACTCTAATTCATTAATTGTAAGTCGTTTTCCTTCAGCTTCCATATCTGCCACTTGTCCAGCAACCATTCCTTCAGGTCCTGCTGCTTTCGCAAGCTCAAGTACAAGTCTTACTTTTTTTTCAGCAGAGATTTCTTTTTGCTCATATGCCATAATAACTTGAAAAGCATATGTCAACAAACCATCTCCCGCTAAAACTGCCATTGCTTCACCAAATACTTTATGATTTGTAGGCTTTCCTCGTCTTAGATCATCATCATCCATACAAGGTAAATCATCATGAATTAACGAATATGTATGAATCATTTCAAGGGCACAAGCTGCACCCACTCCAAGATTTCTTTCTTTCCCAAACGCTTGTAACGTTGCAAATAAAAGTAACGGGCGGAGACGTTTCCCACCCGCTTCCAAAGAATATGCCATCGCTTCACGAAGCACATTTGGACATTGTAATTCATTTGCATAGCTAACAAGCTTTTCTTCTACGAAAGTTTTACTCTCTTTCAAAAAAGCATCAAAAGCTATATGTGTCACTATGCTTCATCTCCTAAAGCAGTAAACGGTTTAAGCTCTCCATCTTCCCCAAGGATAACTGCCATTTGTTCTTGTACATCTTTCAATTTCTCATCACAAAGCTTAGATAATTCCATGCCTTCCTTAAAATAAGAAATTGCTTCCTCTAAAGGTACATCACCTTGTTCAAGCTTAGAAACGAGATGCTCAAGCTGCGAAATTGCTTCTTCAAAGCTTAACTTATTTTCCATTATTCAATTCACGCTCCTCTATGCTTGATACACTACAATCTAGTATTCCATCTTGTAATTGAACCGAAACAGCATCTCCAAGGCTAACATCTTTCACGCTTTTTAATACTTGTTTCTCTTCATCGTATACAAGCCCATACCCTCTCATCATTACTTTAAGCGGGCTTAATACCTCAAGCTTTTGAGCCGCTCTCACAAATACGAACTCCTTCGTTTGAAGTAATGTTTGCATTTCACGTTGCAACTGCTTTTGCAACGTTTCAATTGCCGTTTTCGTTTGTATAATTTTTTGAGATGGGTGGTGCTTTTCTAAATAAAATGAAAGTTGCTTTAATTGATTTACTTTTTTATCTATATAACGCTCTTTCGCTAAAACAAGTTGTTCAAGAGCCCTGTCTAACTGCTCTTCTTTTTGCTCGTACACTTGCCTTGGATAACGGAACGCATAAGATTTTTGTAACACTTGCAGTTTTTCTTCTTTTTTATGTACTCTCTCTCTCATTGCTCTTTGCAATCTCAGAGTTCTTTGTAATACCTTTTCTTGTAACTCTATAGTATTAGGTACCGCCAGCTCAGCTGCTGCAGTCGGTGTTGGTGCACGTAAATCCGCGACAAAATCTGCGATTGTAAAATCTGTTTCATGGCCTACAGCCGAAATAATCGGAATCTCACTTGTGAAAATTTCTCTTGCAACTACTTCCTCATTAAAGGCCCATAATTCTTCAATAGAGCCTCCACCACGTCCAACAATTAAAACATCAATATCTCCCATTTCATTCGCTGTACGAATTGCTTGTACAATCGAGGGAGCTGCTGACTCCCCTTGTACAAGTACAGGAAACACAATAACATTTCCAATTGGATAACGACGTTTAATTGTTGTTATAATATCGCGAATTGCTGCTCCTGTTGGCGACGTGATTACACCTATTGTTTTAGCATACGGAGGAATTATTTTTTTATAAACTTGAGAAAACAAGCCCTCTTCCTCTAAACGAACTTTTAATTGCTCATAAGCTAAATGCAAGTTTCCAATTCCGTCAGGCTGCATGTCTTGAATATAAATTTGATAAGAACCACTCGCCTCGTAAACAGAAATCTTTCCTTTTACAAGTACTTTCATTCCATTTTCCGGTCTGAATTTAATGTTACGATTATGACCCGCAAACATAACCGCTGCAATTCTTGCATTTTCATCTTTCAATGTAAAATACATATGACCACGACTATGATATTTAAAGTTGGAAATTTCTCCTTTTAACCAAACAGACTGTAAATGCGGATCATACTCTATTTTTGTTTTAATATAGCGTGTTAACGCTGTAACGGTTAAATATTGTTTCTCCATTTCTCTCTCCTCATAGCCGATTCAAATTATTGACAAACAACACCTGCACGCTTTGCAGACTCCACAGTGTTGTGAAGAAGCATTGTAATAGTCATTGGGCCGACTCCTTTTGGCACAGGCGTAATGTAACCTGCAACGTCTAATACATTGTCAAAATCAACATCACCACAAAGTTTGCCTGTTTCTAAACGGTTAACACCAACATCAATTACAACCGCACCCTCTTTAATATAGTCAGCTGTTACCATTTTCGGTCGTCCAACGGCTACGATTAAAATATCAGCTAACTTCGATAATTCTTTTATATTTTGCGTCTTAGAATGACAATATGTGACAGTTGCATTTTCATTTAAAAACAGTTGCCCCACTGGTTTACCAACAATATTACTTCTTCCAATTACAACAACATGCTTTCCAGAAATATCAAGATTCGTTTCTTTTACTAATTCTAAAATGCCATGCGGTGTACATGGAAGGAATGTGTCTTGTCCCGTCATCATACGTCCTACGCTGATTGGGTGAAATCCATCTACATCCTTTTCCGGTGAAATTCTTTCAATGATAGCTTTTTCTTCAATATGTTTTGGTAAAGGTAATTGTACCAATATGCCATTAATGCGGTCGTCTCCATTTAAGCGATCGATTTCAGCAAGCAAACGCTCCTCAGTAATCGTTTCAGGAAGTTCTATTAGCTCTGAATAGATTCCTACTTGCTCACAGCCTTTTTCTTTTCCTTTTACATAAGAACGAGATGCTGGATCTTCTCCAACTAAAATAACTGCTAATCCTGGTACAATCCCTTGCTCTTTTAACTTCACAACTTTTTCTTTTAATTGTGCTCGTTTTTTCTCCGCAACTTCATTTCCTTTGATGATTACTGCTACCATTTTAAGTTTCCCCCTTAAAGAAATTACAGTGTATCTTTTATATTAGATAAAACGCCGTTAATAAAACGACGAGATTCCTCATCCCCAAATGTTTTTGCGATTTCAATTGCTTCGTTAATTGTTACATTGTGCGGAATTTCTTCCATGTATTTCATCTCACACACAGCTACACGTAAAATACTGCGATCAACAATACTAATACGCTCAAGCTTCCACTTTTTTAAATTTTGACGAATTGCTGCGTCAATCTCTTCTTTGTTGTCTACAAATCCTACAACAAGTGATTCTAGAAACTCATTTGTTTCTTCGCCTTCATCTAGCGTATTTTCCACCGCTACTTTCGGTTCTAATTCACCTGTAATATCCATTTGGTATAATGCTTGCATTGCTCTTTCTCTAGCCGTCCTACGTTTCATTGTAACTCTCCTTTATACTTCAAGTCTTTCCTTATGTTTTGTTATATTATTATAATTTATAAGCCGTCAATTCACTTACTCTTGCAGTTTTCATTGATTTTCCAACCTTATAATACAATGATAATAACACAATTTATCGTTTCACACACGGGGTACAAGGCTGAAAAATAATAAAAAGATTAACTTCAAGTTCCATATCTTATCACAATGTACGTTTTTTGGAAAAATGAAACATACCGTTTTATTTTTCTTTTTTTTTGAAATAGTATAATAATTAGAGGGTTTTAATTTGTGAAGAAATGAAACGATAAAAAAGATGCCTATTTTACTAGGCACCTTTTTCCACTCTTACACTGGTTCGATTTCTGTTTTTTGTGTTTCGAATGTTACGCCAACGATGTGAACGTTCACTTCTTTTGGCTCAAGTCCTGTCATTGTAAAGAGTGCTTGGCGAATATTGTCTTGAATTTTTTGTGCAACAACCGGAATCGCTACACCAAAATACATCACAACATAAAGGTCAACAATAATATCTTCGTTTGCTAATTCAACCTTTACACCTTTACCATGATTTTTCTTACCTAACTTCTCAACAACATCTGTAGCAAAATTACCACGCATTGCCGCTACACCTTCTACTTCAGCAGCTGCAATACCTGCAATTACTTCGATTACTTCTGGTGCAATTTCTACTTTTCCAAGAGTTGTATCTTGACCCATATCTAACATATGTTCAGCCATGAAAAAAACCTCCTTTAATGTATCACTGCGTCACAAGTTCATGCTCTTCCAAAAATTTCGTGTTAAACTCACCTTTTACAAAATCAGGATGCTCTAGCAATTGCAAATGGAACGGGATTGTTGTATGTACGCCTTCAATGACAAACTCACTGAGCGCTCGCTTCATTTTTGCAATTGCCTCTTCACGTGTTTTTCCGTGAACAATTAATTTAGCAACCATCGAATCATAGAAAGGTGGTATTGAATATCCCGGATATACAGCTGAATCGACGCGAATACCAAATCCGCCTGGTGGTAAGTACATTTCTACTTTACCTGGAGATGGCATAAATTTTTTGGCAGGGTTTTCCGCATTAATTCGACATTCCATTGCCCAACCATTAAATTGTACTTCTTCTTGCTGTAACGATAACTTTTCTCCAGAAGCAACAAGAATTTGTTCTTTAATTAAATCCATCCCTGTTACCATTTCAGTAACTGGATGTTCAACTTGGATTCTCGTATTCATCTCCATGAAATAAAAGCTTTTCGTTTTATATTCATAAATAAACTCAACCGTACCAGCACCTGTATAATCAACCGCTACCGCCGCTTTAACTGCTGCGTCACCCATTTGCTTGCGAATATTCTCATCAAGTGCAGGTGATGGACTTTCTTCTAATAGTTTTTGCAGACGGCGCTGAATTGTACAATCACGCTCTCCTAAATGAATGGCATTTCCATGTGTATCTGCCATTATTTGAATCTCAACATGGCGGAAATCTTCAACGTACTTCTCCAAGTATACACCAGGGTTCCCAAAAGCGGTACTGGCTTCTTGCTGTGTAATTTGAATTCCTTTTACAAGCTCTTCTTCATGGCGCGCAACACGAATACCTTTTCCGCCGCCACCTGCAGTCGCTTTAATGATAACTGGATATCCAAGTTGATTAGCAAGCTCGATCGCTTCTTCGGTATTTTTAATAATCCCTTGTGAACCTGGTACAATCGGAACCCCTGCTTCTTTCATTGTATCACGTGCAACGTCTTTTGTGCCCATCTTTGAAATGGCTTCTGGGCTTGGACCGATAAAAATCAAGTTACACTCACGGCATAATTCTGCAAAATCTGCATTCTCTGCTAAAAATCCATATCCCGGATGAATTGCATCACAACCTGTTAATTTCGCAACACTAATAATGTTCGTCAAATTTAAATAGCTTTCTTTTGAAATCGTTGGTCCAACACAATACGCTTCATCTGCAATTTGCACATGAAGTGACTCTTTGTCTGCTTCTGAATAAATTGCAACTGTTTCAATATCCATTTCTTTACAAGCACGAATAATTCGTACAGCAATTTCCCCACGATTGGCTATTAATACTTTTTTTATCATCACAAAGACTCCCTTATTACGCTTTTACAAGAAATAGCGGTTGTCCATACTCAACAAGCTGTCCGTTATTAACAAGAATTTCAACAATTTCGCCCTCTACATCTGCGTCAATTTCGTTAAATAATTTCATAGCTTCAACAATACATACGATAGAATCTTTCGATACTCTGTCCCCAACACTTACATATTGAGGTGTATCAGGCGAAGAAGAGGAATAAAATGTCCCTACCATCGGTGATGTGATTTTATGTAGGTTTTCATCTTGAACAACTTTCTTCTCTTCTTGTTTTTGCACTTCTACTTGCGCTGCCGCTACTGTTGTTTCTACTTCAACAGATGCTGCTGGTTGTACTACCTGTTTCGTTACCGGTGCTTGCACAGCAACAACTTCATTACCACGTTTTTTCATTTTGATTGCTGTACCGTCTTTTTTGTATTCAAATTCATCAATATTAGAGCTATCAATTAATTTAATTAATTCACGAACTTCTTGAATTTTAAACATGTAAAATCCACTCCCATACTCTTGTTTGTCCCGTTTTTACAGATTGGCATCAAACTGATTTACTGTAAAAATACGATGTATTCTATTAGAAAATTTATTCCTATGACATTTACTAATAGAAATATTTACTATTCCCATCTTACGCTAAATTTTTTAAACATTCCAATTTATATTTCTTTATTATAAATCGAAACTCCTGTAAAAATATTATTCCACCAAAAAATTATTACCTAGTAATAATACCAAGTTTCACACAAAATTGGCAAGACCACTTCCTAAAAAACATTCTTTACTTTTTCAAAACTGCAAAGTGTAAAAACGTAATTCCCTCAGAATTCTTCATTTTATCTACGGTAAAAAAACATATTTTTACCAAATATTATTTTTTTGTTTACGCGCCGTTCATTCTTCCTTCATAAAAGAATAGTATGTTCAAAGTGTAGCAAATTTATTGTAGTGAGGTGCGGACATATGATATGGCTCATCCTGTTCTTGCCTGCCGTAGTGATTTGGACATTGGTCCTCTTCATTCACGTCAAATCTGGAAAAACTAATCACCATCATCACGAACCATTAATCTTTTACTCACAGCGTATTTCCCCGTTTCCAATTGAAAATACTAAATACAACTGCAAAGATGAAATAGAAAAAAGCTATCGAAAACGATAGCTTTTTTCTATTATTCTTTTATCTAATTTGAAGCAGCAACACCTATTATAATTTCAATTTATTTTACTGATGGATCAAATTTCACACCTACATCTTTTGGACCACCTTCACTTCTTACAAGCTGAATAATTTTATTCGCTTCTTTTTGTGAATGCTTTGCCGATTTAACTGTTACTTTAATGTCCGTTCCATCAGCTCTTACAAGAGCATCTTTATATCCACCTTGAGATTTAATCACTGTCTCAAGTAATTGTTGCTTCGTTTCCATCGTAGTGATGGCATCAAGATTATCTTTCGCTTTACTCTTTTCTTCTGCTGAAGATTTTGATGACTTCATTACATTTTGTAACTTTTCTTTCTCTACACTACGCTGATCTTCCATTTGCATACGTAGCGCTGTAAAATTCTCATCGCTTGATTGAACTGTTACGCTAGCCTCTTTTTTACTTGTTTCTTTTTTGTCATTCTCTTTTTTGTCTGTTTCTTTATTTGTAGTTTCCTTGCTTGTATTTTCTTTTGTTGTCTCTTTATTTGTAGTTTCTTTCGTTGTTTCTTTTGTAACTGCTTTATCAACACCTTGCTTTTCTTGTCCCATCTTTTCACCCGTTGCCGGTGCTGCTGTATTCATTTTATCAGGAGTTGTTACGTAATAAACAGATAGTACAACCACTAAACTTAACATCGTTAATAGCCAAACCGTTTGTTTTTTTAACACTTTATTTCCTCCCTATCAATTTTTCGGTGATACTGAAACGCGATGAGCTGGTACATCTAATAATCGCGTCACAGCTTCTTTTACCATTGCTTTTATTTGTATATTATCCACTCCCTTTGCTACGACCAGAACACCTCGTACTTTCGGTTTCTCTGTTCGCAAAACAATTGGAGTTTCTTTATCACCTTCACGTATAATGACTGTCTTTTCATCAAGAGACTCGTCTTCTACTTCCCTTTTCCCGCCTGCTTTATCAGTTTCACCTGTCGTTTGTGAACGTTTTACTGTATTTTTCTCGAGTATTTTTTCTTCAGATGAATCTAAGTTCACTTTAATAGTTACATCTTTTACTCCGGCTATCTCTTCTAAAGAAGTTTTCAATTCTTGTTCATACGCTTTTTCGTATTTTTCTACATTTGACATATTATCATTGTTTTTTTGACCGAAAGTTGGTACATCTTTATCTTGGCTTTGACTTGTCTTTTCTTTAAACACAGGCACTTCTTCTTTTTTAGGTGATAAGAAATTACTAGAAAACATAAGCGCAATCCCAAGTATGAGTAGGACAAGCAAAAACTTAGGTGTTACCTTTTTCCCCTTCTCATTACTTTCTTTTCCATCCCCATTTAATAGGTTTCGAAAAAATGAGAACCTCGAATTTTTATCTTTATTGTCCATTTACGCTACCTGTCCTCCCTTCCATCTGAACTTGGATTTGTTTATCCTCTAGTTGCCACCTGCTTGAAAAGAAATCTTTCATTTCTACATTCGTTTCTTCTATTTTTTTTGGAGGTTCTTTCATATTAATTTCAATGGGCTTTACTGTTTCGATTGCATCATTTTTACTACGTTCTTTTTCTTTCAACGTCACAACAACAGATTGAATATCTTTCGCTGACTTTACTTCTTCTGCATGTTCCACTGCGACTATTTGTATTTCAGAGACTGTCATACCATACTTTTTCTCAAACTCTTTTCCTACGTCTTTTTTCATTTTGGTAGCCATCTCTTCTAAACTATATGCACGTGTTAGAGCTTGTATTTCTTTTTTCTTCGAATCTATCGAATTTTTTACAGATCCATCTGCTACGTACTTTTCTTCATTGAAATTTGCGATAACTTCATTTACATCTGTTTGTAACAACTTAAATAGAGGCGTTAAAATTAATACGACTAACAATAGACTTACAACGAATTTAACGTACTTTTGCAAATTTGAATTTGGAAGAATAAGATGAAGCATTGTCGCTAAGAGTAAAAAAACGATAATATTTCTAATCCACTCTGTAACAAATTGCATACTCTTCACCTCCTACCGCATCATGAGAGTAATGTTCCCGGCAGCAATAATAATTGTGATACTTAAAAAGAACATAAATGATACGATAGCTAAGCAAGCAAATACGTAAATGATACTTCGTCCAATGATATCTAAACATTGAATAATTGCTCCTCCGCCTACTGGTTGCAATACTGCTGCTGCGAATTTATAAATAAACGCGATACAAAAAATTTGAATCGCTGGGAAAGCGACAATTAAGCATAAAATAACGAGCCCGATAATTCCTACTGTGTTTTTTAATAATCCAGATGCACTAATAACAGTATCCGCCGCCTCAGTAAACATCCTTCCTACTACAGGAATGAAGTTTCCTGTTACAAATTTAGCCGTTTTCACAGCTATACCATCAGCAACGGCTGACGCTGTTCCCTGTACAGATAATACGCCTAAAAAAACCGTCAAAAAGATACCAATAATCCCAACACTAACGTTTTGCAAAAGCTTGGACAATTTCGTAACTTTATATTGATCACTCATCGTGCTTACAATACTTAATATAGTTGCAAGTAATAAAAGTGGTAGAACGATATAGTTCATAAGAAGCCCACTCGTATTCATTAAGAAAATGATGATTGGATGAAAAAATGATACAGAAACAACACCGCCTCCTGTTGCTACGAGTGCAAGTAAAATTGGTAATAACGCTAGTATAAAATCTACCATTGTTTGTATCGTCTCTCTTGCATATGTCATAACGACATAAAAACTATTTAAAGCGAAAATAATAAGTACCATGTATACGACTGCATCAGCGATTTTACTCACGCTACTCTTTGAAAAAGCAGATTGTAACGATTGCAACAATGCACTGAAAATCGTGAGCATAATGAGCGTTCCAAGTAACTTTCCATTTGCAACAAGCTCATGAAATAAATATTTTAGTAGACCTATCATCCACTCTTTTATGGAGAACTCTTTTTCTCCCTTTACAAACTCCATAAAGCTTCCTTTTTGACTCTCTGGTAAATAGCCTCCATACTTTGTAACAAGCCCGTCCCAAAATTGCTTCACATCTTCAATTCCGAGCTTATCCAATTGTTGATCAACGACGTTTGTTTCTATAGGAGAAGCTTGTACAACAATCGGTAAAGAAAAGAAAAGGAAGCAAGCAAATAATAGCTTAGCTCCAAACTTCCTCAACATTCACTCCCCCTTATCCCGTAGGTAAAAAACCGAGAATTGTTTCAATTACAACCGTCAAAATAGGAATTGCCATGACGAGAATTAAGATTTTCCCAGCTAATTCAATTTTCGAAGCGATTGCACCTTGACCAGCATCCTTTGTAATTTGCGCACCAAACTCAGCGATATAAGCAATCCCTATAATTTTCAATAACGTTTCTACATATACGTTGCTAACCTTCGCTTCACTCGCCACTCTCTCAATCATTTGTAAAATAGAATGAATTTGATCGATTAAGAGAAGAAACATCATGCTACCAATGAACACAATAAATAACGATGTAATACTAGACTTATGCTGATTTAAAACAGCAGCTAAAAATGTAGCAACGAGGCCTAATCCGACAATTTGTATAATTTCGATTCGAACCGCCTCCTTTACTGGAAGAGAAAGACACTTTTAATCTTGTCGAATAGAGTATTAATTAAAAATGCAACATGAAACAAAATAACGACAAAACCGACAAGGATAACCCAATTTGCAATATCCTCTCGCTTTAATTCTTTTAGTACAGTATGAATGAAAGCTAAAACAATGCCGATTCCGGCGATTTGAAATATTAATCCAACATCAATGGACATCGCCTTTCTCCCCCCTATAGCAGTAAAATTACGATAAGTAGCCCTGCTAGTACCCCTAAACTCTTTATCATTTTTTCATATTGTAGTTGTAATGCTTTCGCTTCTCCTTCTTCTCTCTCCAAATGTGTAATACATAAGCGAATATGTTTTTGCTGTGATTCACGATCATGTTGTCCAAGTGTTTCACCAAATTGTTGTAAGATTTCATACTCGGTTTGTTTAAACGCCGTTAACGTCCAGTTCTCCTTCAAACTATCAATCCAAGCTTCTCTAACTGTTTGCTCCCCGTCCTCTAGCCGTTTCGAAAAGCTTTGAAATATCCAATTTAACGGCTTCGGCATTTGTTTGACTAAACGCTCTGCAGCCTCAGATAACGGCGTGTGTCCATACATAATTTCAGCTTCTAATGATTGCAATGCTGCCTTCAATAACCTAAGTTGCCGCGGTCTCTCACTGTACCTTTTAGCGTATGAAAATCCGAAAAAAGTGCTAACAGCAACTATTAATACCGCACCAAATATTTTCACCATACGCCTTGAGCCTTTCTATGAGGTAATACTGATTTTCCATATTTATCTTTCACTTGCATAACCGTTCCTGGCCCTCTCGCTTTTGACAATTCCACAAACCGATCAAATACACCAAGTTCCAGCACCGCCTGTAACGATGGACGTTTCACAACATCATCATAAGAAAATCCATGTGCACTTATAAAAAGCTGAACGCCGGCATGCACCGCCTCCATAATTGCTTCACTATCTTCTTTACGTCCAATTTCATCTACGATTAATATGTCTGGGCTCATAGAACGGATCATCATCATCATTCCTTCAGCTTTTGGACAAGCGTCTAATACATCTACTCGCGTGCCAAAGTCATATTGCGGGATTCCTTTCACACAGCCCGCAATTTCTGATCGTTCATCAACAATTCCCACTTTACATGAAGGGATTTTCGAAGCACTTACACCTTGACTCATACAGCGTGCTACATCTCTTAAAAGTGTTGTTTTCCCCGTTTGCGGTGGCCCAATTACCATCGTGTTTAACCATCGCGATTCATAAAGATATGGCAGAAGCGGCTCAGCAATCCCTATTTTTTGACGGGCAATACGAATATTAAAAGAAGAGACATCCCGAATCATTTTCACTGCACTTTTTTCTGTAATGACTTTTCCTGCTAGGCCAATTCTATGTCCTCCTCGTAGTGTCGCATATCCACGTTTCAATTCCTCTTCCATCGTATAAATTGAGAATTGACTTAATTTATTCAATAAATGGATTGCATCTTCCGCTGTAGCGATATAGTCATAGAAAAACACTTCTCCATGTGCGATACACTCTAGTGGCCTTCCAATTCGAACGCGAATTTCCTCTAGAGTATCGTATTGCTTACAACCTTCAACTAACTGTTTCATCGTTTTCGGTAAAACTTCTAATACTTCTTTCATAAGCTTCTCCCCACTATACTCGACTTACTATTTCAACAACGCGATAAAAATGCAGCCAATTCCAAGTGCTAGAAAAAAGAGTTTCAAGAAAGAAATCTCACTTGCTACACTCGCTATGCCAATTGTCATTGTTAAAATTAATACGGTCGGTCCAACAAACGCCAACATACCATTTATAAACAATGCTTTCTTCGCATCATTCACGTAAAGCATAAGCAAAGCGGCGAATATTTCCGCGCTTCCTGAAAACAACCGAAGTAACCCCATAACAAGCACGGATGTTTCCATTGCCGCTAGCCACTGTTTCATTCTCCCACCTTCTCCCATAACAGTTACTACTTCCTTATTCTGAAAAAGAATATATTTGTACAACCATATGCAGAGGTTGTCTATTTCAGAAGTAAAAACATAATTTTTCTCTATCGACTTAATAGAAAGCTGAATATTCTAATTATTTTATGGTATATTTAATAGAAAAGGAGCATAGATGATGAAGCAAGTTACTTTATTACCACTCGATTTACGATATGCAAATGTGCTTTTTGAGCTATCAAGCAATCCACATGTAAAAAATGCATTAGGGCTAAAAGTAGAATCAGTGGAAGATACAAAAACATTCATTCTTTTTGCAATTGAAGAGGAACGAAAAAAGCACTCCTTATCAAGAGTGATTGTAAGTGAGGAAAATGAAATAATTGGCCTCACGACACTTAAACATATTAATTACGAACAAAAGCACTCACATATTGGAAGTTGGCTCGGCTATCAATATTGGGGAAGAGGATATAACGAATCTGCTAAAAAAGAGATCTTTAAAATCGCTTTTTTAGACTTGCAACTTACATACGTATTTGCCGGTGCTAAAACGAATAACATTCGCTCTTTAAAAGCACAAGAGAAACTACCTTACATTTCATTACATGTGGAAAAACAATTTCCAGACATACACGCTGCTTTGGAGAAAGAAGTAAAATCACCTTGCGTACTGCATGTTGTATCATGCGAAAAATTTTCAAATTGGTTGGAAGTACAAAATGAGGGGGGAAAATATGAAAGGATTGAAAATTAGTTTAACAATTGTAGTAGAATTAGCTATTATTTATCTTTTTTCAAAAATGGTCGGCTGGTCATTTATGGAGAGCTTTTTCCTTGGCAGTCTAGCAATATTTGCAATTACGTGGTTAATTATTATGAGTACCTTTAGAAATAACAATATGGATCATGCAACGAATAAAACTTTTACCGGTATTGAAACTGGTGAAATACGCCCGTTTCAAATTGTTTTGACTCCATATATTATGGGTACCCTTTCACTCGTCACAGTTAGTTTTGCTATAACTGCAATTTACTATCTGCCCTATTTCCTATAAAAAAAGCACTCGTGATAATCACGAGTGCTTTTCTACTATGCACGAGAAACGTATTTACCTTCACCAGTGTTGATGATAAGCATTTCGCCTTCGTTAATGAAGATTGGTACTTGTACAACAAGACCAGTTTCTAATTTAGCTGGTTTTGTTACGTTAGAAGCTGTGTCACCTTTAATACCAGGCTCTGTTTCTGCAACTTTTAATTCAACTGTGTTCGGAAGTTCAACACCAAGTATTTCATCTTGGTATGTCATAATAGATACTCCCATGTTTTCTTTTAAGAATTTTAATTCGCGCTCGATTTGGTTTTCACCAAGTTCGATTTGCTCATAAGTTTCGTTATCCATAAATACGTGAGACTCACCGCTCGCGTATAAGTATTGCATACGACGGTTTTCGATGTGTGCTTTTTCTACTTTTTCACCTGCACGGAATGTTTTCTCTTGAACAGATCCTGTGCGAAGGTTACGTAGTTTAGAGCGAACGAATGCAGCACCTTTACCTGGCTTTACGTGTTGGAAATCCATTACTTGCCAAAGGGCATTGTCCACTGAAATTGTTAAACCTGTACGAAAATCGTTTACTGAAATCATGTAAAAAAATCCTCCTGTGTATTACAAAATAATAAGTTCTTTTGGTGATTTCGTTATTACTTCATTACCTTCACTTGTTACAATGATATCATCTTCAATACGTACCCCGCCAACACCTGGAATATAAATACCTGGTTCTACTGTTACAGCCATACCTGGTTCAAGTACTGTATCAGAACGGAACGCTAAACCTGGTGCTTCATGGATTTCAAGACCGATTCCATGACCAGTAGAGTGTCCGAAGTATTCACCATATCCTTTTTCCGTTATGTAATCACGCGTTAATGCATCAGCCTCACGACCCGTTAAACCAGCTTTAATACCGTTCACACCACGTAGTTGTGCTTCTAAAACAATATTATAAATTTCTTTTAATTTATCAGATGGTTCACCGACTGCAATCGTACGAGTAATATCAGAGCAATATCCTTTGTAATAAGCGCCGAAGTCTAATGTAACGAAATCTCCTTTTTCTATCACTTTTTCAGATGCCACGCCGTGCGGTAATGCCGAACGAAGACCTGAAGCAACGATAATATCAAACGAAGAAGATGTTGCTCCTTGTTTTCTCATGAAAAATTCAAGTTCATTTGACACTTCAATTTCAGATACTCCCGGGCGAATGAATGATAGAATATGCTCAAAGGCAGCATCTGCAATCTGTGCAGCTTCCTTTAATATCTTAATCTCTGAATCAGTCTTTATCAAGCGTAACTTTTCTACAAGCCCAGAAGTTGGGATGAATTCAGCTTCGATCGCTTCATTATGCGTTACGTAAGAGCTATATGTAAGAGTATCTTGCTCAAATCCTAGCTTTTGAATTCCAAGTTCTTTAACTTGTTTCGCAACTTCATCAAGAATTAATCCTGCATGCTGCACTATTTCGTATCCAACCGCTTGCTTACTAGCTTGCTCTACATAACGGAAATCTGTAATAAATAGAGCACGCTCTTTTGAAATTAGTACAACACCAGCTGTTCCTGTGAAATTCGCCATATATCTACGGCTATGTTCATTCGTTAATACGATACCGTCAATACCAGCCTCATCAAACGCACTTCTTAATCTCTCGATCTTTTCCATTACTTTATGCCTCCCTCAATTTCTCCATTAATGCAAATAACGCTAACTTATAGCCATAAAAACCAAATCCAACAATTTGTCCCGCACAAACAGCCGCCGTCACAGATTCGTGACGGAACGATTCACGCTGGTGAATGTTAGAAATATGTACTTCAATAACAGGAATCGAAATGCTCGCAATTGCATCTCGAATCGCATAGCTATAATGCGTAAATGCTCCAGGATTTAAAATGATCCCTTCATATATATCTTCAGCCTCATGAAGACGATCGATAATAGCACCTTCATGATTCGATTGGAAACATTCTAACTCCACTCCCATTTTCTCTGCTTCGTGTTTCATATCTGTTTCAAGCGTCGCTAACGTTCCTTTTCCGTATACATTTACTTCCCTAACGCCAAGGCGATTTAGGTTAGGACCATTTACGAGGAGTAACTTTTTCATTTTCTTAAAACTCCTTAATATTAAAAAATGTCTATACGACATTTTAACATAGGAATCACTTATTTGAATAGTTTGTCTTCTCGACCCCTTCTCCTCTATTTGTATTATTCGATTCGAATGCTACAGAATACGAAATAAAAACACCATATAATATAAAGATACATATTGTCGTTACAATTGTTTCTTTCGGTAAATGGAGTGCACTTTTAATAACAGGTGCCATTAGCCCCATCCCCAAAAATAATAATGCCCACCAAAACAAACCGTATAGTACGCCAGGGAATACTCCTTCAAACTTTTTAAAAAGGGCTTTATAGAGAAATGCCACTAAAATTGAAAGAAGTCCCATACAAACGATACCTAGTACATTTCCCCAAACCCCTTCTTTCCAATCTCCAAATGCAAACGGTAAAAGTAAATAGTTAGGTCCAGCTTCTGTAAATGAGAATATATGAAGGAAATACCATATACCTCCCCAAAATAAGCCACCAAATAAACCAATTTGTACAAAGTTTCTTATTGTTGATTGTTCTTGATTCACATTGACACCTCCGCTCACTAGTATGCCCGAAACTATTTTGAGGCATGTTTAAATCCTGCAAAATTTGTCTATAAAAAGAATAAGAAATGTCCGACTCTCGTAACATTTTCCCTTGTCATCTGCCTGTATTTGTCGATAAAATAAAGGAAACTCGGTGATTGTCTTATTTCAAGATGACAAAACCAAGTATGACAATTGCCTCTTTTTCTACATAAGAGAGAAACAAATACAGGTTGGTGTTAACATGGCAGAAGAGTCAAAACAAATATATGGCGGGCAGGCAGTCATAGAAGGAGTTATGTTTGGCGGTAGAGAATATACTGTTACAGCGGTTCGTCGTAAAGATAAATCGATTGAATTTTATCGTTTACCACGCGTTCGTAATAAAGCATTATCTCTACTAAAGAAAATTCCATTTTTACGAGGTATTGCCGCTATTGTGGATGCAAGTGCGAATGGAGCGAAACATTTAAACTTTGCTTCAGAACGATTTGATGTCCACCCAGAAGAAGATGAACAACTTGCAAATAAAAAAGAAGAACAATCAAAATTAACGATGGTATTAGGAGTTGCAGCAGTTGGCGTTTTATCGTTCATATTCGGTAAAGTAATTTTCACAGCAGTTCCTGCACTTTTAGCTGAATTAACGAGACCGATTTTCCCATCTCATACAGGGCAAATCATTGTCGAAAGTGTCATTAAGCTCATGCTATTATTGAGCTATATATACTTCATTTCTTTAACCCCACTTATTAAGCGGGTATTTCAGTACCACGGTGCGGAACATAAAGTAATCAATGCTTACGAGAATAACCTTCCACTGACTGTAGAAAATGTTCAAAAGCAAACTCGCCTCCATTATCGCTGTGGCAGTAGCTTTATAATATTTACAGTCATTATTGGAATGTTTGTTTATTTCCTAGTTCCTACAGATCCACTTTGGGCAAGGGTAGTAAACAGAATTTTATTAATTCCAGTTGTTCTCGGCATTTCTTTTGAAGTATTACAATTTACCAATCGATTACGAGATGTCCCTGTTTTGCGAGTACTTGGATATCCAGGATTATGGCTGCAACTATTAACAACGAAAGAACCAACAGATGATCAAGCGGAAGTTGCAATCGCATCGTTTGAAGAATTATTACGTTTAGAAAACAAACAATAATTATTTAAAAATGGTGTTCAACTCCTTTCCTCATCGTTAATATACTAATTTTAATATATGTTTTTAGGAGGTGTCCCTTATGAACGGTCGTTCGTTTACATTCGCTATATTTGTGCTTATTATCGGATTAGCAATATTCGGCCTTGTTTCATCTGTTATTACAAATCCAATGGAAGTATTGAAAAACATTGGTATCATGTTAGCTGTCGTCGGTATCTTTTACTTACTCTACAAAATGTTTACAAACTCTAGTGGTTCTGCAAATTCGCAAAGCTCATATAAGCGTGCAGCGAAACAATCGAACCGCAAACACGGGAAACAAAATGTAGCACCCCTAAGTAATTCTTTCTTGAAACGAAATGCTTCTGATGACAAGGGGAAAAAGGGTAATTCTCCATCGTTGAAAAGAAAAAGAAAACAATCTCATTTAACTGTCATTGAAGGTAAAAAAAACAAAAAGAAAGACCGTGCTTCCTTTTAGGAAATACGGTCTTTTTTATCTCAATTAGTATGGGCAAATAATCAGTGGGGATGAGAAAAGCCCCGACTGATTAAAGTTTCACTTTATATGTTGAAGTACTTCTTTCAAACTTTTATCTTTCATACTTTCGATACGAAGGTGATGGTTTTCAAATTGTAAATTTCTTGTCACATCATTAGGTACGACGACACATTTTAATCCTGCTGCCACCGCTGCTTTCAATCCATTTAATGAATCTTCAAATACAACAGCTTCTGATGGTTCAATTCCTAATTCTTCTATCGCAACTTTATAAAGAGCTGGATCTGGTTTTACCTTCTCTACATCTTCTCGCGTTTTAATCACTTCAAAATAATCTCTAATTTGTAGCTCTTCTAAAAAACGAACGACCCACTCCCTAGATGAACTAGAGGCTAATGCGATTTTCAATCCAAGTTCTTTCGCTTCTTCTAAATATTCTTTTACCCCGTCACGTGCTTTCGGTATTTTCATTTTTTCTTTATGTAAAGTTGTTACTTTTTCCTTTAATGTATGCTCATTAAACTTTTCTTTTAATTGCTCTTTTAAATATGCATAAAGCACTTCATCTGTCGTTCCAATACATTTCGCAAATTCCTCTAAAGGTAACTCGCTGCCGTATTCACGAACAGCATCTCTGAAAGAGTGAAACCATATTGTTTCTGTGTCCACAATTAATCCATCAAAATCAAAAATAATCGCTTTCATGATTCTCCCGTCCTTTTCGATTGAAATAAAAAAGGAAACGCCACACGTTCCCCTTAATTACTTTTCTCTTCATTTGCTTTTTGAACACCACGAAGTGTTTCTACTCGAACTTCATCTTGTTCAAAGTATTGTACTAAATCACCGATACGGTCAATTGATTCCCAACTTAAATGATGTTCAATTCCTTCTACATCATTATAAATTTTGCTTTCATCCACACCGATAATGCGCATAAACTGTTCTAACAATTCATGACGATATACGAGACGTTCTCCGATTTTTTTACCTTTTGATGTTAATACAAGCCCTCTATATTTTTCATAAATTAGATATTCGTCTTTGTCTAATTTTTGTACCATTTTTGTTACAGAGGATGGATGTACACTAAGCGCTTCAGCAATATCAGATACACGGGCATAACCCTTTTCATCAATCAACAAATAAATTTGTTCAATATAATCTTCCATACTAGGGGTAGGCATCGGTTTCCTCCATCCAATTTCATTTTGCTTATTCCGTACGAAGCAATCAATAAAATGATACACCAGAAAGAATAACGTGACAAGGTGGAAACGAGCCTAAATATATAAAACAAAAAAAGAATCCAGATTTCCCTTATGTAAAATATTGAATTTCTGCATCGGGAAAATACTCATATATATAACCTCGTATTGTTTCTTCCAATACTTCTGCATCATCCTTTTGATATACATATTTCCCAATACCGTATCGTCCCCATTTATATTTCCGCTTCTCTTCATCCATTTCAAGTTTCGTATTCGGATAACGTTCTTGAATGACTTTTTTGGCTGGTTTCGTAAAACGATGTTGAATTAATTCGAACGTTAAATTTGGTATCGTCATGTCTTTTAACTCATTGTACAATCGTTCAAACAATTCACGGTACCCTTCTTCCCACCCTTCATGCATATAAATTGGCGCAACAATAAAGCCAAGAGGATAATTAGCCCCCGCTACTTTACGAGCAGCCTCAATTCGCTCTTCAAATGGCGATGTCCCTGGTTCAAAATTTTTAATCACATAACGTGAATTAATACTAAATCGAAAACGCGTTTTCCCATTATGCTTTGCATCTAATAAATGATCAACATGCGAATATTTCGTAACGAAACGTAAACGTCCATGTTCACTTTCTCCGATAAACTCTATCGCCCGCTTTAATGCATGTGTCAAATGATCAATTCCAACGATGTCTGATGTACACGCCGCTTCAAATCTTGTTATTTCAGGGGCCCTTTCATCCATATATTGCTTTGCCTTCTCAAATATTTCATCTAGATTCACATACACCCTTACGTAAGGTTTGCTCCCAAGTGTCGTTTGCAAATAACAATAATGACAATGCCCCATACATCCTGTTGCAAGCGGGATTGCATATTCAGCTGAAGGTTTTGATGTATCGAACTTTAACGTCTTCCTCACCCCAACGACAAGTGTTGCTTTTGCATTACGATACTTTTGCAATTCATTTTCCCCTGGAAAATTTCTAATTTGATTATGTGATGTCGTTTCACGAATTTCTAATCCCATCTTCGTAAACTTCTCATAAAGCTCTTTTCCAAGCGGATATTCGAGTGCCCTCGGTTCAAAGTAAACGAGTTTTGGCATAAATGGTTTCATGTGCTTCCCTCCTCTCGTTAGTATGGGAAGCACATGAAAATTAACACAGATTAAAGTTTTCCACTTCAGTAACTTGCTTTGCAAGTTACTGACTGTTATAATTTGGATAACAGCTACCTTGCAAGGCAAGTTACCTGGATAAAAGGTGGTGAAATCATGCACAGCCAAATGTTAAAAGGTGTACTAGAAGGTTGCATTCTATATATCATTTCACAAGAAGAAGTGTACGGATATGAACTAAGTACAAAATTAAATAATCACGGCTTTACATTCGTAAGTGAAGGAAGCATCTATCCTTTATTGTTACGCATGCAAAAAGAGAAACTTATTGAAGGTACATTAAAGGCTTCCTCTCTTGGACCGAAGCGAAAATATTATCACGTAACTGATAAGGGATTAGAACAACTTGAAGAATTTAAAAAAAGTTGGGGAATGGTTTCAACGACGGTAAACAACTTATTACAGGGGGAGTGATGGGGATGAAGGCGAAAGATTTAATCGAATTAAATAATCAAAAGCGTAAATTATTAAATGCAGAAAACGAAACCACCTATAGTGACATGTTAATATACATCCGCCTAGCTAAAGTGCCAGAGTACCAAGCAGAAGAACTGCTAATTGAAATTCTTGATCACCTTATTGAAGCTCAACAAAAAGAAAAAAGTGCTTATGATATTTTTGGTGACGACTTACAGGCGTACTGTGACGAGCTAATTGCTGCTCTACCGAAGCCAAGTTTATGGGAACAATTATCGATTCCTTTATTTATAACTAGTTATCTGTTAGCAATATACTTTGCTATTTCTTCCGTAATTGCATTGGTATTTCCCTTATTTTCAAATGAAGCACGTTTTAAATTTGTACACATTGATTTCATTTATCTGCTCGTATTTATCTTGTCCGTACATCTTATGATACGTTTTGTTTTCGATTTTATTAACACTGATTTATTTAAAAACACAACAACTATTTGGAGGCATATAGGAAGTTTTTTAATACGCCATAGCCTATGGATACTATTAATTGGTATTTCCTTTTTATTTATAAAAAAGCCCTATACTACTCTGCAAATTTCACCTTGGATTGGCGCTTTACTTGCCATCTCTTGCTATGCACTATATAAACTTTTCTTCAAAAAAGAATACTTAGAATTTAAAAAGGAGTAACGAGGTTATGACCGAAAAAGAAATGGTTAAGTTAAACAATGAAAAAAGAAAATTATTAACACCTGAAAACGAAGCTGCTTATGGTGATATGCTTATTTATCTACGCTTTACTAGCGTTCCGCAAAAGCAAATGGAAGAATTGCTTTTAGAAATATTGGATCATCTTTTAGAAGCGCAAGAAGATGGTAAAAATGCACATGATATTTTCGGAGAAGATTTAAAAGCTTACTGCGACGAATTGATTAACTCTTCAGAGCATCAAAATTCTTTCCAACAAGCTACCGTTATTGGATTTGCAGTTAGTTTATTATTAGCTATTCAAATTGGATACGATACATTTACTACTCTTATGCAAAAACTATTTACAGATACAAACACTTCAGAAATTCCACTTAGTATTCCTGGAACAATATTATCTGCTATCGTTTTAACAATCGGTGCTTTCATAACTTTTTCGTTATTTAGACGTTTTTCTTTTACAATACTGGTTTCCTGGAAACAAAAAGCACTCCTCTTATTATCAGTGTTTATACCTTTTATCTTATCAGTTTTTTCAAACGTATTTTTTAAAACACAACCATACTTATTTTATAATTTGTCTATTTGGCAAGGTGCTCTTGTTACACTTTCTTTTTATATTCTGTACAAATTTTTATATAAAACATCTAAATTTTAACAGCCTTTCAAACGGCTGTTTTTCTTCTGTCTAATTTTACAAATTGAAAAATTTCATAAAGAAAATAAGAAAAATGCAAAATAATTAAAGTTAATTGTTGACGTGATGCTTTTATTATCGGTATCATAAATCTTCGTGAGCAATTATTTTTCGTTATACGATTTTTTTATTATTATTGAATTTTTGAGAGGAGAAATTTGATGTCAGTTAAGAAGAAAACGCAAGTACGCACCGGCAAAATGGTACGTGAACTAATGTTAGCAGACGAAGATGTAAATGCTTCGCTAATTATGGTATATAGTGAAAACGGTGTAAACGCAGAAATTAAAATCGAGGGCTTAACGCCAAAATGTAACGAAGAATTATTTTTGAGCGGAAACGTGGATTGGAACAAGAGTGTTATTTATAAAATTGTTGATTTCACTGGGAACGCTGAGGTTGGTAAAGTTACATTAACAGCGATGAACAAAAATAATGTTTCTCTAGAAGTTGAACGCGTTATGTGGAGCAAAGAAAATAAAGAAGCTGCTGAGCAAGAAGAAACAGTTGTAGAAGCTACTCCGAAAAAAGAAGTAGTTGTAGAAGCTCCAAAAGCAGTTACACCTGCTCCAAAGCCTATTACGCGAGTAGAAACACCTGCTGCACCTAAACCTACTCCGGTACCAACGCCGAAGTCAGTAAGTGTTGAAGCAGCTATAGAACTATCTACTCCAGCACCTGTGAAAAAAGCAGTACCTACTCCAGTTACAAAGCAAGAGACAGCACCGGTTACTCCTACAAAACCGAAGCAACCTGCTTTGACTGAAACAAATACAAAACTACAAGAAAATTATGTTAAACTTGTGAAAAAGACAATTGAAGTTTGTCAAGATTACGAGCTTGGCATCGACATAGATGATTCTATTGAAGGATTAAAAAAAGAACTACAAAGCCAAGGTATTAGCGTTACATTCGACAAAGAAATTATGGACGTTGTAAATCGCCTTCGTTCTTTACAAGATAAAGGAATCAAAGTAGAAAAAGTACTTAATTTACTATAAAAATAAGGAGATGGCGGTCGCCATCTCCTTATTTTTTATAATTCCATTCATTACTTTCATACTTCTCTTTTGCTAAAGTTTGAACTTCATGAAGCTGTTCTTCTGTTAGTTCATACGGCACAAGCTCTATATCTAAACCTTTTTCAAATCCAGTTTCAAACGCTTTAATTAACTGTTCAATCGTAAATGTACGGTCTGTTAATTCATTAATCGCTACCGCTTTAGAAGAAAACATGTTTTTCATACGCTCTTTTACTCGCTCATTTTGGAATAAAAATAGGTCGTATAACTCATCTAAATCTATTTCTAACGGAATAGAACCGTGTTGTAAGATAACACCTTTTTGACGTGTTTGAGCACTACCCGCGATTTTTCTTCCTTCAACTACAATTTCATACCAAGATGGTGCATCAAAACATACTCCTGAACGCGGATTTTTTAAATTCTCACGATCCGCTTCTGTTTTCGGAACTGCATAATACGCTTCTAATCCTAATGCCTTAAAACCGTCCAATAAGCCTTGCGAAATAATTCGATATGCTTCTGTAACTGTTTTTGGCATATTCGGATGATCTTCAGACACAATAACACTGTACGTTAATTCTTTGTCATGTAGTACACCCCTGCCGCCTGTTTGACGACGAACGAATCCATATTTCTTTTCGTTAACTACATCCATATTTATATCTTTTTCAACACGCTGGAAATACCCGACTGTTAATGTTGGTACTTCCCATTCATAAAAACGAATTGTTGGTGACATTTTCTTTGCACTTTGCCAATTTAATAAACATTCATCTAACGCCATATTAAATGCTGGTGAACATTGACCAGAGTTAATATAACACCATTTTTCTTTTCCCATCCTGCACCTCATATAACCAATTATTTTTCACATTCTCTAGTCTACCAAATTCGACAAAATTTGTGAAAGAATACGAAATTTCTTCTTATATACAAATGAATCTGTTGCATAAATACATATGGGCATTATAATATTGAAAGTAGGATAAGAAAAAAGGGAGCGATAGAATCGTGTCAACAAACTTGATTATTATACTAGCCGCAATTGCAGCATTCATCGGCTACACTGTATGGATGTATTTCTATCAGAAAAAATTAATTAAAACACTTTCAGAAGATGAATTTCGCGCTGGCTACCGTAAAGCACAGCTTATCGATATTCGCGAAGCGGATGAATTTAACGCGGGACATATTTTAGGTGCGCGTAACATTCCATTATCACAAATTCGCCTTCGCCACAAAGAACTCCGCCAAGATCAACCGGTTTATTTATATTGCCAAAGCGGATTCCGTACAGGTCGTGCAGCTCAATACTTAAAAAAACAAGGCTACACAGATTTCTACCAATTAAAAGGTGGATTTAAATCTTGGTCAGGAAAAATTAAAAAGAAATAATATACAAAAAACTAGCTGCACGATACAGCTAGTTTTTTTATTCCATATTGTTCGCAATGTACAGCAGATTTTGTTTAATCACATCTTCAACTTTCTCATCTACATTACGATATAATAGCTGATATTCAATCCCCTTCTCTTTCCATATAAGCGTAGCAAATTCGTCCCCTCGCTCGTAATCATCCTTATTTTTAAAATAAGCAGGTGCTCCATTATTCAATTTCATTTGTTCTTGAAATCGATTCTCTTCTACGAGGTATGGAAAACTGTAAGAAAAGTTGGCCACTGTTAATTCTATATAATCGTGCCTTCCTTTCTCTTGTTGCTTATATTTAATCGTTAAGACAGCATTCTTCTTTCCCATCGTTCTTACCTCTCCCTTCACATCACTCGTGATGTCATAAGGTAAAAACGTTGGAACTTTAAACTTTGCCGGAAAATATTTTGGAAGTTCCTTTAGGGGAATCGGATCAGTAACACGGTCCTTAGCCCCTCCTGTTGTTCCTACAAATGTTTTTTCTTCTTGCATCGTTTGCTGAAATGAACATGAGCTAAGTATTACACTAGAAAACACGAAACAAATGATTCCTTTTTTCAATTTGTTTCCGCCCTTTCATACCGTTCTCTTAACGAGTGAAGCGTTTATACTCTCTACTATTCGCTTCGTTATCAAACGCCTCCTCCGAAAACTTTCCACGTTATTCTCACACATTTTGACAAAAATTCTTTGCAGACATACAAAAAAGACCCCACTATTCTTACGCCCAAATAAAAAGGTTACGCGAACAACAGAAGTCATGCTTATAACATAGATTGTGAAAAGCTTTTCAGGTCAAGATTTTTTTCATTCTTATTATTTTCCCCTTATAATTAAGGAAAGAGGTGATACATATGGCCAATATAAAACAAATTGCAAAAACTGCTGGTGTATCTATATCAACTGTTTCTCGTGTCCTTAATAATCATCCTTACGTAAAAGAGGAAAAACGTAAGCGTGTTTTAGATGCAGTTGAAGAATTGAACTATGCAAAAAATATAAATGCTATCCATTTAATAAAGGGTAAAACATATACAATTGGCGTTATGCTACCTTTTATTAATCTTCCGTACTTTAGCACGATCATTGAAGGAATCGGAAACGAAGCGTTAGCAGCTGGATATCATATTAATTTATGCCAAACGAATTACGATAGTATTGAAGAAATTCGCGTTCTTGAAATGATGAAAATGAAGCAATTTGACGGGATGATTATTTGCTCTCGCACGAGTTCATGGGAACAAATTGAACCGTTCGCAAAATTTGCCCCTATTATTTCATGTGAAAAAATGAAACATCCCCTCATTTCATCTGTCTATGTAGATCATTACGAAGGATTCCGCCTTGGTACTTCCTATTTACTCAGTAAAGGTCATGAAAAAATCGGCATTTGTTTAGCAAGAAAAACAAGTGCTAATTCAATCGATCGTGAAAAAGCTTTCGCCGATACTCTTCATCAAGAAGGAAAAACAGTGCACCCTGATTGGGTTTTTCATCAATGTTATACGATGCAGGACGGGGCAAAAATACTTCATCGTATTTTAAACATGAAAAATCGTCCAACCGCTATTTTCACAGCGAACGATCAAGTAGCTGCTGGTTTATTAACAGAGGCAAAAAAACATGGCATTCGCATACCTGAAGACCTCGCTATCCTGGGATTTGATAACCATGAAATTTCAAAAGCATTAGAAATTACAACTATTGAGCATCCCGGGCTCACAATGGGATCACGTGCTTTTTCTTTATTTCATAAACAGATACAAAACGAACACATTATTGGAAACTCAGAAGAACTTTCATTCCATTTAATTGAGCGAAAAACAGTCTAGAAAAGAGTGCCAACCATAGCACTCTTTTTTCAGTTCTTCACCTATTGACTTTATATTTTTTATCTCATATAATGAACCTAACGAACGGTAGGTAGGGGATGAAAATGACAGCAAACCGCATTAAAGCTGTAGCACTTTCTCATTTCGCGCGCTACGGCTACGAAGGAACTTCATTAGCAAATATTGCTCAAGAAGTTGGGATTAAAAAACCATCGATTTACGCACACTTTAAAGGAAAAGAAGAGCTATATTTTACATGCTTAGAATCCGCTCTTCAAAAAGATTTACAAAGCTTCACTGACGATATCGAAAATTTTTCAAAATCGTCTACTGAAGAATTGCTAGTAAATCTGTTAAAAGGTTATGCAAAACGATTTGGTGAAAGTGAAGAATCAATGTTTTGGTTACGAACTTCTTATTTTCCGCCGGATGCATTTCGCGAACAAATTATTGATAAAGCGAATGTACACATTGAAAATGTCGGAAAACTTTTATTCCCTGTGTTTAAAAGAGCAAGCGAACAAGATGAACTGCATAACATTGAAGTAAAAGATGCTTTGGAGGCTTTTTTATGCTTACTTGACGGCCTTATGGTTGAACTACTATACGCAGGTTTAAATCGTTTTGAGACACGTTTAGAAGCTTCTTGGAAAGTATTTTGGCGCGGCCTTTCAAACTGACGGATTGCTCCTTTGCAATGCGTCGTTTTTAAGCCCTTTACCTAACGACTGGTAGGAAGGAGAAATGACATATGGCATGGATTTATGTAATCATAGCTGGTATTATTGAAATCTTTTGGGTTATTGGACTTAAAAAAGCGGAGGCACCACTTGAGTGGGCTGGTGTTGCTCTATTAATTACAATTAGTTTCGTCTTATTATTTAGAGCATATAAAGATTTACCTGTCGGCACTGTATACGCAGTCTTTACAGGAATTGGAGCTGGTGGAATCGTTCTTACAGAGATTTTCATCTTCGGAGAACCTTTCTCTATCGTAAAAGTATTATTAATCGGTTTAATCTTCTTCGGAGTAATTGGTTTAAAACGAGTAACAGAAGAAAAAGAAGCGAAGGAGGCCGCATAAAATGGCTTGGGTATTTTTAATTCTAGCTGGTATTTGTGAAATTGTTGGTGTACTCTTTATGAAAGTAGCCACTGAAAAGAAAGGCTGGGCACCAAAAGTAATTTTAATCGCTAACTTTGGCGTAAGCTTCTTCTTCTTATCTCTTGCAATGAACACATTACCGATGGGAACTGCTTACGCAATTTGGACTGGAATCGGAACTGCCGGAAGTGCACTTCTCGGGATTCTTATTTTCCGCGAGTCAGCGGATTGGCGTCGCCTTGCCTTCTTAAGCTGCATTCTATGCGGCGCTGTTGGCTTAAAATTATTAGGCTAACGTGAGGTGAATGTCATGTGGAAAGAAAAAGGAAAACAAATGTTAGCATGGATTACACTCGGGATCGTCATTCTATTACAAATAAGTTTTCATATAATAGAATGGTTGTTTCATAAAGTACTATTCATTCTTACATTCCTTCCTAACATGGCACTTGAAATTGCATCTATCGCTTGGTCAATTATTGCCTCCATTACAATCGTGATTATATGGAGTATCGCCAAGCTATGGAACAAGTTATTTAAAAAGGACAGTTCTTCTGAAAAGAAGTAACTGTCCTTTTTTTATCCCGCTATTCGCGGGCAGTAAGACCCCCACCTCAAAATTCGGCGAATGCGAGGGAGTTAGGTGGGAGTCGGGCTGCCCGTAAACGCCCGATTGGTGCGGGCTAATAATCAGTGGGGATGGACAAAACCCCCACTGATTAAAGTTTCACTTTATATTCATTCAGATTTTCTATAGAAATTTGATGCGATCAGACAAAGCAGACCAGCTATGACAACACTCATACCAATCCCTTTATGCAAATTAGGAAATGGCGATGGTATATCTGAGTAAAAATTTGCTAATATGAGACCAATTGAAAATAAAAGGACTCCTATTCTATATAACCATTTTCTTTTTTTCATCATTCTCCCTCCTAAAATTTTTCATATCCTTCTTTCTTTTGGACATACTACCTAAAAAAGGAGTGGGTTATATGCAAAATTCTATACATAAGCAGATCCTGTTTTTATTTTTCCTCTTTCTCATTTTCGTTATCGTTTTCAGCTTTATATTACATACTCCGAAAGATGTGCCTAATAGCCTTTCTGTTTATAAACTTTTGCTCTCGTATTGCCGTTATTGAAAAAGGTGCCTTTTACGAGGCACCTTTTAAAATTCTCTCTTCTCATACAATTTCACTGAAACGAAGATAGATACTATGAACATGCAAATTGAACTAACGAATAACACGCTGTTGTATAGTTGAATTTGTTCCAGGTTGATTTGAAACAAAGTTTCTAAAATAACAATCGGCGCCATGAATATTACTATCGTAATAAAAATAGTTTTTTTATACCCTAGCCAAAACGATATCGGTAAAACAAAGCTTAAATACACTAAAATAAAGCTAATACTAGCAACCATTGTCGTTTCAATAAATTCAAATAGGTTAACCCCATTCTTCATTCCCATCGTGAAACAACCGACCGTTACGCTTATAAAGAGAATAATAATTGCTACTATATATTTCGCATATACAATTTGTTTTCTGAATATTGGCAAACTACTTACTATAACTTCACTCTCATTTTTACTATCTGCTTCAAATGTTTTTACTGTTGCCCCAATTGTAATAATTACTGACATAATTATGAACAGATTTTCCGTATCTGTTAAAGCCATATAAAAGAAAACAGGATACAATATGTACCAAATTAAAAATTTCCATTGAATGATGAAATCTTTTAAAATTAGTTGTTTCAACACTATTCTCCTCTCTCTTACAAATCACGCTCACTATACAAATGAATTGAGAATAACATAGACATGATATATAAAAGAAGCAGCCCAGCTATAAAACAAACATTTACGACTAGACTCGTGCTCCAAACATTCTCTACATCTAACCATACGTTACTTACAATTAGTCCACTTAAATACCCAAATGCTATTCCGATAAAAGGAGCAATTTGTTTTGCACTGTTATATCCTACTGAGAATTCAATCGGAAGTACAATTATGCTACAAACAAGCCCACCTGTTATACCTCCGAGAATTTCTCCCCACAGCATAAATCCAGTTATATGTTCATTTTGTAACTGAATCAAACCAACCACAAGTGAGAGAATCCCCCCTAACGCAACTAAAATACTTACAAATATGTATTTTGCTATGACAATTCCTTTACGTTGTAACGGTAAACTATTTACTATTATTTCACTTTTATTTTTCCCCTCATAACTCATTGACAGTACCATGCCAAGAAAAGGTATAGATAAGCTAATCGTCATAAGGAAGCTATCACTACGAAAATCAACAATAGCAAGGAAAAACAAACATATAAGATACGCAAACCCTAACTTTCTTTGCAACACTATATCTTTTAAGACTAATTGCTTGATCATGTTTTACCCTCCTAATATGAAAATGTCCCTTCTATAACTCTGCCTCCTGAAACATTTTCATTGAGAGAAACATTGATATGACTATACTTACTAACACTCCGATACCAAGAACACTCATTGCTAGTGTAGCCTCTTGAGAGTGGAGTACTTTTAACATAATTATTTCATCACCAAAAATATTGCACATAAGGCCAATCATACCCATTAAAGGAAAAATCATAATCACATTCAAGACAGTAATAGCTTTATATCCTCCAATGTAATTAGTAGGTATCGTTACTACACAATAAATCAAAGTTGCTACTATTGCTGAAAA
This sequence comes from Bacillus sp. RC242, assembly GCF_044908245.1. Taxonomy (NCBI): domain Bacteria; kingdom Bacillati; phylum Bacillota; class Bacilli; order Caryophanales; family Bacillaceae; genus Bacillus; species Bacillus sp. RC242. Next base: position 412,257 of record NZ_JBIYCZ010000001.1, read on the forward strand.
TATTGCATATCCAGGAATAACTATATCTCTGTTCAACAAAATATTTCCTAATATTACGACTATAGAAGTTATGCTCAAACCGACTATAATAAATAATGTGCTTGAAATATATTTAGCTATAACTATCTCTTTTCTCATTATCGGCAAACTCACTAATACTTTTTCTATTTTACTTTTCTCGTCATAATAAAAAGAAATATATATAATCGTACTACATGTTATAAATAATCCTATTGCAATCCCCATCGGTTCTACGGAATTTCTAAAAACAGATAAAATAGGTATTAAAAAATAGAAAGGAAACATCTTCTTCTGTAAGAAAAACTCCTTCAAAATCAACTGTTGCATATGAATTCCCCTCTCTATAAATCACGCGTTTCATAAATTTTAATTGTAAGAAACATAGAAGCGATATAGACACTAGCTAATATAATTCCTCCAACTATAAATACACCGATATGCACTGGATTCATAATCCACTCAATGAATGAAGGTGTTGTTTCATCCAATCCATCTCCTATGAATATCCAAGCAATTCCACCAACTACCATTGATGCTCCTGACACTATACTTCGTGCTATCTTTGACCTTGTAACATAATAACTAGGAAAGAATGTTACAACAAAAAATACGGCGTAAACAGCTCCATTTATTACTTCATACCATGGAATTTCAATGTATAGATTCGGATGATAGGTACCGATATCACCAATGACCACAATGCCTCTTACAAGAAAAACAACTAACATCGTAGAGAGTATGCCACCAACAATAAATATTGCACTGGAAACATATCTAGCAATTATGATATCCTTTCGGCTTACCGGTAAACTATTTATAATAATGTCACTGTTATTCCTTTCATCCATAAAAGTTAACGTCATAACGGAAGAAAGAGTTATAAATAGACAACTCATCGAAAATAACAATTCACCACTTGGATCTAACATAAATAATACAAGAGGCACAATTAGATTCACTAACCACGTTACCCTAAAAAAGAACAAATCTTTATATATGAGCTGACGCATAAGCACCTCTCCCTTTCGCGGTGTAAACGATAATATCATCTAATGTAGGCTTTTCTAGTACAACTTCATTTCCAAACCAATCGACAATTGCTTGTTTATCCTTCGCTAAACCTTCGAAACCAAATTTATTTTTGCGTAAGCCAACAAATAGTTCTTTTCCTTCTCGATCTAATAAATCATTGTTTCCCTTTACGATTACGTAATTCTCCATTAATTCATCTTTCTCACCAGTAAATATAATTTCTCCATCGTTGATGAACGTAATATAATCCGCGATGCGCTCTAAGTCTGTTGTAATGTGTGTGGAAAATAATACAGATACTTCATCTTCCATTACAATCTCTTGCAGCATATCAAGTAATTCACTTCGAACAACTGGGTCTAATCCTGCTGTCGGTTCATCCATAATGATAAACTCCGCGTGATGTGAAAGTGCAATGGCAATCGCAAATTTCATTTTCATCCCTTTGGATAACTCTTTAATCTTTTTATACGTTGGAACTTGTAATCTCTGCATATACGATTGATACTGCTTTTCGTCCCACTTTTCATATAACGGTGCAATAATACGCTTCATTTGTTCACACGTTAAATCTTCGTAATAATGATTTTCATCATATACAAAACCGATATTTTGTTTTATTTCCTTTTCGGCTTTCTTATTGTCCTTGCCAAAAACTTTTATATCGCCGCTATCTTTTCTAATTAAATTCATAATCATTTTGATTGTCGTACTTTTCCCGGCTCCATTTGGTCCAACAAATCCCATAATATATCCTCGTGGTAATGTAAAACTTACATTTTTCACTGAGAAATCTTGATAACTTTTACAAACGTTTTTTAGCTCTAACATCCCTTATTCCCCCTCATATAAACACGCAATCATCTGCTGTAAATCTTCAAGTGAAAGCTGCAACGCTTTACTTTCATTCACAATCTCTTCCGCTTTACTTTCCAATAAACGAAGCCTTTGTTCTTTTAGTAGTTCATTATTTTTACGTGAAACATAAGTCCCTTTCCCAGCAACAGTTTCTATATATCCTTCTTTTTCAAGCTCCTCGTACGCACGCTTCGTTGTAATTACACTAATCTGTAATTCCTTCGCTAAGCTACGAATAGACGGTAATTGGTCTCCACCCTTTAAACCACCATTTAAAATAAGCTGGCTTAATTGTTTTCTTATTTGCACATAAATAGGGTCTTGGGAAGAATTCGAAATAATAATATTCATGTTTTCCTCCAGTGTGTATATACTGTATATACCTTATATATACAGTATATACACAATATCCTATTTTTGGCAAGAAAAAAAGACCAACATTTTCCTGTTGGTCTTTCGTATATGTATCACTTTTCAAAGCGATCTAACATTTCGTCTCTCATTCCGAAACTAACAACCGCAATTCCTACATACATAAAAAGAAGGAATGCTGGATGAACTGTATTGTACCAGCTGCTATCAACAATTAAATAAATCGTTAACGCCACAACAAGAACAAACGCTAAAATAAACATATAAAAGTGTCGTGTATTACCCATGATAAACTCCTCTCTTCTCTCTTCACCATTCAACAGTATATTGTATCGAATAATTCGATATGACTCAAGGTTAACTTTCTGTTATGTAATCAAGTTCTACCTTTACAATGTCCTCACACGCTATTGAAATGATTGTTCCTTGTTTATCAATCGCTGTCACTTCTCTATTATCCATTACACGGTGCGCTACTCTTTCTAACACTTTCCCTTGGTCTCGGTAACAAAATTCTTTTACATCTTTAATTGTTTCTCCATTTTCTAAATGGTATACCATTCTATAACATCGATATCCCACACTTCCACCCCCGTCTTGCTCGTTTTTTCACATATACATAAAAATGAGTAATTTCTACCTCATCACATCTTCTTAATTTCAATAAAATTCTAACAAAAATAAATACTTTTATCAAACCGACTTTTTCAACAAAAACACCTATAAAACCGCATCTTTACAGCAATATGAAACAAAAAATATAAATTTTCAACATTTTTTCATTCTAGCCACACCAATTTTGCAAAAAAAAGAACCCGCATGTAGCGAGTTCTTTTTTTCCAATCACACTTGTACAGGTGCTAGCTTTTCATAACGTAAAACTGGTTTACGAGCAGCCAATGTTTCATCTAAACGTTTTATTACTGTTGTATGTGGTGCTTCTTGTACAACTTCTGGATTTTCTTCTACCTCTTTAGCAATTTGAATCATCTTATCAATGAAACCATCTAATGTTTCTTTTGATTCTGTTTCTGTTGGCTCAATCATAATACATTCTTCCACATTTAATGGGAAGTAAATTGTTGGTGGATGGTAACCGAAATCAAGCAGACGTTTTGCAATATCTAATGTACGTACACCAAGTTTCTTTTGACGACGACCAGATAATACAAATTCATGCTTGCAATGTCTATCGAACGGAAGATCATAGAATGGTGCTAATCTTCTCATCATATAGTTCGCATTTAATACAGCATACTCAGTTACTGCACGCAAGCCATCTGGGCCCATAGAACGAATATATGTGTATGCACGAACGTTAATTCCGAAGTTACCATAGAATGGTTTTACGCGCCCAATTGCTTCTGGACGATCATAGTTAAAGTGATAGCCATTTTCTGTTTTCTCTAAAATTGGTTTTGGTAAGTACGGAATTAAATCAGCTTTCACACCTACTGGACCAGAACCTGGGCCACCGCCGCCGTGAGGACCTGTAAATGTTTTATGAAGGTTTAAATGCACAACGTCAAATCCCATATCTCCTGGGCGCGCTTGGCTTAATACCGCATTTAAGTTTGCACCATCATAGTATAATTTACCGCCTGCGTTATGGACGATTTCTGCCATTTCTAAAATATTTTCTTCGAATAGGCCTAATGTATTTGGATTTGTTAACATAAGTGCTGCTGTTTCTTCGTTTACAACACGTTTTAAATCATCTAAGTCAACAAGACCATGTTCATTTGATTTCACCGTAATTGTTTCAAAACCAGCTACTGTTGCAGACGCCGGGTTTGTCCCGTGAGCAGAGTCAGGAACAATTACTTTCGTACGGTTAAAGTCACCGTTCGCTTCATGATATGCACGAATCAACATTAATCCTGTCCATTCTCCGTGTGCACCAGCTGCTGGTTGTAACGTAACAGTATCCATACCTGTAATTTCAATTAAATGTTCTTGTAAGTCATACATTAATTCCATTGCACCTTGCACTGTCTTTTCATCTTGAAGTGGATGAATATTTGCAAATCCTGCGAAACGAGCTACGTTTTCATTAATTTTAGGATTATACTTCATCGTACAAGACCCAAGTGGATAGAATCCTGAATCCACACCGTGGTTACGGTTTGAAAGCGCTGTGTAATGGCGCATAATATCAAGTTCAGATACTTCTGGAAGCTCTGCATCTTCTACTCGAATATAATCACTCTCAAACACATCTTCTAATTTTACTTCTTCTACATCTAATTTGGGTAAGCTATATCCTACGCGTCCTTCTTTAGTCACTTCAAAAATAAGTGCTTGGTCTTGGTTCTTCATTGGATAGCCCCCATTTCGTTTACAAGTGTGTCAATTTCCTCTTTTGTACGAAGCTCTGTTACTGCTACAAGCATATGATTTTCATGCTCTTTATAATCACGGCCTAGGTCGTAACCACCGATAATATTCTTTTGTATTAATACATCATTTATTTCTTTAACTGGACGTTTGCAATCTACAACAAATTCATTAAAGAATGGTCCAGCGAACGTTACAGTGAAGCCTTTCGCTTCGAATTGACGTTTTGCATATTGTGCTTTAGAAATGTTTTGACGTGCCATTTCTTTTACACCTTGTTTGCCAAGTGCCGTCATTGCAACAGAAGCTGCTAATGCATTTAACGCTTGGTTTGAACAAATGTTAGACGTCGCTTTATCACGGCGAATATGCTGTTCACGTGCTTGTAACGTTAATACAAATCCACGTTTACCATCTGAATCTACAGTTTGTCCGACAAGACGTCCTGGAATTTTACGCATAAATGCTTTCGTTGTTGCAAAGTAACCACAGTGCGGTCCACCAAACTGCGTTGGGATACCGAATGGTTGTGCATCACCGATTACAACATCAGCACCGAATTTTCCTGGCGGTGTTAATGCGCCTAATGATAATGGATTTGAAGAAACGATAAATAATGATTTTTGTTGATGAACGATTTTTTCGATATTAGCTAACTTTTCCACTTGTCCGAAGAAGTTTGGATATTGAACGATTACACAAGCAACTGTATCATCTACTTCACTTTGTAATACTTCTAAATCTGTTACACCGTTTTTATGATCAATTTCAACAACTTCAAGATTTTGACCTTTTGCATATGTTTCAAGTACCGCTCTTGATTCTGGATGAACTGCCGCTGAAACAAGAATTTTCTTTTTGCGAGTATGACCAGCTGCTAGCATTGCCGCTTCAGCTAAAGCTGTACCTCCGTCATACATAGAAGAGTTTGCTACATCCATTCCTGTTAATTCACAAATCATTGTTTGGAATTCAAAAATTGCTTGTAATTCCCCTTGTGAAATTTCTGGTTGGTATGGTGTGTAAGCTGTATAAAACTCTGAACGAGAAATAACATGATCAACAATTACTGGAGCGTAATGATCGTATACACCTGCTCCTAAGAAAGAAGCATATTCTTTTAAATTAGCATTTTTACTAGCCATTTGAGATAACTCTTTTAAAAGCTCTGGCTCTGATTTTGCTTCTTTAATTTTTAAATCCCCTTTAAAACGAACACTCTCTGGAATATCAGAGAATAATTCGTCGATCGTTTGAACGCCGATCGTTTGTAACATTTCTTTTTTGTCTTCTTCTGTCATTGGAAGATAACGATGCAACATGAAATCTACCCCTCTCCCCGTTACTTTGAACGTTTATAAAATGGTGTTGGAACAACTACTGCTTTGACGCGTTTATTACGAATTTCAATTTCTACTTCTGTATCAACTGCTGCGTATTTTACATCAATTAGTGCTAAACCAATGCTTTTCTTTAACGTTGGAGATTGTGTACCACTCGTTACTTCCCCGATTTTTTCTTCTCCTATAAATACAGGGTAATGCGTACGAGGAATACCGCGTTCGATTACTTCGATGCCGACTAATTTACGAGATGCACCGTTTTCTTTTTGCTCTTTTAACGTTTCTTTTCCAAAGAAATCTGCTTCTTTATTTGGTTTTACCGCAAAGCCAATTCCCGCTTCAATCGGTGTAATGTCTTTTGATAACTCCTGTCCGTATAACGGAAGTGTTGCTTCGAAGCGAAGTGTATCACGAGCACCTAAGCCACATGGTTTTAAGCCCTCTTCTGCTCCCACTTCAAGAAGTTTCTCCCAAAGTTTTGCTGCATCTTCACTCTTACAGTAAATTTCGAATCCATCTTCACCTGTGTAACCTGTACGAGATACAAGTGCAGGAATTCCATCTACAAGAATATTATTTTTAAATTTAAAGAACTTAATTTCTTTCAAATCTTCTGACACAACTTTTTGTAAAATGCCTTCTGCTTTTGGTCCTTGAATTGCAAGCTGCGCAACTTCACTAGAAACATTGACTACTTTCGCATCGCCAATTACATGGCTAGCTAACCATTCGTAATCTTTCTCGATATTTGACGCATTGATTACTAATAAATAGTCTTCTTCACCACGTTTGTAGATTAATAAATCATCTACTGTGCCACCATTTTCATAGCACATAGCTGTATATTGTGCGCCCCCTACCTTTAAGGTAGATACGTCATTTGTAACAACACGTTGTAAAAATGCTAAACTATCTACACCTTTTACCTCTACTTCTCCCATATGAGATACATCGAACAAACCTGCTCCTGTACGTACAGCTTCATGTTCCTCTTTAATGCTTGAAAATTGAACTGGTAATTCCCAACCACCGAAGTCGACTGTTTTCCCACCATACTTCGCGTATACATCAAATAACGGTGTACGTTGTAATGTAATCATGCTCTTTCCCCCTTATGCTCTGACAAATCAATAAAAGTTGCTTCCCATATCTAAACATTTTCATTCTGAAAAGATAGGATATACGGAATCTCACTATATTTTTTTATGAAAGCGTAAATAAAAAAGTGCTTTCTTGGATAAAATACGAAAGATTCCACACATTTCACACCATTATCCTAACATCATTCGCTATATTTCATCAATATTCTAGCATAAAAAATAATTTAGAATTTTTTATTCTTAATCCTATTAAATACAACTTTTAAGATTTAGACCTTTATCGTTGTCTATTCTTTAACTTTTAGTAATTGTGATAGCGCCTTATTACAAGGCTTATAATAAAGATTTTTTTAATAATCACTTTAGTTTATAAAAGGTGGGAGAGTCTTAATGAATGTCGATATTTCCGTAGATCGAACGTGGCAAAATAATTTTTTAAAAAGAATTGATGAAGATGGCCCTTGGACAAATTGGGATTTATATCATTTAGCTTATAAAACAGAGAAATCGTTACTCGTCCCTACTTTTGATGGATTGCAAGCACCGAAACATTTATCACATTTCACGCCGCTTCCACATCAATTAGAGGTTGCTCAAAATGTCATTGAACAAATGAATGGTAAAGCGATTCTAGCAGACGAAGTCGGACTTGGAAAAACGATTGAAGCTGGACTTATTTTAAAAGAATATATGGTTCGAGGACTTGTAAAAAAGGTACTCATTCTCGTTCCAGCTTCTCTCGTATCTCAATGGGCGTATGAACTAAACACAAAATTTTTTATTCCTGCGGTCGCTCAAAAGAAAAGTTATTCTTGGGAACAAGCTGATGTCATCGTTTCATCAATCGATACTGCGAAACGTTCACCGCATCGCGATATCGTTTTAAACCTAGAGTATGACCTTATTATTATCGATGAAGCACATAAACTAAAAAATAATAAAACAAAAAACTATGAATTTGCACAGCGATTAAAAAAGAAGTTTTGTTTATTACTAACTGCAACTCCTGTTCAAAATAAAATCGATGAAATCTTCAACCTCGTTTCTTTATTAAAACCAGGTCATTTAGGCAATCAATCTAATTTTGAAGAATATTACGCTTCCAAAAATCGTTCCACTGAATCCGATGAAGATTTAAAAGCTCTTATCAATAAAGTAATGGTTCGAAATAGACGCAATAACACTGGCATTGATTGGCCGAAGAGGCATGTACGAACAATCTTCGTTGAATTCAATGAAGAAGAACAAGCTTTGTATAATGAAATTGAAAATTGGCGTGGACAAGATGCCGTCACATCTGCTTTCTCATCCTTAACTTTAAAACGGGAAGCATGTAGTAGTCGTGAAGCTGTTTACTATTCATTAAAAAAACATGTAGAAAAAAGACAGAAAGAAAATGAGCACTACATAAAGGACCCACATATTGATGTGCTGATGGACAAAATTAATCATATTCCGTTCAACTCCAAAGCAAATAAAGCACTAGAGCTTATAAAAGAAGTTGACGATAAAGTCATTATCTTCACTGAATATAGAGCTTCACAAATGTATTTACAATGGTTCTTACAACAACATGGCATTTCCTCTGTTCCATTTCGCGGTGGATTTAAGCGCGGGAAGAAAGATTGGATGAAGGAGCTTTTCCAAAATCATGCCCAAGTATTAATTGCGACCGAAGCTGGTGGTGAAGGAATTAACTTACAATTTTGTAGCCATATGATTAATTACGACTTACCGTGGAATCCAATGCGACTCGAGCAAAGGATTGGACGTATTCACCGTCTTGGACAAAAAAATGATGTTCATATTTATAACTTAGCAACAAAGCATACTGTTGAAGAGCACATTTTAAAACTACTATATGAAAAAATTAATTTATTTGAACGTGTAATCGGTGAACTCGATGAAATTTTAACGAGAATCAACATGAAAAATATTGATGCGCATATTCAAGAAATTTTCGCTCAGTCAAAAAGCGAAGGTGAAATTCGAATCAAGATGGAAAATTTAACATCTATTATCGATTTTGCGAAGCGCAATGAAGCAGAGGTGCAAGACTATGCAGCAAAATGAAATTCATAATTACTTATATAACTTTTTTGAGGCGAATAACTGCGAAATTTTAGAACGTTCCCCTCACCTATTAGACGTGCAGTTAACAATTGAAATGGATAAATTATTAATGAACCGCCCTTTCTATTGGCACTATCTTGAAAAAACAGGAGGCGTTCCGAACCCGATGCGCCTTACTCTTATTACAAATCCAGAAAACGAAAAAAACGACGGTGAACTTATTCATTACGGTTCACCCCGTTTGCATCAAATATTTGAAACAACAAAAGAACTAGGTTCATACATACGTTTATATGAGGAAGTGAAACATAGCGGGGCAACTCATACGCCCCTTCATCCTTGGCTTGGTGTAAATATAAAAGTATCTTATCAATGCGACCGAAAAAAAGACATACTTCATTCCATCGGTATTCATCTTATTTCCGGGACAATGATTGCAAACTTTCATGACACTTTAGCAGAGATCAAACTCACACCGAAAATACCTGACTTTTGTTTTACCCTCTCACCTATCATTAAGCCACAAAGTGGCTTACAACGTATAGAGGATGCTTTAAAAAGTATAATCGCTGAAGATGACCACACGTGGGCAAAAGAAGCGAGAGTGCGTTGGAATCACGATTTAGACCTTTTAAATCGATTTTACGAAGATAGCGATGAACTTCCAGAAAGCTATGAAATTGAAAAGCAAGCATTACAAGAACAATACGAACCACGCATTACAATACAAATTATAAACGGTGGTCTCTTTTATGTTACCGCAAATCATTTTCTATCTTAAAGAAAGCTCCTTCAGATTGAAGGAGCTTCTTTTAAAATATGTTCCCAGCCTATTCTCTATCTTCATTGCGCTCTTGCTGTTTTTTCTCTGTCATACGTTTCTGATATGCACGATCCTTTGCACTTACATGGTTTGCATCAGTTGGAAGATTCTCTTTTGAACGACCAATTCCATTACTCATCTTTTTCGCCTCCTTTTTGCATGTTTCAAAATGCATCTTTATTTTCAGCTAGAGGCACAATCCTTATACAAAAAAATAAGAGCAGCCAGTAGCTGCTCTTACTCATTCACGTATTTTTGAAACATATCATGGATGCCTTGATTTACGAGGTTCGAGATCTGTTCGTCAGATTTATTCGGATAACGATCACGCAATCTGATAGATGCCTTCACCATTAAATTTTCTAATACAGAACGGCCACCTTCTCCATAAATAATTTCAGCATACTTAACAAGTCTTCCATCCTCTAATGTTGCTGGATTATGATTGAAGAAAAATTTACTCATTGTCTCCACCTCTCTCTTTGATAACGTTTACATTTATATAGATTATTTATGTTATTTATTTCACAATATTGTATGCATGTATATTTAATTGGTTTCATTATAAAGCAACATATCAATAGTAAATATGTGATTTTCCGTCCATTTTGTGAACAAACCAAAAATGAAAGCGTTTCCTTTATTATATACTAAAAAAACTTACTACGCTAGGGGCAATTTTTTAATCTACTAATCATCTACTTTTCTTTTTTTCATTAACCTTATACAATTTTCAGAAATTATATTATAAAATATATGTATGACTTAAGGAGGCCATGTATGAATCAAAATAAAAAAGCTATATTAGATCTTGTCTTTTATCTCGTATTCCCATTCCTCATTTGGAAATTTGCAAAACCTTATATCGATCCTTATTACGCAATGTTAATTTCCTCTGTTCCGGGGATTATTTATACACTGTATACCTTTAAAAAAGAAAAACAGCTTAACGTTACAGGGTTCTTTATTTTAATTACACTTATTTCTAATACAGCGGTAGACTTAATATCTGGGTCGGCTGAACGAATGCTATGGAATGATGCATATTATCATATCGTACTTGGCTGCATCGTTATATGTACAATCTTTATAAAAAAACCACTCATGTTATATTTCGCAGCTGATATCGCAGCACTGCAAGGTCATGATCGTGATAAAAGCCGTGAGCTTTATCGTGATAGTCGTATATATCCAGCACTGCAATATTTAACACTATTTTTCGGCCTTCAATTTATATTAAAAAGCTTCTTGAAAATCTATTTCATCTCTGTTTTCGGTGTAGATGGATATGGTGAAATGAGAGCTATTATGACCGCTGTTGGCTGGGGGATTTCTATTTGTATCGGAATTGGATTTGTATGGGTAAACAATAAAATACATGCGGTTACTGAGGAAAAAGAGTCTGTGCAATAAACAAAAATCCCCTAGCATCTTGTTATACTAGGGGATTTTTGTTTTGCTAAACATATTACGAAAAAGTTAGCTTGATTTTTTTCTTTTATTTTTTACATTTCGATAAAACAAAGCAGCGCTCAGTGGCATAACACCAAACCATTTATTTAAGAATGGCTCTTTCTCCGCACGACGTTGTTGTTTCTGTTGTTTTCGATCCTCTTTTGGAGCATCCATATATGACACAAATTGCTGTGTCACAAAGCGTACATAATCATTAGTAGACATATTATCATCACCTCTACTTGATTAGTATGTCCACTTTTTTATTCATTAATCTTTTGCTTTAATTCATTCATAATTTGCTTTACCGACTTATTTGTCGTATCGATATGAATATCAGCCTCTTCATAATACGCTCGGCGCGATTCAAATTTCGTTATAAATGCATCTATATCTTTCTTCTGAAATAGTGGACGTGTCGTATCTTCACGAAGCCTTTCTGCAATTACATGTGGATCGCAATATAAATACACAACAGTTCCATTTTCCTTCATCCACTTTCGATTTTCCTCTCGTTCAATAATCCCTCCACCAGTTGTCATAATTACATTCTGAACCGGTAGTGAACGTAACATTTCACTTTCATATTCACGAAAAGCCATTTCGCCTTCTTCTGCAAAAATATACCGAATCGCCTTCTCTTTCTGCTCTTCGATTTTTTGATCTGTATCTACAACTTCCATATGGAGTTCTTTACTTAACGCTTTTCCAATTGTTGTTTTCCCGACTCCCATATAGCCGGTTATGTATATAGATTTCATTTTCGCTCCTCTCAATCATCCGTTATTATTTGTTATTATAACGAAAGATGTTACTTTATTTAATAAAAAAACGTTTTGTTCTTCTTGTAAAATGAAGAACAAAACGTAACATACTCGCTTTTACTTATAAGTACCTCTTCTCACCCACTGCGTTGCAATCCATTTCTCACCTTTCGTTACAGGTGCTCCTCCATGTAACGTAAGCTCATTTAGTGATTGATCTTGATAAAAGTACTCAAAGTATACTGCCATTCCCTTTCTAGGGTGTACAGAAAGATTTAATTTCGGAAAGAATGTTTCTCCGCCTTCTTCTACATCATTTAAGTACATCACAAGAGTACTTATACGATTATTAGCAGCTGATCTACTATGTTCCGCAAAATAATCATAGTGCGCTTTATATTCTTGATCTACTTCATAATTTAAAATGTGCAATCCTTCTCCATGCGCTACAGGAACATTCGTGATAGATGAAATTCGTTTTTCAATCTTCGAAGTTAGTTCATTCTCTTCCAAAAATGCACCACTACTCGTTCGAATATCATTTACATCACGTGATGAACCAACTTTAGAACGTTTCATCTTACTTTTAGACAATTCAATTAATTCACCACACTCTTCATCACTTAATACATTTGCTAATACGACAATAAGAGGTTCTTCGAATTTTGAAATAATTTGTATTTCCCTATCCTCTGTCATAATCGTATTTCCTTTATGATCAAAAATAGTTTGTTCCTTATTTTCACCTATTTGATTGTTATTTGTCATTTCCTTATCTCCCTAGAAAAAAATGATTGGATAGCATGAATATATCATATTCTTTCTACCTTTCTCTTTTTTGAGAAAATTTAAACTTTTGACCATTATTCTTATCCCTTTCCTCAAAGAAATTGACTCCCTCCACAATAGAAACTCATGGTTCTTCTCCATATATTTTACATATTATCCTTCTACCCAATCAAATATTTTATTATCCTTTTCCCTATACCGAAAGCTCACTGTATAGAAAACTCTCTGTTTTGTAACACATTGCAACGAAATGATAATAACATCATTTTCAAAGACGTACTTTCCACTCACTTCTCCTCTTTCATACTGAAATAAAAAAACATCCTCTTTTTCTTTTTGCTGTAACTCTCTTTTTATATCTGAAATAGCGCGATCAACAAGTTCCTCCATGAAAAAACTTTGTTCTATTTCAGAATAAAATTTTTTATCCGAAAGTAACATATTCGTTTCGTACATCAAAAAAGAAATGAATAAAATAAGAAAAATAATTGTTCCTGGCATTGCAAATCCATCTTGTTTTCTCATGTTTCTATCTCAATTTCACTATAGCGCACAGCCACGCCTTCATATATTTCACCACTTATATCTTTCACATATATATATAACAAATGAGGTGTTAATTTATACGAAATCGCTTCAATCCTTTGTAATATAAATTCCCTTCCGCGCATATTTACTTTTCTTATTAAATTACTATTCGACTTTTCATACGTCACCTGATCACCATTACGAAGTTGGAGGCGTAAAATATTCCCACCGTTTTCTAGCTCTATCTTCCTCCCACTTGATACTTCACGAAACTCTAATTGCATTTGTCCTAAAAATACATCCCACTCCCAGTCATTTAATCCTTTTGAATGTGTATTTTCTATCCCCATAATATGAAGACGCGGTAAAAGTAAAAAGAACATTGATAAAAGCAACAAACATGCAATCATTTCTATTAATGTAAATCCCGCTTCTTTTTTATTTTTCCTTTGCATAAAGGCATTGCTCCATCGCTTTTCCTCTCATATCTTTCCACATCGTACAAACTTCATCTCCTCTCCAATATGTGTAATATACAATTCCTTTTATGACTTGCTCTTTTACTCGCTTTTCCTCATTCTCATACTTAAATAAGGCCGCTTCTTTTTTAATAATATTAATGCTTTATAGCTCATTTTTATATTTTTTCTTTCTTGCATAATTAATAATGTTTGCGGGAGCAATAACGATGCCGCCATCATTATTAAACTTAACGCTACAACCATTTCAACCATTACTGATCCTTTTTGACACTTCACGATACGTAAATCTCCCTCTTCCAAGCTGAAATACAATCTCATATTTATACCCTCGATAGGAAAGTAAAATGGTACCACCCCTATTAATATTCCCGCTCGGATTATATGTCATTGGATTTGGAAAGGTATGCAAATCCATTTGGACATCTTTATCATATTCTCTCTTAACAATTAAAAGGTCTGTCTCCGATTCCGAAATATAATACATCTGTTTCCCTTTAAACCAGCGTAACGTATAATGTTGTTGACGCTTAATCGCCAACTGCTGCATATACAAAATATCATTTGAAAACTGTTTCAAAAACTGCTCAACTTTTTGTTTTTCATGTAATGAAGTAACGTTAAAATGCGTAACAACACTCAGTACAGAAATAGCAAATAAGACAAGTAGCATTTCTAAAAGAGTAAAACCTTTTTGCTTCACGATTTCCCAGCTGATACCGTACCATCATCGGAAATATGGATTGGTTCACCTTTCGGGCAAGTTTTTGAAGTAATATACTTTCCTGTTTCAAGTTCCTCTATTGATGGAATCTTATTATGTTGCAAGTGATATGCTTGTATTTGTGCTTCTATAGATTTCACATAGGCTGCACATCCTTTTCCTTGGACGGATGAGCGCTGTGTAACTACATTTGGAATAATTAATAGTAATAATACAGTTATGACAACCATAACTAATAACATTTCTAAAAGAGTAAAACCCTCCTCATTCTGCATGTAAATGCCCCCTATATAGAATTCATCATTTGAAACATCGGCATAATCATCGCTAAGTACATCAAAATGACTATAACCCCAAGACATGTAAATAAAATGGGTTGAATCACAAATAACATACGTTTAATTTTTTGTTCTACCTTTTCAATAATGAGCTCACTGTAATCACCAAGCTCATTTGCTAAATTACCGTTTGCTTGTCCATGCGTAATGATATAAGAAAGTTCTTTCTCGTAATAACCGCTTTTATCAATAATAGATTGTAACGGTTCTCCTGCAATTAATTGCCGCTCAATTCGGTCTGCTTCATACTGAAAGAACGGATGATACTTTTGCTTCATCATTATTGTTAATGCTTCGTGTACCGACAATCCACCGTGTAATAAACCACTTAATTGAGTGGAAAAATAATGCGAATGATTTAAAATAAGAAATGTTTTCATAAGGGGAATACGGATCATAATCTTTACCTTTTGAGTAGGCGGAAGTTTTCGGAAATAAAATATATATAAACTAAATCCCGTTATAACGATAAGAACAATCATATAAATGAAGTAGGGTAATAATTTAATTGCAAATAAAATTTGCTCCGTAAGTGGTGGTGCTGTAGAACGTAAAGAACTATACATCATTTCAAACTGAGGCAATAAAATGAGGTTAAAAACAGAAAGCATAATCATTAAAAAAAATGATAAAAACATAGGATATCGCATTACTTTCATCATATCTTTCCTATATTTATCTTTCTTGTAAAGAAGTACGCTCCCTTGTTGCAAAGCAAAAGAAATGTCACCATGTCGCTCTGCATAAAACAAATAACTTAACATCTCAGAGTGAAACATTAATTGGTGAAAAGAAGCGTGCAAACTTTGTCCATTTTTCAATCCCTCGATCATACGCTGTAACTGTAATTTCTTCCCTAATGGTAGTTGCAACTGCAAAAATTCTAACGCCTGCAAAAGTGAGTAACCTTTCTCTAATAAATCACTTAATCTTTTACATAATAATGCTTGATCACTTAAACTCCATTTTCTCTTAAACATATACATCTTCTTCTAAAAAGCCTAAAGCATACCCTTTTCGAACCGACGATTCCAACGTTTTATAGTGATACGTAACATGTTCTCCACTTGCTTCTTTAATCGCTTGTTTTAATTCATATCCATATAACAGTTCATAAATGCTTGCCTGTCTCACTTTCCTCATTGATTTACATAAAGTTGCACACTTCCCTCTGCAAAATGGACATTTTAATTCGACGAGCCGCTGAGCAGCTACTGCTAATAATGATTGTTCAATTTCTTGCCTTGTAATACCATAATCCATAAATCGCAGTATCGCTCCTTTCGCATCATTTGTATGCAAGGTTGTCATTACTAAATGTCCCGTCAAACTGGCCCTTACAGCTACTTTTGCTGTTTCTTCATCACGAATTTCGCCAACTAAAATAATATCTGGATCATGACGCAAAATAGCCTTTAATCCCGTTTTATATGTGATACCAGCTTTTTCATTTATTTGAATTTGTAATAAACCGTCTTTTCTTTGCTCAACTGGATCTTCCAGTGTAATAATGCGACGTGTTTGCCATTTTCTAGCTACTTCTAATAACGCATACATTGTTGTTGTTTTCCCAGAACCAGTTGGCCCAGTAAATACGAGTAACCCATGAGAATGCTTTAAAAAAGAGAGTAATTTTTCCGCTGAACTTGGAAATAACGAAAGATGAGACAGTAGCTGTACAGATGCTTGTAAATGGAGGCGAATAACGAGACTTTCTTGATATACTGTTGGAAGTGTTGAAAGGCGTAAATACACTTCTTGTCCATCAATTTGTAAGTACAACGAACCATTTTGAGGTTTTCTCCTCTCTCCTATATCCATTGATGCTAAAAATTTAAAGTGTGAAACAAGCTTTTCTCCAAATTCTTTCTCAATACACCGTTTCGTAATTAAATCTTTTCCAATACGTAATTGAATCGCCACATCCTTCTGCCTGGGCACAATATGTAAGTCCGATGCTCGCACCCTACAAGCTTCTTTCATAATCATATTTGCAAAAAGCTCGACACTATTCATCAAGTTTCCCTCCTCACTATGTATATATCATAAAAAAATGCACAAGAAAAATTAGAGATTTTGTATTTTCACTAAGAGAAAAAGGAAAAATATGTTTGTGAAATTATGAACAATTTCCGAATTATTGTCTGAAATTACCTATATAGAAGTTTATCTGTATTATAATGTTAATATCTTGGATAAAGTGATAAAGGTGGAGATCCTCATGGAACAAGCTTTAAAAATTACAGGTGTATTATCTGACCCTACTCGTTATTATATTTATAAATATATTTCGCAAAAACATAATTACGTAACTGTACAAGAAATTGCAGATGAGTTTAATATTCATCCAAACGTAGCGCGTTTACATTTATCTAAATTAGAAGATGTTAATATGCTCAAATCAGAAACAAAAAAAACTGGGAAAGGCGGCAGACCAAGCAGACTATACGTCTTGTCTCAAGATGTCATCCAGTTACAATTCCCATTTCGCGATTATCAATTATTAGCGCAGATAGCATTTAATTCACTGCTAAGCTTAGGTAGTGCTGGTGAAAAAGCGCTATATGAAACAGGGAAACAATTCGGCAAAGAATTAATGCAACAACATATGCATCGCTTAAATGTAAGTGCAGAAGCATTGACGATAGAACAAAAAATGCTAATCGCAAAAGAAGCATTCTCAACAGCTGGCTTATCCCCTGCTTTTGAATTAAGTACAGATGGCACAAAAATTTTCTATGATGTACACAATTGCCCATTTAAAGAAGTTGCTGCGCATCATCCGACTGAAATTTGTAATATGCACGGAGATATGATGAAGGGGATTTTTGAAATCCTATTCCCGAACGTGGAATTAACACGAAACGATAGTCTACTAGATGGATGCAAATCTTGTAACTATAAAGTTCAAATTTAGTTTTTCAACTAAGAAGAAGTCAATATTATAATTGGCTTCTTTTTTATATGAATGAATATTTACAATAGTTAGAAAAATAAACTATAATGAAAAGAGGTTTTACTTTTTTTAGAAAAGGAGGGAGATGGCATGGAGCGCATGTTTCGCGTTCTCGGCTTTTGGACTGGAATTTTCTCGGTTATGTTTTACGTAGGGGATATGCATTCGACCGCACTACTATTTTTAGGACAAACAGGATTCTTCGTACTTTTAAGTTATTTAAAATTAACAGAGCGTATGTATATATACGTATTCGGGGCATATTTAACCGTTTTCTTCATCGGATTTACATGGTACACAACATTTTTACTTGTCCCTGGAGCTGGGCATTAAGAGATGGCAAATTGCCATCTTTTTTTTAATCCCGCAATTCCCTAGTTGACTTATAGGTTTTATTACCTTATATTCTATATAACACATTGGAATTAGGGGGAATTAATATGAATACACTGCTTGTCGGAATTAACATCACAGTCATGCTCATTTTAGTTGGCGTATTGTATTATATGCAACGTAAGCATGTATCTTTTAATAAACGTGTATTTACTGCTTTAGGAGTCGGAATTATCTTTGGTCTTATATTACAATTTATTTATGAACCTACTTCTAAAGTAATTATCGAATCAAATACCTGGTTTAGTTTAATTGGTAACGGTTATGTGAAATTACTTCAAATGATCGTTATGCCACTTATTTTAGTATCTATTATTTCAGCATTTACAAAATTACAATTAACGAAAAACCTTGGTAAAATCAGTGGTCTTATTATCGGAATTTTAATTCTTACTACAGGAATTGCCGCAGCTGTCGGTATAGCTGCAAGCGCAGGATTTGATGTATCAGCAACAGGATTACAACAAGGTGATGCAGAATCTGCTCGTCTGAAATTAGTAGAAGAAAGATTTACTTCTATTGAAAAGACAACAATTCCAGACAAATTGTTAGAACTGTTGCCTACGAATCCTTTTCTTGATTTAACAGGTGCTCGTCCAACATCAACAATTTCTGTTGTAATATTCGCAGCCTTTATCGGGATTGCCTTTATAGGTGTAAAACGAAAATATCCAGAACAAGCAGAGCTATTTAAGAAAATGCTTGATGCTGTATATGCAATCGTAATGCGTATGGTAACATTAATTTTACGTCTTACTCCATACGGCGTATTAGCTCTTATGGCAAAGACAGTTGCTGGTAGCGATATTAACGCTATTTTAAAACTTGGTAACTTCGTGTTAGCATCTTACGTAGCTCTTATCGTAATGTTTATCATTCACTTATTATTAATCGCATTATCTGGTTTAAATCCAATTCAATATTTGAAAAAAGTGTTCCCTGTATTAACATTTGCATTCACATCTCGCTCTAGTGCTGGTGCAATGCCATTAAATATTGAAGCTCAAAAAGAAAAGCTTGGTATTTCTGAAGGAATCGCTAACTTCGCTGCATCCTTTGGAGTATCTATCGGTCAAAACGGTTGCGCAGGTATTTATCCAGCAATGCTTGCTATGATGGTCGCTCCAACTGTAGGAATTGATCCATTACAACCACAATTCATTTTAACTTTAATCGCTGTCGTTGCTATTAGCTCATTCGGTGTTGCCGGTGTTGGTGGCGGTGCAACATTCGCAGCGTTAATCGTACTATCTACAATGAACTTACCAATCGGTATTGTCGCTCTTGTTATCTCAGTTGAACCATTAATCGATATGGGTCGTACAGCTCTTAACGTAAGTGGTTCTATGACAGCTGGTCTTATTTCTAGTAAATGGCTTGGTGAATTAGATCAGGATACGTACAATCAAGATGATGTAAAAACTGGTGAGATTGCTTCATAATAAAAAAGGACGCTAACAAAAACTGTTAGCGTCCTTTTTTAGTTCTTTTCATCTTCCTCTTTATCTTTTATACATAAGGCATAACATATTGTTTCAAACACTATGTATAAAGCTCTACCGATTACTTCAACCATAGTAAAACACCACCTGTATATTAGAATAGATAATTATAAATAAATTATATATCTTTTCGGACTTTTATAAAAATTACATTTTTGTAAGGTTTTATAAAAACCAATCTTTATACTTCTACTAAAAACTCTTCTAGTTGCTCTTTTAACTCCAATGTAAAATCTCGTTCTTTATACTTCATTTCTATCTCCTTACACATAAAAAAAGAGAATATAATAACATATTCTCTTTTCTCAAATATATTTCATTATCTCACAGCCCGTCCCTTTCACAAATAACCATTTTGCTCGCACCATGTATGAAATTGTCCTACATCTACTCCAACTAACACGATATCCTTTAGCTCTACAGCAATACTTTGTTCCCCAATTACAATAGCAAAATGGGATTCTAATTGTTTTTCATTTTTCTTTACAGTTCCAATTCGGTTCCGATGCGGCCCATCTTTTATATATGCTTTTTGTCCTACAATATCAAAGTTCAAGATTCTCACCTCTTTTACTGCGCTCAAATTGGAAATACAATCTCCACCTCGGAAAATTTCCTTTCATTGCACTATTTCTCTATATATATGACGAAACAATAAAAGAGTCCTTCCTTCTTTACAATTATTTTTTCTTTGTTTCATTTTTATGATTGAAACGTAAAGTTTATAATAAAATACACTTGGAAGCGCTTTCTACGTAATTTTTTATGTTATAATATAAAAGTAGAACTTCGTAAAGAGGGTTAAAAAATGAATACAAACATGATTAACAAAGTAATTGAAGCATTAAAAGTATATGGCTTTCAGGATGTATCATTCTGTGAAGAAACGAAGCAATTTTTATTTCATAACGAAACCGATATTATGAGCGGCTATGCAGAAATAACATATAGTAGTCAATTCGAAAAATTTAACGTACAAATTCATCCAATTGAAACGCATCACCAAGCAGAGTTACAAGAGGTTGAAAGACATATACAAGCTTGCATACGAAAAGTAGAGTATTTAAATGCACTTCTTACTGGACAAACAAAGCTAGATGATAAAATTATTATTATGTAAAAAAAAAGAACGTGAAGCTATCACGTTCTTTTTCATTATACGTTCATTTTCCCCTTCAGCTGTAATCCTGTAACAGATTCTAATACATCCATCGCTTCTTCAAACGTCATATCAAAAATTGTCTTCTCTTCTATATAGGGAAACTGTCTAAAGCGCTTTTCTAACATTTTCACTGCATCCGATGTGAAGTTTGCGCTATCAATGCCAAATTCTGTTTCAAGAAGCACAATCCAATCTAACACATGAAAACCTAATCCATTTACGAATGAAATAAGTTTTTCTTCTGGCTGTGGAGATAAGAATACGTTTCGCTCCAGCTCACTGAAAAGTTCTTCTCCTAAAATTCCTGCTAACTCATCATCATGTTCGCGTTCAATAATCTCTTCATAACCGTAATCATCAACAAGCTCTTCTACTTCTTCACTATCCGCAAAAAGCAATTGACTAAGAATTGCATCTTTCTTAAATTCACTGTTTTGTACAACCTCTAAAAAACTTGTTTCCCATCCATTTTCTAATTTCATATGTATAACTCCTTTATATGCTTTACTTATAATCACTGTGCCCAAAATAGCCTAATGGTAACCTTCACTCTTTTTTTGCAAAAAAATATTTCTCGCTACATTCCCACGTCTAACATTCCACTTTATTCAATATATATGAGACAAGCCCCTCAATTTCTCCTTCGAAAATATCAACTTCTCGTAAATGGTAGAATGTCGTTTGCAACTCATTGCCCTTGTGATATATATAAATTTTCTTTTCTAAAGCAATTGCCATCCCTAATTCTGTATGACTTCCATTCCCACCCTCTAGTATGAGTAAGAAAACATCAGCTTCTCGTATCGCTTCTTGTTCTTCTTCACCAATCTTTTGCAATTGTTCTCTATTGGTTGCTCTTTCATTTTTCGTCCAATCATATGTATGCTGCCATCCCACTTCTTTCAACTGGCTTGATACGAAACGAACAAGATGTTTATTTTGAAATCCTGAAGCAATATAAAATTTCATTTATATTCACTCCTTAAATATGTATGGGGAAACTCCTTTTTTAGCGTTAATGGGATTTTTTCAAAAAAAATCCCCATCCTTAGAACTTATTTGCGTTTCAATGATGGGGTGCCTCATGATCTTCTTTTATTTTTTGTTTTTTATAACTTTCATCAGCTAACATTTCTAGTTCAGCTGTTATTTCTGATTTTTCAAGCTCTCGTTCTTGTGAAAATTTCCGTGAAATATAAACAATAACACTACCAACGTACAACACAAAGCATATAATAAGTGCAGTATTTTCATAGAGACTTAGCTCCAACACAGTCACTCCTAATCCATTCGTATTTTCACGCTTAATCAATTGGAATTTCCCTATTAACCATTTGTTACCCCGCATTAACGGGCAGTAAGACCCCCACCTCAAAATTCAACGAAAACAAAGAAGTTAGGTGTGGGATTAACTGCCCGTAAAAGCCCGATTGGTGAGGGCTAATAATCAGTGGGGATGAACCCCCCACTGATTAAAGTTTCACTTTATTGTAACATAAAAATATCAATTCTTGGAATCTTTCATCCTACTAAAAAAGACATGATTGTTTAATCATGCCTCTGAAATATGTTGAATGATAGTTTTAATCGCTTCTTTTCCATTATATTTTTTTAATGCTGTTTTATACGTCTCATTATTATGAGATAGCTCTTCTATATGCTTTATAAGTGAGTTCACCGTTACATCCTCTTCATATAATACCGATGCATACCCTTGTCTTTTAAAGGATTCAGCATTTAAAATTTGATCTCCACGGCTTGCAAATTTCGATAACGGAATTAAAACCATCGGCTTTTGCATTGTTAAAAATTCAAAAATCGCGTTGGATCCCGCACGCGAAATAACAAAATCTGTTGCTGCTAATATATCCGGCAACTCTTCATGTACATATTCAAATTGTCTATATCCTTCTTTATTTTGTAAGGATTCATCAAGATTTCCTTTTCCGCAAAGATGCACAATTTGATAATTTTTCAGAAGATCTGGAAGTGCCGATCGAACCGTTTCATTAATTTTCTTTGCGCCTAAACTTCCTCCCATAACAGTAATAACTGATTTCTTCCGGGAAAACCCTAGAAACTTTAAACCTTTTTCAAGATTTCCTCTTAGTACGTCTTCACGTACAGGCGATCCTGTATATATTACTTTTTCTTTCGGTAAATGTTTCGCTGCTTCTTCAAATGTAACAAATATTTTCGAGGCAAAACGGAGCGCAATTTTATTTGCTAGTCCAGGTGTCATATCAGATTCATGTAATAAAACTGGCACCCTATTTAGCCACCCTCCTATTACGACTGGTACGGATACGAAACCACCTTTTGAAAAAATAACATCCGGTTTTAGTTTACGAATTGTTACGTACGCATCCATAACACCCTTCATCACGAGAAAAGGATCTTTTATATTTTTCAAATCAAAATAACGACGTAGCTTCCCGCTTGCAATACTATGGTATGGGATTCCTTCTTTTTCTATAATCGTTTTCTCAATACCTTGATGAGAACCAATATAAGAGATATCCCAGTTCTGCTTTTGTAAATGTGGAATAATTGCTAAATTAGGTGTTACATGCCCGGCCGAACCGCCACCTGTAAAGACTATTTTTTTCATACGTCTCCCCCTTCTACACTATAGTACACTAAAATACCTTGCCTCAGGGTGAGAAAATACCATAGCCGTTACAGACGCTTCTGGCTCCATCATAAATCCTTCTGTTAATGAAATACCTATTTCTTCTGGATGAATTAAGCGAAATAATTTTTCTTGATCAGCAAGTTCTGGGCATGCTGGATAACCAAATGATACGCGTATTCCTCTATATTTTGTACGGAATCTCTCTTCCATCGTCAGTTCAGGTGAATCTGGAATTCCCCAACGATCACGAATGAGCATATGTGTTTTTTCAGCAAGTCCTTCTGCTAATTCAAGTGCTAACGACTGAATCGCATGACTGCGTAAATAATCTCCCTTCGCCTTCCATTCCTCTGCAATATCTCGAACCCCTTCTCCAACGGTAACAGATAAGAAAGCGACATAATCCATCTCATCTCCAATCGGGCGTATATAATCTCCTAAAGTACGGTATGGTGCTTTCCCTTGTCTCGGAAATTCAAATCGCTCTATAATACGTGTGTAATTTTCCGGATCGTATATAATTATATTTTGTCCATCACTTTGCGCCGGGAAAAATTGATACACCGCTTTTGGGCGTAACCAAGATTGTCCTTCTTGTAATAATTCATCAATTAAATCATTTAGCTCATGTGCTCTTTTATCCCCTTCTTGCAAGAGTTTTTTTACGTTTCCTTTTAACCCAAGATGGTGTCCAATTAACATTTGTCTATTTAAAAACGGTGCAAGATGAAGGGCAGGAATATCCCGTAATACAACTCGTTTCGTCGAATCTGGCACTATAACAGTTGCTTTTGGCAACGGCTCAATAACTGCGGGAATTTCTATTTTTTTCTCCTCTTGTTTCACAATATGAAGATGGCGTTCCTTTTTATCTCGCTTCATCTTTTCACGTTCTTCTTCTTTTTGTAATTTGTTAATAATATCAAGACCTGTCATTGCATCACTTGCATAACATACGAGCCCTTTATAAGATGGAGAAATACGATTATCTGTAAATTTCCTCGTTAGTGCTGCACCACCTACAACAATTGGAATATCAATATTCGCTGCTTTTAAATCTTCAGCAGTCGTTACCATTTGTTGCGCTGATTTTACTAACAAACCAGAAAGGCCAATAATATCAGGTTTCTTTTCTTGTACTTCTTGAACAATTCGATCCGAACGAACATTAATTCCTAAATTAATAATTTCATATCCGTTATTTGATAAAATAATTTCAACGAGGTTTTTCCCAATATCATGTACGTCTCCTTTAACAGTCGCTAATAATACTTTCCCTTTTTTTGCACTCTCACTAGATTCCATATGTGGCTCTAAATAACTTACGGCAGCTTTCATACTTTCAGCACTTTGCAATACTTCAGCAACGATAAGCTCATTACCATTAAATAATCGCCCCACCTCATCCATTCCTGTCATAAGCGGCCCGTTAATAATATCCAGAGGTTTTCGTCCTTCTGTAAGCGCGAGACTTAGATCTTCTTGTAGTCCTTGCTTCGTACCTTCCACAATATAATTTGCCAGTCGTTCATCAAGCGTTAGCGTTTCTTGTGTAGCGACTTCTTTCTTTTTGGCAACACGGTAAAAGTTTGTGAATTTTTCTAACGTCTCTTTCGTCGTTTCAAATAATAATGCATCCGCAAGACGTTTTTCTTCCTCTGGAATTAACGCATAGCGTTCTAATTTTTCCGTATTAACAATCGCATAATCTAATCCTGCTTTCGTTGCATGATATAGAAAGACAGAGTTTAATACTTCACGTCCAGCTGGTGGTAAACCAAAAGATATATTACTCACACCTAGAATCGTTAAACATTCTGGTAACGCTTCTTTAATAAGACGAATCCCTTCTATAGTCGCTGCCGCTGAACCTATATATTCTTCATCACCTGTTCCTACAGGAAACACAAGCGCATCAAAAATAATATCAGATGGGCGTATACCATACTTTTTCGTTAGTAATTCATAGCTTCTTTTAGCAATCTCTATCTTTCTTTCTGCACTAACTGCCATACCATCTTCATCAATTGTCCCTACAACTATCGCAGCACCGTATTTCCGAAGAAGGGGTGTCACTTTTTCAAAACGCTCTTCTCCATCCTCTAAATTAATAGAATTGATAACACCTTTTCCTTGAATATAAGTAAGAGCTTTCGCCATAACATTTTCATCTGTTGAATCAATCATAATCGGTACTTTTAACACTTTCGTAACTTCTGCCAAGAATCTTTCCATATCTTCTATTTCATCACGATCAGGGTCTGCCATACAAATATCAATAATATGAGCATTTTTCTTCACTTGCGCTCTTGCCACTTCAGCAGCCTCTTCAAATTTCCCTTCTGCTACTAATCTTTTAAACTTACGCGATCCAATTACATTCGTCCTTTCTCCAACAAATAAAGGCCTCATAGAATCATCATATTGCAACGCTTCTAGTCCACTAATTCCATGTCCAACCCTTTCATGATGCTCACGAGGATTAATCGAGGCAAGCGCTGATTTCATTACACGTATATGTTCTGGTGTTGTGCCACAACAACCACCAATAATATTAATCCATCCTTCTTCAGCAAAACGTTTTACTTTTTCAGCAAGTGACGCTGGAGATTCGTGATAATGCCCATCTTCATCAGGAAGACCAGCGTTTGGATAACACGAAATATAACACTCCGATAAATCAGATAGGGAACGTATATGTTCCCTCATAAATTCTGGACCAGTAGCACAGTTTAATCCAACCGATAATGGCTTCATATGCTCTACCGATAAATAAAAGGCTTCGATCGTTTGACCCGCTAAAGTCGTTCCCATCGGTTCAATTGTTCCAGAAATCATAATAGGTACTATTTTGTTTAGTTCTTCAAACGCCGATTGAATTCCAATGTACGCAGCTTTCACATTACGCATATCTTGACTCGTTTCAACGAGTAATACATCAACTTCTCCTCTTAATAGTCCTCTCGCTTGCCTTGTATAGGCTTCAATTAACTCTTCAAAAGTCACACCACCTGTAACACTAATCGCTTTCGTCGTTGGTCCCATCGCTCCCGCAACATACACTTCTTTCCCACTTTCTTTAACCGCTTGCTTCGCCAAAAGCGCTGCCCTTTCGTTTAACTCTTCATCTAAATGAGACAATGCATAATCACTTAATACAATATTTGTTGCACCAAACGTATTCGTTTCAATAATATCTGCTCCAGCTTCAATGTAGACTTTATGAATATTTAAAATAACATCCGGTCTTATTTTTACTAAATATTCATTACAACCTTCGTATTCTTCTCCTCCAAAATCTTCCGCTGTTAAGTCTTCTTGCTGGATCATCGTTCCCATTGCACCATCTAATATTAAAATTTCATGTTGTAATCTCTCTTCTATTCGTTTCATCAATTAATACCTTCTTTCACTTCTTGCTTTTCTCTCACATATTTCACGAGATGTTCTGTAATTTCATATTTTAAAAACGGTGTAATAAGATAAATACCGTTAAAGTATTTCATCGCCGCATCGATCAACTCTTGTGAAATACGAATCCCTTCCTCTATGGCTGCCTCTTTCGTTTCATGTCCATCCATTCTTTGTCTTATCTCTTCAGGGAGAGTAATACCCGGCACTTCAAAATGAAGAAAATCTGCGTTCCGCTTACTTACTAACGGCATAATTCCAATAAAGATAGGTTGTTCCAAATGCTTTGTCGCTTCATATACTTCTTCTATTAAAGCAACATCATATATCGGCTGCGTTAAGAAATATTCAGCACCAGCATCAATTTTTCGTTCCATTCGCTTGACCGCTGCTTTTAAATGCCTTACATGAGGATTGAATGCACCTCCAACAGAAAATCTTGTTGCCGGACCAATTGATTTCCCTAAAATAGAGCGACCGTCGTTCATCTCTTTAATCATTTTAATGAGCTCTATCGATGACAAATCATATACAGAAGTTGCACCTGGGAAATCACCAACACGCGCTGGATCACCAGTTAAAGCTAGCACTTCCTCCATACCTAATGCTGATAATCCAAGTAAGTGAGACTGTAGTCCAATGACGTTATGGTCTCTACACGTTAAATGCGTCAATACTGGAATATCATGCTTCGTTAATAATGCACCCATAGCCATATTCGAAACACGAGGAGATGCTAATGAATTATCTGCTAGAGTAATAGCATCCGCTCCAGCCCTTTTCAGTGCTCTTGCCCCTTCAAAAAAACGCTGCGTGTCTAACGTTTTCGGTGGATCTAATTCCACTACAACTGTCGTTTGTTTCTTTGCCTTTTCTGCTAGAGTAACATGAGCTCTCGAACGCTTCTCATGTGTATGGACCACTTTAGGCCTTTGAATCGTCTCCTTTGCTATTACAGGTGCAACATTTAGAGTAGCACGTTTCATTCCTTCAATATGTTCCGGGATAGTACCACAACAACCACCTAATAAACGAATACCTTGTTCAATAAATTTCGGTGTCATTTCTTCAAAATACGCTGGACTTCCCTCATATACGTAACGCCCTTCCACATAATTCGGGAGACCTGCATTCGGATATGCTGATAAATAGCCATTTTGAGGAATCGATATCATTTTGAAAGCTTCCGTCATGTGAAGCGGGCCTAGTTGACAGTTCAACCCAACAACATTGGCACCGTAATCTAAAAGCTGTTTTAATATTTCATTGACATCATTCCCATTTTGAGTCGTACCTGCCTCATGTAACGCTAACTGAGCAACAATCGGAATATTCGTTTGTTTACGCAATACTTTAACCGCATGCAATAATTCAAATTCATCATAAAAAGTTTCTAATAGTAATCCATCAACCTGTTCTTCTAGTAAAGCACCTGCCTGCTCAAGTAACATAAATTCTCGCTCTATATCAGTCGTTGTAACAGCACCAATATGTTTCATACCTCCAATTGTCCCTAAAATTGCATTCCGCTCTGTTACTGATGCTTTCGCAATATTCACTGCCGCTTTATTAATTTGGACAACTTGATTTTCTAGACCATACATGCGGAGTTTCGCTTCATTCGCACCATACGTATTCGTTTGAATAACATCCGCTCCAGCAGCTACATATTGTTTATGGATCGATATAATTAAGTCCGGATCAGACAAATTCAATTCTTCAAAACTACTTTGTAAACCATGCGAATGTAATAAAGTTCCAACTGCACCATCACCTATTACAATTCCTTTTGATAATAAATCTAGTAATTTCACGAATCTCCCTCATTTCTATCAATATAAAAAAACCCCTCTTCACTTTGAAGAGGGGGACATAATTGTTCCTCCTCTTATCATGCAAAACACACGTTTTGCAGGTTTTAGCACCGTTTCAAACATTTAGTTTGAAGGTTGCCGGGTTTCACAGGGCCTTTCCCTCCACCGCTCTCAATAAGAGTTTGTCTTTATTATTTTATTTATGTAGCTAAAAGGAAATACGTTCCCCTTTTAACAATGTTTGTTAATTTTTTATAAATTTAGCACGCACTAAAATAAAAGTCAATGACACTTGCGGAAAAATAAAAATTATTTAAAATAAAGTTGCAATTCAATTATCTTTTGTTGTAAAGTTAAAACCATAATAAAATTTCATACGAACATTCTTATCTAGAGAGGTAGAGGGACTGGCCCTTTGACGCCTCAGCAACCATTAACATTCATTCGTTAATAAGGTGCTAATTCCAGCAAATTGTGAAAGATTTGACAGATGAGAAGAAGACTCTATTCAATCCGAAAGCCTTCTTCTTAGAAGGCTTTTTTTATTTTCACTTAGTCGTTCACTTTAAAAAGGGGGAATTTTCACATGTCAACAATCGAAACAAAACTAGCACAAATCGGGAACCGTAGCGAAGCTACAACAGGAACTGTTAATCCACCTGTTTATTTCTCAACTGCTTATCGTCACGAAGGAATTGGTAAATCTACTGGTTTTGACTATTCAAGAACTGGAAATCCGACTCGCGGTCTTTTAGAACAGGCAATTGCAGACTTAGAAAGCGGTGAGCAAGGTTATGCCTGTAGTTCAGGAATGGCGGCTGTTCTCCTTGTCCTTTCACTATTCCGTTCCGGAGATGAGCTTATCGTATCTGAAGACTTATACGGGGGAACATATCGTCTATTTTCCGAACATGAAGACAAGTGGAATATTCGATGTAGATACGTAGATACACAATCTATTAAACAAATTGAGCAAGCAATCACATCTCAAACGAAGGCTATTTTCATAGAAACACCGACTAATCCATTAATGCAAGTAACTGATATCGTAAGTGTAGCAAGTGTAGCGAAAAGGCACGGACTACTTCTTATTGTAGATAACACGTTCTATACACCTTATATACAGCAACCATTAACAGAAGGTGCAAACATCGTCCTTCATAGCGCAACTAAATATTTAGGCGGTCATAACGATGTACTAAGCGGACTTGTCGTTGCGAAAGGGAAATCTCTTTGCGAGGAGCTTGCTCATTATCATAATGCCTCTGGTGCTGTCTTAAGCCCGTTTGATTCATGGCTATTAATTCGAGGCATGAAGACTTTAGCACTTCGCATGAAACAGCATGAAGAAAACGCTCATGCAATTGTTGCTTATTTAAATGATGAAGATGGTGTGACAGATGTATTTTATCCAGGAAGAGGTGGTATGATTTCATTTCGCCTTCAAGATGAAACTTGGATTAATCCTTTCTTACAATCTTTATCCTTAATTACATTTGCTGAAAGTCTTGGCGGTGTCGAAAGTTTAATGACTTATCCAGCAACGCAAACTCATGCCGATATTCCAGAAGATGTTCGAACAGCACGTGGTGTGTGTAATCGTCTTCTCCGTTTTTCAGTCGGCATCGAAAATAGCAACGACTTAATTCAAGACTTAAAGCAAGCAATTAAACTTGTAAAAGAAGGTGTAAGAATATGAGTTATTCCATAGATACGCTTTTACTGCATAATCAATACAAGCATGACACACACACAGGAGCTGTTAACGTTCCCATCTATAACACATCAACATTCCATCAGTTTGATGTAGATGCTTTCGGAAAGTATGACTATAGTAGATCTGGAAATCCAACACGTGAAGCTCTTGAAGATATCATTGCTTTATTAGAAGGCGGGACAAAAGGATTTGCCTTTGCATCAGGCATTGCAGCCATTTCTACTGCATTTCTCCTTCTTTCACAAGGTGACCATGTTCTTATTTCAGAAGATGTATATGGAGGTACTTATCGAATTGTTACTGAAGTTCTCTCCCGTTATGGCGTTTCACATACATTTGTTGATATGACCAATGTGGAAGAAGTAAAAGAAAACATTAAACCAAATACGAAGCTCTTTTATGTAGAAACACCTTCTAACCCACTTTTAAAAGTGACAGATATTCGTGCTGTTTCTAATCTTGCAAAATCTATTGGTGCTCTTACTTTTGTTGATAATACATTTTTGACACCACTATTTCAAAAACCGCTTGATCTTGGCGCTGATGTCGTTCTTCATAGCGCTACAAAGTTTATTGCTGGTCATAGCGATGTCACCGCCGGATTAGCTGTCGTAAAAGATGAAGAACTCGCTCAAAAGCTCGGCTTTCTACAAAACGCTTTTGGTGCTATTTTAGGACCGCAAGATTGTTCTCTCGTGCTTCGCGGCATTAAAACATTGCATGTACGTCTCGAACATTCAGCTGCAGGTGCCAACAAAATCGCACATTTTTTACAAGAGCACACTAAAGTTCAAAATGTCTATTATCCTGGCTTACAAACACATCTTGGATTTGACATTCAACAATCTCAAGCTACATCAGCCGGAGCTGTCCTATCTTTCACTTTACAATCAGAAGACGCACTCCGCCAATTTTTATCAAAAGTAAAATTACCTGTCTTCGCAGTTAGTTTAGGAGCTGTCGAATCGATTCTTTCCTACCCAGCTAAAATGTCACATGCAGCATTGTCGCAAGAAGCTCGTGATGAAAGAGGTATTTCTAATTCATTACTTCGTTTATCCGTTGGCCTTGAAAATGTTGACGATTTAATATCCGATTTTGAAAATGCCCTTTCTTATGTAGAAGAGCCTGTAAATGCATAGGACGAACAGAAGATATGAAATTAAGTTTTCATATCTTCTTTTTTATGCCGTTAAATATATTTTTTACTTTTCGTATAGTTCATAAAAAAACGAAAGAGCACCATCTATTTCCAAGTAATGAATTAATTGATATATTAAAAAGTAAAAAAGGGGCAAAAATAATGGATACTTGTGCAGATGTTTTAATCGTTATCGATTTACAAAATGGGGTATGTTATAGCGGAGAGCATTTATTTGATTTACAAAACTTGCTTACAAAAGTAAATAAAAGAATTTCTTCCTATAGAAAATCAAATAAACCAATCATTTTTGTTCAACATTGTGATGATGATTTAGTACCCGAAAAAGAACTTTGGGCTATTCATACCGATCTAGATGTTCAAGAACAAGATTTTTTTGTAAGAAAAACACATGCAAATTCATTTTATAAAACGAACTTAAAAGAGATTTTAGACCAATTATCTGTACATCATATTGAATTTTGTGGTGCCCAAACAGAGTACTGTATGGATGCTACGATTAAATTTGCCCATGGACTGGGATACGAAAACTTCATGATACAGAAAACAACCTCTACGTTAAATAATCCATTTATGTCCGCAAAAGAGACAATTAATTTTTATGAAAATATATGGAATCACAGATTTTTAAAATTGATACAAGATGAACTCTAGAATAAATGACTAATAACTTGATCATTCTAAGATTTATCAGCCACATTCAAATATTTCATTATCACCATTATAAAGAAGCTGATCATAATCAGCTTCTTTTCTTTTAACCTGTTATATATTCTATATATAACATTATAATTCCTTTGTCATATTATTTTAAAAATTTTGTATATTCATTTGAAAGAATAAGAAAATCATGATAAAATTGTGTTACGAATATATCTATATCTTTCAATTTTTGAAACGCATCAAAATTTTCACTCAAAAATGTCATTTTACAAAACTGTGCAAATTTATCTATTTTATTTACATCAGGGTCTCTTTTCTTACAATTTCTTTACTTTAGGACTTTTTTTCTGCAACAACTGTTTTCTTTTCTTTGATTTTTTGGTATGTATAGTATGGTATAACAGCTCACACGGAGGTGGAAAAGAACATGTTAGAAACCTTTCAAAAAGAAATAGAACTATATGAAAGCAATGCAGAATTATTGAAAGTGCTTGCTCATCCTGTTCGCTTATGTATTGTAAAGGGATTAATTGAACGTGGCCCAAGCAACGTTTCTACAATGTACACAGGCTTAAACATGCCACAATCTACAATTTCACAGCATTTAGCAAAGTTAAAAAGTGCTAAAATCGTTTCTAGTGAAAGAAAAGGATTGGAAATTTACTACAAAGTAGAAAACGAAACAATTATTCAACTCGTTCGTGTATTATTAGGTTAGGGACCTATAGACAGAGAAAAAGAGTGTATTCTATATTTTTCATCTCATATCTTTAATATAAATATATATCATGAGAGAAAATATATAATGCTACATAATTAAAAGTCGTATTAAAAAACAAGACACAGAAAATACTGTGTCTTGTTTTTTTCATATCGTTAAATATTGATTCAAAAGTAAATTCTTCATATCTTTTGTGTGTATAACAACATCGAAAGCATTACCTAATCCTCCGTTCAAAATCATAGAGCGAATAGCTCTATTTAGTTTTTGAGTTTCAGAAAAAGGGTTGGTATCTTGATGGCTAGCAAGCTGATCTAATATTCCTGCTGCTAACAAAAACTCTGATTGCTTCCTATGCCATATCGTATTAATTCCGTGCAGCTCAAAATTCATCTTCAACTCATCCCAATGAACATGCGTAGTAAGATCCATTTCTCCTGGATATGCAAGAGGATTACGAATTAGCTTGTGCTTATAATATCCTCTTAAACTTCCTTCACGATGTGCAGGATGCATCCATTCTTCTTTTGTATATCCATAATCAACTGTAATACATATACCTTTCTGAAACCATTTCGCAATCTCTTCTATATACTCTTCCATTGCAATAGGCACTTCAAAGCGCTGTCCCTCAGCAATATGAATGTTATATTTCAATAAGTAACGACCGACTCTTTTCTCTATCGGTCTAAATACTTCTGTAAGGTTTCCCTCATCTGTATACGTGATACGTACTTCATACAAAATTCCATTTCTTTTCTCAACTATCTCAACAGGAAACGCATCAAATAATTCATTCGAAAAAATAATTCCTTCGAAAGACTCTCCCATTTCAATATAAGATGTATAATACGACACATTATCAAATAAGCAAAGCCTCTCCTGTTGTAGCCTTCTATGAAAAGGGCTCACTTCAATAATTGAATAGTTTAAATTGATAAAGGTTTCCGGAGATAATTGTTTCCATTCTTGTAAAACATCATAGGCAAACTTTCCTGTTCCCCCACCAATCTCACAAATATTTGGAGAAACTTCTCCCTTTTCAACAAGCCGAATAAAAAACTTAGCAAAAGTCTTCGCAAATACAGAAGATACATTGCTACTCGTAAAAAAATCTCCCTGTCTTCCGATTTTTTCACGTTCTCTCATATAATACCCATGTTCCTCTGCATATAATACGAGGTTCATATACGTACTATATGAAATCGAATGATCCTTTTCTTTTCCCATCCATTCTCTTAAATTGAGCTCCATCCCCATAATGACTCCTTATTGTAAAAATGGATTATTTTCTTTTTCAAAACCAATGCTTGTTTCTGGACCGTGTCCACATAGCACCGCTGTTTCATCTGGTAATACAAATAATTTCTCTTCAATACTTCCAATTAATTCAGCAAAACTTCCACCAGGTAAATCCGTTCTTCCAATACTCATTTGGAACAATACATCTCCAGAAAATACAGCATTCGCTTCTTTACTGTAATAAGAAATACTTCCTGGAGAATGTCCTGGTGTCTCAAAAATTTCAAAACTAAAAGAACCGATCGTTAATGTACCCTCTTCGTCAATAATATGGTCTGCTGGTTTTGCTGTAATACTGCGGTTCATCATAAAAATTTGCGAGCCATTCACAGTTGCATCTCCTAACCAATCCGCTTCTTCTTTATGTACGTATACAGGAATATGAAAAGCGTCTCTCACGGCATCAACAGCACCAATATGATCGAAATGAGCATGTGTTAATAAAACCGCAAGTGGCTTTAACTGTGCTTCCTGTAAATATGTAACAAGTTTCTCTCCTTCATGACCAGGATCAAAAATAATACACTCATTTTGATCATTCGTTAAAATATAAGCATTTGTTTGTAATGGGCCTAAAGGCATTTGTATCCATTTCATATGAAAATCTCCTCCAGTTATTTAATTTACTTTTAATGATACAACATTTCTTTCTCTTAGGAAAAGAAGGCGTGTTATCTCGACAATCATTTTTAAAACATGTACAATATAAAAGAGTAAATATTCTAAAAACTCATTCTAAGGAATGAGTAGACAGAGGAGGATATTGTATGGGCCTTGTTATTATTTTTACGCTAGTCACTCTGTTAGCTGTATTTGCTACGCTTAGAACACTTCGCGAAAAAAACTTATTCGCGGGCGGCTTCGCTATTGCAACCGTACTTGTTTTCGGATGGTTTACAATCATGACTGTTCTATATAATGGGTACCCACCAGCTTAATCCATTTACATTTTTATTCTCCAACAAGATCTTGCATAAAAAGAGGAAGGGGGCCCCTTCCTCTTTTCATTATTCACAACTTATATCATCTTCGCCTCGTATTTGTGCTTTTTTACAAGCCACGCTCCTCCAATTACACCTGCATCATTACCAAGTATTGCAATTGCTAACTTTGTGCTCTTTACAGCACGAGAGAAAGCATATTGCTCGAAATAACGTTGAATTGGCTCTAATAGTGCGTCTCCAGCTTTAGATACGCCACCACCAATTACGATTTTCTCTGGGTTCAACGTACTAGCAAGGTTCGCTACAGCTAATCCTAAATAAGAAGCTACTTTTTCCACTACTTCACCTGCTAGTTCGTCACCTTGTCCAAGTGCTTCAAATACATCTTTTGATGTAATAAGCCCTTCTTCTGCTAACATAGAACGTAAAACACTTTCTTTATCTGTCTCTTGTATTTGTTGCATAGCAACACGTACAATACCTGTTGCAGAGGCTACCGTTTCTAAACAACCCGACTTCCCGCAATTACATGGAAAAGCGTTCTCTGTAACAACTGTAATATGTCCAATCTCACCAGCAGCACCGCTTATACCATGTACAATCTCACCATTGGCGATAACACCACCACCAACACCAGTGCCAAGTGTCATACAAATTAAATCTTTTGCTCCTTCACCAGCACCTTTCCACATTTCACCAAGCGCCGCTAAGTTTGCATCATTATCAATAACAACAGGTAATCCCGTTTCTACTTCTAGTAAATCTTTTAACGGATAGTTTTTCCATCCTAAATTAACCGCTTCATAAATCATTCCAGATGCCACATGTACAGGACCAGGAGCTCCCATACCAATACCAATTAGCTTGCTTTTTAATTCACCTAATTCTTCTAACTTTTTATCAATAGCTTTCGCTACATCAAGTGTAATATGTTTTCCTTGTTCATTTGTATTCGTAGGGATTTCCCACTTATGTAAAATTTCACCATACACATTAATAAATGCTAATTTAATCGTTGTACCACCAAGGTCAACACCAACTAACCATTTCTCTTCCATGTTACGTACCTACCTTTATCTAATTCTTATTTAGCTCTTTTTGAATTTCTTGCTTCAATAAAAATAAAGCTGTTTGATAGTCTTGTGGGTCGATTAGCTGTGATTGATTTAATTCACGCAATTCATCTTGCATTAATTGTAAATCTGCAATTCGATCACCCGTATAAATAATCGTACCAAATTTCTTTAGCAATTGCTGAATATCATAAATAGATACCATTTCATCACCCTCTATGCTCACTTACTATAAAAAATTATAATAAGAAAACGTTCACATATTTTATTATAATCACGAAGAAAAAGTCTCGTCAATTTTTATTTGTCTATACAAGCCCATTTTTAACCATTGTTCCTTTTTCTGTAATAATTTTTTCTACATTTTTATCAAATGGCTCTACTGGAATATGTTCTACCATTTGAAAACTATAAGCTAATGATAGCGCTTTCCCTTTATAATGCACGAGATAACGATCATAATAGCCACCGCCATATCCAATCCGTTCTCCTCGCTCTGTATAAGCTACGCCTGGCACGATTTGAAGATCAATTTCATCTGCATTCACTTCTTCCGTAAGCGCTGGAATTGGTTCACGTAAATTCATATACACTGTTTCTAATTGATCAAAATTACTAATTTTCCGGAAAGACATCGTTCGTGTTCCTTTATTACACTTCGGAACAACAACTTTCTTTCCTTCTTCCCAAGCTTTTTCGATAATAGGATATGTATTCACTTCATTTTCCATTGAGAGGGTGATTCCAATTGTTTTAGCTTCAACCCACTCTTTTTGCGCATACAACGAAGCTGCAATTTGCTCTGATAAAGTTGTATACCGTTCTTCTGATAAAGAATTCATGTGTTCTATTATTTGTTTACGTAAACGTAGTTTCTCTTCTCTCACACATTTTCCCCCTCACAGTGACACTTTGCTCTACGATGATAGTGTATCACTTTTAACAGAGGAACCGAATAAAAAAAGAAACAGTAGGAAAATATTCCTACTGCTTACTTTGTTTCACGGTGTAACGTAGACTTCTTGTCACGCTTGCAATACTTTTTAAGCTCGATACGCTCAGCGTTGTTACGTTTGTTTTTCTTTGAGATATAGTTACGATCTCCGCATTCTGTACATGCTAGAGTAATATTCACACGCATTCTTATTTCCCTCCAGTACTAATAACTTAAATCAGACTATACTATAATACCACTTTTAAAATAAAAATTCTACACCTTTTGATATTGTCTAATTTTTTCTATAAGATTTTTCATGTTTTCCCTTGCTATTACTGGGTTTCTAGCATGCGAATACACTAAAAATTTCGGTTGTTTTGTGTCAGAAACGATATAAGACCACTCTTTTTCGGTATATTTGAACTGTACTCCTTCAAATATACCTTCTTCCTTTCTTTCCATATCAGCCAATAATTTCCTCATTACTTTCCCTTTTTCATTCCATGAACATACAACTTCATCACAAAGTAGATAGAGCGGAGGTGATTGCTCTACTATGCTGAGAAATGTTTTTCCCTGCAATGCTATTAGCTCGAATAATTTTCCAATTCGATATAAAATATCTCGCTTCCATCTCGCTTGAAACGACTTTTTTTCATCCTGCGTATAAAATAGAAGGTAACATTCTCCTAATTTCAAAGACATCGGGTAAATATTTCCTGCCGATTCAAGTAATAAATCTGGAATATCTACCTCTTCAAAATCTGTTCCCTGGTAAATATTACTATAATTATCATATAACTCGAAATAATTTCCTTGCTCTGAAAACATAAGTGCCATATTTGCTTTACTTGATTTCATCAAGGCTTTCACATGATGCTTTTGTTCACCCGCATAAATCCATGTAACTGTGCACCCGAGCCTTTGCAAAAAAATCATAAGTAAATGTTGTAACATATCATTTCTCTTATTAATAAGAAGATGAAACTTCTGTTTTTGTATCGTTTCAATATCAATACGCTCTAACACAGCTTCTACATAATTATTTGCAGAAACGTGAACTAGCTTATTTCGCCCCAGTTCTTTCTCAGAAGCGTAATAAAACGACTCAGACATATATACTTGTTCTATCTCTTTTTGCTGCTTATACGTTAAAAACGAGCCCTCCTTGCCATACAGTTGTATAACAATCCCTCTTTCGCTTTCCACTTGAACGAAAACTCCACCTGCACATTGCAAATTATGAATGGCATACTGAAAAAGCGACTCATTCATTTCTTTACATTCCATCGTATGAATCCCGCTGCCATGAATGGCATGGAGGAATAAATTTTTAAAGGAAGTTGTTTCTATATTTTCCTGACTTCCAATCAATATACTCTCCCCTTTGGCAAAAAGAGATCCATAAGCCATTGCAACTTTCACAATAAATTGAGGAGTAATTTCAACATTACCCCTTCCTACAATTCGGCTTTTTTGTAACCATCCTGCACTCTTTTCACTCTCTTTAACACCGGCAGAACCTACTATCGAATGACTATCTATCTCCTTATATGGCCATATTTTTCCTTTTTGCTTAATTACTGTACTTTTCCCTATATGACAATGATCCGCTACAATACTTTTTTGAAAAAGTGTAACATCATCTTCGACCATTGTATGATCTCCTATTGTTGTTTCTAACAACTCACAATTTTTTCCTATATGAGAATTTGCAAAAATGATGCTTTTTTGAAGATGAGAATAACTTGAAACGATACTATTTTTCCCGATAATAGAGTACGGTTCAATTACAGCCCCTGCACCAATCATTGCTCCTTCTCCAATAAAAGAAGGGCCATGAATTTTCGTCCCTTTTCCTATCGTTACACCTTCTCCCATCCACACCATCGGTAATACTTCTGTATATGGAATAGGCACCTTCAATTTTTTCGTCAACAAATCGAATTGAGCTTGCCGATATTGATCAAATGTACCAATATCTAGCCAATAGTCTTCTGATAAATATGCAAATAAAGCATTTTTATTTGCCAATAAAGGAAACACATCATGACTGAAATCCGAAAATTCCATGGATGGTATGTAAGAAAAGATTTCCGGCTCCATTATATAAATACCTGTATTCACAATATTAGAAACTACCTCATTCCAGCTCGGCTTTTCTATATATCGTATAATTTCTTGTTCTTTATTCATTACAACTAAGCCAAATGAGAGTGGGTTTTCTACTTCTTTCACAAACATCGTTACCATTCTCTTCTTCTGTTCATGAAATGCAATTCCTTCTGATAATTGAAAGTCAGTTAGTGCATCCCCACTAATAACAACAAATGTTTCATCTAAAAAACTTTCGGCTTGCTTAATACTCCCTGCTGTTCCAAGCGGAGG
Organism: Bacillus sp. RC242; assembly: GCF_044908245.1. NCBI lineage: Bacteria > Bacillati > Bacillota > Bacilli > Caryophanales > Bacillaceae > Bacillus > Bacillus sp. RC242. The sequence goes on from NZ_JBIYCZ010000001.1 coordinate 452,073, forward strand.
AGAATCTTCAAAATAATACAAGTTAACTCCCCACTTACTACCATCACCAAAGTATTGCTTAATAGCGGTACTCATATATTGAACTGTAATTGCAATTTCACGAATACCATGCTGACGTAATAATTCAATATTATATTCAAGAACTGGTTTTTCTAACAATGGTAACATCGGTTTTGGAGTATTACATGTTAATGGTCTAAGGCGTCTCCCTTTTCCTCCAGCTAAAATAACCCCCTTCATATACTTCAGCCTCCACTTATATAATGTTCAAGAACTCCGTATATCATTTACCCCACATTAACTGCAGTAAAAGTCCGGTTTGGTATGATCTAACAATCAGCGAGAGACAGCCCCACTAATTAAAGCCTCACTTTATAAATAAATGTACCTTTTAACTCCCACCAAAAAGAAAGCGCTTACCATTAACTTGGTAAAATAATTAATAAGACGTAACTAACATATATGTACTTATTTTTCCATTAATTATGATACATCTTATCATCATAGACTAAAGGAAACAACGAGCTTTTTTTGTCATGTTTTGACTAAAAAAAGCAGGTGATTTCTCATCACCTACTTTTCCCCCTACTCATTCAATAAATAATGCTTTCCTTTTACTACATAAAATACATTCTCGGCAATATTTGTAACATGGTCTGCTACACGCTCAATATATCTTGCAACAAAGGATAGTTGTGTAATTTGTGTAATCGCTTCTGGTTGTCCAGGGATAGATGAAATAAATTCACGAATCGCCTTCCCATAAATTTCATCAACTGAATCATCCATTTCAGCAATTTGTTTAGCAAAAGTTAAATTTTCTTGCTCATATGCTTCTAATGCTAAATTTAACATCTTATGAGCAATCTCAAACATTTCCTCAAGATTATGTAAACTAACAACCACTTCTTTTTCACCAAGACGAATTGTTGATTTCGCAATATTAACAGCATGGTCTGCAATACGTTCTAAATCTGTCGCTGTTTTAATTGAAATGAAAATTCTTCTTAAATCACTTGCTACAGGCTGCTGCTTTGTAATAAGCATAAGCGCAAGGTCATTTATTTCCTCTTCTAAATTATCCATGCGATAATCCCCATCAATGACTTCTAACGCTTTCTCTACATCCCTGTTGTGAAGACCTTCCATAGCAATCAATAAAGCTCCACTTGCTAACTCACCAAGCTCGATCACCTTTTGCTGTAACGTTTTTAAATCACATTGAAACTGTTCTCTTACCATCATTTCTTCCCCCTCAATATTATGTGCCATTATATATAAAGTGAAACTTTAATCAGTGGGGGTTTTGTTCATCTCCCACTGATTATTAGCCTTCACCAATCGGGCGTTTACGGGCAGCCCGACTCCCACCTAACTTCTTTGCTCCATCCAAATTTTGAGGTGGGAGTTTTACTGCCCGGCAAATAGCGGGATAAATCCCCTACCCCGCTTCTTGTATGTTTATTACGCCTTGAGAAAAGAGAAATATTACTCCCCTATTAGAATGAGGTGAAAGTGAGAAATGCCGATACGATAAACTTAACTAAATCTATACAATTCAATCAAATTCACACAAGTTAGTGCTTCAAAGTGTTCTCGCAACCCCGAAGGGACGAGGGGTATAACACTCCACACGAGGCAGTATCGTTACCTCATATTATCAAGCATTTATTTTACCCATCTTGATAAATTTATCGAAGCATTCAAATCCCTATCGTGATGGCTATTGCATTGAACACAGTCCCATTCACGAATCTTTAAACTCCACTGTCCTTCTGATTGAACTGAATGGTCGTATTTAACTCCGCAACATGAGCAAATCTTGCTGGAAGCGAACCATTTATCAGCTTTTACATATTCAATGCCGTACTTCTCACACTTGTATGATAAACATTGAAAGAAGAAGTTTAATTTTTGAAATGAAAATGCTTTCGATAGTTTTTTGTTTTTTAACAGGTTTGAGATATGTAAGTCTTCCACAACAATCCTCATTGGTTTGGTTTTCACCAATTTAGCTGTTGATTGATGGATATGGTTATTTCGGATATTCGTAATTTTCCTAGATAACCGAAGGTGCTCAGTTTTAGCTTTTTCATATCCGGCAGATTGAATTTTTACACCTTTTTTAAATCTCCTAGACATATCTCTTTGCGCTGACTTTTTCCTTTTCAAAAGTTTTTTAACCTTAGCATCTTTGTTTATATTTCGTTCTTTCGTACCATTAGAAGCTACAAACAGCTCTTTTACACCAACATCCACACCAATCGACTCATTGGTTAGTTCTTGTGATTCAAAGTCTTCCTGGAACCCTACACTAATCCACCAGTGACGACCATCAAATGTAACTCTTGGATTTGATGATTTTTTGTTTCTTGGTAGTTGTTGGCTTGTTTTCACTTCTCCAATAGACTGAATATCAACTACTTTCTTTCCTATAATCAGTCTTTCATAATTGGCATAAAATCCTTGAATTAAATCTTTTTTGGATTTATAAGAAGTGTGATAACCATTTTTGTACTTTTTGAACGAATTTCTTCTCGCCTTATCAAAATCTTTTGAAGCCTGTTTGGGAACTTGTGCGTTGATTTCATTTAACCACTCATATCTCTTTCGCTTCTTGATCTTTGTAAATCGTTTCTGTAAATCTAACTGTGAAACAGATTTTCCAAATAGCTTATAGTATCTATCACTCATCCTTTTACAATAGTTATAAGCGAATCTTGAAGCTCCAGCATGATTTCTAAGCACCTTTTCTTGTTCAGGCGTTGGAATCAGTCTGACTTTCTTCGCCAATATCATCAGAAGTCAACTCCTTAATCATCTGATTGATTTTTTCTACTTTCGCAACATTCACGCTCACCATTTCTAGCCACGTTGTAGTTCAATCAGCTTTAGGGATTGCCCGCAGTTAACCCTCACTACTAGCCAATCACTTGACTAGCAGGGCTTACTGATATATTTAATTAACTTTGGTTATAATTGGTTAAATAAATCGTAACAGTTAGTTACCCTCTGTTAAGAGGGTCTTTACTCTTAGCCTTGCTAGCGATATCAACCAAATCGTCCTGTAATGTAGTCTTCTGTACGCTTATCTGCAGGTGTTGTAAATAATTTGTTCGTATCTGTATATTCCACAACTTCTCCACTTAAGAAGAAAGCAGTTTTATCTGAAATTCGTGCTGCTTGTTGCATGTTGTGCGTTACGATAACAATACTAAAATCTTTCTTTAACTCCTGAATTAATTCTTCTACTTTTGATGTTGAAATTGGATCTAGCGCCGATGTTGGCTCATCCATTAAAATTACGTCTGGCTCAATCGCTAAGCAGCGTGCAATGCATAGACGTTGTTGCTGACCACCAGATAAACCGTATGCATTATCATGCAAACGATCTTTTAACTCATCCCAAATAGCTGCGCCGCGCAAGCTATTTTCAACAATTTCATCAAGTGTTTTTTTGTCACGAACACCATGGATTTTCGGACCATATGCTACATTTTCATAAATAGATTTTGGGAATGGATTTGGCTTTTGGAACACCATACCCACATGCGTACGTAATTCTTCAACCGGATATGATTTATCAAATATGTTTCGTTCTCTATATTCGATAACGCCCGTAGTTCGAACGATAGGCACTAACTCTACCATACGATTTAGCGTTTTTAAGTATGTTGATTTCCCACAACCACTTGGACCGATAATCGCTGTTACTTCATTCTCATGAATACTTAAGTTGATATCTTTTAAAGCATGGTCTTCTCCGTACCATAAATTTAAATTTTTCGTATCAAATACTATTTTTTTTGGTGCTGTCTCAATCTTTTTTTCATTTTTCACCTGTACATTTACTACTGTTGCTACCATTTGAATTCCCCTTTCATCCACTTCCAACTTATTTTCGATTTCGTAACCATAAGACAAATATATTTATAAAGAGCAACAATCCTAGCAAAACAATCATCCCAGCTGCTGCTACATACTGAAATTCTTCTTGTGGTCTACTCATCCAATTAAAAATTTGAATTGGTAAAACCGTAAATCTATCAAACATACTGAACGGAACATAATTTGCAAAGGCAAGGGCCCCAATAACTAATAATGGTGCTGCCTCACCAATTGCTCTCGATACCGCTAACGTACATCCCGTTACAATCCCTGGCAAAGCGACTGGCAATACAATTTGATACATCGTTTGCCATTTCGTAGCACCTAATCCGTAAGAAGCCTCTAGTAATGAGCTCGGCACAGTTCTAATCGCTTCTTGACTAGCTACAACAACAGTTGGTAAGACGAGTAAGCTCATCGTCAGTGCCGCTGCCATTATGCTCTCTCCCAAATGGAGAGCGTATACGAAAATAGTTAACCCGAGTAAACCAAACACAACGGAAGGTACCCCTGCTAATGTTTGATTATTTAATTCAATTAACTTTTTAAAAACGGACTCCTTCGCATAATGCTCTAAATAAAGAGCTGTTCCGACTCCAAATATAAAAGAGACTGGTATAACAATGCTCATAAATAGTATTGTTCCTGACAAAGCAGCGACAATCCCAGCTTCTCTCGGATTACGTGAGGCGAAGTTTGTAAAGAAATCTATTGAAAGATAACTTATACCTTTTTCAAAAATTTGAAAAAGCAATATAAAAAGTATTACTACCGAAAACAAAATTGCTATATAAAACAAACACTTGTAAATCCGATCCTTTAAAAAACGCGATGCCATATTTTCTTGTATGTTCTTATGGTTTAACATTCGCATATTATGTCAACCTCCTAAAACGGCGCATAATATATTGCGAAATGATATTCATAATAAAAGTAAACATAAATAACGTTGCACCTACAGCGTACATGCTGTAATAAGTAATCGTTCCGTGCGGAGCATCACCTAAACTCACTTGTACAATATAGGCTGTTAATGTTTGAATAGAATGAGTCGGATCTATCGATACATTAGGTGTTGATCCAGCTGCAATAACAACAATCATCGTTTCACCAATTGCCCTGGAAGCTGCTAATATAATCGCTGCCATTATGCCCGTAAAAGCCGATGGAAACACCACTTGTTTTACCATCTCAAAACGAGTTGCTCCTAGCGCTAATGAGGCTTCTTTAATTCCTTTCGCTACAGCTCTCATCGCATCTTCAGAGAGAGACGCAATCGTCGGTATCATCATAAACCCTATAACAATACCTGGACTAATAGCATTAAAAAACTGCAAATCTGGTATAACCCGTTGTAAAAGTGGTGTGACAACTGTTAACGCGAAAAAACCATATACAATTGTCGGGATGCCTGCTAGTAGCTCTAACAAAGGTTTTAATATTTTCCGAGCGCCATTCGAAGCGTATTCGCTTAAAAACACGGCACAACCTAAACCAATAGGAATTGCTACGAACATGGCAATTGCTGTTACAAGGATTGTTCCACATATAAGTGGTAATATACCGAATTTTGGATCTTCAAAAAAAGGTAACCATTCCTTCTCTGTCAAAAAAGAATACAATGATATCTTTTGAAAAAACATGATTGTTTCATTTGCCAACGTAATAATAATTCCAAGTGTCGTTACAATGGACACGCTAGCAATGGCTTTTAGTATTAACGGAACAATTCGATTGATTCGCTGCGTTTTTTTTCTTCTATTTGTATTTCTCTCAATCAAATGTTGTACAGAAAATGTAATTTGACTTTTGTCATTATGAGCCAAAGATGAAAACCCCTTTCCACCCTGACATTACCTTTTTATTTCTGTTAACATTCGCAGCTGTTCATTATATTTTTCTTTTGGTAATTTTACATATCCGACCTCTTCAGCAAGGCTTCCAACATGCTTAATCATAAACTCAACATAATTTGCTACATTAATTTTATTTCTGATGGATGCATGATTCACATACGTAAATAGCGGCCTAGATAATGGCTTATACGTACCCGACTGAATGGTCTCTTTCGTTGGAAATACACCATCCACCTGTATTGCTTTTACCTTATCTCGATTGGCCATATAATAAGCATATCCTACAAAAGCAATGGCATTTTTATCATTCATTACCCCTTGCATAATAACTTGATCGTCTTCAGACAAAGAAACCGTTTTTACAAGGCGATTATTTTGTAAGACAACATTTTGGAAATAATCATAAGTACCAGAGTCTACGCCTGGCGCATAAAATTTAACTTGTTCACGAGGCCATGATGAATGAATTTGTGACCATCGTTTCAATCTTCCATTTTCACTCCATAGTAGACGTAACTCATCTATCGTCATATTGTTTACCCACGTATTTTGACGATTCACAACAATCGTTAGACCGTCATAAGCAACCTCAAATGGTGTAAATTGAATGGATTTTTTCTGCATTGCATTTTCTTCTACCGGTTTCATCAATCTCGAAGCATTGTTTATATCTACTTCTCCTTTACTGAAACGATTAAATCCTCCCCCTGTCCCAGAAATACTAATAGAAATTTTCACGTTTGGATGGGCCTTTGTATATTCCTCTGCTACTGCCTCTATAATGGGGAAAACCGTTGAGGATCCATCAACTCTCACTTCTCCCATTTCATTTGTAGCGAATGCAGTAGACATATTAAAACAAAGGAAACATGTCGATAATGTCAAAACTTTAATCGATGCGCTCATCCATTTCACGTGTTCTTCCTCCTAGAAGTAACCGGAAATAACAGGATTACAGATATAAGAATACTGCTAAACTATTAATTCGGTTTTAATTATTTGTAAAAGTTTTGTAAAGTCCCACAAAAACAACTGTATACACAAACTTTATTTTCACTTTTGTACTTTAGATGCAGGAAATTTTCTAATCATCCATAAAGCGAAACTTTAATCAGTGGGGGTTTTGTTCATCCCCCACTGATTATTAGCCCTCACCAATCGGGCGTTTACGGGCAGCAGGGCTCCCACCTAACTTCTTTGCTCCAGCTGAATTTTGAGGTGGGAGTTTTACCGCCCTCAAACGCGGGATAAAACTGCTATCGCCTATCACACACAACAAACTTAGAGCGTATGCACTAATCTTGTTGTGTTCATCGTTTTTGAAACTACATGTTTTTTCAATATTTTATGCTTGTCCATATTTACTAAACCATATGCGTAAGGCATAAAAAAAAGCACACTATCTTTTCAGATAGTGTGCTTTTTTTACAACTTTTTTATTCATCATCTTGATTTTTATTTTTTTTCGCTTTTTCATCTTGCGGAGCTTCACCAGTTAATGCTTGTTTTTTCAAATCAAAGTAAGCGTCCATTATTTCACGACTGATATATCCGTTAATTCCTGTTTTATCGTCATGTACCCATGGCACAACAACAGAAAATGCTACTTCTGGATCTTCAAGTGGTGCATAACCTACTAGCGTTAAGTTATACGTTTGCACACGCTCACCGTTTTCTTTTTTACCAATCTCTTTATCTCCGCCATATACGGTTTGAGCTGTACCTGTTTTACCAGCAGCTTTATATGGTGCGCCTGTAAAGTATTTCGTGGCTGTACCACCTGAATCGTTAAACACTTGTCTAAATCCTTCTTGAACGCGTTTAATTTGCGATTCTGGCATATCAATACGATTTAATACTTTCGGTTCCATTGATTGAACAACTTTCCCTACTTCCTCTGGCTTCATAGCTGGCTGACGAATTTCCTTTACAACTTGTGGTTGCATACGATATCCACCATTTGCAATCGTCGAAATATATTGCGCTAATTGAAGCGGTGTATACGTGTCATACTGTCCAATCGATAAGTCTAGTAAGAAACCTGGTTGACTCCCTCTACCTATTTGACCAGCAGTTTCATTTGGCAAATCAATTCCTGTTTTTACACCAAGCCCAAACTGCCCAAAATAGTAACGCATAGTATCAAATGCTTTTTGTGGTATATCTAACGTACCACCTTTCACATATGAAACTCCGGCCAGGCTCATCGCTGTTTTAAACATATAAACGTTAGAAGACTTTTTTAAGGCTGTAAGGTCATCGATGTAACCCATATTTTGCCAAGATGACTTTTTAGGCGTTCCTTTTAATACAATCGGTTCATCATATTGAACTGATCCAGGTTGAATCGCCCCAGTTTGATATCCAGTAAGTACTGTTGCACCTTTTACAGTTGAACCCATCGGATAAGAACTTGTCATCGTACCTAACGCAAAGTCATTCACTTTCGTTTGCCCATCTTCGTTAACTAATTGTTTCCCTGCCATGGATAAAACTTCACCATTCTTTGGATTCATCATTACAACGAAAGCGCGATCTAAAAGCGGTTCTGATCCTTTAAATTTATTTAAGTTTTTCTCAAGAATCTCTTCTACACGCTTTTGTAATTCCATATCGATTGTTAAATTCAGATCATTACCTCGTTGTCCCTGTGACACATTAATAGTTTCTAAAATATTACCATCTTTATCTGTAACATTTCTTACTTCAGATTTTGTGCCGTGTAAACTATCTTCGTACTGTTGCTCAAGGTAACTTTTTCCTACACGATCGTTACGATTATAATCACGAACAAGATAGTGATCTAATCTTTCTCTCGGTAACCCTTCATCAGAAGAAGTTACACCACCAAGTACACTTCGGAACATATCGTCATACTTATATTTTCGCTCCCAGTCAACATTTGTATCTACACCTGGTAATTTCGCTAAATTTTCACTAATAATCGCGTATTCTTCCGGTGTTGCATTTTTTTTAACGATTTGCGGCGTCATTGCATATCCGCTTTCCATCTTACTTTTGATCGCCAATATTTCTAAATCTTTTGCTGACAGTTGATTAATCTCTTCTTCTGTTACACGATTTCGTTGACGTTCATCTAGTTCTTTATCGTCAATTTTATTCGCTTTAAACTCTTCACGATCTTTTTTTGTGATTTTTGCTTCTGCTTCTTCTTTATGTAAAGCAAGCCAATAATCTTTCTTATCGCGATCTGTTAACTTATCTGTTGGGACTTCAATTAAATCTGCTAACTTTTTCGCCGTCTCTAAGCGATCTGCTGCAGTTGATCCCTTCATTTTTGTAAATGTAATTGTACGAATAGGCTCATTATCTACGACCGCTTCTCCATTACGATCAAATATTTTCCCGCGTGGTACAGGATTACTTATCGTTGAGTTTTCTTTTTTCTCAACTTCATTTTTATATTCCTCACCACGAACAATTTGTACGTATCCAAGCCTTACAATAACCGCGGAGAACATTAAAAACACGCAAAAAAACAACACGTTTAACCGAAAAGGAACGTGGGTCTTTTTCTTTTGTTGTTTCTGCTTCTTGCTCATACAAACCCCCTCTACCAACAGCTATGTAATGTGAAAGGGACACCTTCATACAGGTGCCCTCACTGCTGTCTTACATCTTTTTCTATTCTAGCATAAAACACGCGATAAGTTAACCTTCTGGTTCAGTTTGATTCTGTGTGCTTCCTTGCGCTACAACACTGGTTTTGTTCACATTCCCCTCATCATATTTGACATTTTTAACTGCAAAATAAATAAGAAAATGTCCAGCTCCTAAAATACATAGTAAGAAAGGTAAACTTTTTTCAGGCGGAAAAAATATGACAGCACATAAAAAACTTAAAATGGAACAAATTCTTCCGGCATTTAACCATAATTCCCTGACCACTATATATTCTACACGCCATTCTCTCGCCTGTTTTGCTCTACCAATTACATCGTATGTCATTGAGCCGTACGGAACGAGTAAAATCGGATATGCAACCGCAATACATGCTGCATAAATAAGTAATTTCGTATATGTAACATTAAAAATAACTAAAAATACGACCGCATATAAAATAATGCCACCAAGTAAAATTGCTTTTTTTCGCCATTCTTTCTTTAACATACGAGCAACTAAATAATAGCATACAAATGATACTGCAGAATTCACTAAACTATATTTCCCTAGTGCTAACTCGCTACCAGATGCTAAATAGACATATACCGAAATAACGAAAATAAACGTTCCCTCTCTCAAGCCTTGGAAGAAATGAGCGCGCGTAATTCTTCCCCAGTTTTCATCAACTTGCCGCTCTTTCAATACTTGCACAATTTCATAGCGTCCTTCACATTCCCTCTTCGATAAAAAAAAGCTTAGAACGACTGCAACCGCAAATAGCATTAACGAGAGGAAGAAAACGACAGTATAACCACTCCATTTTTCCATACGTGAAATTGTATATCCTGCTGCTATCGGCCCAATCATTCCAGAGAACGATGTAAGAAGTCCTAGAAAACCGTTAAAAAAATCTCTTGTTTCTGGTTCTGTAATCTCAAATGTCAACAAGTTAAAAGCGAGCCAATAAAAACCATAACCAACTCCTAAAAGAGCTCCCATTAATAAAATATAGTGAGATGCACTTTTTCCCGCTACTAAAACGACGATAAAAAAAACAGCTAATGTGCCTACACCGATTCTCAATAAAATCGAGCGATCAATACGTTTCGCTAATTTCCCGCCCACAAGAAATGTTAGAGGCTGCAATACAACGCTGGCCAAATTATACAAGCCCAGATTCACATAATTTTGTGTTTGCTTCCATAAATAAATGTTTACAAACGTATTCGATAAAGAAATTGCGAGCGTGTATAAACCTCCTATAACGAGCAATAATACTAAATCCCGATTCACTTCAACATCACCGATTACATGTTTCCACTTCATACACAACTCTCCTTTACTTCATGTTCTAGTCTTCCAAAGACAAGCTCAATTATGTAAAAGGAGAACATAGAAAAAAGCTAGGAGAAAACCCCCTAGCTTTTTTCTAGCTGTATTAACTTTAATTATTTTGCTTCTTGGTAAAGTTTTTCAGCAACGTTCCAATCTACAACGTTCCAGAATGCACCGATGTAGTCAGGACGACGGTTTTGGTAATTTAAGTAGTAAGCATGCTCCCAAACATCTAAACCGATAACTGGAGTTTTACCTTCAGTTAGAGGAGAATCTTGGTTTGGAGTGCTTGTTACTTCTAACTCACCATTGTTTACTACTAACCAAGCCCAACCAGAACCGAAGCGAGTTGCGCCAGCTTTTGCGAATTCTGCTTTGAATGCATCGAAGCTACCGAATTTCGCTTCAATCGCAGTTGCAAGTTCGCCTACTGGTTGTCCCCCGCCGTTTGGAGATAGGATTGTCCAGAAGAATGTATGGTTAGCATGTCCGCCACCATTGTTACGTACTGCTGTACGGATTGCTTCAGGTACTTCGTTTAAGTTTGCAACTAATTCTTCAACGCTTTTGTCAGCTAATTCTGCATGACCTTCTAAAGCAGCGTTTAAGTTTGTAATATACGTGTTGTGATGTTTTGTATGATGGATGTTCATTGTTTCTTTATCAAAGTGAGGTTCTAAAGCATCATACGCATAAGGTAAATTTGGTAATTCGTGTTTTGCCATTGTTATATTCCTCCCGGTTTATGTATTGTCACTACATATGTGACCTACAACTTCATTCTACCCTAATTGCCATAGGGTGCAAACAAATAAATCGCTTTGTCTTGCTATCATTAAAGTAGCAAAATTCCCACTTCTTTTCAATTAAAATGCTCATATATTCCGAAAAAAAGCTTCCTTCTACAAGGAAGCTTCCTGCTGACATAATAAACATATGAAATGGATATGGACCCTGTAGGACTCGAACCTACGACCGGACGGTTATGAGCCGTCTGCTCTAACCAACTGAGCTAAGGGTCCACGATTATGTATGTACCATTAAAAACAACTAAATTCCAATCGGATATATCGTTTGAAAAATGTAAGATAAATTTACCATATACGAAAGAAAAGTGTCAATTGTATTTTTCTCTACTAAAAGAAGTAAATTAATAAGAAGGAATTTAGTCTTCTCTACTATATGTAAATATAATATATCTTGAGCTTCTCTAGATTCGTACGTTACAATGATTTTATACATACATAAAGGAAGTGAATCTATGTCCATTTTTACACAGCTAGCAAAAAGCGTATATTCGCCTAAAGATATGGCGCTTTTCCGTTTTCAAAAAATCGGTAAAACCATTTTGTATATTATGCTTCTTTGCCTAATCACTACTATTCCAAGAACTTTCTTGTACGGTAGCGTTATTCAAGATGGTGTTAACATGGTAAATAAAGTAATCGAAAAAGATTTACCTGATTTTAAAATTGAAAATGGCGAGCTAACAGCTGATATTGATCAACCTATCGAAAAAGAAGATGGAAATGCCCTTTTCGTATTTGATCCAAATTCAACAGACTTAGAAAAATATCAAAATAAAACAGGTTTATTTGTTTTAAAAGATAAAGTAGTCTCCATGGGGAATGGTCAAACACAAACATACTCCTATAATGACTTATTAGGCGCATCTCTTGAGAAAAAAGATTTACAAGATTTCATTTCGTTATTTGACAGTATTTATCCAATCTTATTATTCGTTATTGGGTTCTTACTGTACTTGTTCCAATTATTTATTACCTTTGTAGGAGTTACATTGCTTGCCTTCATCGGTTCTGCGATGAGCGGTCAACGCAAATTATCTTATAAACAAGTTTGGACATTAACTGCTTACAGCTACACAATTCCAACAATCTTCTTTATGATTATGGATTTATTCAAAATAAACGTACCTGGCGCAACATTCATTTACATTGCAGTTGTTTTAATCATTCTATACTTAACAATTAAAGAAGTTCCAAAGCCGAAAGAAAAACAAGAACTATAAAAAAAATGCCTAAATAGGCATTTTTTTTTTGGACAAGCATATATTCCTAGCAAAGGAGTGAAGGATATGAAGAGATTAGGTGTACTCTTATTCGTGCTTGTCCTCGGTTATATATTTTATTACGACATAAAAATCGGTACTTTACCGATGTTAAGTTCATACAAAAAAACATCTGCTGCCCAAACGATAAAAAAAGAAAATACAGATACAAAACAAAATAAAGAGAAAGAAACAGAAAAAGAAAAAGAAACGGATACAGCTTATAAAGCAATCGAAGTAAAAACTGGCGATACAGTTCTTTCTATTACAGAAGCTATTAATAAGAAAAAAATTCCTTCTATTGAAAAAGTAATTGATGATTTTAAGCAATTAAATAAAAATACATCTGCTACAAAAATCCAAGTTGGAAAGTCTTATAAATTCCCCTTATATCAATAAGCAATCACTTAATCCTTGTCAATTACATAAAAGCGCTGATACAATAGTAAAAGTGAAACCGAGTACTTTGGTTTCTATAGCCCTTTCTCACACATACTATCATTGATGTAAGGGACTAAAATAAGAAACTTCTTTTATAAGGAGAGCGATCAATTCGTGAATGAAATAACTCAACGCACAAAAACACGTCCAGTTAAAGTCGGTAATTTAACAATTGGCGGTAACAATGAATTAATTATACAAAGTATGACGACAACAAAAACGCATGATGTTGAGGCTACAGTTGCTGAAATTAAACGTTTAGAAGAAGCTGGCTGTCAAGTTGTTCGTGTTGCTGTTCCAGACGAACGCGCAGCAAATGCTATTGCTGATATTAAAAAACAAATCAACATTCCACTTGTTGCTGATATTCATTTTGATTACCGCCTTGCTTTAAAAGCAATCGAAGGCGGCATTGATAAAGTACGTATCAATCCAGGTAACATTGGACGTCGCCATAAAGTAGAAGCTGTTGTAAACGCAGCGAAAGAGCGTGGCATTCCAATCCGTATCGGTGTAAATGCCGGCTCATTAGAACGTCATATTTTAGAAAAGTATGGATATCCAACTGCTGATGGTATGGTCGAGAGCGCACTGCACCATATTAAAATTTTAGAGGACTTAGATTTCCACGATATTATCGTATCAATGAAAGCCTCTGATGTTAACTTAGCAATTGAAGCATACGAAAAAGCTGCTCGCGCTTTTGATTATCCATTACATTTAGGTATTACAGAATCAGGAACATTGTTTGCTGGGACTGTAAAAAGCGCCGCCGGTCTTGGAGCAATTTTAAGTAAAGGCATCGGAAATACACTTCGTATCTCTTTAAGCGCTGATCCAGTTGAAGAAGTAAAAGTTGCACGTGAACTATTAAAATCATTCGGTCTTGCATCTAATGCCGCAACACTTATTTCTTGTCCAACTTGTGGTCGTATTGAAATCGACCTAATTAGCATTGCTAATGAAGTCGAAGAATACATCTCCACACTTAAAGTTCCAATTAAGGTTGCAGTACTCGGCTGTGCCGTAAACGGTCCTGGTGAAGCTCGTGAAGCTGACATCGGTATTGCCGGTGCACGCGGAGAAGGTTTATTATTCCGTAAAGGGCAAGTCGTTCGTAAAGTACCAGAAGAAACAATGGTAGAAGAACTGAAAAAAGAAATTGATGTAATCGCTGCTGAAATGGCTGCCGAACGAGAAAAAGAAAAAGAAAAACAAGAACAATAAAAAGAAGGTTGCCACAATTTTTGTGAGCAACCTTTTTTTACATTCAAATTAAAAACTCGTCAGTTATATAACTGACGAGCCCTCTCATTTTGCACATTTTGGGCAACGACCATATATTTCAAACTTATGCCCCGTTACCTCATAACCTTTAAAATCTTTATTCATAAAATCCATCGGGCAGGAATTAATCTCTTTTGTACCACCACAATCTAAACAAATGAAATGATGATGATGTTCCATAATGGAGCATGTAAAACGGAAATGCTTTTCACCATTTAATTCCGTTTGCTCTAAAACACCGACTTCAGCAAAAACCGTTAAGTTACGATAAATCGTATCAAAACTAAGTCCTGGATAATCACCCTTCATATGCTCTAAAACATCTTTCGCAGTTAAATAACGATTATGAGCTGCGAATAACCTTAGCATTTCTTCCCTTTTCCCTGTATGTTTGTATCCCTTTTCCTTCATTAGGCGTAAAGCTTCTGTTAGATTCATACCTATCCCTACTTTATGCAGTTTTTTTCTTTTTCCATAAAATTGCACCAATTAAAATAAGAACCGCTATCATAACAATTGTACCACCTGGAGCTAAATCAAGTTGATACGAAGCAAACATTCCACCAATTACTGCAATTTCACCAAATAAAATGGAAAAGAAAATTGTTTGTTTAAATCCTTTTGCAATACGAATACTTGCTGCAACTGGTAACGTCATTAAAGATGATACGAGAAGAACACCTACAACACGCATTGATACCGCAATTACAAGAGCAACTAATATAATGAAGATAAAGTGAATCCACTTTGCACTTAAACCGGTTGATACAGCGTATTCCTCATCAAATGATAGTAAAAACAACTCTTTGTATAATAAAACGATCGTCGCAATAACAACAATTGCTACTATACCAATAATAATTAAATCCGCACTTGTTACAGCACTTACACTACCAAATAAATAACTAAATAAATCCGTATTGAATCCATTAGCAAGTGAGATGAAGATAACTCCAATCCCCATCCCTGCTGAAAGTATAATCGGGATTGCTAACTCTTGATAATGTTTATATACAGTACGTAATTTTTCAATTAGCAATGCTCCACCGATTGAAAAAAACATCCCCATATATAAAGGGTTTAAAAAACCACCGGTAAAGATTGTCTTTTCAAGTAATAAACTTGCTGCAATTCCTGATAACGTCACATGACTTAATGCATCCGCAATAAGCGACATGCGGCGAATTACAACGAACACGCCGATAAGTGGTGCGACAAGCCCTATTAAAATACCAGCGTATAAGGAATTACGTAAAAAATCATATTGTAAAAAATCCTGTATCATTATATCCTCCCGTGATGCCCATGTTCATGTTCTAAGCGATGAACATGATGTCCATATAAAATCGACATTTCTGCATCTTCTAACTCTCGGAATTTCTCTACATTCCCATGGAAATGTAAATGCTGATTCAAACATGCAACATGCGTCACCTTCTCTGTTACAGCACCCATATCGTGCGTAACAAGAATTAACGTAATTCCCAATCTTTTGTTTAAATCCTCTAGTATCTCATAAAAACTTGCCACATTTTTCACATCAATCCCAACAGTAGGCTCGTCCAAAATAAGCAATTCCGGATCACTTACAAGTGCACGAGCAATAAATACACGCTGCTGTTGTCCACCAGAAAGTTCTCCAATGTTGCGACCTCGAAACTCGCTCATACCTACATCAGCAATCGCTTTTTCTACTTTCGCATTATCGTCTTTCGTAAAAAAGCGAAAAAGCCCTTTTTTCGAAACGAGCCCCATTGAAACAACCTCGAAAACAGTTGCCGGGAAACCTGAGTTAAAGCTACTTGCCTTTTGGGATACATAACCAACTTTATTCCACTCTTTAAATTTCTTACTATCAATGCCAAACAATCTAATACTTCCTTGCTTTGGTTTTAAAACACCCAATAAGCATTTAAGTAAAGTCGATTTCCCTGAACCATTCGGTCCAACTAAACCTAAAAAAGCTCCCTTCGGAACTTGCAAATTAATATCTTCTAACACGTTGCGATCTTCATACCGAAACGTTAATCCTTCTATTTCCAATATATTATTCATAGCATCTCACCTATTTTAATTCAGAATGATTCCGATTTATCTCTATTTGAATTATAGTACAGCTTATTATAGTTGTAAACCAATCTGCCTAAAATATATTCTTTATTTCAAGAAACCTTATTATTATAACAAAAAGCAGAGAATAATTCTCTGCTTTCAAAAGATATTACAATTAACTTTTTAGTGAATTGCTGATTTAAACTTACCACCATTTGTCTCTTGTGTATTCATAATCGTAACAAATGCGTTTTCATCAATTTCATGCACAATTGATTTTAACTTCGTCACTTCCAGACGTGTTACAACTGCATAAATAACTTCTTTTTCTTTATCTGTATAGCCACCTTTAGCAACAAGTTTTGTTGTTCCACGACCAAGGCGGTGTAAAATTGCATTTGATACTTCCTCATATTGATCCGATACTATTAAAACTGCTTTCGTTTCGTCTAATCCTTGAATTACCGTATCAATTGTTTTGAATGCGATATAGTACGTCATAACAGAATACATCGCTTGTTCAACACCAAAAACAAATGCTGCCCATGCAAAAATGAATAAGTTCACAAACATTACGAATTCACCAACAGAAAACGGTAATTTCTTCGTTAATAGAATTCCCATAATCTCGGTCCCGTCTAACGATCCACCATGACGAATAACAAGTCCTACACCAATCCCTAAAATAAGACCGCCGAAAACTGTTGCTAAAATCGGCTCTGTTGTAAATGGCGGGATAGCATGCAACGTTGATTCAATAAATGCTAAAGCTACAATTCCAAATGCTGAAGATAACATGAATGTTTTTCCAATTTGCTTATACCCGGAGTACATAAAAGGAATGTTGAGGATAACAACTAAAGTAGAAAAGCTTAACCACCAAATATTAGGAGTAAGATAATCTAATATAAGAGAAATACCAATAATTCCACCATCAATAATTTTATTTGGCATTAAAAACAGTTCAATCGCTACCGCCGCACACGCTGCCCCAAAGACAATCATAACTAAACGATATACAAGATGAATAACACTTTCTTTTCGATGTTGCTTTTTTTCCATAAGTCCTCCTTATACTCTTTATCTATAGTTTTGTTCTTATATTATAACATAAGCTTCTTTTCCCCATTGAAAAAATGCACCTTGATACGAATATGTACAAGCTATGCGTACATATATTTCGATAGAAGAACGTGTGAAGGAGGACAACACGATGAACCTCATTAAACAAATTGTGAACAAAAAATTAAATCATATTTCTACAAAAGAACTATTGAAATATAGTAAAGAATACGAAGTTCCAATCACAACTGCACAAGCTGATAAAATCGTTTTACTTATGAAAGGGAAAAACATTAACATTTACGATAATACCGAGCGACTAGATTTGTTAAAACAAATCGCTAAAGTAACTACTCCTGCCACTGCCCAACAAGTAAATATTTTATTTCAGCAGCTATTAAAATAAGGAGGGGAAAATCCCCTCCTTATTGTGCTTTAATTTTTTCAAGAATTCCTTCATCAAAAGTACCATTTTTCAGCATTTCGATTTCTAATTTATATGGTGGCTTCTTATCTTTTTTATCTTCACCTACATACGGCGTTTCAAGAATTTTTGGTACGTGCGTAAGTTGTGGGTGATGCACAATGTGATGCAATGCCTTATAGCCAATATGACCAAAACCAATATTTTCATGACGGTCTTTTCCAGCTCCGCGTACATTTTTGCTATCGTTAATATGAAGTACTTGTAAACGATTTATCCCAACAATTTTATCAAATTCGTTTAACACACCGTCAAAATCATTTACAAGGTCATAACCTGCATCATGCGTATGACACGTATCAAAACATACGGATAGTTTTTCATTATATTTCACACCATCAATAATTTTCGCAATTTCTTCAAAGCTACGACCGCATTCCGTTCCCTTTCCTGCCATCGTTTCTAACGCAATGTTAACCGTCTGCTCTGGCGTTAATACTTCATTAAGCCCTTTAATAATTTGTTGAATACCAGCATCCGCTCCTGCACCAACGTGCGCACCTGGGTGAAGAACGATTTGTTTCGCTACACCTAATGCCGATGTTCTTTCAATTTCCATGCGAAGGAAGTCTACACCTAATTGGAATGTTTCTGGCTTCGTCGTATTCCCAAGATTAATAATGTATGGCGCATGTACGATAATTTCTTCAATACAGTTTAGTTCCATATGTTTTCTTCCTGCTTCTATGTTCAATTCTTCAATTGGTTTTCTTCGTGTATTTTGCGGTGCACCTGTATAAATCATAAACGTCGTTGCACCGTATGAAACAGCCTCTTCACTTGCTGCTAATAACATTTTCTTACCACTCATAGAAACATGAGATCCAATCTTTAACATACAATCACCTCTTCAATATACAATAGATATAATGATAGCATAATTTGTAGAAATATGTAGCGAATTGTTTGTTCACACAAAAGGCACTACATAGATTAAACAGACTATTCAAACAATCTGCGCTCTATACTTAAATTAACCCAATAAAGCGAAACTTTAGTCAACGTTTTTTCTACCCCTCACTAATTATTAGTCTGCATTAATCGAATTTCTCTCAAGCAGTGAGATAAAAAAAAATAAGGGAAATCCCTTATCTTTTTTTATTGCTATATTTTTTCTTCACTTTGTCACGTTCTGTTGCAAGTTTTCGTTTATAGTTTGGTTTTACTTTTTTCGGCTTCTTAACAACTTTTGTTGCCATAACATCTAGTCCATCACTTGGTTTTTTACGGCTCTTACGACGACGACGGTCACCTAAATCCGCCCATTCATCTCCGCGTAAATCTACATGTTTAAACTCGATATGACGTTGTTTTTCCAAACTATCTAACGCTTCTTCATTTGCTGGATCATAAATCGTCACTGCAATACCTGAATGACCCGCACGTGCAGTTCTTCCAACACGGTGAACGAAGAAATCTAAATCTGGTGGAAGTTCATAGTTAATAACATGGCTAATTCCTTCAATATCAATACCGCGTGCCGCCAAATCTGTTGCGACAATGTATTGGAACTCTAAATCACGAACTTGTTTCATCATTTTTCTACGATCACGTGGTGATAAATCACCGTGTATACGCCCTACTTTTAATCCACGTTCTGCTAATCCATCGGCTACTTCGTCAGCCTTCTTCTTTGTGTTTGTAAAGACAATTGCTAAATATGGTTTAAATTGAAGTAGCATATTTTTCACTAATTCAGTTTTATTACGGTGTCTTGAAGGCACAAGGTAATGATCAATATTTCCTGCTGCAACTTGCTTCGGATTAATATGAATATGTTCTGGATTCTCCATATATTTCTTCAAAAATGGTTTTAATTTTTGAGGAATTGTTGCAGAGAAAACTAACATTTGCAGATTTTTAGGCATACGTGCCGCAATTTTATCTACATCTTGAATGAATCCCATATCAAGCATTAAGTCCGCTTCATCGACAATAATAGTATCCGCTTTATAGACAAATAGCGCCTTTTCTTCTACTAAATCTTTAATACGTCCTGGCGTTCCAACTACAATATGAGGTTGTTTTTTCAACTTTTCAATTGATCGTTGTTTATCAGTTCCACCAATTAAACAGCGTGCTGTAATCATTTGATCTTCTGCACAGAACTTTGTTAGTTTCACAATTTCTTCGTAAATTTGTTGTGCTAACTCACGAGTAGGCGCTGTAATAACAAGTTGTACCTCTTCACGACTTGCATCAATTCTGTTTAATGTAGGAAGTAAGTATGCATGTGTTTTCCCAGAACCAGTTTGGGATTGTCCAATTATACTCACACCTTTTTTCACGACCGGGAAAATCTTCTTTTGAATTCCTGTTGGCTCTGTAAAGCGTAGTTCACGAACTGCATCTATTAAAAATGGTTTAAAATCATACTGTGTAAAAGTTTGTAGTGTCATAAGTTACACCTTCTTTCTAAAATTTCTACTGCGCACAAATCAGTCAAGTCTACATTATATCGAAATCTACAAGTAAAATCCATCTTTAGTTTAGGTTTTTATCTCAAAAACTAACCTTCTTTCCTTCCATTGCATATTGTATGTGTATATACCTAACTGAAGAAAGGAGGATTTCCCACATGTTTCCGAAATCCCCTATAAGACAAATGTATCCGAATCGAGGACAACAATCTTACACACCATATCCGATTCCACAACTACCACCGATGGCTCAAAAAAAGAAAGGTTTCCTTGCTAAACTCTTTAAAAAACACGATCCAACCGAACCTTTCATGCAAATGGTCCCTCCTTATCGACAAATGGAAGGGCCACCGATGATGCACCAACAACCGCCGCCCCAATATCAACAGCAACAGCCATACCAACAACAATATACACAACAATATACACAACAATATCAGCCATACATGCAGCAATATCCAGAGCAGATGATACCACCTCAAATGTATGAATCAAATGATACACGTGGTGCTGCGTCAGCTACAACTGCAGCGGCATCTAGCAGCGGCATCGGTAGTTTTTTTTCAAATTTAATTTCGAACCCAACTAATATGATAAATAATATCGAAAAAGTATCTCAAGTCGTGCAATCTGTCGGTCCTGTTGTCGAACAGTACGGTCCCATTATGCGTAGTCTACCAAGCATTGTTAAAATCCTCACCTCTGGAAAAAGTACGGAAGAAAATCAAACTGAAGATGCAACAGAACAGGTTGAGGTAGCAACTCCACCTCCTCCACCTCCAAAAAGGAAACGAAAAAAAATAGTGCTTGAACCGGTAATAGAAAAAGAGGTTCCGAAAGAACCCGTTCAACAATCAGCAACAAAACCAAAACTATATGTGTAACAATCCTTTGTTTTCTATCCACTCCTCCTTTATAATGTAATGGACTATGCACAAAAGTATCCCTTGTTTAGAAGGAGAGGATTACTCACATGAAGATTGTTAAAATTTCCCCTCGTGGTTATTGCTATGGTGTTGTTGACGCAATGGTTATTGCACGTAACGCCGCATTAGATAAATCATTACCGAGACCCATTTATATTTTAGGTATGATTGTTCACAATAAGCATGTCACAGATGCTTTCGAAGAGGATGGCATCATTACATTAGACGGTCCAAGTCGATTAGAAATTTTAGATAAAATCGATTCTGGTACTGTTATTTTCACTGCACACGGTGTTTCTCCAGAAGTTAAACAACGTGCAAAAGAAAAAGGTTTAACGACAATTGATGCAACTTGTCCAGATGTTACAAAAACACATGACCTTATCGAAGCAAAGAAAGCTGAAGGATACCATGTCATTTATATCGGCAAAAAAAATCATCCAGAACCAGAAGGCGCAGTTGGTATCGCACCTGATATCGTTCATCTTATCGAAAAAGCTGATGATTTAAAAACACTAGAAATTCCAACGGATAAAATTTTAGTTACGAATCAAACAACAATGAGTCAATGGGATGTTCAACATTTAATGGAGGACATTCAGAAAAAATTCCCAACAGCAGAATTCCACAAGGAAATTTGTTTAGCAACTCAAGTTCGCCAAGAAGCTGTCGCTAAACAAGCTGATGTTGCAGATTTAACAATTGTTGTCGGTGATCCGAAAAGTAACAACTCAAACCGTTTAGCACAAGTATCACAAGAAATCGCTGGTACGACAGCATACCGCGTTGCAGACGTAAGTGAAATCCAATTAGAATGGCTACAAGGTGTAGAAAACGTAGCTGTTACAGCAGGTGCTTCTACTCCAACGCCAATTACAAAAGAAGTTATTGCTTTCTTAGATCAATATGACCCAATGAATCCAGCTACATGGGACAGAATTCGAAAAGTACCACTTCAAAAGATACTACCTCGTGTAAAAGTGAAAAAAGAACAATAATAAAAACCGTTGCCTACATGAGCAACGGTTTTTATTTTTCTTATACAAATGTGAATGGATCTGTATGTAACTGCGAAGCGTGAATGTGTACATTGAATTTCTTCACATCTACTTTTTCTTGCAATTGTTTTTGTACACCTTGCTTCATTACTTTTTCAACGTTATGTCCTGGATCGACTATATTTAAACCAATCATCATCGCATCGTGAGCAACATGATAATACATATCACCTGTTACATATACATCTGCTCCTTTAAATTTCGCTTGGTTTATATATTTATTACCGTCACCACCAAGTACAGCTACTTTACGCACCTTATCATCTAACTTTCCAACAACTCTTGCACCCTTTACATGTAATGATTGTTTCACATGTAAAGCAAACTGCTCAAGCGTCATTTCTTCTTGTAAATACCCTATTTTACCAAGACCTAATGTTTCACCTTTATTATCAAGCGGATATACATCATATGCCACTTCTTCATATGGATGGGCTGCCAACATCGCTTTAATAACTTTTCTTTGTAATGAAGCTGGAATAATCGTTTCGACACGTATCTCTTCCACACGTTCTAACTGCCCAGTTTCTCCGATATAAGGATTTGTACCTTCTTGAGGGATAAACGTACCTACCCCTTCGCTACCGAACGTACAGTGGCTATAATTACCGATATGACCTGCATCCGCATCTCCAAGAGCTTTGCGCACTTCTTCTGCATGGGTTACTGGAACAAATACAACAATTTTTTTCATTTCTTCTGCATATGTAGGAGCTAATACTTCTGTATTTTGTAACCCTAACGCATCAGCAAGTAAATCATTTACCCCGCCCTTAGCAATATCTACATTTGTATGTGCGGCATAAACCGCAATATCATTTTTAATACACATTTCAATAATTCTTCCGTACGCCTTATCTGTATGAATCGCTTTTAATGGATTAAAGATTAAAGGATGGTGCGCTATAATGATATTCGCTCCTAATTGGATCGCCTCGTCCACAACTTCCTCAGTTACATCTAACGCGATTAATACGTGCTGGACAGGTTTATTAAGCGCTCCAATCTGTAAGCCAATCTTATCCCCTTCCATCGCTAAATGCTTCGGATACATACCTTCAAACAAAGAAATAATTTCATGACCATTCGGAATTTTACTCATGATAAAACCTCTCCTATCATTTTCATTTTCGCTTCTACTTCTGCACGCTTCGCTTTCTTCTCTTCAGACTCTGCTGCACGTTCTAACTGTTTTAAAATATTTTGGAAGTTTTTCAATTCCCCTTCCCACTTTTCAACAAAAGCTTCACTTTTTTCTTTTATTAAAAATGGACCCATAAACAATTCAGCTTGTTTATTTTCAGAGTAAGGTACTGCTGTATCTCCTCGCTCTCCGACTAAAATCTCGTAAATCTTTCCGTCTTCTATTACAATTTTCTCACAGATAAGCTCCCATCCATTTTCAATAAACCATTCACGGATATGGTGTGCTGCAATATTCGGCTGTAAGATTAAACGTGTTACACCTTCTAATTTTTCTTTACCACTTTCTAAAATGTCACGAATTAACGCTCCACCCATACCAGCAATCGTAATAACATCTACTTCTCCTGGCACTATAACAGCTAATCCATTCCCTTTACGAACGTCTACTTTATCTTGTAAGCCACTTTCAGCTACAGTTGCTTGTGCAGAGCGAAACGGTCCATCTACAACCTCTCCTGCAACTGCTTTCGTAGCAATATTATTTATAATTGTATAACACGGTAAATACGCATGATCCGATCCAATATCAGCTACTGTAGAGCCTACCGGAATCTCCCTCACAACTTCTTCTAATCGTTTCGAAAGCTTTACTTCATTCATGTATTTCCATTACTCCTTCTCTTCTCAGTCTGTCTCCATGATAATGAATTTATAGTAGTTGTTGCAAGTCCATAACAATACTTCAATTCTCTATTACTAATCGTATTTTAGATAGTATAGAAAAACAAGCCTTTTGCAAAAAGCAAAAGACTTGTTTTTCTATACTTTATTTTTTCTTCGATAACCAATCAGCTACTTTCGTTGCTTGATCAGCTGGAATTAAATTAGCTGGCATATTTCCTTTTCCTTTTGACAGAACTTCTTTAATTTCATCTTTTGAAAGTTTCCCACCAATTTTTTGTAAATTAGGGCCTACCGCTCCTTGTAACTGATCACCATGACAGCTCGTACAGCTTTGCTTTACAATATCCTCTGGCTTTGATGCTGTTTGTGCTGGTTTCCCACCATTTTTTGCATCAGCTAACTCTTTAGATTTATTTAGCCCCTGAAATGAAAATACAAACATAACGATAATACCTAATGCTGCAATAAGAGCGAACGGAATCAACGGATTACGTTTCATATCTCTTCTCCCCCCTCTACACCGCTAAATAGTTAGATGATTCAGTCATTTATATTGTACTTGAAAACGCCCTATCAGAAAAGAGCAAACTACTACTTGTTAAAAATATTCCGTAAATTCATTTTATTGATTTTCACTATTATATCGCATATTATTTCGATAATTACTAACGTTTCTCATCATATTTTTTACTTTTCTACATATTATTTTGTATATAATAAACAAAATAAATCGAAAAATCGAAAAATGAGCATTTGCAAATCAAAAGACAATTCTGTAAAATAAATTACAAGAAATTGTAATCGTTGCCGATAGCTAAATTTTAACAAAAATTAACAAAATAAAAAAGTTTACTTCACAAAAGTGAAGTAAACTTAAAGGTAGCCTATTCTAAGAAATCCTTAAGACGCTTACTACGGCTTGGATGTCTTAATTTGCGAAGTGCTTTCGCTTCAATTTGACGAATACGTTCTCTCGTTACGCCGAATACTTTCCCAACTTCTTCAAGCGTACGAGTTCGTCCATCATCTAAACCAAAACGAAGACGCAGAACATTTTCTTCACGATCTGTTAGTGTATCTAACACATCTTCTAATTGTTCTTTTAGCAATTCATACGCTGCATGGTCCGCAGGCGATGTTGCTTCTTGGTCTTCGATAAAGTCACCTAAATGGGAGTCGTCTTCTTCACCAATTGGTGTTTCAAGAGAAACTGGCTCCTGTGCAATCTTTAAGATTTCGCGTACTTTTTCTGGAGCAAGATCCATTTCTTCACCAATCTCTTCAGGAGATGGTTCGCGTCCTAAATCTTGTAATAATTGACGTTGTACACGGATTAACTTATTAATTGTTTCAACCATATGAACTGGAATACGAATTGTTCGCGCTTGGTCTGCAATCGCACGTGTAATAGCTTGGCGAATCCACCAAGTTGCATACGTACTAAATTTAAAACCTTTACGGTAGTCGAACTTTTCAACTGCCTTAATTAGACCCATATTTCCTTCTTGGATTAAGTCTAAGAAAAGCATACCACGGCCCACGTAGCGCTTTGCAATACTTACTACAAGACGTAAGTTTGCTTCTGCAAGACGGCGTTTTGCTTCTTCATCGCCTTCTTCAATACGTGTCGCAAGTCGAATTTCTTCTTCAGCAGATAGTAAGTCTACACGACCAATTTCTTTTAAGTACATACGAACAGGGTCATTGATTTTCACACCTGGCGGCACACTTAAATCATTAAGGTCAAATTCTTCTTCCGTTTTTGTAATTTGACGATTATTAGGACCTTCGTCGTTGTCATTGTCACCAACTAAGTCAATCCCTTGTTCACCTAAATATTCATAGTATTCATCCATTTGATCGGATTCAATTTCAAATCCATTCATGCGTTCTGCAATCTCTTCATATGTAAGAACGCCACGTTTTTTTCCGAGCTCAGTGAGTTGTTCTTTCACTTGCTCAAGGGTCATTTCAGTTTCAATTTGTTTAGAACGAGCTGGTTTATCAGCCATCTGTTCCCCTCCTTACGCGAGATACAAACATTCATTATACTAAAACTTTATCGAAAAAGCTATTTTCTTGCTTTTTGACTTTGTAAATATGCCACATAATATTTAGCAGCCTCTACAGGATCTGTTTTTTCCATTTGTTTTACTTTAAAGATAATTTCCATCTTTTCAAGTTTTTCTTTATGGCGTCTTAGCGCCTCCAAATGACCTTGTAACGCTTCTTCTGTGTACTCTGGATTAATAAATTCATCCGTCGAAATATCAGTAATAATATTTTTCAACTTTTCATCAGAGAGCCAACTTAAAAATGTTCCGACTGAAGGTTCATTTCCCTTTTCATAATATGCGTATAGTTCATATAAAATCCCTTTATGTTCTTCTGTATAAAAATCTTCTATATGAGGTTCCATACGCACTGTCACTTCTGCACTTTGCAACATATGGTAAATAATTTCTCTTTCTGCCCTTTCAAAACCCGTTAATTTCGGTTTCGTTTGAACAATTTGAGATGGCTTAGAAACCTGCTTTATTTGTTTTTGCTGTACCTTTTGTTCTTTGCGATATTGGTGCAATTGATTCAAAAGTGTTTCCATTGAATACGAAAATTCTTGCGATAATGATTTTAAATATGATTCCGCCTGCATCGCATCCTGTAGCAATGATAACTCTTTTAAAACACTTTTTACATATTCTTCTTTGCCAGACTCATCTTGCAAATTTTTCCCTAAACGCAAATAATTTATTTTGAAACCAACAAAACTTATACTTGATTTCACAAGATTTTCAAAAGCGGTTGTCCCATATTGTTGCACATATTCATCAGGGTCAAGCTTATCTGGCAAGGATGTAACTTTTACTTGGCAACCAACTTGCAATAGTAATTGCCCTGCTTTCATCGTCGCTTCTCGCCCTGCTTTATCACCATCATAGCAAAGAACAACAGTTTCAACGTTACGTCGCAGAAGTTTCGCTTGTTCTTCAGTTAAAGCTGTTCCCATTGTCGCAACAGCTTCTTCCACACCACTTTTCACCGCGGCTAGTACATCGGCATAACCTTCAAAAAGGACAACCTGCCCACGTTTTCTAATAAACGGCCTTGCTTGGTGGAAATTATACAACAGCTTACTTTTGTAAAAAATCGGTGTTTCAGGACTATTCAAATATTTCGGAGTGTCATCTCCTAATGCCCTTCCACTAAACGCTATCACCTTACCTTGTAAAGTATAAATCGGAAACATAACTCTTCCGCGGAAGCGGTCATAATGACTGCCATCCTTCTCACTTCTTACAAGAAGGCCAGCCTGTTCCATACTAGATAGCGACAAACCTCTTTTTTGTAAAATTTTCGTCGCTGCATCCCAAGCTTGTGATGCATAACCAATTTCAAATTTCTCAATCATCTCTTTTGTAATACCACGTTTTAATAAATATGAAAGTGCTTCATTTCCTTCTTCTGTATTTACTAATAAATGATGATAATACTTTTTCAAAAGTTCATGAGCCTGTTGCATGATGACAGTGTCATCAGATATGTCTTCTTGTTGTTGTTGTCCTTGCCCTGATGTATATTCTGCAACTGCAATTCCATTTCTTTCGCCAAGCTTTTGAACAGCCTCTGTGAAAGCAAGTCCTTCCATTTTCATAAGAAAAGAAAATACATTTCCACCTTCTCCACATCCGAAACAATGAAAAATTTGCTTATCAGATGAAACAGAGAATGAAGGAGAATTCTCACCATGAAATGGACAAAGACCGAAATAGTTACGCCCCTGCTTTCTAAGTTGAACATACTCACCAATCACTTCTACAATATCGGATGATGTCCGAATCTGTTCAACAACTTCTTCAGGAATTCTGTTCCCCATAACTCCATCTCCGTGTCGTATTTTGTATTCGATATAAATTAAAAGATTCCTTTATAATTCGACAATATTTTTCTAAATTTGTTAGAAAGTACTGTCGATCACATTGTGTAAACGATTTTGGACCTTTCGTATAAGTCCCCAGTCTGCGTAAATTCGCAGATACATACTACTATATAAAATTGTATACATTTGCTCATCTGTTACAAATGTATCTCCTGGAGACAATACATATACTCCTTTTTCACAAGAAGACTAGCAAGAAGCACTATAGCCTGTATGATCATGAGATCTGTAGCTTTTGCATGTTAATAAATATAACAGTCAACTTCATCTTGCTCAGAATCTACATAGACCCAATTACCTTGCTGTTTTCTTGAACGATGAGCATAGGATACGACAAACAAAATTTCGACATAAAATTTTGTTCCAACTTGCACAATTGCATTCTTCACGGGATACGCATCTGCATCAAATAATATCTTATCTGATGTTTTGCATATTGCTGTATTCTACATCCCTTCTGTGAATCCTTCCATAATGTGCGTTTTCTTGTCTAGATTTTGTCGATTTAACGTAAATACATGTCTTTTTCGAAAATCCTATCCCTAGTTTATTCTGAAAAATTAAAGTCTAAACGTAAAATATAGGTTTTTATCACAATTTTTTATTATAATATATTTTCTTCAACTACGCTACATATCCCTTTAATTTTCATCTTACACTTAAAGATAACGAAATCGTTCCTTTAGCATAATTAAAAAACAGAAGAATATAAGTATAACCATTCCGCTATATTCTATTACTAAGCCGAAAGTTCATGCTCTACTTCGCATCTTCCTCTAACGCCTTCTCACGAGCGAAAAAAGCACATTCACCTTTGGTAAATGTGCTAAAACATTTTTTGGTTTTGCACTGCATTCACAATAATATTTGCTGTTTCTTCAATTGCCTTATTTGATACATCAATCACTTGACAATTTATTTTACTAATTACTTCCTCAAAATGATCAATTTCTTCTTGAATACGATTAATATTTGCATATGTTGCTCCATCACTTAATCCAAGTGATTTCAATCGTTCTTTTCGAATATGATTTAACTTATCTGGTATAATTTTCAAACCGAAACATTTCTCTTTTGCCACTTGATATAATTCCTCAGGCGGATCCACTTCCGGTACAAGTGGTACATTAGCAACTTTCAAACGTTTGTTATGCGCTAAATATTGTGAAAGTGGTGTTTTTGATGTACGTGAAATTCCAATCAACACGATATCAGCTTTTAAAATACCACGTGCATCTCTACCATCATCATACTTAACTGCAAATTCAATCGCTTCAATTTTTTTAAAGTACTCTTCATCTAATCTTCGAACGACACCTGGCTCATACCTTGGTACTTGCCCTGTAATTTCTTCAATTTGATCGATAAGAGGTCCGATAATATCGTATGCCTCTACTCCTTCTTTTGCCGCTTCTGTCAATAAATATTGACGCATATCAGGCTTTACTAACGTAAAACAAATAAGCGCTTGATTGCTCTTGGCAATCGAGATTACTTCTTTTAATGTCCCTGTATCTTCTACATACGGTACACGCCTAATATCAGGAGCGAATGGGAACTGTCCCATTGCCGCTCTAACAACCAAATCAGCCGTTTCTCCTACAGAGTCAGATACGACATATACGATTTTATTATCCATTACATTACCTCACTTTAAACAAATTACACTTATTCGTTATTTACTAAATTTACAAACGCACGTGTAATATTTGTTTTTGTAATTCGTCCAATCACTTCTAAACCTTGTTTCGTATCCTTCACAACCGGCATCGCATCAATCTGTCTTTCTATTAATTCCATCGCAATATCATATAAAGAATCCTCCCTGCGACACATCGCAATGTTTGGCATCCTTGTCATGATAATATTAACCGGAAGAGAGGTTAAATCCTGCTTTCCTAAGCTAGCTCGTAATAAATCTTTACGAGATACAACGCCAACTAATAAAGTAGCTTGATCTACAACAAATAATGTACCAACGTCCTCTAGAAACATAGTACAGATTGCATCGTATACTGATACATTTTTATCAATTACAGCCGGTCTAGATTGATAATCTTGCACTTTAATTTTCTTAACAGCTTCAGATAATAGCTGTCCCCCGGTTTTACCCGTATAAAAATAACCTACACGTGGACGCGCTTCTAAATAACCAGCCATCGTTAAAATTGCTAAGTCTGGTCTTAGCGTTGCACGTGTTAAACCCAATTGCCCAGCAATTGACTCCCCTGTAATAGGACCGTGATCTTTTACAATCTGAATGATATGCTCTTGCCGTTTATTCAGCTCTATGATAATCACCACCTTTAATGCACAACGAAAAAAGTTATACTATCTCTTAAATATTATATACTAAATATGCTATTCGAAAAAGAAAGTATGTAAAAAGGACCGTATACGGCCCTTTTTATATTTGAAACTTATCAAGTTGTTCCAAGAAACGCCTTGTTTTCAAATAAATCCCACAATATTCGTCATAATATGTATTCAATACTGTGCGCATTTGTTTTTTTGTACTATCCTTCACCGATACATTACCGAGCCGGTGTAAATCAAAGTGAAAAAAGAGACGTAATAATTTATGAACAGCCTCTCCCACCGGAATACGATACGGATCTTGCTCCGCATGACGCGAGCACAGAAAACCGCCTTCCCGGACAGAGAAGGCGACAAAATCTGTTTCTTGATGACAAATAGCACATGTATCAAAGTACGGGCGCATCCCTAATACCGGAAGCATTTTCGTTTGATAAATTAATGATAATACTTCTGGATCAACACCCTCACACATATAATGCAACGTTTGATATAACATTTCAAATAAATACGGATTATGCTTCTTATCTTCTGTTGCTTTATCGGTTAATTCAATAATAAATGATGCATAAGCAGTTAAAAATATATCCTCACGAATTTCTTTCATAGATGAAATAATCTCGCCTTGTTGCAAAGTTCCAAGTCCAGATCCCATTTGAATAAGAAAATGACCATGTGTCATAAGTTGCGAAATAGCTGCTAACCGACTCTTCGGCTTTTTCGCCCCTCTTGCCATTGCACTTACCTTACCAAATTCCCGTGAGTATATTGTAACAATCTTATTTGTTTCTCCGTAATCAGTCGTACGGATAACAATGCCCTCAACTTTTTGAAACATGTTCGTCACCATCCAAGGTTTGAACAAAACGGGTCAAGAAATTGGAGAGTCTAGATGCGCTAACTCCTCTTCATGTTGATCCATCTCATCGTTTACGTCTTTTTCCATTTCTTTCAAAAGCAAATACGTTTCAATGCTTCCTGTTTTGGAGAAAAACTTCCAGGTAAAATCTAGCATAAGAATCCACCTTTCTCAATAAGCGTAGCCTATAAACCAATTTCTTTTGTTGTTATTAAGTTGACCCATTTTGTTCATTTTCATGTGAGAAAAATTTTTCCTAATTTATCAAGGTTCATAAAAACCAATAATCAGCGGATGAACAAAACATCCACTGATCACAACTTTACTTCATATTAATACTCGTCTTCACGGAAACCAAGGTCACGAAGCTGTGACATCTTATTACGCCAATCTTTTTGCACTTTCACCCATACTTCTAAAAATACTTTAGAACCAAGAAGTGCTTCAATGTCAAAACGAGCTCTCTTACCGACTTCTTTTAACATCTTCCCTTGCTTACCTATAATAATTCCTTTTTGTGATGCACGTTCAACAACAATCGTTGCGTTTATATAAACCGCTCCGCCCTCACGCTTTTGAATTGCATCAATAACAACCGCTACAGAATGCGGTACTTCTTCACGTGTTAAATGTAATACTTTTTCACGAATAAGCTCTGAAATAATAAATCGCTCTGGATGATCCGTTACTTGATTATCCGGGTAATATTGCGGTCCTTCTGGTAAATACTTTTTAATTGCTCCGATTAACGCTTCAACGTTATTACCGTCCAATGCAGAAATTGGCACAATCTCCGCGAACTCATATAATTTACGATATTGATCAATCAACTCCAGCAATTGCTCTGGATGAAGTTGGTCAATTTTATTAATTACCAAAAATACCGGTTGTTTCGTTTCTTGTAATTTCTCAATAATAAATTCCTCACCACGACCATATCCTTCAGTTGCATTGACCATAAACAAAACAATATCAACTTCTTTTAATGTCGTTTGAGCCATCTTCACCATGAAATCGCCTAGTTTATGTTTAGGTTTATGTATTCCTGGTGTATCAATGAAAACTACTTGTGAATCATTTTCTGTATATACACCTTGAATTTTATTACGAGTTGTTTGTGGCTTATCGCTCATAATGGCAATTTTTTGGCCAATAATACGATTTAAAAATGTAGATTTCCCAACATTCGGTCTGCCAATAATAGAGACAAAACCTGATTTATAACCTTTTCTATTCATGTAAATCCTCCGCTAAAAATGCTCCTGGTAACAATTCTCCGACTGTTGTCTCTTGAACATCACCATGTAAGTTTGATAGGTATACTTTCGTATCCTGTTTACATAATTCTATCATAACTTGTCGACATGCTCCACAAGGAGGTACTGGACGCTTTGTATCCGCTACGACTGCAATAGCTACAAACTCGTTATCCCCTTCAGAAATTGCCTTAAATAACGCTGTTCTTTCTGCACAGTTACATAAACCATATGATGCATTTTCAACATTACATCCACGATATATTTTTCCATCCTGAGTTAGTAAAGCTGCACCTACTTGAAATTTAGAATATGGTACGTACGCTCGTTTACGCGCTTCGGTTGCTTCTTGAATTAATTGTTCGCTATTCATATTCCCGCATCCTTTCCGTTCATAGATGTGAATAGATACACTCTTTCATTAAAGGCCTTCACGGCGCTCCCAAAGCTTAATAAAAGCTTCGGAATGCAACTATACCATATACGGTAAAAAGATAATAGCACCAATTACAGCAGCTATAATTGCAAATAATAAAACTGCCCCTGCTGCAACATCCTTTGCAATTTTCGCAACCGGATGAATATCGACGGTTGCTAAGTCTACTGTTTTTTCAATAGCCGTATTCACCATCTCTAAACTCATTACAATCCCTATCACAATAAGTACGACAATCCATTCCATTGTTGTAATATGGAAATAAAAGCCGCAGCATATAACGATGACTGCGGCTAAATAATGAATTTTCATATTTCGTTCATGACGAAGACAAAAGTATATACCAGCTATAGCATATCCAAAACTATCTAAAAGTTTTCCTGTTTTCATCGTCCTAATCCAAAGGCCTCTAAAATTTCTTTTTGTCTTCCAAACATTTCTTTCTCATCTTCTTCTGTCATATGATCATAACCAAGCAAATGCAAAAAGCCATGTAGTGCTAAAAACCCAAGTTCCCGATCAAAAGAATGTCCATATTCTTCAGCTTGTTCTTTTGCTCTCGGAATAGAAATAATAAGATCTCCTAACATACGCGGCATCTCTGCACCGACAATTTCCATTTCGCCTTCTCCCATTTCTTCCATAGCAAAAGAAATAACGTCCGTAGGCTGATCCTTATCTCGGTAATCACGGTTTATTTCACGAATACGTTCATTATCTACAAATGTAACCGATAATTCTGCGCCTTCTTCTATGTTCTCCATTTGGGCTGCTTTCTCTACTAAACCTCGAATCAAACTTATATATTCGTCTTTCACTTCTTCTGTTTCATCAATAAAATCAATTAATAAACTCATTCTTTCTCCTTTTCTTCCGGCGGTTCCGGATATGTAATACGGGAATGGAAAATACCATTTAACGTTTCACATAACGTTTTTCCAACGATTTGTAGTTCCTTAAATGTCAAATCACATTCACTAAATTGACCATCTTGCAGGCGATCTTTAATAATACTTTGCACTAAATTATTAATCTGATCTGGTGTTGGATGGTTCATCGAACGTACCGCCGCTTCCACACTATCAGCAATACCAACGATCGCCGACTCTTTAGAAGTTGCTTTTGATCCTGGATAGCGGAACATTTCCTCCGTATATTTCTCTTTATCTTCTTTAATCGCATTATAATAAAAATATTTAAGTAACGTTGTACCATGATGCTGTCCAGCAATATCGATAATTTCTTGAGGTATATGGTGTTCTTCTAACATTCTCACCCCATCGGTTACATGAGCAATTATAATATCTTTGCTCGTTACAGGGTCTAATCTATCATGCGGGTTTTCAATACCCATTTGGTTTTCAATAAAAAACTGTGGTTGTACCGTTTTCCCTACATCATGATAATACGCCCCTACACGCGCTAATACTCCATTTGCTCCAACTGCTTCACAAGCAGCTTCTGAGAGATTAGCTACCATTACACTATGGTGATATGTACCTGGTGCTTCTAATAAAATTTTACGCAAAAGCGGGTGATTCGGACTTGAAAGTTCCATCAATTTCATACTCGATACAATCCCAAGACCACTTTCTAAATACGGTAAAATCCCCATAGCTAGAACAGAAGAGATAATACCCGAAACAGCAGCCATTAATAATTGCACCCCAATTTCAAGAGGCGAAAAATTCCCGTTACGTAATAATAGCAAAGCCGCTAATACGACTACATTTAATACAGAAACGAGTATACCAGCTTGTAAAATCATCGTACGACGATTTTTTTCTCTCAAGAAAATACTAACTGATAATGAACTTAATAAAACATAAATCCCCACACTATAATTCAGTGTACTCGTTACACCTTCATTAAACATAATACTTCCGCATACAGAAAAGATCATACTCGTTAAAAATACAAATCGATCACCAATCATTAATTTTACAAGTATTGTTCCCATTGCAACTGGAACAACATACGCGATTCCTGCATACTCAAGCTTTTGAAACAAACTAATGATTTTCATTAAAACAATCGTGATAGACAAAATTGTAATATACGCTAAGACATACGGCCTATCTTCTCTTTTCCGCTGTAAAAACACTTCAAACTGCTTATGCATAAAGTACAATAGCACACCAATGAGTACCGCTAACCCAACATAGGGTTGAAAACTGTTCCCTTTTTCTAACAGGCCAACTAATTTCAACTGATTGTACATATCACTTGAAATCGTTTCACCTTCTCTAACAAGGACTTGCCCTTGAAGAATATAAACAGGTGGAACTAAATCTTCTTCCGCTTTTCTCTTCTCTTTTGTTAAGGTCGGATCATAAAAATAGTTTGCAGAAATCGCATATTTCCCTAACGCCTTAATAGATTCCTTTAAACCATTATCAACATTAACACTATTCATCTCACTTACATATCGTTCCTTCGCATCCTTCAATTCATCCATTTTAACATGCTCAGTCATGATACTATTAATAGCTGTAACTGTTGCATCTTTCGCTAATACTAATTGGTTCGAATCCGCATTAATTAAGTTTAGTAAGTTTGAATCAGATAATTCTTTCGTTAAATCAGTAGGCAATTTTTTTTTCAACTTGTCCACTTTTTCAGCATCAGTAATCTTTTTTTGCTCATCCGGTCCAACCGCTTTAATCTCTTGTATCACTTCATCTACTTTAGCAAAGACGTCATTCACAATATCCACTTTATTTTGTTTATACTCACTTTTATATGTATATTGATCTTCAACTTTTGTAGCGGCTTCTTTTTTCTTTTTGTCCGTTGTAACTTTATCTTCAATTTTAATAGGAGAATGGATTGTTTTTTTCGCAATAGAATATGTTGTAACATCTAATTGCTCTGGTTTTACATTATTCATAAGTGCAAAAAACAGCACTGCCCCTAATAAAACGTAAGAAATCCAACTTAGTTTTTTCGAATGTTGTAAATTACGAAACCACTTAGAAATTTCTTGAGATCTTGACATGATTTCAATACCTTCTCCTCTCCAGAAATAAAGTGAAACTATTTATAGCTTTCATTTCTTCTAGGTAACGATACTTTTTGGACAACATTTTTATCCACTCTCACCTATAGTTTATTTCCCTCGTCTTTAATGATAGTAAAAAATATGTCATTCGCCAACCTTATCATACAAAAAGAAATGATCCTGACAAATAGGATCATTCCATTTTATCATATGCCTCAATAATACGTTGCACTAACGGGTGTCTCACAACGTCCGTTTGTTCCAATGTAATGAACGAAAGACCTGATACACCAGATAAAATATTAGCAGCAATAGAAAGACCTGACTTTACCCCTTTTGGCAAGTCTACCTGTGAGGGATCCCCCGTAATAACCATTTTAGAACTAAAACCTAATCGTGTTAAAAACATTTTTATTTGAACACCAGTTGTATTTTGCGCCTCATCTAATATAACAAATGAATCATCAAGAGTACGCCCTCTCATATAAGCAAGAGGTGCAATTTCAATTACACCACGTTCCATCATACGTTGTGTATATTCTTGTCCAAGAATATCATGTAACGCATCATATAGTGGACGTAAATACGGATCTACTTTTTCTTTCAAATCACCTGGTAAAAACCCTAAGCTCTCTCCAGCTTCTACAGCAGGTCTTGTTAAAATAATTTTCTTTACATACCCTTGCTTTAAAGCTCTCACAGCCATTACTACGGCTAAGTATGTTTTTCCTGTCC
Source organism: Bacillus sp. RC242 (assembly GCF_044908245.1). NCBI lineage: Bacteria > Bacillati > Bacillota > Bacilli > Caryophanales > Bacillaceae > Bacillus > Bacillus sp. RC242. The sequence goes on from NZ_JBIYCZ010000001.1 coordinate 488,944, forward strand.
CAGCAGGTCCTATCCCAAACACAATATCATTCTTTTTCATTGCATGAATATATCGTCTTTGCCCCATCGTTTTCACACGAATGGATTTACCTTTTGCCGTTTTAAAAATTTCCTCTTCATATAATTCTTCGAATTGAGCAATTTTCCCTTGTTGCCCAAGCTGAATCGCATACGCAACATCTCTTTCCGAAATTGATACACCTTTACGGATAACAACAAGTAACTGTTGTAAGATTTTTTCTACGAGCACCACAGTTTCATCTGCCCCAGATACACGAACAGATTCTCCTCTAGTCACAATCGATACACTAAGTTCTCGTTCAATTACTTTTAAATGAGCATCATTTACCCCAAAAAGAGCGATTGCTTCGTTGGGGTTTTCCAATTGTTGGTTCATTTCTACTAATTGTTCTGCCATTACTCAGTCTCCTTGAATATCGGATTCAGATATTGGTTGTGGCTCTGCAATATTTTCAATCACTGTATAATGTAATGTGACCTTTAGGTGATCCGCCTCAACCTCTTTACTCAAAATGTTATCACTTACAATCATAGCATGTTCATCCAATTTTTTCTTCAGTTCTTTTTCTGCCATCTCTTTCGCTACTTTCATTGCTTGTTTTTCGGTATATTCTCGGTTCGCTTCTTCCTCTTCTCGTACAATATCTTTCTCGTATGCAATTGGTAATGTAAATCCAAATAATTTCACATCATGTTTTACACTTTCAGTACGAGAGCGCTTATACTTATCCTGTAGAAATCCCCATATTTTTATTTTAGTACTCCCAAATTTAAGGAAATATTCATTGTATGAATTACCAGTATACACTTGAAATTGTGTCTTTAACGGAACATCCACCTCAGATTTATACCACGTTTCTCCATATACAATCCCTTTAGCCGAAACAACTGTCGGATTCTCCTCATTACCATACATCCCGGATACGAGAAGTTGCCCCTTTTCTACATGGTCATTTTTCATGACAACCGGCTTCCCAACTTCCACAAATGTTTTTGTAATAATCCCTTCTTTTTTTGCTACTAAGTTTTGTGGCTGTTGTTCACTTTCTTTTTTCGGCTCATTTTTTTCAACAATCTTAAAATGATATGTTGTCCCTCTTATTTCTAATCCCGCCCAAGTAATCGCATTAATATTGTCTGTCAAATGACGTTGAACATCTTCTACACTCGGCATTTGGAATTGTAATTTACCTTTTTTTATACCCATTTTGTCCAATTCTTTCATCAATATATATTCTGTTTCAGGTTTTGCACCTGTAATTTCAATTTTCCACACCATATTTGACAATGCGATCATTCCGAAAAAAAATATTAAAAACCCAATTAAAAATCCACTATTTTTAATTACACGCTTATTCCAAAAAGGAAAACCGTAACGTCCAATAAAATATAATTTACATTCATTTTTTCTATAAATTGGTTTTATCTTTTTCACATCTCGTAATAACATACAAAAAACTAACGTTTCATCAGCTATCTTCTTTACATCCCAAACGAGTAATTTCTTCCGCACACACTCGTTAACAAAGCGTTCCGCTCCTCTACCTTCAATTCGCACCTTTACATACCCAAGCCATTTTATAAACCATTTATTTTTCATCGACTATCTCCACTACCTTTCTAAAAGTAGATACACTACTTTTCAATTCGATTATCAAACTAGCTCGTACTAAAATTTTAATTAGCAGATCCCTTGATCCTCACTAATTATTAACCTTCACGAGCCAGTTTTTTACGTGGAACTCAATTCCCACCTATCCTCTTTGTACGAACCGAATATTGAGGCCAGAACGTTACCGCCTGTTAATACAAGGTAACGAAGAAAAACTTCACAAACGGAAGTTTCTCCTCACTCCTCTTTCTTTTCATTTTCTAAAAACGTCACTTGTTCAATAATCCCTTCAAGCAACAGTTCTTCTGGAAGGATTGTTTTAATAACAAAGGATTGACCTTTAATTAATAATTGACCATGTTTCAATAGCAATCTTACCTCTTTATCTGAAAACACTAATAATCCTCGATGATTTTCTATATAGATATGTACTTGCCCAACAAGCGTGATCCGAGGTAGATCCATTAACACATCCACTGGCAGGTCTATTTGCTTCGTTAACCAATTCTTCATTTGTTCTATTTTTTTCATCTCAAAAGACCCCCTCTCATCCCATATGTATGAAAAAAGAGCTTGTAATATCACGTCCAAACTGAAAAAAGCATAAAAAAACGTCTCATACGAAATGAGACGCTTTTTTATGCTAATAGCTGGATAACCAGCTTATTCACAAGTGATCCGTCTGTTTTACCTTTTACTTTCGGCATAACAGCAGTCATCACTTTACCCATATCTGCTTTAGATGTAGCACCAACTTCAGAAATAACTTGCTTAATTATATCCGCTAGTTCTTCTTCTGTTAATTGCTCCGGCAAATATGCGCTTAAAATCTGAATTTCACTTTGCAGTTTATCAACAAGGTCTTCACGACCAGCTTTTTTAAATTCAAGGAGGGAGTCCTTATACTGTTTTACTTCACGAGCTAAAACTGTTAATTCCTCTTCTTCAGTAAGAGTATGTTGCAGTTTAATACCTTCATTTTGTAAAGCAGCCTTAACCATACGAATAACGGTTAATTTTTCTTTTTGTTTATTCTTCATCGCTTGTTTCATATCATCGTTTAAACGACCGAGAAGACTCATAACTTACACCCTCTCTTAGAACTTACGCTTTCTTGCCGCTTCAGATTTCTTCTTACGTTTTACACTTGGCTTTTCATAAAACTCGCGCTTTCTTGCTTCAGCAAGTGTACCAGTTTTAGAAACCGATCTTTTAAAACGGCGAAGTGCATCCTCCAAAGACTCGTTTTTACGAACGACTGTTTTTGACATTCTCTTTCCCTCCCTCCGAAACATCACACTTACATACTAATTTCAGCATGCAAAAAGAAACCCTTCTTCAGCATGTCTTTTACGATTATAATACATTTTATCACTTCAGGTCAACTATTTGGCAGAATAAAAGAAGAATAGATGCCCTTACCTGTTCAAAAGCTATGTAGATAGCTATTATCCTTTTCCCCTGAAGACAACTATATTTTTTATCATTACACCTTTTTTAATACAAGAAAGCATTAAATAACTACTCATTCAACGTACCTGCCTTTTCAGTACTTAACTTCTCCCAAAAAAAAAAGAAAGCATGCAAATCGTTTCCGTTTGCATGCTTTTTTATCCCGCTATTTGCCAGGACAGTAAGACCCCCACCTCAAAATTCAGCGAAAGCAAAGAACTTAGGCGGGGGTCAGGCTGATAATCAGCGGGGATGAACAACCCCCCCCACTGATTAAAGTTTCACTTTATGCGCTTGCTGATTCTTTTTTTACATCATCTTCAAGAACACGAACAAACTGCGCTTCGTTATATGGATAACCAGCTTTTGTAATTTTCACTTTTACTAGCTTACCAATCAATTCTTCAGATCCTTCAAACACAATTTTTAAGTAGTTATCTGTATAACCTACATATAAACCTTCACGGTCACCATCTTTAAATGTCTCTTCCGGAATGATTTCAAGTACTTCACCTTCAAATCTAGAAGCATACTCTTTCGCTAATTGATTTGATAGCTCAATTAGACGGTGAACACGATCGTTCTTCACGTCTTCAGGAACTTGATCTTCCATACGTGCTGCTGGAGTACCTGTACGTTTCGAATAAGGGAAAACGTGTAATTCAGAGAAACGATTCTCTTTAATGAAATTGTACGTTTCCATGAATTCCTCTTCTGTTTCGCCTGGGAATCCAACAATTACGTCTGATGTAATCGCAAGACCTGGTAACGCTTCTTTCAAACGATCTAAACGCTCTTGGAAAAATTCCATCGTATACTTACGGCGCATACGTTTCAATACAGTATTAGATCCTGACTGTAATGGAATATGCAAGTGACGTACAACTACTTCTGATTTATCTAACACTTCAATTACTTCATCAGAAATTTGACTCGCCTCAATAGAAGAAATACGAAGGCGTTTCAATCCGCCTACTTCCGCTTCCATATCGCGCAGTAATCCAGCTAAGTTATACTCTTTTATATCTTCACCGTACCCACCTGTATGAATACCTGTTAATACGATTTCTTTATAGCCCGCATCTACTAATTGCTGCGCTTGTTTAATAACTTCTTTTCCATCACGAGAACGCATTAAACCACGCGCCCAAGGAATGATGCAAAATGTACAGAAGTTATTACAACCTTCTTGTATTTTTAAAGATGCACGTGTACGGTCCGTGAAATATGGTACATCGAGCTCTTCATATACACGTGTTTTCATAATATTGCGGACAGCATTAATTGGTTGACGCTCTTTACGGAATTCTTCGATGTATCCTAACATCTTCTCACGATCTTGCGTACCAACAACAATATCTACACCTGGAATCGCCATAATTTCCGCTGGAGATGTTTGTGCATAACATCCAGTTACACAAATTACCGCATCTGGATTTTGACGTACAGCACGTCTAATTACTTGACGGCTTTTTTTATCTCCAGTATTCGTTACTGTACATGTGTTAATAACGTATACATCAGATTTTTTTTCATATTCAGTTCTTTCATAACCACCTTGTTTAAACAATTGCCAAATCGCTTCTGTTTCATAGTGGTTTACTTTACAACCTAACGTGTGGAACGCAACAGTTGCCATTGATTATCACCCCATCAATTCAAAATGATAAGAAGCGGCACTTAACGCATAAAGCGGAGCCGTTTCTGTTCTTAAAATTCTTGGTCCTAAACTACATGGTACAAATTTATGTTCACGAAGTGCGGTTATCTCTTCCCCCGCTAAGCCGCCTTCTGGTCCAAATACAATCAGCAGCTTTTGGCCTGGTTTAACCGTCGCTAAAGCTTTCGCAAAATTAGATTTCTCACCTTGTTTCGCTTCTTCTTCATACGCAACAAGACAAACATCATACTCGCTACTCATCGACAGCAGTTGTTTAAATGATGAGGGAACGTGTACTTCTGGAATTTCACTTCTATGCGATTGTTCCGCAGCTTCTTTTACAATTTTTTTCAAACGCTCAACTTTTTTATCTGCTTTTTTCGCATCCCACTTTACAATAGATCGAGATGCTTGAAATGGTAAAAATGCAGCTGCCCCAAGCTCAGTTCCTTTTTGAAAAATTAACTCTAGCTTGTCTCCTTTCGGCAGTCCACTTGCAATCGTCACGAACACAGGAAGTTCGCTTGACGCCTCTACCCATTCTACAATAGTAGTATCCACAAATTCACTGGTAATTTCAGCAATTGAACACTCTGCTGTTTTACCATTTACACAGCAATAAATGTGGTCACCAGCTGACATACGCATCACTCTTGCGATGTGATGGACATCATCACCCATTATGCGAATACTTGTCTCATTTACATATTTCTCTTCTACAAAATAACGTTGCATATAATCACCTTAGTAGAGTTTCGTTCCTTTCGTAAGTCAATACTTACGAAAAGAACGAAACGTTATCATTTTCATATAACAAACGGCAAGTCCCTCACCTTATACGGTGAGAGACTCCCCTGTTCTTTATAGACTAAAATCTATATTACGCATTTCGTGCAATAATTGCTACCCAATCTTCCATTCGAAGTACTTCTTCAATTGAAAATCCAGCTGTTTCTAACGCTTCAGAAATTACTTTTTCTTTCGCCCCAATAATACCAGATGTAATAAATAATCCACCTGGCTTCACAACTCTCGCTGCATCTTCAGGGAATAGAAGAATAATTTCCGCTAGTAAATTTGCTACGATTAAATCAACTGGGCCTTCAATACCCTCTAATAGACTATTCTGTCCAACATTGACAATGTCATCTGTTTTATTTAAGCGCACATTCATTTCTGCACTTTCAACTGCAACTGGGTCTAAATCATACGCTTGAACAGAAGCCGCACCTAATTTTGCCGCAGCAATACTAAGTACCCCCGAACCTGTCCCCACATCAATCACAGTATCACCTGGCTGAACCGTTTTTTCTAACGCACGAATACACATCGTCGTTGTGGGATGTGTCCCTGTACCAAACGCCATACCTGGATCTAATTCAATAATTTTTTCATTTGGAGAAGACGGTGTATACTCTTCCCACGTCGGCACAATTGTGAATGTATCAGAAATTTGAACTGGATGATAATACTTCTTCCAAGCAGTAGCCCAATCTTCCTCATCGACTTCATTAATTGTAATAGTTCCTTTACCAATTTCGATGTCGAAAGATGGTAGTGCATCAATAGATGATTTTACACCTGCAACTGTTTCGTGTAAAGAATCCGTTTGTGGGAAATATGCTTTTACCAAAACACCCTCACTTGGATATTCATCTGGGTTAAGTGCATAAATCTCACCGTATTGTTGCTTGCGCTCTTTCGTCAACTCCGCTGGGTCCTCAATCGCAACCCCGCTAGCGCCTGCTTCATGCAAAATATGAGAGACAGCTTCTACTGCTTCTTCTGTTGTATGAATACTAATTTCTGACCATTTCACAATTTACCAACTCCATTTTTTATTTCCATTATTCCCCTTTGAAAGCACGTTTAAGCTTTCTGAATAAGCTATCATCCTGCTCTTCTTGCCCTGCAAATTCACGCAATAAATCTTTTTGATGTGAAGTTAATTTCGTCGGCACAACAACACGAACGACTACATATTGATCTCCTTGACCATATCCACGTACGTTCGGAGCACCTTTTCCTTTTAAGCGGAATTCTGTTCCTGTTTGTGTTCCTGCTGGAATTTTCAGCTTCACTTTGCCATGAACGGTAGGAACTTCAACTTCCGCACCAAGTGCCATTTGCGCAAATGTTATTGGCATTTCGCAAATAATGTGATCCCCTTCGCGTTCAAAGAATTCATGATTTCTCACATGAACAACAACATATAAGTCACCTGCCGGTCCGCCATTTACGCCTGCTTCACCTTTTCCAGATACACGAATTTGTTGACCATTATCGATACCCGCTGGAATTTTAACATTGATTTTTTTACGTTTACGAACTTTACCAGAACCATGGCATGTCGTACATTTCTCTTTAATCATTTGACCTGTTCCTGAACAATGTCCACAAGCTTGACGGTTTACAATACGCCCAAATGGTGTATTTTGTTCTACACTTACTTGCCCTGATCCTGAACAATGTTTACATGTTTCTTTTGAAGTCCCTGGTTTTGCTCCACTACCCTTACAAGTATCACATGGATCCTCCACTGGAATCTCAACGTTTAATTCTTTACCAAAAATAGCTTCTTCAAACTCTAAAGTAACTTGATATTGTAAATCAGCACCTTGACGTGGAGCATTCGGGTCACGACGTCTTCCGCCGCCACCGCCAAAGAATGAACTAAAGATATCTTCGAAACCGAAGCCACCGCCGAAGTCTCCTCCGCCACCGAAACCTTGATTCGGACCCGCGTGACCAAATTGATCATACTGCGCACGCTTTTGATCATCGCTCAATACTTCGTATGCTTCTTGTACTTCTTTAAACTTTTCAATTGCATTTTCTTCTTTACTTACGTCTGGATGGTACTTTTTAGCCAAACGACGATACGCTTTTTTAATTTCATCTTTTGAAGCGCCCTGGCTAAGTCCAAGGACCTCATAATAGTCTCGTTTATTCATAAATTTGCAACCCCCGAATCTTTCACATAAACGTAATTTTAACACCGAAAGAAAGTGCTTTGCAACAAAGTTTCCTCACTTACAGTATGCAAAATAAAAAAACTAAGATCCTCACACATTTCTTCTTATTCGTGAAAAAAGTCAAAGCCAAGGCACGCTTGACTTTGACTTTTTGTCATCTTACTTATTTTATTTCACTGTATTACTTGTCTTCTTTTACTTCTTCAAACTCAGCGTCTACTACATTATCTTTTTTTGCGCCAGCGTCTTGTGCTCCTTGTGCACCTTCTGCTTGCCCTGCAGCCGCTTGAGCTTGCTCGTATAATTTAACAGTTAATTGTTGTACGATTTCTTGAAGAGCATCTTTTTTCACGCGGATTTCTTCAAGTTCGTTTTTCTCGATTGCCGCTTGTAATGCTTCTTTCGCTTCCGTTGCTTTCGCTACTTCAGCTGCATCTACTTTACCTTCTAAATCTTTTACAACTTTGTCTGTTTGGAATACAAGTTGGTCAGCTTCGTTACGAAGTTCAACTTCTTCCTTACGTTTTTGGTCAGCATCAGCATTTGATTCAGCTTCTTGTACCATACGATCTACTTCTTCATCAGAAAGACCTGAAGAAGATTGGATTGTAATAGTTTGCTCTTTGCTTGTTCCTAAGTCTTTTGCACGTACGTTAACGATACCGTTCGCATCAATATCGAATGTTACTTCGATTTGTGGAATTCCACGTGGTGCTGGCGGAAGGTCTGTTAATTGGAAACGACCTAACGTTTTGTTGTCAGCTGACATTGGACGCTCACCTTGTAGTACGTGAATGTCTACCGCTGGTTGGTTATCAGCAGCTGTTGAGAATACTTGTGACTTACTTGTCGGAATTGTAGTGTTACGCTCGATTAGTTTCGTGAACACACCGCCCATAGTTTCGATACCTAAAGAAAGTGGAGTTACGTCTAATAATAGAACGCCCTCTACATCACCAGTAAGTACGCCACCTTGAACTGCAGCACCTAATGCTACAACTTCATCTGGGTTTACACCTTTGTATGGCTCTTTACCAGTTTCACGTTTAATTGCTTCTTGTACAGCTGGGATACGAGTAGATCCACCAACAAGGATAACTTTATCTAATTCGCTTGGAGCAAAACCAGCGTCTTTTAATGCACGACGAGTTGGCTCTAATGTTCTTTCAACAAGACTAGCTGAAATTTCTTCGAATTTAGCTCTTGTTAACGTTAATTCTAAGTGTAATGGGCCAGCAGCTCCAGCACTAATGAATGGTAATGAAATTTGTGTTTGTGTTACACCAGAAAGATCTTTCTTCGCTTTTTCAGCTGCATCTTTCAGACGTTGAAGTGCCATTTTATCTTGGCTTAAATCAATGCTATTTTCTTTTTTGAATTCAGCTACTAAATGATCGATGATAACTTGGTCAAAGTCATCTCCACCAAGACGGTTGTCACCAGCAGTTGAAATAACTTCGAATGTGCCGTCTGCTAACTCAAGGATAGATACATCAAATGTACCGCCACCTAAGTCATATACTAAGATTTTTTGCTCTTCATCTTGTTTTTCTAAACCGTAAGCAAGTGCTGCGGCTGTTGGTTCGTTAATGATACGCTCAACTTCTAAACCAGCGATACGACCAGCATCTTTCGTTGCTTGACGCTCTGCATCGTTGAAGTAGGCAGGTACTGTAATAACAGCTTTCGTTACTGTTTCACCTAAGTATGCTTCAGCAGAAGCTTTTAAGTTTTGTAAAATGATTGCAGAAATTTCTTGAGGTGTAAAATCTTTACCTTCAACTTCTACTTTGTAGTCTGTACCCATATGACGTTTAACAGACATGATTGTATTTGGGTTTGTAATTGCTTGACGCTTCGCAACTTCCCCAACTTGACGCTCTTCATTTTTGAAAGCTACAACAGAAGGTGTTGTACGGTTTCCTTCTGGATTTGGGATAACCTTTGGTTCTCCACCTTCCATAACAGCTACACAAGAGTTTGTTGTACCTAAGTCAATACCGATAATTTTACTCATGGCGATTCCTCCTACTTTTATGTAAATTATTGATTTACTTTTACCATTGATGGGCGAATCACACGGTCTTTTAGTTTATAACCTTTTTGGAATTCCTCCACAACCGCGTTTGATTCAAATTCACTGTCTTCGACTTGCATAATAGCTTGGTGCTCATTAGGATCAAACTGTTTACCAACAGATTCAATCGCTTCAACACCTTCTTTAGTCAGCGCTTCTAGCAATTGACGATGCACCATTTCCATACCTTGTAACAAGGATTTCGTTTGCTCATCAGTTGTTTCCACTTGCATCGCTCTTTCAAAATTATCAAGAGCTGGCAAAATATCTGAAACTAAACTTTGTGCTCTATATTTTTCAGCAGCCTGTTTATCCATTTGGACACGGCGCTTATGATTTTCAAAATCAGCTTGTAGACGTAATGTGCGACCTTCCGTTTCCGTTAGTTTCGCTTGTAACTCATCTACTTTTTCTTGTAAAAGAGCAGCCTCACTTTTTTCTTCTACAGCTTCTTCACTGTTTTCTGGCGTGACAGCTTCTTCAACTTGCGCTTCTTTCACTTCTTCTACCACTTGTTCGTTACGCTCTTCCACAATTTTCACCTCCTTAAAAGGTATTAGGTATCACGCTTAGCACGATTACCTAAGCATTATATATTACACACAGCAATGAGAATCTCATCACTTGAGCGAATGTATTACTCTCATTTACTTTTTAAGTCCGTCTGTAAATTGTCTTGTAAATAACTGCAACAAACTAATTACACGAGAGTATTGCATTCTCGTCGGACCTAAAATCGCAATTGTTCCTAGTTGCTCTTCTCCAATCGAATATGTTGCAGAAATTAAACTACAATCTTCCATAGCAATTGAAGAATTTTCCCTACCAATTTTCACTTGAATACCAACTTGTTTATGACGCAAAATATCATAAAACTCAGCTTCGTTATCAATCATTGTCAGCAAGGATCTTACTTTTTGAATGTCATGGAACTCTGGTTGCGAAAGCATATTTGCTTTCCCTCCAAAGTATATCTTTTCCGATAAAGGAACTTGAAATGTACCATCTAACATTTTTATTGCACTATCGTAATTATGAACATACCCACGCAAGACTGTAACAATCTCTTTAAAGATTTTATTATGAAGTTCTGCCATAGGTATACCAGATAGCTTTTCATTTAAAATATTAACCATTTTTTCTAAATCTGATAAATCAACAGATTCCGGAACGGTAATCGTTTTACTTTGCACATGCCCTGTATCTGTTACAATAATAGCGACTGCTGTTTGACGATCAAGCGGTACAATTTGTACATTTTTAAGTTTATTTGTGCTCAATTTCGGACCAAGAACAATGGCCGTATAATTCGTAAGCTCTGATAAAATTTGAGCTGATTGTTGTGCAATTTTTTCTGCTTCAAAAATTCTTTCAGCAAATAAATCTTTAATTTGTACAATTTCATCGGTCGGTAAGTTTTGCGGCGCTAAAAGATGGTCTACATAAAAACGATACCCTTTTTCAGAAGGAACACGCCCAGAAGAACTATGCGTTTTTTCAATAAATCCTAGTTCTTCTAAATCAGCCATTTCATTTCGAATAGTAGCTGAACTAAACGTAATTTCATCTTTCTTAGCCAACGTCCTCGAACCAACTGGTTGCGCTGATCCAATAAAGTCATCAACAATTGTTTGTAAAATTAAGAGCTGACGTTCCGTAAGCATCTCATCATCACCTCTGTTAGCACTCTTTGTCTTCGAGTGCTAAATCTATTAATAACTTACCAAAATTGACATTCAATTGTCAACGGAAACGTCACGAAATAACGAAACTTTTTCACGCTTATGGCACATTTAATTAATCAATCAAAAATGACTGGAATACTTCATTCCCTAATAGTTTCCCTTTCCTCGTTAAACAAACATGTCCATCTCTGTTTTCAAGTAATCTTTGTTCTTGATTACTTTGTAACTGCTTTGCAAAAACATGATCCATCTCCACATTAAATTTCTTTTGGAATTCTAGCTTAGAAACACCTTTTGTTTTTCGAAGTCCTAAGAACAACTCTTCTTCCATTTTTTCTTTCTCTGTCACTGGGTGAACATCTAAATACGGAAATCCTGTCTCATCAATTTTAGTGAAATATTGCTTGAGCGGGCCTACATTTTGAATTCGTTCCCCGTTCACATAGCTATGCGCTCCAGCTCCAAATCCATAATACTCTTCATTATTCCAGTATGTGAGATTGTGTCTACTTTCATTATTACCTTTTGAGAAGTTACTAATCTCATACTGGTTATAACCATGTTTCTCCATTTCATCCATTACCATTTCGTACATTTTCGCTTCATGGTCTTCACCTGGAAGTCTTAATTTCCCTTTATTCATTAAGTTATAAAATACGGTTTTCGGTTCCACAATTAAGGAATATGCCGAGAAATGTTGTACACCAAGCGTAAAGGCAATGTCTAATGTTTCCTTTACATCTTCTATCGTCTGTCCAGGCAGAGCATAAATTAAATCTACATTAATATTTGTAAAACCGACTTCCTGCGCTTCTCGAATTGCTACGAATGCATCTTCTCTCGTATGCCTGCGTCCAATCTTCTCAAGTAGCTCATCACGAAACGTTTGCACACCAAAACTAATTCGGTTTACTCCACCTTCTAGCAATACGTTCAATTTCTCTTTCGGTAAATCACCTGGATTCGCTTCAAATGTTAATTCACAATTCGGCGCAAATGGACGCAAACGACGGTTAATGATGTCGAGTAGTTTTTTTGTCTGTTCCATATTTAATGCCGTCGGAGTTCCTCCGCCAACAAAAATCGTTTTCATACTTTCAAACGGTACTTTTTGAACCGTATTTATTATTTCTTTCTCTAAATATTGTAAGTATCGATCAACCGGTTGGCGTTCAATAAATACTTTATTAAAATCACAATAGTGACAAATATGCTGACAAAACGGAATATGAATATATGCAGCTTGTACCAAATATAACTCCTACCTTTCTAAAAAGAAAACCTCCGCACTCCGGAGGATTCTTTACTTCTCTACTGTATTACGGATTTGTTCCATTCGCATTTTTCCCCAATCATACATCATTTCAACGATCGGTAAAAGCGACATACCTAATTCCGTCATATAGTACTCAACACGCGGAGGAATTTCCGGGTATACCGTTCGATCAACAATCCCGTCCTCCATTAACTCTTTCAATTGATTTGACAACACTTTATGAGAAATGCTCGGGAACAGACGTTGCAATTCACTAAAACGATGCGGACCTTCCACACCTAAGTGCCACAATATCACAACTTTCCACTTCCCACTAATTATAGAAAGCGTCAGTTCCTTTTCGCAATTAAAATTACCTTTTTGTATTTTCTCTCGAATATCTTTTCGAATATTTTCGGACATTGATAGTCTCCTAACTCTATATCAATCACTAAAAAGCTCTCTCACTATTGTAAATGAGAGATGCTAAGATGTCTAAAAAGTAGCATATAAAAAAGAAGCCGAACGAACGGCTTCTACTTTTATCACGATTGGTGCGGGCTAATAATTAGCGAAGAATAGAAAAATCTCCACTAATTATAGTTCACTCCATTAGTTATCATCCATTTTCAGTACAGCCATGAATGCTTCTTGCGGCACTTCTACAGAACCAACAGACTTCATACGTTTTTTACCTTCTTTTTGCTTATCAAGAAGTTTACGCTTACGAGAAATGTCACCACCGTAACATTTTGCAAGTACGTTTTTACGCATCGCCTTAATTGTAGAACGAGATACAACTTTATTTCCGATAGTCGCCTGAATTGGCACTTCAAACTGTTGTCTTGGAATTAATTTCTTTAATTTCTCTACAATTACTTTACCACGGTCATACGCTGAATCACGATGTACAATAAATGATAAAGCATCCACTTGTTCATTATTTAAAAGAATATCCATTTTCACAAGTTTAGATGGTTTATAACCAATTAACTCGTAGTCAAATGATGCATATCCTTTCGTATTTGATTTCAATTGATCGAAGAAATCATATACGATTTCTGATAACGGGATTTCATATGTCAATGTAACACGTGTTTCATCTAAATATTGCATATCAATAAACGTTCCACGTTTCCCTTGGCAAATTTCCATTACAGCTCCAACATAGTCATTCGGAACCATAATTGCAGCCTTCACAAACGGCTCTTCTACACGATCGATAGTCTGTGGATCTGGCATATTAGATGGATTATCAACAATAAAATCTTCACCGTTCGTTAAATACACTTTATAAATAACGCTTGGCGCTGTTGTAATTAAGTCAATCTTGAATTCACGTTCAATACGTTCTTGAATAATCTCCATGTGAAGAAGCCCTAAGAAACCACAACGGAAACCAAAACCTAAAGCTTGAGATGTTTCAGGCTCAAATTCAAGAGCAGAATCATTCAATTCTAGTTTTTCTAACGCATCACGTAAGTCGTTATAACGTGCAGAATCGATTGGATATAAACCACAGAATACCATTGGGTTTAATTTTCGATACCCTTTTAACGGCTCTGCAGCCGGACGTTTCGCATGTGTAATCGTATCACCAACACGTGTATCGCCTACGTTTTTAATAGATGCTGCCAAGAAACCTACATCACCTACTGTTAACTCGTCACGTTGCGTCGTTTTCGGTGTAAACACACCTACTTCTGTTACTTCAAATTCTTTTCCAGTTGCCATCATACGTACTTTATCGCCAACTTTTACCGTTCCATTTACAACACGGATATATGCAATTACACCACGATACGGATCATATAAAGAATCGAAAATCATACATTGTAACGGCTCTTCTGAATCACCTGTTGGAGCTGGTACCTTTTCAACGATTTGCTCTAAAATATCTTCAATACCAATGCCAGCTTTCGCTGAAGCAAGTACAGCTTCCGATGCATCTAAACCAATTACATCTTCTACCTCTTGACGTACGCGTTCTGGGTCTGCACTTGGTAAGTCGATTTTATTAATAACTGGTAAGATTTCTAAATTATTATCAAGCGCTAAATATACGTTCGCTAATGTTTGCGCCTCAATTCCTTGCGCTGCATCCACTACAAGAATTGCACCTTCACAAGCCGCTAAACTACGAGATACTTCGTACGTAAAGTCGACGTGTCCTGGAGTATCGATTAAGTGAAGAATATACTCTTCACCGTCTTTCGCTTTATACGTTAGTTGTACTGCATTTAATTTAATTGTAATACCACGCTCACGCTCCAACTCCATAGAGTCAAGCAATTGCGCCTTCATTTCGCGCTGTGCCAACGCGTTTGTTTTCTCCAAAATACGGTCTGCCAACGTTGATTTCCCGTGGTCAATGTGAGCAATGATGGAGAAGTTACGAATTTTGGACTGTCTTTTTGCTCTTTCTTCTTTATTCATCTATGTTCTCAACTCCTAATAGTCTCGCCAATATACACTAGCACTGATTATATCAATAGAGCAGCAAAGATTCAATGAAAACTCGTGCTGCTTACAATACAAATCACTCTATCTATATCTTATGCGAACAAACCATAAGAGACAAACCTTTTTCAAATTAAAAGACAGCTCTCTTACAAACATAAGACAACCATCCTTCCCGCTACCCTTAACTAAAAATTCCTTTTATTGCCCCAACAACTATATCCGTTCCAAACTTTGTCATATCACGAGCAACACTTGCTATCGCCATACCGATACCTTCTACAACATTAAAACTTCTTAAGCGTTCTAACTGTTTTTGTTTTTCAATAGCCGAAAACGTCTCTCCCGAAATTCCGGGTTCAGCCCCAGCGCCTTCTGTTCCTGTCATATGAGCAATTTGTTCATATGACAGCTGACGATATCCCTTCATACTTTTTAGACCATGATTAGCGAGTCCCACTCCAGCTATCATCATAAGCAAACATAAGACTGTACCGCATATACATAACAGCGTAAATTGACTCAAGCTATTTCTGCCTCTTTCCATCAATGTGTATATGCCCCTGTATTATCCTGATCAATCTGATGATGCAGCGCTGCATTTAAACCGCTGGCTATTACATTTGCCATATCCTCAATAAACGCATCTACTTCTTTTGGAGTTACCATTAAATTATGACCAAGAGGAGATAACACTTCATAAATTAACTTTCTCTTTTCTTCTTCTTCTAACGTACCAATAGCTCCTAAAAACATATTTCGACTCTTTTCATCTGGCATATCTTCTTCTGTTAATTTTTTCTTTTCTCCAAATGTAAAACCTGCTGGCAATAAAGAGCGTGACGGTTTGTTTCCTTCTTTCAGTTCCCGGCCAAAATGTTTCAAAATAAAATCAATTGTATCACTCGTAATCGAAACAGCATCTACCACAGTTGGCACACCAATTGCGATAACAGGAATACCTAATGTTTCTTTACTTAGTTCCTTACGCTTATTCCCAACACCAGATCCTGGATGAATTCCTGTATCAGAAATTTGTATCGTACTATTTACTCGTTCTATAGAACGAGCAGCTAATGCATCAATTGCGATGACAAAGTCTGGTTTTGTCTTCTCAATAATTCCGTAAATGACATCGCTCGTTTCAATCCCTGTAATTCCCATTACCCCTGGACGAATGGCACTAACAGGTCTAAACCCTTCTTCCACACTTTCAGGCTGCAATTTAAACAAATGTCTCGTCACCAGTACGTTCTCTACAACTATCGGTCCGAGTGCATCCGGCGTTACATTCCAATTCCCAAGACCTACGATTAAACAACTCGCTTCTTTTGAAACTCCAACCTCTTCTAAGAAATAAGAAAATTCTTTTGCAAAAATACGCTCTACCTTTTGCTGAAGTTCCGTATCTTGTTGTCGTATACCTTGCACCTCAAGAGTTAAATAACTTCCAGGTTTTTTCCCCATCGACTCAGATGCAATTTCATCAATAGTTACTTTTGTAATTGTAACTCCCTCTTCTTCCCTCTCTTTTACAATAACTCCCTGTATCCCTTTTTGTTCTTCTTGGCGCTCTTGTAGCATTTGGTGCGCCTCTACAGCAAGGTCAGTTCTAACACTATATTTACTTAAATCTAATGGTTCTTTCATCGTATCTCCTCCGTAATTCATAGTAAATATCGTTAGATTTCCCCAAGTTATATTAGGTCATTCTTTCCTTTACGTGAAATTTCATTGATATACTATTGCAATTCTCTTCACCGTTTGATAGAATATCACTTGTTCTATGTAAGAATCGAGTCATTCGATTGCACCAGGGAGGTGAAAAGTATGGCAAACATCAAATCTGCTATCAAACGCGCTAAACTTAGCGAAGAGCGTCGTTCACATAACGCTTCTATCAAGTCTGACATGCGTACTGCTGTTAAAACTGTAGAAACTTTAGTTACTAATAACGATCTTGAAAATGCTAAAGAAGCTTTCAAAACTGCTTCTAAAAAACTTGACAAAGCAGCTCGTAAAGGTCTTATCCACCAAAACGCTGCATCTCGTCAAAAATCTCGCTTAGCGAAACAAGTAAACGCGTAAGGCGTTTAAAAAACGATCCATTCGGATCGTTTTTTATATACACAAAAAAGTTCACGTACTAAGTACGTGAACTTTTTTGTGTCACTACATATGATTTAACCGCATTAAGAAAAACTCAAGCACAAGTTTCTTATCCATCTTTCCAGTCTTCATACTATAATCAGCTTCCGCCAATTCTATAATAACTTTTTTTAATTCTTCAAAAGAGAAAAACTTCGTTTGATTCATCGCCAACTTTACCCGGTACGGATGTACACCAATATGGGACGCGATTTGATTTTGTCCGTAACCACGCTGTTGCAACTCTTTCACTTGATGTAGCAAGCGGAACTGACTTACTAATAAAGCGAGCAGTTTAATCGGTTCTTCCTGCTGTGTAAATAATCCGTCTAAAATTTGCATAGCACCAGCGATATCTTTTTTCACCACTTTTTCTGTTAAAGCAAACACGTTTTGCTCAACAGATTTCGGCACAAGTTCCGTGACAAGTTTTGGCGTAATTTCTCCGCCCATACCGACGTATAACGTTAACTTGTCCATTTCCTTCGCCAACATTGTTACATTACTTCCCACAAGCTCTAACAATAAACTAACAGCTGCATTATCAATATGCACATGCACCTCATCCGCACGAGAAACAATCCACTTCTGAACATCCTGCACTTGCATCGCATTTGCTTCTATTACATCCGCTGTTTTCTTTAATAGTTTTGTAATTTTTTTTCGTTCGTCTAATTTTTCATAAGGCGCAACAAAAACAAGAATAGAAAAAGGAGATGGCTCCCCAATATATTCTTCTAAAATTTTTATATTTTGTTCTAATTTTTCTTTTTGTGCCGTTAAAAATAGTGGTGATTTTATTAATATAACTTTACGCTCTCCAAAAAAAGGAAGTGTATGCGCATCCTCAACTACATCTTCTAAATACGCTTCTTCCAAATCGTATGTCACAACATTAAACTCTCGATCTTCCTCTTCAAGCGCTTCCGTTGTAATAAGCTTTATCGTTTCATTTATAAAATAGGCTTCCGTTCCATACAGTACATACAACGGAGCGAACTGTTTCTTTTTAATCTTCTTATGTATATCACTCATATTTTTTCCTACTCCCTAACTTGGCAATATATATTTATACTAATGCCCTAGCTTTTGTTTTACAAGTACAAAGGGACGGTCTTTATAACCCGCCCCTTTATTTATATAAAACGCCACTCAATAAGCCCCGGATTTCTTATTGGTGTGCGGTAATCACCTTCCCTTTATTATTTACAATAATAATCTTAGTATAAGTGCCAACTGTTAACATGATTGGAAATGAAAAATTCACGCTACTTAACTAACTAGAAAAAGTATACAAATACTCTATTTCACTTCATATGGAAATTGTAGATTTTTTTCTGACAATATTTTATACTAAAATGGAATGTTGGGGAGGGATTCTAAATGAATGATTTTGAACAAAACGTTCAAAGTAAACGCAATGACGCTATTGATTCAGGGGTAGGCTTTATCGTCTCATTTGGTTTTTTCGCAACACTTTTCATTATTGCAACTGTTATTAAATTCATCGGTTCTTAAAGGCTGCTGCTTAACGGCAGTCTTCTTTTTTTCATCTTCTATGTGTTTCATCATATGTGATTTTACTTTGAAAGGTTCCTTTTTCTCCATTAAAAACATAGGAAATAGCACCTTGCTTATCCGTACGCCATATTTCAATACCCATCTTCTTAAAACGCTCTATAACTTCCTTATGCGGGTGCCCATACCTATTACGCTCCCCCACAGAAATAATCGCTACAGCAGGCTGTACAAGGCTTAAAAATGGATCTGTAGACGATGTTTTACTCCCATGGTGGGCAACTTTTAAAATATTAGCTCGCAAATCAGGATATGTTGATACTATAAACTTTTCTCCTTCTTCTTCTAGATCACCCGTAAATAGCCATGTTAGTCCCCCTAGTCTGGCCCATAGTACAATCGAAGAGTCATTTTCTCCCTTTTCTTTCCCCTTTGGAGCTAATACGAAAAATTCCGCTTCATTTACCCTCCAACCTTCCCCTTCTCCTACTACACTTATCTTCATGCTCTTTTCTAACGCCTTTTTCTTCACCACTTTTTCCAATACAGCATCTTGTTCCTTTCTCCCAAATACAACTTCTTTTACAATAATAGATGACAGCAAATCCAGCGCAGCACCTATATGATCCGCATCTCCGTGCGTTACAATTAATTTATCAATTGTTTTTATACCTTCTTTTTGTAAAAAAGGAACAAGAATATCATGCCCAACAGAAAATTCATGCTTTTTTTGTTGCCACGCTTCCTTCTTGACAGGAAGGGCTCCTCCTGTATCAATAAGATAAACCTCTTTATCGTACGGAAGACGAATTAATATCGCATCTCCCTGTCCAACATCAAGAAATGTAACACTCCCACTTTCGCGAAAATATGGATATACATAATGACAAGTACTAATAAAAAGAAACACACCCACAACTATGCACAAAATTTTTTTCGTTATTACCCTTTCCCAAATCACAAATATACTAACGATACTAAAACAATATATAGCCACAAGAAATAAAGGAGTTTGACCAAAAGTAAGTCGGATGAAAGGGAAACTTTCACAGTAACTTAGAAAATCATTAGAAATGGTTAAACATAGTGAAAGTACATATGCGATTCCTTTTGCGAAAAATGGAATAACCGGCATACATATAAGAATAATGATGCTACACGGCAATACAATAATGGATAGAAAAGGAACATATATAAGATTGAGGAAAATGCTATAAGGAGAAAAATAACCAAAATGATATAACAAGATGGGGGTACTAGCGAGCTGTGAAATTATAGAAATGTAAATAGAATTTCGAAATATCCCATTACTACTCCCTAATAATATCGGCGCAGATAGTAGTAAAGAAAAACTACCTACAAATGAGAATTGAAATCCAATGTTGAAAATAAGATACGGATCGTATATAAGCATACATATAGCTGTTATACTTAAGGCGTCTAGACTAGATAAGCGAACTGAGCACATGAAAGCTACCAATAATAAAACTCCTGTTATAGAAGCCCTCTCAACAGATGGCGACGCCCCAGCTATGATCATATACAGAGGAATGCAAACTATAAGGCATACTGTTGCTATCTCTTTCGTCACACCACTTCTTAGCAAAACAAAATACATTATAACCATTAATAATACGATATGCGATCCTGAAATTGCTAACAAATGTATAAGACCAAATTGTTGATATTGCTCTTCTACTTCAAACGTCATTTGTTGTCGATCTCCAAATAATAATGCGTTCATAAATGCACCTGATTGTTCCGGGAACATTTCTGTAACTTTCGAGATTGTTTGTTGCCTGAGAAGGAAAATCCATTGCACGAGTGACAACGATGTTTTTTGACATTCAGAAATGTATGTCACATCAAATATAAAATGTATTTTTTGCTGATATAAATAATTACGATAATCAAAAACATGAAAATTCCGGGCAGTTTGTGGTTCTTTCACCTCCCCTTTAAATGTACACGATATACCTGCATGTAATTGTTGCAACTGCTTCTTTTCCGAAGCAGATTGTATTTTATAATTTAACTGCACTAAGTTTTTATTCTGATCTTCAATTTGAAAAGAGAGACGATCCCCATTAATTAGAGGTGTATTTTGCACGACCCCTCGTGTAACTTCATAGGACTCCCCTAGCGGCTTATTTAGACTCTGAACATACGTGGTGTACATAGCGCCACTAAAACACGCTATTATACAAAATATGAAGGTTTTACGCGAAGTACGATATAAACAAAATAAAACATAACAAACGAAACAACAAGCAGCCAACAAATGCGATGCGGAAAAGGTAATTGCAATCCCAATTATAAACGAGATTGCAACATAGCCCCATTGCCCATTCAACTCATACTCACTCCTTATAGCATCATTTTCGCTTTAGTGAATACACGCTGTAATTCTTCCATTGATAAATTATCTTTTTCTAAAGCTGCGAATAATTCCTTTAGCTGTAAATGACGCTCTTGTTCCTCTAGCGATGTAATATCGTATTCTAGTGGAACGTGCTTTACTGTTACACTCGCTTGTTCAAATAACTCTACGGCATACGGATGATTTTTATAGTCCTGTGCATAATAAACCGCTGTAACACCACTTTGAATAATCGCCTTACAGCACTGCAAACAAGGAAAATGTGTGACATAAATTTCCGCTTCCTCTGTTTTTGCACCAAACTTCGCACATTGCAATAAAGCATTCATTTCAGCATGAATTGTACGAACGCAATGATTATCAATGACATAGCAACCATCGTCTATACAATGCACACCACCTTTAATTGAACCGTTATATCCACCAGCAATAATTCGTTTATCACGAACAATTGTCGCTCCTACCGCAAGCCTTGTACATGTACTACGTAAAGATAGTAGATGGCTTTGCGTCATAAAATATTGATCCCATGAAATTCGTTCCATATTTTTCACCTTCTTTTTTGTCTACTTGTAGTGTAGCGAAAAAAGAAAAACTTCGTCAATCTTTTATGGAATAATAATTTGATCTTTTATTTTCTCTAAAGACTTCGCACCAATCCCATCAATTTCTAATAAATCTTCTATTTTCTGAAACGGACCATGTTCTTCTCGGTATTTCAAAATACTTTCCGCTTTCCGAGAACCAATGCCTGTTATTTTTTCAAGTTGCTCTTTAGAAGCTGTATTTATTTGCACTTTACCCTCGCTTTTTGAAAAAGTAGCCCCTTCTTGCACTGGCTCATTCTTGTTAGGAACATAAAGAAGCATTTGGTCTTGGACCATTTGCGCCAAATTCACTTTCTTCACATCTGCATCTGGCAACAAACCACCAGCTTTTTCAACTGCCTCCTTCACCCGGTCCCCTTCCTTCATTTCATACACACCCTCTTTAAAAACCGCCCCTTTCACATCAATTATAATTATTTTTTTCTGCTCCCTTGTATCCAATACTTTCGGTTTACTTTTTTTCTCCACATCTTTCACTTGAACTTCCGTTGTAATGAGCGATCGCTCTGTTTGCTGATTCGTTTTCCAGAAAAAAAGAAAAATCAAAGTGCCAATAATAATCACTAATCCCAACCATTTTTTCGGAAAATCCCACATCATTTTACACCTCTAATCATAAATTTATAACATCATTCATATTGTTTAGGAGAAAGCTGTTACGAAGGAGGGATGAAACATTGAACATAGGAATTATAGGGACAGGGAACATGGGGAATATACTAATCGATGCATTTTTAGAAACCCGTGCTGTCAAACCCTCGTGCCTTACTATTATTAATCGGACGCCTGCCAAAGCATATCATATAAAAGAAAAATACCCTTCTGTTCATATAGCCAAAACAATCCAAGAGGTAATCGAACAATCCCAGCTTATTTTCATTTGCGTAAAACCGATAGATATATACCCTATTCTACAAAAATACGCTGACCATTTTTCAGACGAAGATTGCTTAGTTTCTATCACAAGCCCCATATCTCCATCACAATTAGAAACACTTATACCTTGCCACGTCGCTCGTATCATTCCAAGCATCACAAACCGCGCCTTATCCGGCGCATCACTATTTACATTTGGAAATAACTGCTCTCTAGAATGGCAACAAAAACTACTTCGTCTATTCAAAAACATTTCTACTCCCCTTGTTATAGAAGAAGATATAACGCGCGTTTCATCTGATATAGCAAGCTGCGGCCCTGCTTTTTTTAGTTATTTATTACAATGTTTCATTAACGCTGCTGTAGATAAAACAAATATTACACATGAAGAAGCCACTACTTTAGTAAGTGAAATGGTCATTGGAATGGGGAAATTACTGGAAAAAGAAATTTTTACATTACCTACTTTACAAGAAAAGGTATGCGTTAAAGGCGGTGTTACAGGAGAAGGTATTCGTATTTTAGAAGAGCACGTTGGGGATATGTTTCATAAATTAATCGAACGGACACATGAGAAATTTGATGAAGATTTAAAATGCGTTGAGCAGCAATTCAATAAACACACATAATAAATACGCCATCGTAATCCCAAACCCTTTTTATTAATACTTATCTTTTTCATGCTACATTTTCACTAAAACTAGCATTTTTACACTTTACACATATCATCTTTTTATTTTTCTAGAACTAAAACTACATCTTTTCTATAAAACAAAAGCAACCTTATCGGTTGCTTTTCTTTTATCCATTCTTCTTCGCCATAAAAAAGATGCGCTCTGTTTGTTCTGTCACTTCAATTCGTTCAAAGTCACCTGTGACGCGAAGCACTGTAAACCCAGCTTCTTCAAGCCATTTTGTTAACACTTCAACCGAATACGCACGCTGCACGTGACATTCGTCAAAACGATGATACACATCTTCTTCTGAATCTTGTACAAAGAATGTCAAATCATGTTCCACACTATCTGATTCTTCTCCAGGGAAGCAGTTCCAAATAAGTGATATTTCTTCGCCGTTCACTGTATATGTTTCATTTTGAAATACGTGATGTATTTTATATAAAGAGTGTACATCGAATAAAAACAAGCCATCCTGACGTAAATGGTGGAAAACTCTTCTAAATGTTTCTTGCACTCCATCTTCTTGCAATACATAATTTAATGAGTCACAAAAGATTGTCACACAATCAAATTCACCAGGAACATCGAGCTCTCTCATGTCTTGTTGGTAAAAAGGAATAAAATAGCCTTCTCCCCCCAATTTTTGCTGCGCGACAGTTAACATTTCTTCCGAAAGATCTACACCAATTAAATCATAACCTTTTCGCACAAGCGGAAGTGTTACGTTACCAGTTCCACATGCTACGTCAAGGATTCTTGCCTCTTTCATAGATGCCTGTTGTAAACTTTCCTCTGTGAATTCCACCCATTTATCATAAGGGACATCATTCATCAGTTCGTCATACAGCAAAGCAAATTGTTCGTATTTCATTGATCTAGCTCATCTGCAATATCTTCACGCGGCACATCGCCCCATAGACGCTCTAAATTATAGTGATTACGCTCATCTTTATGGAATACATGAGCAACCACATCACCAAGGTCTACTAAAACCCAACGCGCTTCATCAAAGCCTTCCATACGTTGTACGTTAATTTCGAACTCATGTGCCTTCGCTTTAATTTCACGTGCAATTGCTTGTACTTGCTTGTCTGAATTTCCGTGACAAATAATAAAATAGTCTGCAATCGGTGAAATACCTTGCATATTTAGTACAACCATATCTTCTGCTCTCTTATCATCAGCTGCTTTTGCCGCTAATACTAATAACTCTTTATCTTTCATTTATTAATTTCCTCCTTGATAACTTCATTGTATGTTTGGAATGTTAATGGATAAATCGTTTGATCTTTTTCCATTAAAAATTGAATTGTTCGCTTTAAAGCAAACAGTAAAGCTTGATTTATATCTTTATATGCGAGTTTCCTCGCTTCTTCCACACCAGGAAACTTACGTCCTGGTTCAATGTAATCTGCTACATAAATAACTTTATCTAACATTGTCATTTTTTCATGACCACTTGTATGATATGTAATAGCTTGTAGAATTTCAGGATCAGTAATGCCTACTTCTTTTTCTACTAAGTATGCCCCAACAGGTGCATGCCATAACTCTTTGTTATAGTGCAGTAGATCCTTTGGCAACGCTTCTCTCTTAATAATCTCTTCCATTTCTGGAATCGCTCTACATTTTGCATAATCGTGAAATATAGCAGCCGTCTCTGCCTTTTCCTCATCTACACCATATAACCGAGCAAGTTCAATCGCTGTTTCCATTACACCAACCGTGTGTATATAACGTTTTTCATGCATTTGTTGTTTGACAATATTAAGTGCTTCCTCACGATTCATACAACCCATTCCTCTCGATATATACCTGTACTTTTTCGGGGAGTAAATATTTGCACGTTTTCTTCGTCATATATCTCTCACGTAACAGCGAAGAAGAAACTGCAAACTCTGGAATTTCCACTTTTACGATATCATAAGGCGTATGTAATGTATAACCTGGTCTTGCAACTCCAACGAAAGTCACAAGCTTAAGTAACTTTTCAATGTTATACCACTCCGGCAAATACTCAACCATGTCTCCGCCAATAATAAAGTGAAACTGCACATCCGGATACTTCTCCGTTAATTGTACCATAGTATCGTACGTATAAGATGGGCCTTCTCTGTCTAGCTCTTCTAAACAAATTGAAAAGTATGCTTCTTCCTCAATCGCTATTTGCAGCATGTTTAATCGACTTTTCACACTCGTAATGTTACGTCCTTGCTTGTGCGGTGGAATTTGATTCGGCAAAAACCATACCTCTTCCAACCCTAAAGCATGATACACTTCATTTGCAATTAACAAGTGCCCATTATGAGGTGGATCAAACGTGCCACCAATAATGCCAATTTTTCTCAAAAGAAACGCCCCTTCCTTTTACATACAGCAACTCTCCCCATACATATTCGAAGAGAGCCCACTGTTAATAAAAGTTCAATTGGTTTCGCTTTCTACATATCAAGCGTCCATTACAAAATAACTCACGTATATCTTTTATCGAGGAAGCTTAATCTGCTTATTTTCTCTTGATTCTTTGTATAAAACAATTGTGCTTCCGATTACTTGAACGATTTCAGCTCGTGCACCTTGTGCAAGCTCTTCTGCAACTTCACTACGATCAAATTCACAGTTTTGTAATACGCTCACTTTAAATAGTTCACGAACTTCTAATGCTTCTCCAATTTGTTTCACCATATTTTCATTCACGCCACCTTTTCCAACTTGAAAAATCGGTGTTAAATGATGTGCCTTTGCACGTAAAAATCTTTTTTGTTTTCCTGTTAACATATAATTAGCCTCCAAGCTCTCTCATTACTAATTGTTTCATTCTATCAATATTCGGCACACACCCTGTCCACATTTCAAATGCAAGTGCACCTTGATAAACGAACATATCGATTCCATTTTGAATTATTGCACCTTGTTCTTTCGCATCGCCTAAAATTTTCGTCTCAAATGGATTATAAATAATATCAGAAACAATCGTTCCTTGTTTCAATGAACGAATTTCCAGCGGCGTATACTCAACATGTGGATGCATACCTATCGTTGTTGTTTGGATGATAATATCATATTCCCCTTGATTTTCTGCTGCACATTCTAACGATATAGCATGCGAATTAACATTTGCCATGCACCCAGAGATAAGGCTTTTCGCCTTATCTCTCGTACGATTAGCAATATCAATTTCTTTCACACCTACATCGGCAAGCGCGAAGTAAATAGCTCGGCTAGCACCACCTGCACCGATTAATAAAATACGTTTCTCTTGAAGTGGATCTTCACTAATTGACTGCAGGGCACGAACAAAACCAATTCCATCTGTATTATACCCAATCAATTTTCCATCTCGATGAACTACTGTATTTACCGCACCGATTTGCCTTGCTAACGGGGCAATCTCATCCAAGTACTCCATAATTGCAACTTTGTGCGGAGTCGTTACATTAAATCCTGAAATACCTAATGCTTTCAAACCTTTTACTGCTTCCCCTAGCGCTTCTTCTTCTACAAGAAACGCATGGTAATGGGCATCCATATTCAAGTGTTCAAATGCATCGTTATGCATAACGGGTGATAATGAATGTCCAATTGGATTTCCGATTACACCATATAATTGTTTCATAAATCCCTCTCCATATTAAATTAAAGATTTACGTAATGAAACACTTACTCCTTTTGGTACATGAGCAACAATTTTCGCTCCTGATTCATTTACAGTAACCCAGCCCAATCCAGAGAATACAACATCCGTTTTCGGCTCACGAATATTAAATTCATATTTCACAAACTTAGGCATATTTTCTAATTCTTCTGGTGTCGGTGGATTCAATAATTCTCCAGCGTGTTTTTCGTACAATTCATCAGCCTTTTCAAGCTTTGTACGATGGATTGTTAAACGGTTTGAGAAATGACAAGTGAATGCACGACGGCCCCCACTTACATAATCAAATCGTGCTAATCCACCAAAGAATAATGTTTGTTCTTCATTTAATTGGAATACCATTGGCTTAACTTCTGTAGTCGGTGTAATAAGCTTTAAGCTTTGTTTCCCAACGTAATGCGCCATTTGATGATGATTAATAATACCTGGTGTATCGTATAAAGATGACGTTTCGTCTAATGGGATATCAATTAAATCAAG
The DNA here is from genome assembly GCF_044908245.1 of Bacillus sp. RC242. Classification (NCBI taxonomy): domain Bacteria; kingdom Bacillati; phylum Bacillota; class Bacilli; order Caryophanales; family Bacillaceae; genus Bacillus; species Bacillus sp. RC242. The sequence continues at coordinate 516,486 of NZ_JBIYCZ010000001.1, forward strand.
CGTTGTTCCTGGGAAATGTGATGTTGTAATTACATTCTCAGTCTCATCACTAAACTCTTTAATCATACGATTAATAAATGTTGATTTACCAACATTCGTACATCCAACAACATAAACATCTTTACCTTCGCGGTAATGCTCAATTGCATCAGCAAGTTCAGCGATTCCTTGTCCTTTAGCTGCACTAATTAAAAAGACATCTTCTGGTTTTAAACCAAGTTGCTTTGCACTATAGCGCATCCAATGTTTTACTTTATCATGCTTAACTGACTTTGGAATTAAGTCAGCCTTATTCCCTACAAGTAATACTTTATTGTTCCCTACAAAACGATGTAAGCCCGGTAACCAGCTACCATTGAAATCGAAAATATCTACGATTTTAACCACTAGTGCGTCTGATTGTCCAATTCCGTTCAAAATACGAAGGAAATCATCATCTGTTAAAGATACATCTTGAATTTCGTTATAATGTTTCAAACGAAAACAACGTTGGCAAATTACTTGTTCTTTTTCTAAAGATGATGCAGGAGCGTATCCTACTTCATTTTTATTTTCTGTTTGAATTTCTACACCGCAACCAATACATTTAATTGTTTCAGTCAAACTTTATTCCTCCCAGTTAATTAAGCCTTTTTTCTTCATGTTTCTCATAATTCTTCGTTCAATTTTCCGATTAAATCGTGTCACCAATCCGTCCGTTTGCGCTACCGGTACAACTAAAATTGTATGAAGTCCCACACGATTCCCGCCGAGCACATCCGTTAGTAACTGATCTCCAATTACTACAACTTCATCTGGCTGCAGGTGCATCTCGTGTATCGCACGCTTAAATGCGCGAACAAACGGTTTGCGCGCACTATGAATAAACGGAATACCTAATGGATCAGCGAAGTCTTTAACGCGTTGCTCGTTGTTATTTGAAACGACCGTTACTTGAATATCATTTTCTTTCATTTTCAAAAACCACTCTTCAAGCTGTGGCGTTGCGTTTGGACGATCCCATTCAATTAAAGTGTTATCTAAATCAGTAATAACTCCTTTAATTCCACGTTTTTTCAAATCTTCTGGTTGAATATGATATATATTTTTCACATATTCATTTGGTAAAAATAACTTCAATTTCTTTCACCTCTTTGAGGATTTTTCATAAAATTTTTCGACAACATTTTTCGATAGATAACCTGTGGATAAACTTGTACACACTTTCCACGTTAATTTTTCAGTCAATTTGGAATTTACTAACAATCTATCCACATTTTATCCACTGAGGTATGTGGATAACCTCTTGTTTGTGACTGTCATATTTTTTTGGTACATTAAATGCAACAACGAATCAATCCTTATATTATTAGGAGGTGACTCACCTTGAAAACAAAACATATGGAACAGTTATCTACTGATTTACTCACTGAGTCTTATTATAAAGCAAAAGAACTAAAATTAAATCCCGACTTCATTTTACTTATAAAACAAGAAATTATTAGACGCTCGTTAGAGGACAAGCTCGTCAAATCTTCTTGAGTACATATAGATTGCTGATTGACCTGTAAAAAGAGCCATCCTGCGATGGCTCTCGAATAAACAAGTACTCCCATCTAGGGGATTTCTTCATTAAGCATCTTTGTCCACATTTCTTAATTAGAGCTTCATAAGTATATTATAAAACTTTTTCTTTACTTATGAGATACTCGGGTTGCAATTTTTTCACCAAGACGCAGCTCTTGCCCACTTGTCAATTCCTGCACTGCTTTAATCATATCTTTTTCAAATAATAAAACAACTGTTGAGCCAAATGTAAAGTATGCCATCTCTTCACCTTTTTGAACAGTACTTCTTTCATGAAGGAGCTCGATACTATTAACAAACATAGCACCTACTTTTACAAGCGCCATATGTTCGCCTTCACTATTTACTTCTGTAACAGAGCGATAATTTTTTGACAATGGTTCTTTCCCATACTCCATACCCGCTGCATTTACCGGATATGATTTTCTGCCGAGTACAAATCTTTCAGTCACAGAGCCAGAGAGCGGGCTATGAATACGATGATAATGACTTGGACTCAAATAAATTACCATATATGTACCGCCTGCATATCGCTTTGCACGCTCTTCATTACCTAGCATATCCACAATTGAATAACGCTTTCCTTTTATATTGAATGTTTTTGTATCCTCAATAGGACCTTGATCAGCAAAAACACCATCAACAGGACTAACGATACTCGATGCATCAGTATCAATACTACGCTTTCCTTCTTTTAGCCTACGTGTAAATAAATCATGCAATGTTCGATATTCCTTCAAACCCTTTTCCATCTCATCTTGATTAATTTGAAAAACTTTCACATACGATGGAATAATGATAGAGCTCAAACGAGATTGTGCAAATTTACGTAATATATAAGAAGTAAAACGACCATTTGTAAGTTCGATCATAAGTCGATATAATGTCCGTCGCAAATTACGAAACCTCCTAATCAGCCTATAACTTTAGTTTCCCCTTCTTTTCTCTCTATATCATATGTAAAATTGGTTCTTATTCCCACATATAGAATGGAGCCGTCTCGTTATACACGAAGAAAAACTAAGTATAATTTTTATTCTTAAATTGTTTAGCACCTTCTAATATTACAGATAGAACCCGCCATTTTCAACAGTGAACATGTATTTCTTCTTAGAACAGCTCGTTTTCTTTCCGTTTTCCCGAAAGAAAAGCAGCCACTTTTAAAGTGTAGCTGCTTACAATACACATTATTCTTTTGCTTTTTTCTCTTTCTCAGCCCGCACAAATTCATGGAACATTTTCATTAAAGCACGCTTTTCAATTCGCGATACGTAGCTTCTTGAAATACCGAGTGCCTTAGCAATCTCCCTCTGTGTTTTCTCTTTATCAAGCCCAAGTCCAAAACGCTTCACAATTACTTCTTTCTCTCGTTCGTCCAAAATATCGATATACTCTTTAATTTTTTCTAACTCCATACTAAGCTGAATCATATCAATCACATCTTCAGATTCTGATTTTAATATATCAATAAGCGATATTTCATTTCCCTCTTTATCTTGCCCAATCGGATCATGAAGTGAAACGTCTTTTTTCGTTTTCTTCAGCACACGTAAATGCATCAAAATTTCATTTTCGATACAGCGTGCTGCATATGTTGCAAGCTTAGTTCCTTTCCCTGCTGAATAGCTTTCAATCGCTTTAATAAGCCCAATGGTACCAATTGAAATTAAATCTTCTGCATCTTCACCAGTGTTTTCGAATTTCTTAACAATATGAGCTACAAGCCGTAAATTATGTTCAATTAAAAGATTTCTCGCTTGAGCATCACCTTGCTCCATTAACTCTAAGTACTTTCTCTCATCATCTGATGATAACGGCTGCGGGAACGCATTGTTCTTCACATAAGAAACAAATACAAACACTTCTCGAACCATATATCCAATTGCGGCGAATAGACTCAAACCTTTCACCTCCGCCAAAATAGTGGTCTTTACTATGTGTATGTGGGCATGAGGTTGTTTGTGTCTGTACGATGTAAATATGGAACTCTTAACTTAATGGCATTCTTAAACCACTCAACGCTAATCATTAAATTTTTCTATAAACATAGTAAAAGCCAATCGAAACGTATCGATTGGCTTTTACTAATATTCACTCCAAATTTTCTCTCCAGTATGCGCATCTATGTAACGAATTTTCCGACTACAATCGACGGATTCTTTATGATTTTCACTCGTCGTTTGTTTATACAGCAGTTTATATTTCATTTCCTCTGCATCATGATCTATACACCATTCTAATTTTACTCGAATGACCTCTTTATATATTTCTAACGCTTTTTCTTTTGTTACTTTTGGTGTTGTTTCATATGCAAGTAATTCTTTTATAAAGTTGCTAGATTCTCCTGAGTAGTGCATCACAGCACCATTTTCTGTATTGATGTTGATCATAAATTGCATATAGTCTATTGGAATCCCATTCACATATACGGAAAAGGTAAATCTTTCAATCCCATCTTCTGCTTCTTCACGTTCTTCCCAAAGACGAAGATATTGTGTGATATCTGGAATAACTCGTTCTAAAAATTGAAGTGCTTTTTGTAAACATTCCTCTCTAGACATTATTTGTTTTACTTCTTTATCGTCTGCCAGTTTTATAAAACCAATTAACTCATTGGTTGATTTATCAATCGTAATGCCAACTAAATTATTATATTTTAACATCGGTAAATGCTTTTTAAAGAATTCATTCATTATTACAATTTAAGGTAATTATAACAAACAAAACCAAAAATCATTAGCAAAAAGACAAAAAGCTGAAACAATTAGTTCATACGAATTTCACATGAATCTATTACTATAAGAATTGTACATAGTGAAATTACTAACAATGACGTTTATTCATATATAATTTCATTTGAAAGGGGTTGAAAAGATGAAAACTAAATATCGCTTTATGATCTCATCATTTGCTGCTTGCGCCTACATGATTTGGTGTTTAGTATAATAACAACTTCACTTGTAAATAAGAAAAGGTGTGTATATAAATGGAATATAACCAATCAACCGTTAACTACTGGAAAGCTTTTGTATTACCTTATACATTTGCTTTAGAAGAGTTAAAAACTAAATTTGAAATTATGAACCGGGAAGCTCAATTTTTAGAAGACTACAACCCGTTTGAACATATAAAAACAAGACTTAAACAACCCGAAAGTATCATCAGGAAGCTTGAGCGTAAAAACTTATCACCAACAGTTGAAAATGCTCAAACACAATTACAAGATATTATTGGCATCCGTATTACATGTTGCTTTGTAGAAGATATTTATCATTTAAAAGAAGTTATTGAAAATCGTGGAGATATGGAAATTGTAGAAGTAAAAGATTATATTGCTAATCCAAAAGGAAATGGCTATAAAAGTTTGCATATGATTATTAAATATCCATTGTCACTAAATTCTGGTACGAAAGATGTCTTTGCAGAAATTCAATTACGTACACTTGCCATGGACTTTTGGGCAAGTTTAGAACATAAACTTTACTACAAATATGAAGGAAATATACCTGATTATTTGAAGGATGAACTACATGACGCTGCTATGAAAGCTGAAGATCTCGATAATAAGATGGCAACAATCCGTCAAGATATTGATGACATTGAAGCATGTTCAAACCAAATTTTATTACCACTATAACAAGGTTCTCTCCTATGAGAACCTTGTTTATCCCGATTGGTGATGGCTAATAATCAGTGGGGGATGGACAAAACCCCCACTGATTAAAGTTTCACTTTATTTCTTCTCTATCGTACGAACCTCTTCAATCTTCCACCCTTCGTCTTCTTTTCCAAGTGCATACCGCATTTTCTTTTGAAGAGTAACCCCTCCATCTACTTCTTTTTCCTCCGTTTCAACAATAACAAGCCCACCTTTAAGAGCTTTCATATTCATATGTTCTAACTCTATTTCCTTATTTCCCTTTTGAAATGCCGCTTCCTTTTGTGTTTTTAAGTCTTCAGCACTAGGCATCTTCTTTGAAAATAACTCCATATGTTCAGCAAGATTTTTTTCATTCGTCGTCCGTACAAATGCCTCAATAACATCTTGAATGAATTTCTCTTCTTCTTTCGTTATATGTACCTTTTCCTCAGTTTTTCCAGCAGATTTTTCTTCTATATTATTCTCTTGAGATTGACATCCAACTAGCAATAATACAAATACTAGAAGGAATCTTAATTTCCCTAAAAAAACGCTCATCTTTCCATCTCCTAAAAAGAAAAGTGAGGCATTTCGCCTCACTTTCATTTATAATTAGCGTCTTCCTTTATTTGGATCGCCGCCGCCAATAATGTCAAAGACACGTTTAGCTATATTTGTATTCTCTTGAACGCCAGAGAATAAGTATTTACCTGGTCCGAATGCATATACGTTCACATCTTCACCTGTATGTCCACCCGTTGTCCAACCTGTAACCGAACGCTTATTGAAGATATCTTCAATTGCATTATCAATCTTTGTTACATCTTTTGATGGAGCTATATCATTTACAGCTTTAATTTCTTCTGGTGTTAATTGTAGATCAATATACTTTTTCAATGTTTCTTCTACATTTGCACCTTTTACAATCTCACTTGCCATAAAGTCTGGCGTACGTTTCGCAGCTTTAATCGGATCTACTTTAAAATTATACTCACCATTCGCACCTAAAGATAATCCGCCAGTAGAATGATCTGCAGTTGCAACAACTAATGTGTTCTTATCTTTTTTCGCAAACTCAATTGCTGCTTTAAACGCTTTTTCGAAGTCTTCCATTTCACTCATTGCACCGACAATATCATTATCATGTCCAGCCCAATCAATTTGACTACCTTCGACCATTAAGAAGAAACCGTCTTTATTTTTGTTCAAGCGCTCAATCGCTGCATTTGTCATCTCTTCTAATGAAGGTGTTTTGTCAGTACGGTCAATCATTTTGTCTAAACCACCTGGTGCAAATAAGCCAAGAACTTGATCGCTTTTATCATTTAATAATTGATTACGATCTGTTACATAACTATAACCAGACTTCTTAAATTCTTCTGTAAGATTGCGGTCTTTTCTAACAAAGTTATTTACACCACCGCCAAGCATAACATCTATTTTATGCTTACCTTTAATTTTCTCATCAAAGTAATCATTTGCAATTGCGTCCATATTTTTACGACTAATATCATGTGCACCGAATGCAGCTGGTGTTGCATGCGTAATTTCAGAAGTTGCAACGAGTCCCGTTGACTTCCCTTTTTCTTTCGCTTGCTCCAATACTGTTTTCACTTCAGCTTTATCATTATCTACTGCAATAGCTGCGTTATATGTTTTTATACCTGCTGACATCGCAGTAGCTGCCGATGCAGAGTCTGTAATATTTTCATGTTCATCTTCTGGATATGTTTTTTGTGTTCCTACAAGATGCTTATCAAATTCTGTAGATTCCATCTCAAATGTTTTTGGATTATCTTTCATATAACGATGAGCTGTCATATATGAAGGCCCCATACCGTCCCCAATTAATACAATGACATTTTTAATTTTTGCATTGTTTCCGTTCTCATCTGCATTAACCTCACTAGAACGCGTAAAATTCCATGTTGCTACTGAAGTAACTGCTAACGACGCCACAACTGCAAATGGCCATGCTTTTTTTACAAACTTTTTCACTGTCTTGTCCCCCTAATTAGGTTATTCATTTCCCTCTATCAAATTTAATAGAAGACTGTTAAGAGAAAATGAGTTATATGTAAATTTTTTGTTAACTTATGTAAATTTAAGTTATAATTTGTATAAGTTTGTCTTTTCATATCAAGCATACTCCCCTTTACAAAGATAAATATAAACATGTTGGATTTCTTTTAATACGAACCTATTATTTTACATTTCGTAATATTATTCTTATTTTTTCTAATTTAAATAGAAATATGGTGAACTTTATGAAAACAGTAAAACTAGACGCATCTTCCATTCCAGATTTACTCTCTCTTTGCAAATCAGTCGGGTGGTTACAGCATGAGAGTTTTATGAAAGAGCAATTCCATATGTACCTTTCCATTGGCACAATTTTTGGCTATGTACATGAGAATAAACTTATTGCAGCGGGCGGGGTCTTTTCGTTTGCCCCTGGATATTCTTCTATCGGTATGTTAATCGTGCATCCTGATTTTCAAAGAAAAGGAATTGGCCGTATTTTGTTAAACAATAGCTTAAAAGTAACTTATCCATCGCTCCCTATTACGCTCATTGCAACAAAAGCTGGTGAATCCTTATATGAATCTTATGGATTTCAATCAATAACAACAATTCATCGTTTCGAAAAACAAGCGGCTCATATAAGTATAAATTCTTTTCCCATAAAACAAATTCAGCAAGCCGATCTTCAATCTCTCATTTTTCTTGATCAAACTGCGACTGGTGCAGATCGTTCTAATCTTTATTTATCACTACTATCGAGAGCAACTTACTCCTTTAAAATAGAGCGGGATAATCAAATAGATGCTTTTGCTTTATGCATACAAAAAGGAGATGTACTATGTATCACTCCACTTATTTCAAAAAAAGAAAAAGACGCTATTCAGTTATTAGAAATAATTTGTAACTCGTGGAATGGGTCAATACGCATTGATGTTCCGCACTCACAATTCATTTTCCGTCAATTTCTTCAAACAGAAAATTTCCAGGAAACGCTCCTTTCACCTCTTATGATAAAGAATGGTAATCAACTTCCTGGAAATCGTAATATACTATTTGCTATGATAGATGCAGCATTATGTTAGAAAGGAGACACCTAATTGAAGCAATTTAGCTATTTTATGGTAGGTTGTCTTACTCTTACACTATTAGTAGGATGTAGTGCAGCAAAAAAGCCAGTAGAACAAGTAAAACAAGTTAAAAATACAATTACAGCGAAACTAGCTACCGAGGAAAAAATGGTAGAGATAGATGGTCAAACGATTTACTTTAAAAAGATTGGTGATGAAAAACCACCTTTACTTATGATCCATGGATTTGGAGGATCATCCGATGGTTTTCAAAAGGTTTACTCAGATTTAGCAAAAGATCATACGATTATTTCTGTTGATGCTTTAGGATTCGGACGTTCCTCTAAACCGATGGATTTTTATTATTCTTTCCCAACTCATGCAAATTTGTATTATAAGTTAATGAAAAAACTAGGGTATGACTCATTCGCAATACTGGGACATTCTATGGGCGGAGAAATTTCTCTTAATTTAACATATTTATACCCCGAAGCGGTTACCCACCTTATTTTAACTGATGCTACAGGCGGCCCTCATACGTTCGTTAATAAACAAGGTTCACCAAAACCAAAGTTGTCGACTGATTTAAGTGCCGTTTCTTCTATTGCAGATTATGATGAGAGCAAAGTTAAATTCAAGCGTAATGATGAAGAGCATTATAATAAAATGAAATTATGGCCTAGGCGTCTTCAAATCAATGCAACTGAAATCAAGCAACCAACTTTAATTATATGGGGAAGAAATGATAGTAGCGTTTCTTGGAAAGAAGGAGAAACTTATCATCAATTCTTAAAAAATAGCACTTTCCATATTATTGAAAAAGGTTATCATGCTCCATTTCGTCAAGAGCCACAAGAATTTGTAGGGTATGTAAAAGATTTCTTCGAGAAAAATCCTATAAGTGCTGAAAAATAAACGGGTATCTCATTTTGAGATACCCGTTTTCATATATTAAGCAGCTTGCTTTTGGCGTTTTTGAATTTTTGATCCTAGTACTTTTGGAATAACTAAGCCATCAATTCCAAGTTTTCCAGCATTCATACCAGAAACAAGAACGAACATGGATAAGATAACCATTTCAGGGTTTACACCAATTGACCCACTAAACATATAGGAAAAGTTCATTACAAGGCCGAAAAAGACCGCTGTTTTTGTTAAACAGCCTACAATTAAACCAATTCCGACTAAAATTTCTCCCCACGTCACAAGTGTATTAAATAAATCAACGTTTGGAATTGCAAAATCTTGTAAGAATGATGCCCACCAAGATTGAACAGCTGGTTGTGCTCCTTTAGATTTTTCAATTGCACCTTGTAAATAACCAGTTGCATCGAAGCCTTTTCCTTGTAGTTTACCGATTCCAGCCATTACCCATGTGTAACCAAGATACACTCGAATTATCGCTAATACAAAAGAAACTGCTTTGTTTTCTCTTAAAAATTGAATAATCATATCTTCCTCCTAAAGTTGTAATTAAGTCAGTTACAGATAATATAATAACATTAGTTGCTTACTTTTAAAATGTTAATCGTGAATAATTTGTGACATACATAAAAAACATTAAATACTAACGTTTATATAGTAACTTTCATTACCTGTAAAAACTTGAACATATCATACCACAGGTGATAATCATTTTCATTGAATAAAATGTAAAAAAACTGTGAGTTAAATGTGAAACGCATTTATTCGAATATAGAATAAATCCGTTTCATATTGTTTATATACTCGAAATGTACATGTCTCCTCATCGGTTAATCTCGCTTCTCGAACAACTTCTTCTAACGTTTTGTCATGGTTAATAAACCCGTAAAATAGGCGTATTGTAAACATAATTGCTACATTTCCATCTACATAATCTATCAATCCAACATATGATTTTACACCACTATGTAAAAAGGATTCTACTAGTTTCAACTCCCCAAACTTATACCAACCATTTACAATATGTGTAATATGCAATTTTGCATATTACTTAATTTCCGCTACGCTAAAGTATACTCTCGGCTCATTTAAGTCGTACACATCTTCTCCTAACTCTTCCATTACAAATTTCCTCTCCTATAAGTCCATTTCATATATACCCGTTTCTTTCAAAAAATCAGCTCTAGTTAAAGCGACTTTCTGTAAATATTGCCTATACGCTGTAATTGTTCCATCGTGTGCAACGATACAAATTTTTTCTGCTTTTAACTGATAGCACCAGTGCAGAAATTCATCTACTATTTGCTGAAATTCCATCTCCAAGATGATATTGACTCCCTCATTCCATAACAATTCATTTCTACTTTCTTCTAATGAAAAATGTGGAAATAAATTTTGTATTATCTTTCGATCTAACAATTGATCGCACGGTAATGTTTTGGCGGATTCCCGATAAGGAAAAATACGCGGGGATATATATGGGTGAACAATTTTTTGACAAGCAACTTCCGCACTCCATATTGTCGCAGTTTGTAAAGTTCGAAGTGTAGGACTAGCGATTAATATATCCTTTTCTTGTAATGGTACATCGCACTGAAGCAATTTAGCCTGCTTCTTTCCCACGCCTGTCAATGGCGGATTCACTGCTTGTAAACTTAATGGTAAATCTTTCGTATGTTCACCTTCACCATGCCGAACAAAAATAAGTTTCATTCTCCTCTTCCTCTCACTATCAAATAGTCTCACATATTTCTTCCCTATTTTTTTCTTTACTCCTGCTATTTTAAAAAGCAGAATGTAAAAAGTCTTTAACATCAACGTTTGGAAAATATTACAATTATATATAAAAAATATTTTTTACAAGAAGAGGAGGATTACAAATATGAAATGGATTATCGTCTTTATGGGAATGATCATATGGGGATACATAAATGGCTTTTTTAATAGTGATAAAACTGCTAATCCTTGGATTACAGATGATGAGCGTGAAACAAAAAGCAATTATCGCAAGCTGGTCTGGTGTTTTCATATTTTGTATCATTAACCTCTTAAACAAATGGTTAGGTTTAGGAACGAGCGATACATCACCTTACTTACCATCTTCTGTCGCAACTATTTTAAAAGAAAATGTAGAGTTACAAGTTTTACTTATGTTATTCATTACGTACGGACTATTTTACTTATACTACCGAAGAAAACTAAGCGCTTAACTTTTATCTCATGATTTTCCTCCTAAATGGTTATAGTAACTAGGACGCAATGAAAAAAGGAGAGATATAAAAATGAGTAACTCAAATGACTTTTTAGATACATTACATGAAAAACAAGCAAAAGATGAACAAAATAGAAAGCGCCAAGGGAACGGAAACCCTGCGAAAAAAAAGCCAAATAAAACACATAAATAACATTGAAAAACCTGCCTGAAAATTATATTTCAGGCAGGTTTTTTTACTCGTCTTTAACCGAAACGACATCTTCCCAATTCCATTTCTCATAATACCACTCTGGCACATCTATATTTTCAATCCACTTCTTCTCATGTTTTCCATCGTTATGAGCAAGCCATACATCAGCTTTCTTACGATTTGAACGGAGCCACATTAATTGGTTGCTTTTCTTACTAAAAATAGGGTTATAATCGCCTTGGCTATTTGATGGCTTTGTAATTTGATGTTGTTCATCTGTTGTACTATTTATTTCATATAAAGATGGTAGTGGTCTTTTTTCTAGAGGGACCGATAGCTCTGCTTCCCTTGCCCTTGAAACGATAATTACATTATCGTTCTTCCATGTGAAATCCCAATCAACATAGCCTTTTGGAGTAAATGTATTTTGCTGGAGAGCCGGCAATTCTTTTATTTTTAAATGCTTATTCTCTAAAGCCACTCTCCCGCTTCCTTCAATATAGGCTAATATATTCTTTGATGGCGCCCATTTGAACCATTGTGTGTTTAATAACATTTGATCTACTGTTTCAAAACGACTGCCGTCTGATCGAATTAAGCAAAGGGTATTACTATCAGCTGACAAAGAAGCTGTTGGTACTGCCAAAAACGAAATCCATTTTTGATCTGGCGACCAATTAAATCCACTTCCAACTAATGCTAAAAAGTCATCATGCTCATTCGGTAGTGCATATAAATGCTTCATCTTATGAGGATTCATATTTGCATCCTTTTGTATTTCATATAACTGAGCACCTGTCCATCCTGTTGGAAGCAAGTACGCTTCTGATGATACAAGAAACTTCTTACCATCAGGATACCATGCATAGTCACCTACACCATTAGCTACGTTTTCAAAATCTGCTTTCTTTTTTTCAGCATCAAATGTATTTAATGTGCGTGCAAATACAAATGCAATTATATTCTCTGTTGGTGACCATTGATAATTCGATACTTCTGATTGAGATGGTGTAACTTTCTTTCCATCTTTTAGCCGATACAGTTCAAAGTGATTTCGCTTCTTTCCTTTTGCATATGCAAGCCATTCTCCATTATGTGACCATTTCGGCCCTGTTATGTAATCTCCTTTTGTAATTTGTTTTTCTTTTTCACCGACTTTAATCCATAGATTATGATTACGAATAAAGGCAACTTTCACTCCATTGTTTTCTGCCCTAGTAATAGAACTTGAACAGAAAAAAAGGAACAAAATCACGATTCCACTTACTATAAACCTTTTCATGTAGCACCCCCATTTTCCCCTTTAGCATTCCTCATATTCCGCTTACTATATGCAAATTTTAGCCATTCGACATAATCCCAAAAAATTTCCCAAGAAATTTTCAATTCAAAGAGGATTGGTATGAATTATGTCGAATGTATAGTCTAGCCAACATCCGCACCTATAATTAACGATAAAAATGTAATATTTATTTTCGTAAAATTGACACTTTTTATTAGGGGGAGTTTCAATGAAGAAAACTACATCAACACTATTAAGTATAGCGCTCGTCTTTTCGAGCTTTGGAGCATTAAGCGCCCATGCTGAATCACTGCAAAAAGAGAAGCAATTTAGCCCACAGTTAAAAGCAAATATTGAACAATGGGGAGAAAACAAAATCGCGCAAAATGTTGAAACAAAAACATCAAAAGAAATTTCAGTTATTGTAGAATTGCAACATGCTCCACTCGCTTCACAAAGTAACATTCAACATGCTCCGGACCTACAAAATAGCAATGTGCAATCATACCATGCACAACTAAAAAAAGCACAAGAGGATACAACAAAGAAAATAAAAGAAAAAGCACCGAAAGCAACCATAAAAGAAACGTATAGTACGTTATTTTCTGGATTTTCTATTTCTATCCCAGGGGATCAAATTGCCGCTCTAGCTTCTTTACCTGAAGTAAAAGCAATTTATCCGAACTTAACATATAAATTACATGAAACGTCAAAAAGCCTAGCAGATCAAGAAACACCAAACGTTGGAGGCCCTACAGTTGGTGCACCTGAAGCTTGGAATTTAAAAGATCCGACTGGCAAACCCCTTGATGGAAAAGGGATGAAAGTCGCTATTATCGATTCAGGTGTCGACTATACCCATCCTGATTTACAAGCAAATTATATCGGTGGCTATGATACAGTCGATGAAGATAATGATCCGATGGATGGAAACGTCCACGGTACCCATGTTGCAGGAATTATTGCTGGTAACGGAAAAATAAAGGGGATTGCTCCGAATGCTTCTATACTCGCTTACCGTGTCATGAATGATGGTGGTACCGGTACGACCGATGATATTATTCAAGGTATTGAGCGAGCTATTCAAGATGGTGCCGATGTTTTAAATCTATCTCTTGGTCAAGATTTGAATGTACCTGATCAACCTGTAACAATGACGTTAGAACGCGCAGCAAAACTTGGTGTTACTGCAGTCGTCTCAAATGGAAATGATGGACCAAAACCTTGGTCTGTTGACGCTCCTGGTAACGCAAGTAGTGTCATCTCTGTTGGTGCATCTACTGTTTCTATTCCATTTCCAACATTCCAAGTAGCTGGTTCCAATAAATCTTACCAAGGATTACCGTTATCAAAATCAGATTTCCAAGTAGGCAACGATGCTCAGCTTATATATGTTGGTTATGGTAATTCAAGTGATTACGCTAAACAAGATGTGAAAGGTAAGTTCGCCCTTGTTTTACAAGGAACCTCAAGCACGTTAGTAAAAGCAGAACAAGCGAAACAAGCTGGTGCTCTTGGCGTGCTACTAATTTCTAATGAAAAAGAAATTAATATTATGCCCGAATATTTTGGACGTGAAAATCTAGCTGTTCCAGTAATGCAGTTATCAAATACAAATGGCGAAGAGTTAAAAACTTTAATTACAAAACGAAAGAAAAATATAAAAATTGGACAACCAAAGCAAACAGAACTTATTGGTAACTTTAGTTCAAGAGGACCATCACAAGGTAGTTGGCTAATAAAGCCTGATATTGTTGCATCTGGAGTACAAATTACTAGTACAGTGCCGAGAGGTGGCTATGAATCTCACAACGGGACAAGTATGGCTGCGCCACAAGTGGCGGGAGCTGTTGCCCTACTCCGTCAAATGCATCCTGATTGGACGACAGAACAATTGAAAGCAGCTCTTGCCAACACTGCAAAAACATTAAAGGATGTCAATGAAAATACATATCCTGTCATGGCACAAGGATCTGGTTTAATTAACATTCCAAAAGCAGCCCAAACAGATGCATTAGTGAAACCTAACAATGTAAGTTTCGGTCTTATTAAACCTAATAGCGGCAAAGTGAAGTTAACACAAAATATTACGTTACAAAATCTTTCTAACAAAAAGAAAAACTTTTCAACTCGCATTGAATTACTAGATACAAAAACAAAAATCCAGACTTCTTTCTCTTCTTCTATTAGTGTGAAACCTAATAGTAACAGCGAAAAGCCCTTTACTATTACTGTAGATAGCTCCTTACCACAGGGTGTATATACAGGAAATCTATATGTGAAAGAGCAAGGGAAGACTGAAGAAATGCGTATTCCATTTACGTTTAGCATTGATCCGAAAGAATACAAACGTATTGATGGTCTTGAAATCGTTAATTCTACTTTTAGTCCAAATAATGATGGAATACTAGATGACAACCTGATCAATTACTATTTAGTTACACCAGTGGAGGATGTAACATTTCACGCTAATTTAATTACGAAAGACCGTGTAACATATCAAGGCATGATACATCAAGGTAAAAACGAAACACCTGGTTATAAATCTTTCAAATGGAATGGTACGAAAACTGACGGATCTCCTCTACCTGATGGCTTATACCAAATCGAAGCTGTTGCTTCTAACTCTGGTGGAGAAACGAAACAGACAGGAGCTGTGTTTGTCGATCGTACTGCACCGAAATTATCGTCTGAAGTAGATCAAGAAAACCTCGTAATTAGAGGTAAAGTAGATGATATACTTTTAGATTGGATGGCAGAATCCGGATGGGTTGCTCCAGGACATCCCGTAACGATACAGTATGAAATTAACGGAAACGGAGCATGGGAAAGTGCATACCTAAATCCTTGGGAGAAAAACTATGAAATTTATTTCGATCGTAGTCAATTACAACAAGGAAAGAATACAATTCATATTGTAGCAACCGATGCAGCTGGAAATAAATCTAATTTAAACGTCGATTTAGAAGTGAAATAATAAAATTATTGTTGACAAGCTTTTAAATATAGTTTTATAATACAAAACATAGTTTAGTTGAACGAATTATATATCGGCTTTGAAGGAATACTAGTAGCGACTTATATCCCTGTCTCAGAGAACTGATGGTTGGTGCGAATCAGTACATATACAAGCGTGAATTACAATTCTGGAGCTTCTTTCCCGTAATGCTTTTTATGCATGAAGAGAAAGACGGATCTTTCCGTTATCTTAAAGTAAGTGGTAAACAATTAATTGTTTACAAATAGGGTGGTACCGCGATTTTTATCGTCCCTATCGGATTTTCCGATAGGGGCTTTTTTGCGTCCTTCCCTTTTAAATAACTTCATATATACGCGTTGAAAGAATCGCAGTAGTATCTTGTATCCCTGTTTCAGAGAGCTAATGGTCGGTGGGAATTAGCACATATATAAGTACGAATTACAATTCTGGAGCTTCTTTTTCGTAGTGCTTTTATGCATGAAGGAAAAGACGGAATTTTTCCGTTATCATTAGTTGAGATGTAAGTATATTTTCACTTACAAATAGGGTGGTACCGCGATTTTTTCGCCCCTATCGGATTTTCCGATAGGGGCTTTTTCTATTTCTCACGCAAACAGTTGTTAAATAATTTAGAATGTTATGATAAAATTTTATAAGCGCTTACAATTCTGAAAGGAGGTGGTACAAGCTATACAAAACTGGTATTCATTTTTATAGAGAAAAAGGAGGACGTCTAAATGACAAAAAAAATAGAAATTCCATCACATTTAAAACCATTCGTATCCACACAGCATTATGATCAATACACACCGGTGAATCACGCTGTTTGGCGTTACATTATGAGACAAAACCATAGCTTCTTAAAAGATGTTGCTCATCCATCCTATGTTAACGGACTACAATCATCTGGTATTAATATAGATGCAATTCCCAAAGTAGAAGAAATGAATGACTGTTTAGCACCAAGCGGCTGGGGTGCCGTAACGATTGACGGCCTTATTCCCGGCGTCGCATTCTTCGATTTTCAGGGGCATGGATTACTACCAATCGCAACAGATATTCGTAAAGTAGAAAATATCGAGTATACACCCGCTCCTGATATCGTTCATGAAGCTGCAGGCCACGCACCGATTTTGCTTGATTCTACATATGCAAAATATGTGAAACGCTTTGGACAAATTGGAGCGAAAGCTTTCTCCACAAAAGAAGAACATGATGCTTTTGAAGCCGTTCGTACATTAACGATCGTAAAAGAAAGCCCTACTTCTACACCTGAAGAAGTTGCAGTTACTGAAAATGCTGTAATCGAAAAACAAAACTTAGTTTCTGGTTTATCAGAAGCAGAACAAATTTCACGTTTATTCTGGTGGACAGTGGAATACGGCTTAATCGGCAATATAAATGATCCGAAAATTTACGGTGCTGGTCTCCTTTCCTCTGTCGGTGAAAGTAAGCATTGCTTAACAAACGCTGTAAAGAAAGTCCCATTCTCAATTGAAGCTTGCACCGGGACAACTTATGATGTGACAAAAATGCAACCACAGCTATTTGTTTGTGAATCATTTGAAGAATTGACTGAGGCCCTTGAGCAGTTCTCTACAACGATGGCATTTAAGACAGGTGGCACAGAAGGATTAGAAAAAGCAATCCGCTCCGAAAATCATGCTACAACTGAGCTAAGTAGTGGATTACAAATTACGGGTACATTTACAGAGGCAATTAAAAATGATACTGGTGAAGTTATTTACACACGAACAAGCTCACCAACTGCATTAGCAATTCATAATAAACAACTAGCAAATCATTCTACATCTGTGCACAGCGATGGATTCGGGACACCAATCGGATTACTAGATGGAGATATTGCATTAGAAAATTGTACAGAAGAACAATTACAATCATTAGGCATTACAATTGGAAGCAGTGCAGAGTTTACTTTTGCAAGTGGCATTCATGTAAAAGGAACAGTAACAGACATTGTAAAGAATGATAAAAAAATTGCTCTTATCTCCTTTATAAATTGTGCAGTTACTCATAAAGATCGCTTATTATTTGATCCTTCATGGGGAGCATTTGATATGGCTGTCGGCTCACAAATCACTTCTGTATTCCCAGGAGCGGCAGATGCGGCTGCATTTTTCCCGATGAATGAAGAAGTACAAGAAACGCCTGATCCACTTGTACTGAATAAGCTTGAACGTATGTATCAAACAGTTCGAGATATACGTAACGATAGTATTTTACACGATACTCATACTAATCAATTAATAGCTATTCAAGAAGTATTAAATAAATTTTATCCGAAAGAATGGTTGCTTCGTCTTGAAATTTTAGAATTGCTTTTAGAACATAACAAAGGTCACGAAGCATCAGCAGCATTATTACAACAACTTTCTACTTTCACAACTGAAGAATCTGTAACACGTCTTATTAACAATGGTCTTGCGTTACTGCAGGTAAAGGATGTGAAAAATGATGCTACGATTAACTAATGAAGAAGTACAAGAGGAATTAACAAAGCTGGATAAATGGACAGTGAAAGATGAAAAATGGATTGAAAGAAAATATATGTTTTCCGACTACTTAAAAGGAGTCGAATTTGTCTCTGAAGCCGCCAAACTATCAGAAGAACATAATCACCACCCATTTATCCTTATCCAGTATAAAGCAGTCATTATTACTTTGTCATCATGGAATGCAAAAGGTTTAACGAAACTAGATTTTGACCTTGCAAAGCAATTTGATGAACTATTTTTACAAAATGAAAAAGCTATTATAAGAAAGTGAAAAAAGAGAAGCCTTTTTAGGCTTCTCCTTTCACTTTAAAATGTATACAATGTCCAAACGGATCCTTGGCCTGTAATATTCCATCTTTATACGTAGCAACTACGCCCATATATTTTAAACTTTCACACACTTGCTCTTTTTGTTTTTCATCTGCTAGTACAATTGTGAAATATTTCAAACCAACGGAATTTGGCATTTGTGGTGGTATACCTTCACCCTGCCATGTATTTAAACCGATATGGTGATGATAATCACCTGCTGATACGAACAACGTTCCATTACGAGCTGGAATCGTTACATCAAAACCAAGGCCATCAACATAGAAATGTTTCGCTTCTTCTAAGTCAGCTACATGTAAATGAATGTGCCCCATCACAGTACCAGCGGAGAACCCATTCCATGTACTTCCTTGCTGTAATAATCCTTCGCCGTCTAACGGGTTACTAACAAATGGTAGCTCTCCATTTTCATCATGCCAAACTTCTTTTTGGCGATCATGATAAATTTCAATCCCGTTTCCATCTGGATCAGCTAAATAAAGAGCTTCACTAAAGTAATGGTCAGCCCCACCATGTAATGGGTGTACTCTCTCAACAAAATGACGAAGAATATTTGCTAAGTCTTGTCTGTTTGGTAATAAAATTGCATAGTGATATAAACCAGTTCGACCTCTTTGCTTCGGAAGAGCGTCTTCCTTTTCTTCTATTATGAGAAGTGGCTCATTGTCCTCATTACCAAACGTAACGATTGTACTTTTTTCTTCCAGTACCTTCATACGCAATACTTCTGTATAAAACTCTAGCGATTTCTTTAAATTTGATACATATAAATGAACAACCCCAAGTGTTGTTTCGGGATGAAGTGGAAAGCCCATTTTGTTATACCCCCATTTTAATTAATTCTTCTTTAACATTTTCTCTTTTAAGAAATTATCTACAAAACCATTAGCTTTCGCAACAAATAAGTAAGCACCCATCGCTAATAATGCAAGTTCTAACTCAAATCCAGGATTTTTCCCGTCTCCTAACAAACCAGCTGACCATTTTACTTTCACAATCGCTCCAACCATAACAAGTGCAAATAATAAGCCAATATACCTTACGCCTAAACCTAGAATTAACAATAGACCTCCAACTAATTCAACTGTTGCTACACCGTATGCAAGTCCTCCTGGTAAACCAATGCTTGTAAACCACCCTGCAATATTGTCAATTCCTGATTGGAATTTTGTTAAACCGTGCATAAAGAACGTTACCCCTAACACGATACGAATAATTAAGTTACCAATATGTTGATTCATTTCTTTCTCTCCTTTATAGTTTTGTTATACAAAACTTTTATTTACATTACAAAACATACACTAATTATTTTTATTCGTCAATTCATTTTTCATGAGAAAAAATATTTTTTTTTTGCTATGATACAAATAGTTGTTTACAAAAAGGAGCATGATTTTATGAATATCGGTTCTGCGATTCGTGAAATTCGTCAACGTAGAGGAATTACGATTGCCCAAATTTGTGAAGGAACAGGTCTTTCTAAAGGCTTTATGAGTCAGGTTGAAAACAATAAAACATCACCATCTATCTCAACTTTAGAAATGATCGCTAATTTTTTAAATGTCCCCCTTCCATATTTATTGTTAGAACAAAAAGATCGTTTGAAAATTGTAAAAAAAGAAGAGCGTAAATACAGTGTGTATGGAAAAGATGAACAAAGAATTGAGCATGTTGCGGAGCAAGGTGGTCTCCGCCTATCTCTAGTAGAAATTTCTGCCGGATTCCCGAAAGAAAACTCACCAAATGCTCATGAAGGTGAAGAGTGTCATCTTGTATTACGCGGAAAACTAGAAGTTCAACATGGAGAAGATATTGCGATTGTAGAAGAAGGTGATTCTTTCTCTTGGAATGCATGCGTTCCTCATATTGTTCGCAATATAGGTGAAGAATCTGCATTATTACTTATCTCTAGTCATGCGGAAAATCGAAAACGTGTTTACTAAACGATAAAAAGAAGCCTGTTTCGTAACAGGCTTCTTTTTTATCCCCTTATAATTCCATAACTCGTCCCAACTAGTACGGTCTTTTCATGTTGATTGCGATAAACTGACTCAATTGAAACTTTTTTATATCCTTCCATTTGCTCAATATTTGTTAAAGTTAATTCACAAGTAACCGTATCCCCTGTAAAAACTGGTCTAATAAACTCACTTACTAATTCCCTCGCTATGTAATGTAACTCTTCGCCTACTTTCGTCCCAATGCTAGCAGTCAATAAACCATGGACCATTAATCGTCCATTCTCATCATATTCCATATGATGTCTACCTTTATCGCCTGTAATATTTGCAAATTCAAAAACTTCTTCCTCGGTAAATCTTCTTTCGTATTTAAATATATCCCCAACTTTTACATTCATTTTTATCCCCCGTTTAATAAACTGAATTTTCTTTTATTTTATCACAAAATGAGTCTCAGTTCAGTTTATATTATTAAAATAGCAATCCTTTTTCTTTATTACCTTATAAGTTATCGATGCCCTTCCTCTTTGGCCACTTGATACCCATAGTACGCACATGTTCCATTTCTTGATAACTCTCTTACTTCAAAATCACAACTTCTATAAAAATCAAAATTGTTAGCGGACGTATGCGCAAACCAATCGCCATGCGGAAGCTTTTGTAAACAAAGAGCTACAAGTTTCTTACCTAACCCTTTCCCCCTATACTCACACTTCACAACTAAATTTACTATGTTAGCAACCATGATTTGATCAGAAATCACTCTAACCATCGCGACCATTTCTTCTTCATCCCAAATTGTGAAAGCCCATGTTGAATTTTCAAATGCAATCGTAAACTTTTCAATTTGCCAAGAAGGGATATTATCATTACTCCAGCCAGCATCTTCAAATAATGTCTTAATCGCATATGCTGGCACTCCATTCGTTCCTTCACGAATAATTAATCCATTATGATAAATATACATGTAATCCCTCCCTTTATTTTTTATATACCATTCTCCAAAAAATGCAATTCACCTTTTTTCATCCAACCCGCTTAATGGAATAAACGAGAACTTCCATCTCATGAAATGAAGTTGTTTTCTCATAACTAAGCCCTGTTTTTCTAGCAACAAATATTGAAGCTGGGTGGTTCGGATTAATAAGTGAAATTAATTTATTCATTTGTAATGCTTGAAAACCATAGTCTCGAAAAGCCGCCGCAGCCTCTTTCGCATACCCTTTCCCCCAATATTTAGGAAGTAGCCAATAGCCAATCTCAATTTCCTCTTTTCCATCTACCTTCTGCTTGACAAGTCCTGCATGACCAATTCTTATCCCTGTTTCCTTTTCAATCATTACAAATAAACCGAGACCATTTTTATAATTTGGAAGTACCCTCTCCTCCAAACTTTTTTTACATTGCATAAATGTTTTTAACGTTCCATTTCCAATATAGCGCATTACCTTCTCATCCCCCCATAAAGAAGCATAAAATGGTAAATCATCCATTGTATATTTGCGAAATTGTAAGCGATCTGTATGGAACACTCTTTTATTCACTCCCATCATTTTGAACCTCATTACATAACAACATATTTCAAACTACGTAAGTGTTGAATAATTCATATCAAGAAAGTTACCAAAAAGAAAGAAAATTCAATCTTATAAAAGTGTATTATATCAAAAAAAAGCAGTAGACAAAAGAGTGTCTACTGCATCCATATCATAACTAGTATAAAGAAAACTACAATTGAGGGGGTGTAGGATTTTCAAATATACTAGATACTTATCCCGTTCTAACGGGCGGTAAACCTTCCAATCCTTTGAGTGGAAAGTTTACCGCACATAAGAACTTTGCGGTCATTAAGAAAGCACTGTTAAGTACTCAAATACACGCTGAGCTTTTTCTCCACCCATTCGTGCATGTTGAAGAAGAGAGATGCCATGTGGGCCAGATGCACGTAATGCTTCTGGTTGTGCTACTAAAATGGCTTGTACGACTTCAAGTTCACCCAGCATAGCTGCTGCAAAAATATCCATCCGAGCTCCCTTTTCCAGTAAATAAAGAGCAATATCTTTACGGCCTACATGGGCCGCTGCTCCTAAGGCACTTTCCCAATCTGAGCCACCCCAATTATAAGAAGCATGAAGTAAGCTCGGTGATTCGGCCAAAAGCTCCTGTACTCTTTCTAGATCTCCGTGAGCTGCCATAACAAATTCCCTTACTAACTCAGTGGTAATACGCTCGTCTGTTTGCATCTCTCTTCTCCCTTTTCACAAATTCGTTTCGGTGTAAAAAATGGCTTGTCACTCCCTTGGAATATATCAACTTCAATTCCAAATACACGCTGAAACATTTGATGACATAGTACTTCTTCTGGTACGCCATCATACTGAATCTTCCCTTGTTTTAATACGAGTAAACGATCGCTATATTGAGCCGCTTGATTAATATCATGTAAAACCATTACAATCGTCATACCAAACTCTTCGTTTAATCGTTTAACAAGTTCCATTACTTCTAACTGATGGACGATATCTAAAAAGGTTGTTGGTTCATCTAATAGTAAGACATTTGTGCGTTGTGCAAGCGTCATTGCAATCCAAGCACGTTGCCTTTCTCCTCCTGATAAGGATTGTAAAAGACGATATTCATACCCTTCAAGCTTTGTAACAGACAATGCCCAATCAACAATTTCTTCATCTTCTTTATTTAAGCGACTACTCCATGATTTATGAGGACCTCTTCCGAACTCTATTAGTTCTTTCACTGTTAAATCTAATTGATGATCGTGCATTTGTGGTAACATCGCTAATTGCTTCGCTACATCTGCACTCTTCATCGTATAAATATTTTCCCCATCTAAAATGATGTCTCCTTCGCTTTGTTTAAGTAGCCGTGCTATTAAACGAAGCAAAGTAGATTTCCCCGATCCATTCGGGCCGATTAAACTAACGATTTCTCCAGCTTTAATATGTACATTCATATTTTGCATTTGAAATCTTTCAGAATGTGCGTAAAACACTTTGTTAACGGAAATCACGTTGTTTTCCTCCTCTATGGATTAAATATAAGAAGAACGGACCACCTAAGAAGGACAATAAAATACCAACAGGCAATTCGATTGGATCGAACCAACTTCGAGCTATCGCATCCGCAAAAACAAGTAATATCCCACCGCCAAGGCATGATAATGGCAGTAAATATTTATAGTCATTTCCAACTAATAAACGTAACATATGCGGTACAACAAGACCGACAAATCCAATAAGACCAGAAACACTAACTGCTATTCCAGCTAACATTGTACTTACTACTATTAAATAAAACCGACTTCTTTCCACGTTATACCCTAATAATTTTGCCATTTCATCCCCAAGCATTAATACTCGAATATGTTTAATACCGAAGAAAGCTAATATAATAGCGAATATCGCATAGTAAATAATCATATTTAAATGTGCCCAACTAACACCACCAATACCACCAGCTAACCACGGTAAAACTGATTGTACTTTGTCGCTATGTAATAACATTAGCGCTGAAGTCGCTGCACCAATTAATGCGTTTATTGAAACACCTACTAATACAATTCGTGAAGGTGGCGCCCCCTTTTGCCATGATAGTGCGTAAATGACCATTGCTGTAATAAAAGCTCCTAAAAACGCTCCTAGTGGTAAGAATGCCATATGTTGAGGAAATAAAATCATGATTATAATTGCTACAAGACCTGCTCCTGATGAAACTCCGATAATTCCAGGATCTGCAAGAGGATTTCTCATAACCCCTTGCAATAATGCTCCTGATGCAGCTAAACACGTTCCTACTATAAAACCAACGAGCACTCTCGGTATACGAAGATCCCATACAATTCGATGAACTGTCGAACCTTCATCTTGTATACCTTCTATAATGTCTCGTAAAGAAAAAGATAAGCTCCCTGCAAAAAGGCCATAAAAAAGACCTAGAACAGTTAATACGACTAAAGTAACTGTTATTATCCACCTTTTTCTCGCAAAAGGATGTTCCTTTTCTCTTACTATTTCACTACTCTCCATACTTATCATTTCCTTACATCTTGTATACTTTTATACATAAAGTCCATCGCTTCTGTAACTTTTGTCCCAGGATTTGATCCAAATAAATCTGGTGGTAAAATAACTACACGATTTTGTTTTACTGCATCTAAATTTTTCCATGCTTCATTTTTCATCATTTCGCCTTCAAATGCTTTTTTCACACTATTGGGATCTCCATGTGTAATTAAATAAATCACATCTGGATTTGCTTCAATAATACGTTCTACACTTAGCTGTGCATATTGCGGATACTCTTTCATTTCTGGAAAACTAGCTGCGATATTTTTCCCGCCTGTTTTTTCTAAAATATCCCCTGATAGAGATGTTGGTAATGCTGCTAAATAAGTGCCTGGTGCTCCATAAACTAGCAACGCTTTAACGTCACTCTTTTTCTCATATTTCTTCATTTGATCATTAATTTTTTGGTTAAGCTCTTTTGCTTTATCTTCTTTCTTCATTACTGTTCCATACATTTCAATACCCTTTTGAATATCTTTTACAGAGTTGGCTGAAGAAATGATTACTTTTGTTCCTTGTCCTTCGACCGTTGGAATGTTCTTTTGGAATCCATTGTTAGCAACAAGTACATCCGGTTTTAAACTAGCAATTTGCTCAAAATTCGGTTGATGTGCATTCCCGATTACTTGTGCTTTCTTTAATTCCTCTGGGAGAGTTAATTTTGTATCCGGACGACCTACTATTTTTCCACCTAAAGCATGAATAATATCCATGTCTCCCATACTCAACGTAGCAAAACTTTCAGGGACTTTATTGAATGTTATCTTTCTGTCTGAGAGATCGGTAATTTCGATTTTGTCTGTTCCTTTGTCTGTTTTTGTTGCGGATGCTTTTTCGTTTTCTTTTGCACTGCAACCTATTAATAAGAAAAAAATAGATAAGATCGCTGTGAACAGCGTAATAGATTTGTTCATTCTTTCACCTCTAATTGATAATAATAATCATTAACTACTATTCTACTTTAATTGATAAGGATTATCATTGTCAATATGAAACGCATACATTTTCTACAAAAATGAAAAAACGCTACAAAAAGATTTCTTCTTTTCGTAGCGCCCTATTTAACAATTTTCTTCATATTCGCTGTCCTCTAATTGATCACGCATCGTTCTAACACGCTTAAAGAAGAAAAAAGCAAGAACTAAAAATACAATAATACTCCCCATCATAACAAAAGACTGTACCATACTTTTTATTCCACTTGGAATTAATAAACCGATCATTAAAAATGTACTTATAGCTAAAAGTACTTGTGCAAACCGGGTATAATCTGCTATTTTTTCTTGTAATTCTTTCATCTGCTTATCACTCCCATCCTCACTTTATCACATTCTATCAAGCTTAAAGACAAGTAAATAGAACCAATCTGGGAGATGTTTTCCAAAGTAAAAAAGAGCCGCTTACTCGCGGCTCTTTTTTATCTATTATACGCCTTTATATGCTTCTATATAGATTTCTTTCAGCTCTGAAATGAGCGGTAATTTTGGATTAGCTGTTGTACATTGATCTTCAAAAGCTCTTTCTGCTAATAATCCAACAACCCCTTCAAATTGGTCTTTAGCAACTCCTTGTCCTGCAATACTCATATTTATATTTAAGCTTTTTCCAAGCTCAATAATTGCTTGGACGAGTGATTCCACACCTTCCGCTGTTGAGCTTGCTGGAAGCCCGAGCATTCTCGCAATATGTGCATAGCGTTCATCAGCCACAAAGTGCTCATATTTTGGGAACAATGCGTGTTTTCTTGGCTTAATAGCATTATAGCGAACTACGTGCGGCATAAGAATTGCATTCGCACGTCCATGCGGAATATGGAATTCCGGTCCAATTTTATGCGCTAAACTATGATTAATACCTAGGAAAGCATTTGCAAATGCCATCCCTGCGATTGCGGAAGCATTATGCATTTTTTCTCGTGCTTCTTCATCATTTCCATCTTTATATGCTCTCGGCAAATATTTAAATACGAGATCAATTGCTTTTAATGCTAAACCATCAGTATAGTCATTTGCCAGAACAGACACATACGCTTCAATTGCATGTGTTAATACGTCCATACCAGTATCTGCCGTCACATGAGGTGGTACTGTCATTACAAATTGCGGATCAACAATCGCTACATCTGGTGTTAATTCATAATCCGCAAGCGGGTATTTAATATTATTTTTCTTATCTGTAATAACCGCAAATGGCGTCACTTCTGATCCCGTCCCTGATGTTGTTGGAATGGCAACAAATTGTGCTTTATTTCCCAAGTTCGGATACTTACATGTACGTTTTCTTATATCTAAAAACTTCTGTTTTATTCCATAGAATGTCGTTTCTGGGTGCTCATAGAATAGCCACATCCCTTTTGCTGCATCCATAGCTGAACCGCCACCAAGCGCGATAATTACATCTGGTTTAAAGCTTTTCATCATGTCCGCACCTTTAAATACAGTTTCATCTGATGGATCTGGCTCAACTTCAAAGAAAACTTCAACTTTCACATCATTTGTATGCTTACGTAAATAGTGCGTAACTGTATCTACATAACCGTGCTCAACCATCCCTGGATCCGTTACAATAAATGCGCGGGAAATGTTAGGCATGTTTGCTAAATATGCTGTCGCATGTTTTTCAAAATAAATTTTGGGTGGTAATTTGAACCACTGCATATTCTTTTTTCTATTTGCCAACCTTTTTATATTTAATAAATGAGTCGCCGTTACGT
The DNA here is from genome assembly GCF_044908245.1 of Bacillus sp. RC242. Lineage (NCBI taxonomy): Bacteria > Bacillati > Bacillota > Bacilli > Caryophanales > Bacillaceae > Bacillus > Bacillus sp. RC242. The sequence goes on from NZ_JBIYCZ010000001.1 coordinate 543,977, forward strand.
TTTGGGAAACTGAGTTTTTCCCGTAGGAGCCACAACCAAGCGTAAGTGATGGAATAAATCCATTATATATATCACCAATTCCACCTTGTGATGAAGGTGCATTTACAATGAGACGGCAGGCTTTCATACGTAACCCAAATTGTTTTTGTACTTCTTTATTTGTAGAATGGATAACCGCTGAATGCCCTAGGCCACCAAGCTCTAACATTTCTTCGCAATATGTAAATCCTTCTTCTAATGAATTTGCTTTTACACAAGCTAACACTGGGCTCAGTTTCTCACGAGATAGTGGATACGCTGCTCCGATGCCTTTAATTTCAGCTACAAGCATTTTTGTATGTTCAGGTACAGTAATTCCTACTAATTCAGCAATATACTGTGCTGATTTCCCAACAATATCACTATTTACTGCACATGTATTTTCATTAATAACAAGCTTTTCTAATTTCTTTCTCTCTTCCTCTGTTACAAAATAACAATTATTTGCAATCATTTCTGCTTTAACATCATTATAGATTTCCTTATCTACAATGATGGCTTGTTCTGACGCACAAATCATACCGTTATCAAATGTTTTCGATAAAATCAAATCATTAACAGCACGTTTTACATGTGCCGATTTCTCTATATAACATGGTACATTACCTGGCCCTACACCTAGCGCGGGTTTACCAGTAGAATAAGCCGATTTCACCATACCAGCCCCTCCAGTTGCTAGAACGAGTGCGACACCATCATGGTTCATTAATTGTTTCGTTGCTTCCACAGAAGGTCTTTCAATCCATTGAATACAATGCTTTGGTGCACCAGCTTTCACTGCTGCATCATATACTGTTTTTGCCGCTGCAACGGAACAGTTTTGTGCAGAAGGATGAAATGCGAAAATAATTGGATTTCTCGTTTTTATCGCGATTAATGCTTTAAACATTGTTGTCGATGTTGGGTTCGTTACTGGCGTTACCCCAGCTACTACACCGACAGGTTCTGCGATTTCTATTATTTCTTCATGAGGATCTTCATGAATAATCCCTACCGTTTTATCTTTCTTTATACTATGCCAAATATATTCAGTGGCAAAAATATTTTTAATGCATTTATCTTCATATACGCCACGGCCCGTTTCTTCAACAGCCAACTTCGCAAGCGGCATATGTTGATCGACACCCGCAAGCGCCATTTCATGAACAATGTTGTCAATTTGCTCTTGTGTAAAACTTTCTAATGCTTGTAAAGCTTTTTGACCGTTATTTACTAACGTATCAATCATCTCTTTTACCTCTTGCATTTCATTTACAACTTTCTCTTTGACTACCATGTAAATTTCCTCCTATTCTGTTATCACGGTCTTTATAAGTCCCTATAGGTCATAACAAGTCCCGATTAGCGAAAAAAAATAGAGTTTCCGTCCTACATGAATCTCATTGTTTGTGAAATATTTCACAAGTTTATTCGTGAATAACATTTCATGAATTCAATATACATGAAATCATTTCATTTGTGTATGTCTAATTTGTGAAATGTTACACAAATTAATATAATAAAAATGCACTGCTCTACATTAGCAGTGCATTTTTATTATGCTAGCGCTTGTGCTAAATCTTCAATTAAATCTTCACCATCTTCAATTCCGACAGAGATACGAATTAATGTATCTGTAATTCCTAATTCTTTACGGCGATCTGCTGGGATTGATGCATGTGTCATTTGAGATGGGATAGAAATTAAACTTTCTACTGCTCCTAAGCTTTCAGCAAGTGTAAAGTATTGCAGTTTCTCAAGTACTTTATTCAACGTTTCCGCACTATCTACATCAAATGAGATGATAGCACCAAATCCATTTGCTTGTTCTGTTGCTAGTTCATGGTTTTGATGGGATTCAAGACCTGGATAATATACTTTATTTACTTTTGGATGGTTATTTAAAAACTCGGCAATCGCACGTGAATTCGTTTCATGTTCTTCCATACGAATTCCTAATGTTTTTAAACCACGAAGTAGTAAGAAGCTATCTTGTGGGCCAAGAATACCTCCTGTTGAGTTTTGTACAAAGTGAAGGTCTTCTGCTAATTGCGGGCTATTTACAACTACTAGGCCTGCAACTACATCACTATGTCCTCCTAAATATTTCGTTGCACTATGAAGCACAATGTCTGCTCCTAAAGAAATTGGCGACTGCCAATATGGCGTCATGAATGTGTTATCAATAATTGTTAATAAATCTTTCTCTTTAGCAAGAGCAGATATTTTCTTAATATCAGTAATTTTTAGTAATGGGTTCGTTGGTGTTTCTACATAAATCGCTTTCGTATTTGGACGAATCGCTTCTACAACTTCCTCTAGGTTTGTTGTATCTACAAATGTATGCTCAATGCCGAAGCGGTTTAATACTTTTGTAATAACACGGTACGTTCCGCCATAAACATCATCTGTTAAAATGACGTGATCTCCTTTTGAGAATAGCATAATAGTTGCTGTAATAGCTGCCATCCCTGAACCAAATGCAAATCCAGCATGACCATTTTCTAAGACTGCAATCATTTCTTCTAAAGCTGCACGTGTTGGGTTGCCTGTACGTGAATATTCATATCCTTGATGCTTACCAACTGCTTCTTGTTTATACGTACTTGTTTGATAAATCGGTACGTTTACAGATCCAGTTGAAGGTTCTCCTATGCGAATACCATGAATTAATTTTGTCTTTGCTCTCATTTTTTATTCCCATCCTTTGTATATGTCTTTACTTAAATAGCGCTCACTACTATCAGGAAAAATCGTTACAATATTCGTACCTGGTGCTGCTTTCTCTGCCTCAAGTAAGCTTGCATGAAACGCTGCTCCTGAAGAGCTCCCAACGAGAAGGCCTTCTTTTTGCGCTAACTCTTTCACTCGTAAAAATGCATGTCGATCAGAAATTGTATGAATTTCATCAAAATAAGATGTTTTTAAAAATGGCGGGATGAATTCAAGACCAATCCCTTCTGTTTCATGTGAACCAGCTTTACCACCATTTAAAATAGATCCTTCTGGTTCTACAATAACCGTCTTAATATCAATGTTTTTCTCTTTTAAATAAGACGCAGTTCCCATAAACGTACCGCCAGTTCCTGCCCCTGCAACAAATATGTTAATTTCTCCATTCAATGCATCCCAAAGTTCAGGACCTAATGTTTTGAAATAAGCACGAGGGTTTGCTTCATTCGCAAACTGACTTGGAGAGTATGAATTCGGTATTTCATTTACTAATTCTTTTGCCTTTGCAATTGCGCCGGTCATTCCTTGCTCAGTCGGTGTATGCACGACCTTTGCACCTAGTGCTTTCATTATTTCTTGTTTTTCAATACTAAATTTCTCTGGTACACAAACAATAACGCGTAAATCATGTTCTAACGCTGCAAGTGCCAGTCCAATGCCGGTATTTCCAGCCGTCGGTTCAATAATTGTTCCGCCCTCTGCAACAAGCCCTTTTTCTAGCGCATCTTCAATTAATTCTCTTCCTAAACGATCCTTAACGCTTCCGCCTGGGTTGTAAAATTCAAGCTTTGCAAATAAACGGACTCCTTTCGGAAGTGAAAAACGAGTAATTTCTACGATTGGTGTATGGCCAATCAACTCATGAACTCCACGATATACATTCATCGTGTTCTCCCCCTTATTTGCCAATAAAGAAAAGGCAACTGTATGTATTTTCTTTATATGAGACAGTTGCCTTTTTGTTACATTACTTTAACTCTTCTAGTACTTTTACGATAAAGTTTGTAGAATGAAGAGCTGCTTGATCTAAAAATTGATCAAATGAAACATTTGATTCTTTACCAGCAATATCAGAAAGTGCACGAATAATAACAAACGGAACTTCATATTGGTGGCATACTTGCGCAACAGCTGCTGCTTCCATTTCTACTGCATAAAGGTCTTCAAATTTATCACGAATTGCTGCAACGCGGTTCGGATCACTCATAAATGAATCACCTGTTGCAATCATACCTTTTACAACTTGAATATTTTCTTCTGCCTGCATACATTTCTCAGCTAATGCAACTAATGCCTCATCAGCTTTAAATCCAGGTGGCATTCCTGGCACTTGACCATATTCGTAGTTAAATGCTGTTACATCTACGTCATGGTGACGAACTTCTGTTGAAATAACTACATCACCAACATTTAGAGAGTGATGGAATCCACCAGCTGAACCAGTATTAATTACTTTTTCAGGCTTATATTTTTCTAATAAAATTGTCGTTGACATCGCTGCATTTACTTTACCAATACCAGACTTTAGCAAGATTACTTCATGTCCTGCCAATAGCCCTTTCGTAAATTCACAACCTGCAACAGTTTCTGTTTCTGCTTGTTCTAGTTTGTCACGTAAAATACGTACTTCTTCTTCCATTGCTCCAATTACAGCAATTCTCAATCTAATCCCTCTTTCTATTGCTTAGTTGCCTCCATTACCCAAACGAAATGATTTAATCTCGTAAACGTTACGTGGAAGCCATTGTTTTCAAAAATAGATTGCATGATCGGAATACGTGTATAGTATTCTGTTTGCAAATCGTTTGCTAACTGATGAAAACCTCTTTGTTTTGCTACTTCGACAGTTTTATCATATGCATCTTGATTTGCAAATATCGTATCAGCAAACACTATTTTACCACCTTTGTTTAGCAATTGACTATACTTCGCAATTGCTACGTCTTTTTCTTCATCTATTAAATGATGAAATGCGTAAGTGCTCACAATAGTATCGATTGAATTTGGGACTTCAAATGAAAGAAAATCACCCTCTGTAATTGAAAATTCTTTTGGTAATTTCTCTTTTGCAATAGTACGCATTTCGCGTGACGGTTCTATACCGTAAACAGTGCGACCAGCAAGTAATAATTTATTTGTTAAATTGCCAGTACCAACACCAAATTCTAATACGTTGCCAAATGACTTGTTAACTACATCCTCTAAAATGTCCTCATAACGGGCGAAAACTTCTTTATATTGTATATCTTCGCCTTGTACAAATGAGTCGTACGTATGAGCCCATTCATCAAATAAACCATTAAATTCTGTTCCCATAAAAATTCCCCTTTTTCTTATCGGTTTTATCAGTATGATATTCTCTCTTTCTAAAAATGTCAATTGAAATGTGCGTAGTATTTCCTTCTTTTCTTTGTTACACTATAGGTGATTATCATAGGAGAGGGGGCATCTTCGTGTCATTTACCTTTGAAATGTTAGAAGATAAAGTAGAATTTTTCGAGGCTGCAAACTTAGTTTCTCTAGAAAAAAAAATTAACGAACAAATTGATAATAATAAAGCACTTATGCTCGAAGTTCATCATATTTCTCACCAAATGATTATGGATCCTGAAAGCAAAAGACCTTATTATAGTGCGGTTGTTCATTTTAAATTAAAGAAATTACGCTAACTAAAAAAAGAGAGGCTCTTAAGAGCCTCTCTTTTTTTAGTTTAGAGTTTGAACGAGTACTGGTTTCCAGCCCTCATTGTCTACCCAATCAATATTCACATAATATTTTTTACCTGATTGTTTATCTTGTACGTTACCGTAAGCTTTATTCTTACCGTTATTTCCAATTCTATGGATAACTAATTGATTTACTGGAACGTCAATTGCAGCTGAAATCGCTTGATTCATCTCATTCCAATCTGCTGTACCTTTTTTAAACGTCATCGCAGGTGTTGCACCTTGCTCTGTACCTACTGGCTTCCAAGAAGATTTCGTATAAGCATCTGTTGCCTGTGACTGTGTTTTTTCAGCTGGTGCTTTCTCGTTAGCTTTCGCTTCTTCTTCAGCTTTTTTCTTTTCTTCCTCAGCCTTTTGCTTCTCTTCTTCTTCCTTCTTCTTAGCCTCTGTCTTATCTTGCTCATTCTTCTTCGGCTCTTCTTTACCTTTAGCTTTCTCAGCTTTATTCTCTTTTGTTGTTTGCTGAGCTACCTTTTTATCATTAGAAGACGCTTGCTCTTTTGTGTCAGGAACAAACAATTGATATGCTACAATAGCTACTGCTACTAATACAATAGCGATTGCAATATTTAAAACACCGTTTTGACGACGTTTTTGTTGTTTCTGTTGGAATCTAGATCCTCCTGCCATTCTTCAAACCTCCATGCAGTTTTTCATACTTGCTATTGTAACATTAAATCTAGAAAGGTTGAACATTTACAATAATATTTTCACGAAATGAAAACATTTCATAAATAATTGCAAGATTACTTTTCAATTTCTAATTGATGAATTGCCTCTACCATTTCTGCAAAAACTGGTGTGACTACATTTTCATTACTATCTGTTTCTATATCAACTACAACTAAAGCATATCTTGGGTTTTCATATGGAAAATAACCTGCAAACCAGCGATTCACCCTCTCTCCTTTTCCTGTTTGTGCCGTCCCAGATTTTCCAGCGACAGTTAGTGGCAACGAACGGAATGCGGTTCCCGTTCCTTTCTCCATCGTTACAACGGCTCTTAACAACTGTTGTAATTTTTTCATCGTTTCATAAGAAAGCTGTTTCCCATTTAATTTATGATTTTCAAATGCAAAAAAGTCGGTTCCATTTTTATACACTATTTTTTTCACAGCTTTCACTTCCATCTTCTCTCCACCTCTAGCAATTGTCGCCATCATATTCACTATAGCTAGAGGTGACACACGTACATCTTTTTGTCCGACCATCGTTTGAGCAATCGCTTTTCTACTATCTTTATTTTCTTCGCTTCCCCAAATAATAGCACTCTTTTCTTCTGGCAATTGCTCAAATTCTGGTGTATGAAACACTGAACCTTTCCAACCTACCTTCTCACTTGCTCCTAAGGCCTCTAAATACGTTTCTAATACTTCCCTATCCTTTTGCATTAGTTCATCACCTAATACGGCAAACGTTCGATTACAGCTTCTAGCAAAGCTTTCCTTAAAGTTTAATGACCCCATCATAACTTGTGGAAGATTTTCACCGTATAAATCCGTATTACAGTTAAATGTACGATTAAACCGCACCAAATTCTCATCAATTACTGCTGCTGCAACTACTGTTTTAAAAACAGACCCCGGAAAATGAGGAGTTAACATTTGATTTTCAAGTGTAGATTTATATATCCTCCTATCATTCATCTGTAAAGAAGGCCTACTTACCATTGCTAAAACTTCACTATTCTTTATGTCTAGTAATACTAACCCACCTTTTTTTATTCCGTTTTCATCTATAATCTTCTCTGCTCGTCGTTGCAACGTTTTATGTATTGTTGTTTGAATAGTAACTGGATAAAATGGATTTCCTGGTGAAGTGTATTTCGCCTGCTTCCCAAAAATCGGTTCTCCTTGTCGATCCACTTGATATAGTACTTTCGCTTCTCCATCAGTCAGTAAAAATTCATCAAATGATTGTTGCAATCCAGAAATACCAATTGGCGTTTGTTTCGAAGTTTTTTTCATTTCTCCATAACGCTTTTGAAATTCCTGTTCATTCTCTCCCACATCACCAATTAAATGATTTGCCTCCCCCATTTGCTTCAGTCGAACTTCTGCTGCTACAATACCTAAAATATCTAATTGATTTACCTTCTTCATCTGCTCGAGCGTTAATTGAAATGGGGTATTCTCCTTTCGTAATATAAATGCTTGATTCTTATTTTTCATTTGCAGTCTTATCTCTTGTCTCGACACACCAATGATATGCGCAATTTTCTCTAACATGTCATTTTTTATTTGTAAAAATGGAAAAACAATTAAGACTGGATATTTCTCTTCACCAATTTCCTTACCATTTCGATCTGTAAAATGCCCTCTTCCATTATCTACTGTAAGTGATTGTGTTCGTTGCGTAACACTTTTTTCAATCAGATTGATATTTCGGTCAGTAAATGATTCCGTATCTATAATCTGTATTTGGATTAAACGACAAAGTAATAAAAAAATCACACCCATAAAACAAATTAAAACAATTATAATTCTCCGTTTCATTTTCATAAAAAACACCTCGTCTATTGTAGTTTAGACGAGGTGTTTCACCTTTTATACAAATAAAAAACCACTCGTTTTTACACGAGTGATTTTTTACGTTATTTTACAGAGATAATCTCTACTTGCATTTCTCCACCTGGTGTTTGGATTGCTACCTTTTCACCAATTTGCTTACCTAATAAGCTTTTTGCGATTGGAGAATCGTTAGAAATTCTTCCTTCAAATGGATCGGCTTCTGCGCTACCTACGATTATGTACGCTTCTTCGTCTCCACCTGGTAACTCTTTAAATATTACTGTTTTACCTAATGTTACAACTGTAGACTCTTCACCATTGTCTTCAATGATAACCGCATTACGAATCATGTTTTCAAGTTGTGTAATACGTCCTTCTACGAATGCTTGCTCATCTTTCGCTGCATCATACTCAGAGTTCTCTGAAAGATCTCCGAAGCTACGTGCGATCTTAATACGCTCTACAACTTCTTTACGTCTTACTGTTTTTAATTGTTCAACTTCGTTCTCTAGTTTTTGCTTACCCTCTTGCGTCATAGGGTATGTTTTTTCTGTTGCCATGTTTTCCACTCCTTTTATATACCAATCCCCCGAAAAAAAGAGGAGTTCCATATGAAAACTCCTCCGCTTATATAGCGGAGGTTTCTAGCACACGTAGCACTAGTGGAGTTGTCACATACAACCCCTTATTCTCCAATTCTTCCTTATATAAAGAAGGTATGTATGGAAAGTTGATATAAATATGCCCTCACCTATTGGTAGGTGAGGTTTCATGTTTCATTGTATTCGATAAGAAGGGAAAAAATCCCTTCCTATCGTATATCTTTTACTATGCTATTACAAATTTACTTTTTGTTCAAGAATTGTTGCAATTTTTGTAACCATAATATCAATTGCAACATGGTTTTGTCCACCTTCAGGGATAATAATATCCGCGAATTTCTTAGAAGGCTCAATAAATTGATTATGCATTGGACGTACAACGTTTACGTATTGGTCGATAACTGAATCCATTGTACGACCGCGCTCTTCAATATCGCGCTGCATGCGGCGTAAAATACGAAGGTCTGCATCTGTATCAACGAACACCTTAATATCCATTAACTCACAAAGACGTGGGTCTTCTAAAATAAGAATTCCTTCTAAAATGATTACATCTTTCGGCTCAACTGGAATAATTTTTTCTGAACGCGTATGCAATGTATAGTCATATATAGGCTTTTCCACTTGCTCATATGCAAGCAACTGCTGCAAATGGTCAATTAACAAATCATTATCAAACGCTAACGGATGATCGTAATTTGTTTTTAAACGTTCTTCCATTGGTAAATGGCTTTGATCTTTGTAATAATAATCTTGCTCCAAGATTAAAATGGAATGACCTTTAAAATGGTCAAAAATCGCTTTCGTTACACTTGTTTTTCCTGATCCTGAACCACCAGCGATTCCAATTACAACAGGCTTATTCGTCCCCATTCGACTACCACTCTTTCTTATTGAAGTATGTTTTTGCGCATCATATTATTCACATACACTGGTTGATCCACTTTGAATTTCACGATTTGCAACGGATGTCTCGCTGCATCTAATTCGTTTCCATCCTCATCCCAAATTTTCTCCACCGTCTGCGTAAAGTTTTCTATTTCTGGCCCAAAGAACTCCACTTCATGTCCTGGTTTGAAGTGATTACGTTGCTCAAGCGTTACGATGCCCGTTTCTTCATTATAATCTAACACTAAACCAGCAAAATCATACGTTGTTTTCTTACTATGATTTCCAAACATTTGCTCTTGATGTCCTGGAACCCCTTCAAAGAATGCAGGAGCTGTATCACGATTTGCACATTTATCAAGTTCATCTAACCATTCTTGTTTAAACTCAAAGTTATCCGGATCCGCACAATACGCATCAATTACTTTACGATATACAGTTGCTACAGTCGCTACGTAATGGATAGATTTCATACGTCCTTCAACTTTTAAGCTATCAATTCCAATTTCAATCATTTTCGGAATTGATAAGATTAAATTTAAATCTTTTGGGCTCATCGCAAAGTGAGCATCTTCTTCTTGGAATAGAGGAAGCTCTTTTGCATCTTTATGTTGTGATACCGTTTGAACTAAATCATAATCCCAGCGGCAAGATTGACAACAACCACCACGGTTAGAGTCACGCGCTGTCATATGGTTACTTAATGTACATCTCCCTGAATACGCGATACACATTGCACCATGGACGAATGCTTCAATTTCAACATCAACTTTTTCTTTAATTTCTTTCATTTCTTCATAGCTTGCTTCACGAGCTAATACAAGACGATGTAAACCTTCTTCTTTCCAATACTGTGCTGCTTTCCAGTTGGATAGTGATTGTTGTGTACTTAAATGCACCTCAACAGAAGGAGCTACACGTTTACATGTCTCAATAATAAGCGGATCGGCAACGATAATTCCCGTTACGCCAGCTTTTTCAATCCCTTTTAAATATTCCTCTAGCCCATCCATATTTTCATTATGTGCAAAAATATTTGTTGTCACGTATATTTTTGCTCCATATTTCTTTGCAAATTCAACGCCTTCTGCCATGTCTTCCAGCGTAAAGTTACCTGCATTAGAACGAAGACCAAATTCTTGTCCACCTAAATATACAGCATCTGCCCCATAATGGATAGCTACTTTTAATTTTTCTAAGTTACCCGCAGGGATTAACAGTTCAGGTTTTTTCACAATAACGCGTTTGCCATCGATCACTCGTGAAATTTCTTGTACAGTCATTTCCTACACCCTCCTCGTTTAGTAAACCGTTTCTTTAAAGAAGAATCCTGTATCTAACGGACGATTTACCGGTTGTATTTCTTCTATCTCTTTAAATAAATCATCTTTCACGTCATAATACGCATCACGATCTTCTACACATAAATCAATCGCCTTACGATATTTCTTCGTCACCTCAATAATGTACTCAGAACTTTTTAGGACACCATCAATTTTTAAGCTATCGACTTCAGCATCGATTAGTTCCTCTAACTCATCGATGAAACAAATATCATTCGGACTCATAATGTGAGTACCATTTTCATCTTCATAAATTGGATATTTGTTATTACGTTCTGGGTCGTATAAGAACATATTCTCTTCATACTTTTTCTTTTCGATGTCGAGATTACGCCCTTGATACTCAAAGTAGTTTCCTACTAGTGAACGCTTCGATTGGAACATACAAGTCATACCGTGAATTTGCACTTCAAGTTCCACTTCAGCATTTTCTTTTAATTCAGCAATTTCATCTAAGCTAAGCTCACGAGCTAATACAGCGCGTTTCGCTCCTCTTTGCCCCCAATAGTTACAAGTAAACCAGTTTGTTGCTGTCGTTTCTGTATTCCAGTGAAGTTGCATATTTGGTGCAACTTCACGAACAGCCATTAATACCGCTGGATCTCCGAAAACAATCGCATCTACATTTACCTCATTTAAAAAGGCAACATAGTCCGTTAATTCTTCTACTTTATCATTGTGGAACATCGCATTCATTGCAACGTATACTTTCACACCATTTTCATGTGCAATGTTTACAGCTTGTTTCACATCTTCACGTGAAAACTCTCCTGCCAAACGTAAACCAAACTTTTGTTCACCAACCATTACTGCATCTGCCCCTGCTTTCGCAAGAGGTTCAATATCCGCCACCGCTCTAGGCGTTACTAACAATTCAGGTTTCTTCATACTTTTGTCACCCTCTCTTTTTACTTACAGCCACTCCATCGCCAATTGGGAAAATCGTTGTATCATATCCTTCATGATTCATAAGCCATTCATTGTACGTCTTAATACGACGAATCAAACCACGGGTACGTCTATTTTCAATTTTCTCTTTTGTCGTCACAAGACCATGGTACATAACGTTATCTGAAATAATAACGCCACCAGGATTTAATAACGGTTCGTATAAGTCAAAAAAGCGACGATACTGCCCTTTCGCTGCATCAATAAAAATAACATCAAATGTTCCATGTTCTTTCACTTGTTCGCCCGTTTCTAAAGCATCACCGTAAATAACAGAAATACGGTCTGTTACCGAGGAACATTCTATATATTCAAGTGCCTTTTCATATCGTTCACGATTGCGCTCTACTGTCACAATGCGAGAGTTCGGAATAGCTTGCATCATACGAATACTAGAATAACCGATTGCTGTTCCAAGTTCTAAAATACTTTCCGGTCCAACTAAACGTAAAAATTGCAGCATAAATTCCATTCCAAGTCGATCCATAATCGGCACATGGTTTTCAGTTGCATACTCTTCCATTTCAAGAATTAATTTATCTTTTGGATCAATAAATGATAATAGGTACTCGTTAACTGCATCCTCCATAATTGGTCCTCCTTATTTACATGGAGAAGTGCCTCTATGACGCGTCAACCTTTGTCTTTTCACACATAGAATGCAATAAAAATACAAGCCAGTTTCACCCTTAGCTTGTACGTCCCGTTTTGATATTAAAAACGATTCTTCTGCCAGTTTTTAACCCGATATATTTTACCACAAAAAAGAGGGATATGCGACCCTTTTCGCTATCCCTCCCCATTTCACTGTTTTTTCGTAATGTATTTTTGCTTTAATGCATTATGTTCTTCTAATGTTTTCGCATAATACACTTCACCACTTGGTGCAGCTAAGAAATAATAATAATCTGTTTGCTCAGGATCTAACGCTGCTTCCACTGAATGTTTACCAGAGTTTGCAATCGGTCCAACTGGCAACCCTTTCACAACATACGTATTGTACGGTGAGTTTATTTTCAAGTCTTCGTATAATACACGTTGTTTATGCTTTCCAAGCGCGTATAATACCGTCGGATCCGTTTGAAGCGGCATGCCTTTCGCTAAACGATTATAGAAAACACTAGAGATTTTTTGGCGATCAGTAAAGCCAGTAGCCTCTTCTTCAATAAGTGAAGACAACGTGAGAAGTTGATGAACATCCCAGTTCTTCGCTTTCATTTTCGCCTCATTTTGAACAATAATTGCATTTGTTTTCTCAAGCATCGGGATTACAATTTCTTCTAATTTCGTATCCTTTTTATAGAAAGAATACGTTGCTGGATATAAGTATCCTTCTAGTGGATATTTAATGTTGCTATCAAAAATTTTATCCGTTAATAGCTTCGGATACTTTTGCTGCATTTTTTGAATAAATGCTTTATCGTTTAATTGACGCACAACATCATCTTTATTCCACTTTGATTCTGCCGCAATCACTTCAGCAATTTCATTTACTTGCGCTCCTTCTTTAATCGTCACTTTATAAAGAGCCGGACGATGTACGTTGCCAGATGACATTTGTTCAATGACATCGTTAGCACTCATCGAAGGATTTAATAAATATGTACCTGCTTGTAAGCTTTTCGACTTAAATTTCGTATAAAAACTAAAAACTGTACTGCTTTTCACAGCACCTTTTTCTTCTAAAATCTCACCGATTTTACTTGTAGATGACCCCTTTGGAATCTCTACCTCAATCTCTTTTTTATTTCCACTATCAACTGGCCCTAATGCAGATGAAATATACGCATAGACTGATCCACAAACTAAAAGCAGTGCGATAATCGAAATTAAAAAAATGCGTCTACGCTTCTTCTTCACTTGATTCTCTACCAAAATTCTTCCTCCTTATTTAATTGTAGACCGTATACACTTCCTCTATACAATGCCCTACAAACATAAAGCAAAACCAATCATTTCTAAATAATCGGTGACAGCTACTTATTTAAAGCCTTTTTTCATACAACCCGTCTTATTATACTATAAACAATTAAGTAGTTTCGACAAAAAATCTGTCATTTTGCATATGAATACAAAAAAGGCGAACTGTGTACACAGTTCGCCTTTTTATCCATTACTATTCTTCTTCTTGCTCATCAGCAAGAGTGTTAAACATTTCTTGTACCATTTCCCACTCTTCTTCAGATTCAATTGAAAGTAATGTTCCGCCCTCTTCTTCGCTTTGCTCGTATGCCATTGCATCGAAGATTTGGTCTCCATCTTCGTCTACTTCACCGATTGGAGAGAAGACTACGTAAGATTTTTTGCCGAATTTTTCAGCATCAAAAGTGAAAATAATTTCACATAAATGTTCGTTTCCTTTTTCGTCTACAATTGTAATTTGATTTTCTTCCATTTTGGTCACCTCTTATTTACTATCTAAAAATCCTTGTAAGATCACGACTGCAGCCATCTTATCGATTACCTGTTTTCGCTTCTTACGGCTCACATCAGCTGAAATGAGCAGACGTTCCGCTGCCATCGTCGACAAACGCTCGTCCCACATTACAACTTCTAATTGTAACAGATTTCGCAGGTTTTCTGCAAATTGCTGGCACGCTTCACCACGAGGGCCGATTGTACCATTCATATTTTTAGGTAAACCTACTACTATTTTGTCCACATTGTACTGTTTTACCAACTCAGAAATACGGTCAAAACCAAAGTGGCCTCGTTCTTCGTTAATCCTGATTGTTTCCAGCCCTTGTGCTGTCCAGCCCATCTCATCGCTCATTGCAACACCGACTGTTTTAGTACCAACATCTAAACCTAATATCCGCATAAACTACTCCTCACGATGATGTTTCAAGTAAGACTTCACAAGCTCTTCAATTATCTCATCACGTTCAAGCTTGCGAACGATGCTTCGTGCATCTTTATGGCGAGGTATGTATGCTGGATCTCCACTTAATAAATAACCGACGATTTGGTTAATCGGATTATAACCTTTTTCTTGAAGTGCATCATACACAGTTAAAAGTACATCATTTACATGGACACTCTGTTTTTCATCTTGAATGCTAAACTTCATTGTCTTATCAAAACCGTCCATTTCAAGCACCTCACTTGTAAGTAGTAAGTATAGGGAGAAGAACTTCTCCTCTCCCTACCATTGTACACTACTATCTCTTTATTTTGAAACAGATTTAACGTACTCTTGTACAAACGCTAAAGCTTCCTCTACTTGCGCTGGGTTTTTACCGCCTGCTTGTGCCATATCAGGACGGCCACCACCGCCGCCTCCACAACGAGAAGCTACTTCTTTCACAAGTTTACCCGCATGGTAACCTTGACTAATTAAATCTTTCGTTACGCCAGCTAAAATATTTACTTTATCTTCATTTACAGACGCTAATACAACAACTGCAGACTCTAATTTATTTTTAAGGTCATCCATCATTGTACGTAAGTTGTTCATATCTGCAACATTTACTTTTGCCGCTAATACGTTCACGCCATCAACTGTCATTACTGAATCAGTTAAGTTTCCAGCTTCGATATTGCTTAATTTCGCAGCAAGAGATTCGTTTTCTTTTTGAAGTTGTTTTACTTCAGCAAATAAACCATCAACTCTTGTTAAAATATCTTTCGGATTTGTTTTCATTTTTCCTGCTGCTTCTTTTAATAAACCTACTTGATCGTTCATTAATTCGTATGCAGACTTACCAGTTACCGCCTCAATACGACGAGTTCCTGCACCGATACCAGACTCAGCAACGATTTTGAAAATACCGATAGAAGCTGTGTTATCAACGTGACAACCACCGCAAAGCTCTAAGCTGTAATCGCCTACTTGTACAACGCGTACAACATCACCGTATTTTTCACCGAATAATGCCATTGCGCCCATTTCTTTCGCTTCTTCGATTGCTTTTTGAGAAATCGCAACATCAATACTTTCCCAAATTTTTTCGTTTACGATACGCTCAATTTTTTCTAATTCATCAGCTTGTACTTGACCGAAGTGAGAGAAGTCAAAACGTAAACGTTCAGATGTTACAAGAGAACCCGCTTGGTTAACATGCGTTCCAAGTATATCTTTTAATGCTTGGTGCAGTAAGTGAGTTGCTGTATGGTTTTTCACAACGCTACTACGGTTTTTCGTATCGATAAGAGCTTTTACAGCCGCTTCTTTCGTTAATGTACCCTCTTCAACAACAACTTTGTGTAAGTTTTGACCATTTGGTGCTTTTTGTACGTCTTTTACAACAACTTTCACGCCGTCAGCAAGAAGATAACCACGGTCTGCAATTTGCCCACCGCTCTCAGCGTAGAATGGCGTTACATCAAGCATTAATTGTCCTTCTTCACCTGCTTGTAAGCTATCTGTATACTCACCATTTTTCACAAGTGCAACAACGTTACTTTCTGTTGCAACTGTACCGTAACCAACGAATTCGCTCGCTACTTTAACTTCACCAAGTACACCGCCTTGAACTTGCATAGAATCAACGTCTTGACGAGCAGCACGTGCACGCTCACGTTGTTTCTCCATTTCATTTTCAAAGCCCGCTTGATCAACTGTCATACCAGCTTCTTCTGCATATTCTTCTGTTAATTCAATTGGGAAACCGTACGTGTCGTATAGGCGGAACGCATCTACGCCAGAAATAACAGTTGTTTTTTCTTCTTTCGCTTTTGCAATTACTTCAGCTAAAATTGATTCACCATCATGAAGTGTTTCATGGAAACGCTCTTCTTCATTCTTCACAACTTTTGCGATGAAATCTTTCTTTTCAAGTACTTCTGGATAGAAGTCTTTCATTACTTCTCCAACAACCGGTACTAATTCAAACATGAACGGACGGTTGATGTTTAATTTCTTAGAATAACGAACAGCACGGCGTAATAAACGACGTAACACATAACCACGGCCTTCGTTAGATGGAAGAGCACCGTCACCAACAGCGAATGTTACTGTACGGATATGGTCAGCAATTACTTTAAACGCCATATCTTTTTCTAAATCGCCATTACGATATTTCTCACCAGAAATTGATTCTGTTGCACCAATCATCGGCATGAATAGGTCTGTATCAAAGTTCGTAGGTACATCTTGAACGATAGATGTCATACGCTCTAGACCCATTCCTGTATCGATGTTTTTCTTAGGAAGTGGCGTATATGAACCGTCTGGATTATGGTTAAATTGAGAGAATACAAGGTTCCATACTTCTAAGTAACGCTCGTTTTCTCCGCCCGGATATAATTCTGGGTCACTAAAGTCATTACCGTAAGATTCACCGCGGTCATAGAAAATTTCTGTATTCGGTCCACTTGGTCCTTCACCGATATCCCAGAAGTTTTCTTCTAAACGGATGATGCGTTCTTTTGGAACACCCATTTTCTCATTCCAAATTGTGAATGCTTCTTCATCTTCCGGATGAATTGTAACAGATAGTAATTCTTTATCGAATCCGATCCATTTGTCGCTCGTTAGAAATTCCCAAGCCCAAGTAATTGCTTCTTCTTTGAAGTAATCACCGATTGAGAAGTTCCCTAACATTTCAAAGAATGTATGGTGACGAGCCGTTTTCCCAACGTTTTCAATATCGTTTGTACGAATTGATTTTTGTGCATTTGTAATACGTGGATTTTGTGGGATTACACGACCATCAAAATATTTCTTTAATGTCGCTACACCACTATTAATCCATAGAAGAGATGGATCCTCATGAGGAACTAGTGATGCACTTGGTTCTACTGCATGTCCTTTTTCTTGGAAAAAGTCTAAAAACATTTGACGAATTTGTGCGCCTGTTAGTTGTTTCATTGTATTTTCCTCCTTAAATATAAAAAACTCCCGCCCCTAATAAAAGGGACGAGAGTTAACTCGCGATACCACCCTAATTATGAATTGATTATTATAACAATCAATTCATCACCTCATGGTGCCGTAACGTGGCAAGACGGCAGTGATTAGCTGCTCTCAGGATTAGCTTTCTGTTACCCTTCATTTAAAGCTTCTTTCAGCCATTGGAAGCTTCTCTCTATAAATGGACTGTAACATACTTGTTCCGTCATTGATTTAATGTATTATATGACTAAATATAATAGAATTCTCTTAAGTTTGTCAATGTAGATAATAATAATTATATTGTACTACACACATTTTCGTTAGCTACATAAGCATCTACTTTTCATTTTAAATATCTTCTCTTTTCCAAAGAGGCCTCACATGAACGATCACTGTACGAATAACAGCTAAAATTGGAACCGATATTAGCAATCCTACAATCCCGGCTATCTCTCCTCCAACTAGTAATGCGAGCATAATAATAACGGGATGCATACGAAGCGACTTACCAACGATGTAAGGCGATAAAATGTTACTTTCCAAAAATTGCAAAATAGCAATTGTAATCCCCGCCTTAATGAGTAAACTCGTTGATACCGTTGCCGCAATCATCAACGTGGGAATCGCCCCTAAAATAGGACCAAAGTACGGGATTATATCCGTTACCCCAATAATAATGCCGAGCAGCAATGGATATTTCATACCGATAAACCAAAAAGAAAGAACAGATACTCCCCCTAATACTAAGCAAACAAATAACTGTCCTCGAATATAACTTCCGAGTGACTTATCAATTTCTTTCGCAAGCATTTGACCCGTACTACGCCACTTACTCGGGACTAATTTCCAAAATATATGATAAAACTCACCGTAATCTTTTAATATGTAAAATACAATGAATGGAATTAAGAAAATAATGAGTAACGAATCCAGTACACCACGAGCTGTGCTCATGACTTTATTTAAAAGCGCTTGAATCTTCGTTTCTACACCACCAAAAATTTGTTTCACCTTTTCATGAATAAATGATGGGAAATTCGCTGTTTGTTCTGTAACTCCATCCATCCAAGAATCGTACATTTTTGTAAACTGTGGAAATTGTTCATTAATTTCTTGTAACTGTTTAATAACAACTGGCGTTCCTTTATAAATTCCATAGCCAATTCCGCCAAAGAAAAGAATATAAATGAGCAAAATAGCAAGTGTGCGTGGCATTCCTTCCTTATGGATTTTTTCAATTAAAGGGTGTAATAAATAAGCAATAAAACAAGCAATAAAGAACGGTGTGATCGCCACTTTAAATACAAAAATAATCGGTGCCCATAGTGGCTTAATTTTTAAAAAGACGAGCAAACAAAGAAAAACGAGTAACAATAATCCTAAACGATATATCCAAATGATTTTAAGATTCTTCACACGAAAAACCTCCTCCATCTTTATTTTGAAAATAAATAGGTTAGGTTATGTGCAAAAGTTTTAAAATCTTTTTATACAGACCATACTGTTTTTTAAAGACGTACATATATTTAACATAATAAGGACAACCACCCCTGAAAATACAGAATGTCAAAATATAATCAGGAGGGCTCATAATGATCTTATTTATGCTTGCATTATCCGCACTTTTTATGCTTCTTGAATGGATTTGTATCGGGTTTGGTATTTGGAAAGGCTTCTTTATTCGTTCCTCACGAAAGGAAAGAGCTAAGCACTTATGGCATTATGGAATGCTTGGCGTTGGATGCTACGGTTTATCTTATCTCTTCTCTGAAATCGGACTTTTATATTTGCATACAAGCGCATAAAAAAACTCCCTTATCATAAAGGGAGTTTTTTACGCCTTATAAATAAGACTTAATCATCTTACGTGCTTTTTTCACATTGCGTTTTGAGAATACATCTTGTTTGCGAGCATATTGATATGCTGCAGCTCCAACACCTAATGCGATTAATGAATTGCGTAGATTCAAAGTAAATCCCCCTTTTCGTTATCCGATCGTTCTTTCATTATCATCAAATAAATCATCAAGAGAGCTTAATGAACCATCTTCCTCTACTTGATGTGTATGGATTTTCCCCTTTGAAACCGATAATTCGATATAACAATTCCAGCAATAAAATTGGTTGACACCTATTTTTCCGATGTCTTTCCCTTTACAATTTGGACAACTGAACATATGGCTTTCATCTCCTTACAGTCTCCCAGATTCTATTCGCCATTATGTCCAAACTGCATTCATTTATACATTGCTAGAACCTTTCAACGTTATACGTTTGAAAGGTTCACTATATAATTTCACCTTGTTACATGAAATCATACGGTGAAATGTTTTCCACGTCCATTTCTTCACCATTAACCGTCACCATCTGCACTTCTCCTTGTGATTCTTGCAATCGGCCAGCTAAAGTCGTTTGACGCATTGCATCATCAAGGCGATTTACACCGGATTGAAACGCTGCTTCCTCCCCGCAAATAATAAGGAATTTCTTACTCCTTGTAATACCCGTGTAAATTAAATTACGACGTAACATACGGTAGTAGCTCTTTACAATTGGCATAATAACTATTGGGAATTCACTACCTTGTGATTTATGAATCGAGCAGCAATAGGCATGCGTAATTTGATTTAAATCCGGCTTTGTATATGTTACTTCAATTCCATCAAATGAAACGATAATCATATCTTGTTGCTCGACATTTTCTTTCGCATAAAATACTGAAACAATTTCTCCAATATCACCATTAAACACTTGGCTTTCCGGCTGATTGACTAATTGAAGTACTTTATCACCTCGCCGGTATACAACGTCACCGTAGGCAATTTCTTTACTCTTTTCTTTTTTCGGATTAAACACTTCTTGAAGAGCTTCATTTAACACATTAATACCTGCTGGTCCGCGGTACATTGGTGCCAACACTTGTACATCTCTTGCACTAAAGCCTTTTGTCTTAGCATTTTCACAAACCTTTTTAACAACCTCAACAATTTGAGCACCTGCACAGCTGATAAATGAACGATCTTTTTTATTTTGTGCTAAATCTGACGGAAGTGTTCCGTCTTTTATCGCATGGGCAAGCTGAATAACAGACGAACCTTCTGCCTGACGATAAATTTCTGTGAGTTTTACCGTTGGAATGGCACCTGCATTTAATAAATCTTTCAACACTTGTCCAGGTCCTACCGATGGTAATTGGTCTTCATCACCTACAACGATTACTTGGATGTTCGTCGGCAAGGATTTAAACAATTGATTTGCCAGCCAAATATCTACCATCGAAAACTCATCAATAATAAGGAGCTTCCCTTGAACAGGGTCTGTTTCATTGCGCTGGAAAGACCCTTCTGGCGTCCATCCAAGCAGGCGATGAATTGTGCACGCCGGAAGCCCCGTCGATTCACTCATTCGCTTCGCTGCTCTTCCTGTTGGAGCCGTTAATAGTATTGGAAATGGATTATCATCACTATATTCATTCGGATTTAATGATACTCCGTGAAGTGACGCATACATTTCAACAATTCCTTTAATAACTGTTGTTTTCCCCGTCCCTGGTCCACCTGTTAATAACATCATCGGCTTATGAAGTGCAGTTTGAACTGCTTCTTGCTGAAGCGGCGCATACTGTACCTTTAGCTGTTCTTCAATTTCACCTAATGTCTTTAACACTTCTGCTTCAGGAAATGCAGGGGTTTCTTCTTGATTCATAAGCCTGCGAATGGACTTTACAACGCCTTTTTCAGAGTAAAATAACGAAGCTAAATACACACGCTCTTCTTCTATGATGACTTTCCCTTCACTTTGCATCATTTCAACGCAGCCTACAATATCTTCCTCAGTCACTCCGCCTTCTTGATTATTTAAAAGTGACATCGTTTCTCTTACAAGCTGACCTTTTTCCATATACACGTGACCGAGTTGTAATGAAATATTCTCTAACGTATAAAAACACCCTGCACGTACACGGTCGTCGTGATTGCCCGTTATTCCGATTGCACGCCCTATATCATCTGCTCTTCCAAATCCAATTCCGTCCACTTCTTCAATAAGTTTATACGGATTATTACGAATCACTTCTAATGTCATCTCTTTATATTGCTGATAAATTTTAATAGAAAGTTTTGTTCCAAAACCGTAACCATTTAAAAAACTCATCACTTTCTCGAGCCCTTGATGCTCAATAATCGTCTCATATATTTCCTGCGCCTTTTGCTTGTTTACAACACCATTTAGCGCATCAGGATCATCCATAATTTTAGAAATCGCATGCTCACCGAGATGGTCCACGATCTTTTCGGCTGTACGCTTTCCAATCCCTTTAAATAAATCGCTCGCTAAATATTGCACCATACCTGCTTTTGTTTGTGGCAGTTCTTTTTTAAACGTTTCAACTAAATATTGTTTTCCATACTTTGGGTGGTCTTTAAAATGACCTGTTAATGTAAACACTTCATCTTCATGCATACGGGGAAAATGACCGTTTATCATTACTTTTTTTTCGTCGTATGTTTCATTCGTTTCAATGACTTTCATACTGACAACGGAATAGAGGTTTTCTTCGTTGTGGAAAATGGTATGAAGAACTTGCGCTTTTATAAATTTTTTCTCTTCCTCAAACAAATCCATTGCATGTTGATTTCCCATATTTCCTCTCCTTTCCGAGTTCTTTTCACTTTAATGAGCAGTACATCCCCCACCTCTTTCACAGTCTTTAGATGAGGGGTAACTGCGCATTAAACTATAATTTCACTTTATTCAGCTTCTTGCTCTAATAAACGAATACCATTACCAGCTAAAAAGTGGTCTGCTTGAATTTCAGTCGCTTTCTTAAATAAAGTAAGAGCTTTCTCGTTATTTTCTTCGAATACGTACGCAACACCTAAATTATAATACGCATCTGCATGCTCTTCATCCATTTCTAATACCTTTTCAAAATAAGGTTTCGCCTCTTGAATATGTTCTAGTCGCGCGAAGCAAAGTCCGCATTGGAAAACAGCTTCTACATCATTTTCATCTAATTCAGTTGCTCTTTGTAAAAATGGCAGCGCAAGACGGTCATTGCCAAGTTGCACATGCGTGATACCTAACATAAATGTTACATCAGCTGATTGTAATCCCACTTGCATCGCTTGTTCAAATACAGCCTTTGCCTCTGCAAATTGCTCTTGACCGTAATATACATTTCCTAAGCCATAATAAGCAGCCGCAGATTTACCATCTAATTCTAATGCACGTTTATAAAATACAATTGCTCGCTCACTATCACCTAATACATCTAATAAATTCGCAAAGTTAATGTATCCAAGCGCATCTTTCGGATTTTCTTCGATTGCTTCTGTGAAATTTTTAGCTGCTTCTTCCCAGTTTCCTTCTTGCATATATTTAATACCTGTTTCAAGTTTGTTTGACATATCCTTCACCTCTACAACAAATTATAACAAAGAATGTATTTTCCAAGCGAACAAAAATTCGCTTTATGTAAAAGAAACCTCTAACCGCTAATCGGCAGAGGCTTCTCGTGTTATCCTAAATAATCTAATTTCTTACCACTATGATATACTTCATCAATTGTAGCGCCGCCTAAGCACTCATCTCCATCATAGAAAACAACTGCTTGGCCTGGCGTAATCGCACGAATTGGCTCATCACAAAGAATACGAACTGTATTTTCATCAACGATTTGAACCGTTACTTTATTGTCTGCTTGACGATAACGGAATTTCGCTGTACACGTAAATTCTTTTTCCTTCGCTTTATTACTTACCCAGCCTACATTCGTAGCAATAACTTCATCACCATATAGAAGTTCGTTATGGAATCCTTGATCAACATATAAAATGTTTTCTTTCAAGTTTTTCCCCACAGCAAACCACGGATCACCATTACCACCAATACCAAGGCCATGACGTTGTCCAATTGTATAATACATTAAACCATCATGTTTCCCTTTCACTTCACCAGATAATGTTTGCATCACACCTGGTTGCGCCGGTAAATAGTTACTTAAGAAATCTTTAAAGTTACGCTCACCGATGAAGCAAATACCAGTACTATCTTTCTTCGCCGCTGTCGCTAAACCAGCTTCTGTCGCCATTTCGCGAATTTGTGGTTTCTTTAATTCACCTAATGGGAACATTGTTTTTGATAGTTGCTCTTGGCTTAATTGATTTAAGAAATATGTTTGATCTTTATTGTCATCAACGCCGCGAAGCATTTTATATTCGCCGTCCATATAAGCAACGCGTGCATAATGACCTGTTGCTACATAATCAGCACCAAGTGCAATTGCATGCTCTAAAAATGCTTTAAATTTAATTTCTTTGTTACACATTACATCTGGGTTTGGTGTACGACCAGCTCGGTACTCATCTAAAAAGTACGTAAATACTTTATCCCAGTATTGTTTTTCAAAGTTTACTGCATAATACGGAATGCCGATTTGGTTACACACTTCAATTACATCATTGTAATCTTCTGTTGCTGTGCAGACACCATTTGCATCTGTATCATCCCAGTTTTTCATAAAAATTCCGATTACATCATAACCTTGCTCTTTTAATAAAAGAGCTGCTACAGATGAATCGACGCCACCGGACATCCCGATGACAACGCGTGTTTCTTGAGGTAGTTTGTTCATCATGTCACCTCCCATGCTAATTTTGTGTTAATCGCTTCACGATTTTCACTGTTTCGTACGCCGCTTTTTCAATTTGCTCTTTCGTATTTCCAAGTCCGAAACTAAAGCGTACGGATGAACGTATTTGATCGGAGTCTTTTCCGAACATCGCCACTAATACATGTGATGGATCAATCGAACCAGCTGTACAAGCAGAACCACTTGATACTGCAATACCAGCTAAGTCTAGGTTTACAAGAAACGGTTCAATATTCATTCCTGTAAAACTTATATTAAACACATGTGGTAAGCGATATTCCAAGTCTCCGTTTACCTCGAAATGAATGTCCTCATTTTTGAAGACAGATACCATTATATCTTTAAACTCTTCATATTGGGCATTTTTTTGCTCACGAGTTTTTTCAGCTAGCGAAACTGCATGTTGAAGTCCAGCAATACTAGGTACATTTTCAGTACCAGCACGACGTTTTCTTTCTTGCTCTCCGCCTATTAATAACGGTTCAAATTTCACATTTGCACCAGCATATAGGAACCCTACACCTTTTGGGCCGTTAATTTTGTGAGCAGAAATCGATAATAAATCAATACCAAACTCTTTCACATCTATTTCTATTAAACCGTAAGCTTGTACAGCATCTGTGTGGAAATAAGCTTGATGCTCTTTTAACAGCTTTCCTATTTCCACAATTGGTTGTATTGTCCCTACTTCATTATTCCCGAACATAATAGATACAAGAATCGTCTCTTCCGTTAGTGCCTTTTGTATGTCAGAAACTTGAACACGCCCTGTTTCATCAACAGGTAAATATGTCACTTCAAATCCTTCACGCTCTAACAATTCACACGTATGCAAAATCGCATGATGTTCAATTTGCGTTGTAATAATGTGGTTACCTTTATGACGATTCGCACGCGCTACACCTATAAGTGCTAAATTATCAGCTTCTGTACCACCGCTCGTGAATATAATTTCATTTGGACTCGCGTGAATGCTACGTGCACACACACGTCTCGCCTCATCTACCGCATGGCGCGTTTGACGCCCATAAAAGTGAATACTAGACGGGTTTCCAAATGTTTCTGTCATATATGGAATCATCTTTTCGACCACTTCTGGGTGAGTCGGAGATGTCGCAGCATGATCTAAGTAAATGCGTTCCATTAAATCTCCTTCTTTCCAAATCGTTTCACAAGGAATTAAATGTAAAACATATAGCCCCCGTGATTTTCTTCCTCATAACGTACTAAATCTTCTAAAGTTGTACTATCTAATACTTCTTGCACCGCATCACGAACACGCATCCATAATTGGCGTTGTGCTGGTTCTTCTTCTTCTATCATTTCTACAACACTAATTGGACCCTCTAGTACACGGATTACATCTCCAGCTGTAATGTTGACTGGCTGATCAGATAATACATATCCGCCATATGCCCCGCGCGTACTCTTTACAAGACGAGCGTTACGAAGTGGTGAAATTAATTGCTCTAAGTAATGCTCAGATAGGTCATGTGCCTGTGCAATTGATTTTAATGAAATTGGGCCTTCACCAAACTTTTTTGCAAGGTCGATCATAATTGTTAAGCCGTAGCGGCCTTTTGTTGAAATCTTCATCTATTTTGCACCTCTTTTCAAATTTTCACTTCTATTGGTTATATCTTATTTATCCCGCTATTTGCGGGCAGTAAAACTCCCACCTCACAATTCGGCTGGAGCAAAGAAGTTAGGTGGGGGATGAACAAAACCCCCACTAATTAAAGTTTCACTTTATAAAAGAACACAATTTAAAATCCTATGAAATTATAGCATAATATAGTATTATAAGAAATTTCAACTTGTGTATCAAAATGATAACATAAAATCACATTGAAAAACTCGGAAATTATTACAATTGAAAGAAAAATAGGAATATTCGTATTCGTTTTCCCCACAAAACAGCATCCTATTTCAAATTTCATCAAAAAAAATGATACGATAGAATGAGATTATACATTAAGGGAGAGGGTCAAATGAAACAACCACTCGCACATCGAATGCGCCCTACAAATATTCAAGAAATTATCGGACAACAGCACTTAGTTGGTGAAGGCAAGATTTTATGGCGTATGGTCCAAGCAAATCATTTTCAATCAATGATTTTATACGGTCCTCCAGGCACAGGAAAAACATCAATCGCTAGCGCAATTGCAGGAAGTACTGGAACCCTGTTTCGCCTCTTAAACGCTGTTACTCATAATAAAAAAGATATGGAAGTTGTCGTACAAGAAGCGAAGATGCATCGGCACCTCGTTTTAATTTTGGATGAAGTTCATAGGCTAGATAAAGCGAAGCAAGACTTTCTATTACCCCATTTAGAAAGCGGACTTCTTACTTTAATTGGTGCAACGACAAGCAATCCGTTCCATGCTATTAATTCTGCTATTCGAAGTCGTTGTCAAATCTTCGAATTACACGCATTAACAGAAGATGATATTTTAATTGGCTTAAAACGAGCGCTTGAAGATAAAGAAAAAGGGCTTGGGGAATATGATGTAACTGTTACGGATGAAGCATTACATCACTTTGCAAATGCGTCAGGCGGAGATATGCGCTCAGCTTATAATGCACTTGAACTAGCTGTTTTATCTAGCTTTACAACTGACGACAAAGCCGCGGAAATTACACTTGAAATCGCGGAAGAATGCTTACAGAAAAAGAGTTTTGTTCACGACAAAGGTGGCGATGCTCACTATGACGTTTTATCTGCTTTTCAAAAATCAGTACGCGGAAGTGATGTGAACGCCGCGCTTCATTATTTAGCACGTCTTATTGAAGCTGGTGACTTACAAAGCATCGGTAGACGTCTGCTTATTATGGCATATGAGGATATCGGACTTGCTAGCCCACAAGCTGGACAACGTACACTTGCAGCGATTGAATCAGCTGAACGGGTCGGCTTCCCAGAGGCACGCATACCACTTGCAAATGCTGTTATTGAACTTTGTCTATCACCGAAATCAAACTCGGCCTATAAAGCACTCGATGCCGCACTACACGATTTACGTAATGGCCAAACAGGCGATATTCCAAGTCATTTAAAAGATAGTCATTATAAAGGAGCCGAATCGTTAGGAAGAGGCATCGGATACTTATATCCACACGATCACCCAAACGGTTGGGTACAACAACAATACTTACCTGATAAAATTAAAAACAAGCAATATTATAAACCGAAAACGACAGGAAAATTTGAACAAGCACTTTCTACTGTTTATGAAAGATTACAAAGTTCGCATAAAACGAAGAATAAAGGGTAATATAAGCGAAAACGTCACCATTACGGAGGGTTCGCTTATGAAAACACGTCAAGATGCATGGACAAAAGAAGACGATCTCCTTTTAGCAGAAACTGTTTTACGACATATTCGCAGCGGAAGTACACAAATAAAAGCATTCGATGAAGTCGGTGATACATTAAACCGAACTTCAGCAGCTTGTGGCTTTAGATGGAATGCTGAAGTAAGACCATATTATGAAGATGCGGTGCAAATCGCAAAAAAACAACGTAAAGAATTAAAGCGTTCGGAAGCTAAAATAGAAAAAGAGCAGTTCACACAAACTCGGCAGCTCGTAATCGATGCCGAGTTTTCAGAAGATATTGTCCCAAATAAACAAGGTCTTACAATGCAAAATGTCATCTCATTTTTGCAAAACTTGGAGCACAATAACCCTTCACTCGCAAAGTTACAAACTGAAAATGACGTATTACAAGATCAGCTCACTTCCCTGCAAAAAATGAATAATGAACTTGAAGCAAAATTAGCTGTTCTCACAAAAAAACAACAAGCAATCGAAGAAGATTATGCAATGCTTGTTAGAATTATGGATCGTGCTCGAAAACTTGTTTCGGTCGAAGAACAAGAAGAGCAAATTGCTCCGATTTTCAAAACCGATCAAAATGGAAATTTAGATATTATATATTCTGCAGAAAACTAAAAACAGGGATGCCACTTTTTCAACTAAGTGACATCCCTGTTTATTTTCCCTTAGTAAAAAAGCACCACAGTAAATGTAATTATATTAACGATTCGACATCGATATTTCTTTAAAACATACAAAAAGCATATATCCTAAACGATATATGCTTCCTTTTTATTCTTGCCCTACACGCTTCACTTCTACGTTTTTAATACGCTCACGTACAACGTGACTTGCCATAATTAAACCAGCCACAGATGGTACGAACGCATTTGAAGAAGGTGGTAATTTCGCTTTACGAATTTTTGCATTTTCGTCTGGTACGATTTCTTTACGTACTTCTTCACGAATTACGATTGGGTTTTCGTCAGAGAAGACAACTTTTACACCTTTTTTAATACCATCTTTACGAAGCTTCGTACGAATTACTTTCGCAATTGGATCTGTATGCGTTTTAGAAATGTCCGCAATACGGAAACGAGTTGGGTCCATTTTATTTGCCGCACCCATACATGAGATAATTTTGATTTTACGACGTAAACATTGTTTAATTAAATGAATTTTGAACGTAATCGTATCAGATGCATCTACTACGAAATCTAAACCGTGTTTAAAGAACTCTTCATATGTTTCATCTGTATAAAACATCTCTAGTCCAATTACTTCACACTCTGGATTAATATCTACAATACGCTCTTTCATTAATTCTACTTTTGAACGTCCTACAGTAGATACTAACGCGTGAATTTGACGGTTTACGTTTGTAATATCTACAACATCTTTGTCAACTAATACAAGACGTCCTACGCCAGAACGTGCTAACGCTTCTGCCGAAAATGATCCTACACCGCCAATACCTAAAATACCGACTGTACTATTTTTTAATATTTCAAGGCCTTCTTTTCCAAAGGCTAATTCATTACGTGAAAATTGATGTAACATTCAGCTCTACACTCCTATTACAAAAATGGTCTACCATGTATTCTAGCGTTTTTCCGACTATTTGTATAGAAAAAGTTATAGAATCCTTAAAAATACATATTTTAAAAATGAAAACATAGTGTAAACCGGGCTTTTACTTCTTCCTAAATGCAAGTTTACAAAGGAGGATTCAGATGGCCGAGCAGATCGAGGCACTTATGCTAGGAGAAGCACAGTGTAGCTTTACTACTCGAGCACCGGACTAGCATAAGCAACGATGAGATGCGACGGTTATCTGAACCGGACTTTTTAAACAACCTCTTCAATATACGTTTAAAAAGGAGGATTTAGAGAACCGAGCAGATCGAGGCACTTATGCTAGGAGGAGCACAGTGTAGCTTTACTACTCGAGCACCGGACTAGCATAAGCAACGATGAGATGCGACGGTTATCTGAACCGGACTTTTTAAACAACCTCTATAAAAAAAGCCTAGATGGGGTTAGTATAACCATCTAGACTCTATTCTTACTTCTCTTCTTTCAAGCTCAATTTTAAGCTTAGCTCTTCAAGCTGAGCTTCTGCAACTGGGCTTGGCGCTTCTGTTAATAAGCAGCTTGCGCTTGCTGTTTTCGGGAATGCAATTGTATCACGAAGGTTCGTACGACCTGCAAGTAACATAACAAGACGGTCTAAACCTAATGCGATTCCGCCGTGTGGTGGTGTACCGTATTCGAATGCTTCTAATAAGAATCCGAATTGTTCTTGTGCTTCTTCTTGTGAGAATCCAAGTGCTTTGAACATTTTTTCTTGTACGTCACGCTCGTAAATACGAAGTGATCCACCACCAAGCTCATAACCGTTTAATACAAGGTCATATGCTTGTGCACGTGCTTTTTCTGGTGCTGTTTCTAATAACTCAACGTCTTCACGGAATGGCATTGTGAATGGGTGGTGAGCTGCGAAGTAACGATCTGCATCTTCATCGTACTCAAGAAGTGGCCAATCAGTTACCCATAGGAAGTTAAATTTACTTTCGTCAATTAACTCAAGCTCTTTACCTAAACGTAAACGAAGTGCACCTAAGCTATCTGCAACAACGCTTTTCTTATCTGCTACGAATAGTAATAAGTCACCAGCATCCGCTTCTAATGTACTCATTAACACGTTTGCATCTTCTTCACCG
Organism: Bacillus sp. RC242; assembly: GCF_044908245.1. Lineage (NCBI taxonomy): Bacteria > Bacillati > Bacillota > Bacilli > Caryophanales > Bacillaceae > Bacillus > Bacillus sp. RC242. The sequence continues at coordinate 574,277 of NZ_JBIYCZ010000001.1, forward strand.
AAGAATTTCGCAATCGGTCCTTTTAAGCCGTCTTCTTCAACTTTAAGCCAAGCTAGACCTTTTGCACCGTATACTTTGGCGAATTCAGTTAATGCATCGATGTCTTTACGAGAGTATTTGCTCGCTGCACCTTTTGCGTTAATCGCTTTTACTTGTCCGCCGTTTTCTACAGCACTTGTAAATACTTTAAATCCACAACCTACTGCAAATTCAGATAGGTCTTTTAGTTCCATTTCAAAGCGTGTATCCGGCTTATCAGAACCAAAGCGAGCCATTGCATCAGCATATTTCATACGAGGGAATGGTGCACTAACTTCTACACCTTTTGCATCCTTCATGACTTTCGTCATCATACGCTCCATCATTTCTAAAATTTCATCTTGCGTTAAGAATGATGCCTCGATATCAATTTGCGTGAATTCCGGTTGACGGTCCGCACGTAAATCTTCGTCACGGAAACAACGTGCTACTTGATAGTAACGTTCAAATCCACCGACCATAAGAAGCTGTTTAAATAGCTGCGGAGATTGAGGTAATGCATAAAATTCACCATCATGCACACGGCTTGGTACTAAATAGTCGCGAGCTCCTTCTGGCGTGCTCTTCGTTAAAATTGGTGTTTCAACTTCTAAGAACTCTTCTGTATCTAAGAAGTTACGAATTGTTTTCGTTACGTCATGACGCATTTTGAATGTGTTGAACATTGCAGGACGACGTAAGTCTAAGTAACGATATTTTAAACGCACATCTTCTGATGCATCTGTATCATCAGCAATAATGATTGGCGTTGTTTTCGCTGCGTTTAATACATTTACTTTCGATGCTTGTACTTCAATACGACCAGTTGCCATATTATCATTAATTGCGCCTTCACCACGTTCAACAACTGTACCTTCTACGTGTAATACGTATTCGCTACGAATCGTTTCTGCTACTTCTAACGCTTCTTTTGATGTTTCAGGATTAAATACAACTTGTACGATACCTGTACGGTCACGTAAGTCGATAAAGATTAATCCACCTAAATCACGGCGTTTTTGTACCCAACCTTTTAATTGAACTGTTTGTCCAACCGCTTCTACTGTTACTTTCCCGCATGCATGTGTTCTTTCAGCCACTTTAAGTTCCCCCTATATTAATTTCTCTGCTACATATGAAGCAAATACATCTAACGCTACTTCTTCTTGTCCGCCTGTTGCCATATCTTTTAAGTTAATGATGCCTTTATCTAGCTCATCTTCCCCTAATACAGCTACGTATTTCGCATTTAAACGATCTGCAGATTTAAATTGTGCTTTCATTTTGCGATCTAAATAATCTTTTTCAACTGATAATCCAGCTTTACGAAGATCGAACGTAACTTTTGCAGCACGGTCTTTCGCTTTTTCACCAAGTGCTACAACGTAACAATCAATACTATGTTCAATTGGTAACTCAATATTTTCAGCCTTCAGTGCCATAATTAAACGCTCAATACTCATCGCAAAACCGATACCTGGCATTTCCGGTCCACCGATTTCTTGTACAAGTCCGTTATAACGGCCACCGCCACTTAATGTTGTGATAGCACCGAAACCTTCTGCCTCACTCATAATTTCAAAAACAGTGTGTTGGTAGTAGTCTAAACCACGTACTAAATTCGGATCTTTCTCAAATGGAACATCCATCATCGTTAGTAGTTCTTGTACTTTGTCGTAGTATACTGCTGAATCTTCGTTTAAGTATTCTGTAATAGATGGTGCCGTGCTCATTAATTCATGATTACGGTCCTTCTTACAGTCTAAAATACGAAGAGGGTTTTTTTCTAAGCGAGATTGGCAATCAGAACAGAATTCTCCGATGCGCGGCTCAAAGTGAGCAATTAACGCATCACGGTGTGCTTGACGACTCGCTGCATCACCTAAGCTATTTAATACAACTTTAATATTTTTTAAGCCCATACCGCGGTAAAACTCTACAGCAAGTGCAATTACTTCTGCATCAATTGCTGGGTCGTTACTACCAATTGCTTCAATACCGAATTGTACGAATTGACGATAGCGACCTGCTTGTGGTCTTTCATAACGGAACATTTGGCCGATATAGTATAATTTTGTTGGTTGTGTTGCATCACCGAACATTTTGTTCTCAACGTAAGAACGTACAACAGGTGCAGTACCTTCTGGACGTAATGTTAAACTACGCTCTCCACGGTCTTGGAATGAATACATTTCTTTTTGTACGATATCTGTCGTATCACCAACACCACGTAAAAATAGCTCTGTGTGCTCAAAAATTGGTGTACGAATTTCTTTATAATTGTAACGACGGCAAATGTCGCGCGCTTGCCCTTCGATATACTGCCATAACTCAACACTACCTGGAAGAATATCTTGCGTTCCGCGTGGGATTTGAATAGACATATTCAGTTCCTCCTCAAATTGTTTTAATCTTAATAAAAATAAAAAAACTCCCGCCTCTACTGTTTGAACAGTAGGGACGAGAGTATTATACCCGTGGTGCCACCCTAATTGAAGCACGTATGCTTCCACTTTTTTAATAACGCTTAAATTTGCGTTCATCTCTACTAAGCGTATAAGCCTTTCAAGTTGAAACCTACAGAGTGTCATTCAATCAGTCATCATGTAGAAATGTTTTCAGCCTAGGACATTTCTTCTCTTTCCATGTGTATCTCATTTACTCTCCTCTATCAACGGCTATATTCATATGTAAATATAAAATTACTATACGTTTGTTGAGTAGGATTGTCAAGTGCTCTAAGAGCGCTCAATTTGCTTCTTTAGGCGCTTTACATCTTGCAGTGAAATTCCGAACTCTGAAGCAAGCTCCATTGAAGTATTGTTTTGCTCTTTTGAAATAAAATCATGAAAATTCACGTTAAACAGTTGATTTGCACCATTTGTAACAGAATGCCCTTTTTCATTCATACGCATACGTATATCCCTCACATTCAATATGGATGTTTTACTTGTTATTGTTCCATATTGATGAAAGAGTTATACATAACTGAAAACAGCTATTGATTCCAAATAAAGTGAAACTTTAATGAATAGGGGTTTTGTCCATCGCCACTCATTATTAGCCCTCACTAATCAGGCTTTTACGAGCAGTGGATCTCCCACAAATAGCGGGATAAATGAACAAAACATACAACAATGTATAAAAAAGAGAGGATTATATAATCCCCTCTTCTTAAGCAACACTATTTACTATCCACAATTAAGGTCACCGGACCATCATTGATTAAAGAAACGTCCATCATTGCTCCGAACTGTCCTGTCTCCACATGCAGTCCTTGTTTACGAACTTCTTCATTAAAGAAATCATATAAATGTTCTGCATAATCAGGTTTCGCAGCATCCATAAAGTTTGGACGTCTTCCCTTGCGGCAATCTCCGTATAATGTAAATTGCGAAATAGATAGAACTTGTCCCTTCATATCAAGTACAGAGTGGTTCATCTTTCCGCTCTCATCTTCAAAAATACGTAGGTTTGCAATTTTTTCTGCGATATAAGTTGCATCTTTTTCTGTATCTTCATGCGTAATGCCAACTAGTAATGTTAAACCGAATGGAATTTGTCCTACAATCTCGCCATCTACTGTGACAGACGCTTCCTTTGATCGTTGTAAAACAACTCTCATCTTTTCTACACTCCCTATTAATGCATCATGCGTCGTACGGCATAAATTTCCGGAACACGTTTAATGCGCTCTACTACTTTTTTCAAGTGTTGTAAGTTTCGAATAGAAATCGACATGTTAATCGTTGCCATCTTATTACGATCACTTCTACCAGAAACAGCTGAGATATACGTCTTCGTTTCTGTAACAGCTTGTAATACTTCATTCAATAAACCACGACGATCATAGCCTGAAATTTCAATATCAACATTGTACTCAATTTCTTTTTCAGGACTACCTTCCCAATCTACTTCTAGTAAACGCTCCACCGCTTCTTCTGTATGCACATTGACGCAATCGCAACGGTGAATTGATACGCCTCGACCTTTCGTAATATAACCAACGATATCATCACCTGGAACTGGGTTACAGCATTTTGATAAACGAATTAACAAATTATCTGCACCACTTACCTTTACACCAGAATCCCATTTTCGAATTTTCATCGGTTTACGAACTTCTTTAACTTCAACGATGTCTTCTTCTTCACGTTGTTTACGGAACTTGTCCGTTAGTCGCGTAACAATTTGCGCTGCTGTAATTCCGTTATATCCAACTGCTGCAAACATATCTTCTTCATTTGCAAAGTTAAACTTCTCAGCGACACGTTTTAAATTATCAAGCGCTAATACTTCTTTCATCTCATACTCTAAGCCACGCACTTCTTTTTCAACAAGCTCACGGCCTTTTTCAATATTTTCATCTCTACGTTGTTTCTTAAAGAATTGACGTATTTTATTTTTCGCATGAGATGTTTGAGCAAGCTTTACCCAATCTTGACTTGGGCCATAAGAATGTTTCGATGTTAAAATTTCAATGATGTCACCCGTTTTTAATTTATAATCAAGGGTCACCATTTTCCCATTTACTTTTGCACCAATTGTTTTATTCCCAATCTCTGAATGGACACGATACGAAAAGTCAATTGGAACAGATCCAAGTGGTAATTCCATTACATCGCCTTTCGGTGTGAAGACGAATACCATGTCAGAGAACAAATCAATTTTTAATGATTCCATAAACTCTTCTGCATTAGAAGCTTCATTTTGCCATTCTAATATTTGACGGAACCAAGTTAGTTTCTTCTCTAATGTACCAGTTGTTTCTGCTGTTTTTCCTTCTTTATACGCCCAGTGTGCCGCGATTCCGAATTCTGCAATCTCATGCATTTCTTTCGTACGAATTTGCACTTCTAGCGGATCACCTTTTGGTCCAATTACAGTCGTATGAAGAGATTGATATAAATTTGCTTTCGGCATTGCAATATAATCTTTAAAACGACCTGGCATTGGTTTCCAGCACGTATGAATAATTCCAAGCACCGCATAGCAATCTTTAATACTATTCACAACGACACGTACAGCTAGTAAATCGTAAATTTCATTGAATTGTTTATTTTGCAATGCCATTTTACGATAAATACTGTAAATATGTTTTGGTCTTCCAGAAATCTCAGGTTGAATTGAAACTTCTTTTAATTTCTCACGAATACCAGTCATTACTTCATCTAAATATTCTTCACGCTCTGCACGTTTACGCTTCATTAAATTTACAATACGATAATATTGCTGTGGGTTTAAATAGCGGAGTGACGTATCCTCTAACTCCCATTTAATAGTACTAATTCCGAGTCTATGTGCTAAAGGTGCAAAGATTTCTAACGTTTCATTCGCAATGCGACGCTGCTTCTCTTGAGGCAAATGTTTCAATGTACGCATGTTATGAAGACGATCAGCTAGTTTAATTAAAATAACTCGAATATCTTGAGCCATTGCAATAAACATTTTGCGATGGTTTTCTGCTTGTTGCTGCTCATGGGATTTATATTTAATCTTTCCAAGCTTTGTAACACCATCGACAAGCATAGCGATTTCTTTATTAAATTCCCGTTCAATGTCTTCTAATGTAATTTCTGTATCTTCCACTACATCATGTAAGAAACCTGCCGATACTGTAGCCGGATCCATGTGTAAATCAACTAAAATACCTGCAACTTGAATTGGGTGAATAATATATGGTTCACCCGATTTTCTATATTGTTCGCTATGTGCATCACGCGCATATTCATAGGCACGTGCCACTAGCTCAATATCTCCATCCGCTAAATATTGACTTGCTTTCTCGAGTACCTGTTCAGCTGTTAGTACTTGCTCATTTGCCATCGAATCACCTTTTATTGAAAATTGACTTTATCTTTATTGAATAGAATAAATTATATTCTATCATTATAACCCAATGATTGTGAATTGTGAAAAGGAAAAGATTTTACTGACATTTCACCATGTTTTTTTGTGCAATTATACAAAAGTACCCGCTCCTCTCCAAGAGATTCACGGGTACTTTTTTATCACCGTAGTTTCACCTATATAATGATTAGTATTTTTCTAATACTAATACATCGTAACCATCTAACATTTTACGACCATCTAAGTAAGTAAGCTCTACTAAAAATGCAATTCCTGCTACAACTCCACCAAGTTCTTCAACTAGTTTAATTGTCGCTTCGATTGTTCCACCTGTAGCTAATAAGTCATCTGTAATTAATACACGTTGGCCTGGCTTAATTGCATCTTTATGGATTGTTAAAACATCCGTTCCATATTCTTTACCGTAGTCAACTGTAATTACTTCACGTGGTAATTTTCCTAATTTACGAACTGGTGCGAAACCTACTTCTAATGCATAAGAAACTGGGCAACCAATAATAAAACCACGCGCTTCTGGTCCTACTACAACATCAATGTCTCTTTTATTTGCATACTCAACGATTGCATCTGTTGCTGCTTTATATGCTTTTCCGTCGTTCATTAAAGGTGTAATGTCTTTAAACACAATACCTTCTTTCGGATAATCTGGTACAATTGCGATATGTTGCTTGAAATCCATATTTCTGAATCCTCCTCAGATATAAAAGGTTTGTAAATACAAATCCTTTACCCTAACTGTTCTACTTATTTATGATCACGAATCGTTTCAAACCATGTATATAGTTGCTGATATGTGCTATAAACCAATTCTTTCTCTAATTGTAAGTGGTTCATTTTCTCACGATATGTGTTCGATTCAATTAAATCACGCTTTTGTTTTTTGTCTGCCATAAAAATGACACCGTCTTTTATTGTAACAAATTCTAACTCAAAAAACACCTGTGTCATGAAATTTACTGTATCTTTTGACCAACCTTTATGACGACACAGTTGTTCCCCATATTGCCTTAAAGAAAATGGTGTTTTTTGGCTTAAGAAAGAATAGTACCATTTAAAATGTTCCCTCGTTGGGACCGTACTAAATAAATGATTATTCTCTTGATAAAATAGCGTGTAAATTCGAGCTGGGAATCCAGCCTTAAATACATCACCTAATTCATCTGTTCCTTTCGGCAAATCAAGTAGCACAATGTATTGATCATCAAAATGAGCTACCTCTGATGCATGCACGAGCTGTTCTTTATAGCCTTCTAAAGAAAATTTATTCAATACCTCTTCAGAAAAATACACCATTGTTATTTTTTCTTTCGGAAGTTCTGCTAAATTTGCTTCTACATTACGCATACTACGCCAGTCAAATAATTGCCATGCCTCTACAGCAATATCTTGCACCATTAATTGCGGCTTTTTAAAGTTATTCCATTCATTAATGGACACTTCTCCTACTACAGAAACCTTCGCAACTGGAGAGATTTCTTTCGCATAAGTACCAAATCCAAATCCAATCGTGTCCAGTGTTGCTTGTCCATCACGAAGAGCCATTTTCAAATGCGAACCATCAGATCCAATTGCACGGATACTTTCTAAGTCGGCATCTTTCACCGCAATACGCGGTTTCGGATTTCCTACGCCAAATGGCGCTAACTTTTGCATATCCTCAATCGCGGCAAGCGTTACATCCTCTACTTTACAAAATGCATCCACTGCTGTAATCGGAATAAAATCTTCTGCTGTTAAAATTACATCAGCTTGCTCATTTAACCTGCGTCTTAATTCATCCACATCATTCATATTAAGCGTCATTCCCGCTGCCATCGGATGACCTCCGAAATGCGGTAACAATTCACGGCAATCTGAAAGGTTTGCAAACAAATCAAATCCTGCAATACTACGAGCCGATCCCTTTGCTGTTTCTTTATGAGGATCAATGCTTAATACAATCGTCGGACGATAAAAACGTTCAACTAACTTAGAAGCGACAATTCCAATTACCCCTGGATTCCAACCTTCTTTTGCAAGGACTAATACTTTATTTTCTTCTGGCGGGAAATTATTTTCGACTTCAGCGATAGCTTCTTCAGTAATTTGCTTTACAATATCTTTTCGAAGTTTGTTCAGCTCATCAATTTCTTCAGCTAGCTCTTTCGCTTCCTCTGGATCTTCTGATAATAAAAGGTGTACAGCAGGTGTTGCATCTTCCAAACGACCAACCGCATTAATACGAGGTGCGAGTGAGAATCCGATGCTTTCTTCTGTAATTTCGCTTTGCGAAACGTTAGCGACTTTAAATAACGCCTTTAAACCGATATTTCGAGTCATTCGCATATGCTTCAGTCCACGCTGTACTAATAATCTATTTTCACCGTGAAGCGATACTAAATCGGCTACCGTACCGATTACTGCAATTTCCAACAAATGCTCTGGTACACGACCCAAAAGTGCATGTGCAACTTTAAATGCAACACCAACACCCGCTAAATAATGAAACGGATAAACACCGCCTTCTAATTTCGGATGAATAATCGCAAGTGCCTCTGGTAATTCTGGTGGTGGCTCATGATGATCTGTAATAATAAGATCTATTCCAAGTTCCTTCGCTACCTTCGCTTCATGTACCGCTGCGATACCAGTATCGACAGTAATAATTAGTGAGAACCCTGCACTGTGCGCCCAACGAAACGCTTCTTCATTTGGCCCATAGCCTTCAGTAAAACGATTTGGAATATAAAACTCTACTTCTGCACCTAATTCTTTGAGAGCAAGATATAACACAGTCGTACTACTTACTCCGTCCGCATCGTAATCGCCAAATATTAATATTTGTTCTCCATTTTCAATAGCTTTTTTCACACGTTCTACAGTCCGATCCATTCCTTCAAGTAAAAATGGATCATGAAATTCTTGATCTGCTGTATTTAAAAAGTCTACAATCTTATCTTCTGTATTTAAGCCTCTGCCAAGAAATAATGAAGTCACAAGAGGTGATAGTTGCAATTTATTTGCTAATTCACTCACTAGTTCCTCATTATATTCTTTTTCTTTCCAACGCGTCTTCGGTTGTAACACGAAATCACCCCTTAACCTATCCATTATACAAGACAGATTAAGGGGTGACAATATAATGCAAACTACGATTAGATATCTATATAATTAAATATCTGTTATGTTTAATTTGGAGAATACGGATTAATATGTACAAAAACGTTTTGTACGTTATCTTGTTTCATAAGTTTTTCTTTTACATGTTTTCCGATGCGGTGACCTTCTTCTACAGTGATATATGGATCTACAGATACTTTAATATCGACAATAACATAGTGGCCATGTTCTCTTGCATATAAAGAGCCGATTTTTTTCACACCTTCCACTTGAAAAACTGCCTCCCTAAGCGGAACAACATCTTCTTCATGCAGAACATGATCGAGCGTTGCATGAATAGCTTCTGCTCCAATACTCCACGCCATCTTAGCAACGAGAATTGAAACAAATAATCCCGCAATTGGATCGGCATATACAAGCCAATCTATACCTAACTTACCGCCGATAATAGCTGCACAAATGCCGATTAAAGCTGCAATTGAAGAAAACACATCCGAACGATGTTCATATGCATTTGCAATAATTGCAGCACTATTTATCCTCTTCCCTAATCGATATTTATACTGAAACATCCCTTCTTTCACTACAATCGAAAGAATAACTGCAAAAATCGTAATTCCTTTTGGTGGTTCCAAATCTTGTGAAAAAGCTTTTATAGACGAAATCGCTATCTCTATTCCAACAATAAATAATAATACCGCAACAATAATCGCTGAAATCGATTCCGCTTTACCATGACCATACGGATGATCTTCATCAGGCGGTTGCTTTGCCGCTCGTAATCCAAAAAGTACAGCTAACGAGCCAATTACATCTGATCCAGAATGCACTGCATCCGCTAAAAGTGCCTTACTGTTTCCAATATAACCAATTACCGCTTTTACAATCGCTAATATAATATTACCAACGATTCCGACAATAGCACCAAACTCGGCCTGTTTAAAACGTTCATCTTTTTCCATAATTGAAATCCCTTCTTTTCTTAACCTATCTTTTTATCCCGCTATTTGCGCCCCACCTCAAAATCCGGCAAATACAAGGAAGTTAGGTGGGAGATCAACTGCCCGTAAAAGCCCGATTGGTGAGGGCTAATAATAAGTGGGGATGAACAAAACCCCCCACTTATTAAAGTTTCACTTTATTTTAACAAAATCAGCGATAACATCACCACTTTATTCCATTTCATTCTTTCAAAAGTTGCTATCTTATTGTATCCACAAACGAAAAAAGAGATGCCTCATAATGAGACATCATCTTTTTTATACTTGCGGTTCAGGTTCTTCTTTCTCAACCTTCTTCTTGTTTTTTCCCCTTTTCAAACGACGGTTTTCAAGCATTAACCAAATTTGAGAAGCAACGAAAATAGAAGAGTACGTACCTACAACTAATCCAATTAATAACGCAAGTGAGAAGTTACGCAGTGATTCACTACCGAAAATAAGTAGTGCAATTACTGGGAACAACACTGTTAAAACAGTATTAATTGAACGACCAATTGTTTGGCGAATACTTGAGTTTACGATTTCTTCTAGGTCTTTTATGTCGCGAACTCGTTTTTTCTGTTTGTATAACTCACGGTTTCTATCAAACGTAACGATTGAGTCATTGATAGAGTAACCAATAATCGTTAATACCGCAGCGATAAACGTTAAGTCTACCTCTATCTGGAAAAGACTAAACACAACAATCATAACGAACGCATCATGTAATAATGCGATTACTGCAGATACTGCGTACGTAAGACGGAAACGAATACTTACGTATAAAACGATTACTGCAGAAGCAATTAATACTGCGATAAATGCATTTCGTGCAATCTCTTTACCGATTGTCGGTGAAACTGTACTTACATTCGGATCTGTACCGTATTTATCGTGGAAGAATGTTTTTGTTTTCGCAATTTCATCTTTTGATAGAACACCTAATGTACGAACTGCGAAACCTTTATTGTCATCTCCAGTCGGTACAATATTTTCTTCCTTCACATCGATGTTCAATTCTTTAAAATCTTTATGAACATCAGACACAGTAACTGCTTGTTTTGATTGCAAGTCGATACGTGTCCCACTTGCAAAGTCAATACCAAGATTCATTTTGAAAATCGGTAATATAATTGCCCCAGCAATTACGACTACAATTGAGAATAAGAAGAATTTATGACCGATATTTACGAAGTTAATACGATCAAATCTCGTTGGCGGATGTACTACACCTTTTGTTAATGGAATAATATCCTTTTCCTTAACACCAAAGTAAGATTGTTTTTTATCGAAGTAACGGCTCTTTACAAGTAAACCTAGTAAGAAACGAGTACCGAATACGTTCGTAATGAAACCGACTAAAATACTAACAATTAAACTTGTTGCGAAACCTTTTACAGAGCTATTACCGTAAGCAAATAATACACCCGCTGCTGCAATCGTTGTAATGTTCGCATCTAAAATTGTTGCTAATGAACGATGGTTACCAGCACGAAATGCTGACATCATTGACTTACCAATTTTCAGCTCTTCCTTTAACCTCTCGTACGTAATAATATTCGCATCTACTGCGATACCTACCCCGAGCACTAATGCCGCAATACCTGGCAACGTGAGAACCGCATGCATCCAGTTAAAGACAAGTAATGTAACGAAAATGTATAAACCTAACATAATAACCGCTACAAGCCCTGGTAAACGGTAGAATACAAGCATGAATAAGAAGATAATAGCAATACCGATTGCACTAGCGAAAATCGTTTGCTCTAATGCTTGTTGACCAAATTTTGCTCCAACAGATGTTGAATACATTTCTTTTAAATCAACAGGAAGTGCACCTGCATTTAATAAAGATGACAGTTCTTTCGCACTTTCAACTGTAAAGTTTCCACCTACGATAGATACTTCAGCTTGATTAAATACTTGTTCTACTGTTGCCGCTGATAAAAACTTTGGATTCGGTTTTGCAGATTCTGCTTTATACGAATCTTTTCCTTCTTCAAAATCAAGCCAAATTACCATTAAATTCGTTGGTGGTGGCATTTTTGAAATCTTCTCTGTTACTTCACGGAATTTTTCAGCGCTTTTTAACGTAAGTCCAACACTTGGACGACCTTTATCATCAAATGTTTGCTTCGCTCCGCCGCCTTTTAAATCCGCTCCATCCATAAGAAGGTTGTCATCTACATCACGGAATGTTAATTTCGCTTGCGTTGATAACATTTCACGTGCTTTTTGCTGATCTTGTACACCAGCAAGCTGCACACGAATTCGATCCTGTCCTTCGATTTGAATGTTCGGCTCACTTACACCGAGTGCATTGACACGATTTTCAAGAGCACCTACTGTACTTACAAGTGCCTCTCGGTCAATTTTATCACCTTTTTTGGCTGGTTTTACTTCATACAGAATTTCAAAACCACCGCGAAGGTCTAGTCCTAGACTAATTCCTTTTGCTATGTCTTTTCCTGCCGCACCAATTACGCCACCGATTAATAAAACGATGAGGAAAAAGGCGGCAATTCTTGTACCACGCTTTGCCATATGTACCCTCTTTCTGCTACTAACACTTTCAATAAATCTCTTACGATTCATTTTCGCACGTGTGCATACGCCTAGTTAGTAGACTTACTTTCTATAAAATACATGTATTTCCGCTAGTTCATCACTAGCTGTGTCGGTAAGCTTTTCACAATACCTACACTATTCATTATTTATTTTCCCTCTTCACTACCTCCTTTATATATAATCTTAGACATAATTAATTCCTCTTTATCAATACCTATCATTATACTGCAAAAGGAAGAACAAACCAATTACAGCCGGTTATTTATTTTCATATTCATCAAACGACCAAAGTGGCGCTTGATATGCTTCAACAGTTAAATAATTCATATATTCATTAGTACTTACTCTTAATACATCATTTACTAATTCATATAACCTAACATCACTATCTATCTTTTTCCACTTTTTCGCCTTGAGAAACTTCCAAATATCATTATCTGTCACTCGGTCGTAACCGAACAACTGAAACTCTTCTACTTTACTTTCTAAAACGACTTGTAACTGTCCGCGGTATGATTCTACCAAAGCCTCTTTATCCAACATATATAACATCTCCTTCTTATTTCAGCACGAAAAGTCGCTTTTAATCCCGCTCTAATGGACAGTAATAACTTCTTTCAAGAGTACCATTCATACTTCACTCTCTTAAATGCTTGTCATTCTTGTCTCATACGTGCATATAAATTATTGTAAATCATTCCATTGATTTTGAGAAGGTAGGAGAAGAGTATGACGAGACAAAGCTTTTTAAAAGGCGCATTTATTTTAATGATAGCCGGTTTTATTACAAAAATCCTTGGATTTATTAACCGCATTGTAATGGCACGTATTTTAGGAGAAGAAGGCGTTGGCCTTTATATGATGGCTGTCCCCACCTTCATTTTAGCAATTACATTAACACAAATTGGCCTTCCTGTTGCGATTGCAAAATTTGTAGCAGAAGCGGAAGCAGTGAACGACAAACAAAGAGTTAAAAAAATATTAACCGTCTCCCTAGCTGTTACATCCTTTATTAGTATCATTTTAACAATTGGTATTATGCTACTCACACCTATTTTAGCAAAAACATTATTAACAGATGAAAGAACTTACTATCCATTAATGGCTATTTTACCTGTCGTCCCCGTTATTGCAGTTTCTTCCGTTTTACGTGGTTATTTCCAAGGGAAACAAAACATGAAGCCGAGCGCTTACGCTCAAGTCATAGAACAAGTTGTCCGCATTACAATTATCGCTGTATGCATTCGGTTATTTTTACCTTACGGCGTAGAATATGCTGCAGCCGGTGCTATGCTATCAGCTGTTCTTGGCGAAGTTGCATCTTTATTATTTTTACTTACTTTATTCCAGCGCGAAAAACATTTATCTATACGCTCTGGTTTTTTCACTACGGTAAAGGAGAGCAAAAATACATTTTATTCTCTTATGGATATCGCACTTCCAACTACAGGAAGCCGTTTAATCGGTTCCGTTTCATATTTCTTTGAACCTATCGTTGTTATGCAAAGCTTAGCAATTGCCGGGGTTGCCGCTTCTGTCGCAACACAGCAATACGGTATATTGAACGGTTACGCCTTCCCGCTTCTATCACTACCTGCCTTTATTACATACGCTCTTTCTACAGCACTCGTCCCATCAATTAGCGAGGCAATGGCAAAGAGACAGCACAAATTAGTGGAACACCGTTTACAACAAGCCCTTCGAATTTCCTTAATTACTGGTGGATGGTCAGTCGTTATTTTATATGTATTTGCTTCACCCATCTTAACGCTTATGTATGGATCGGACAGTGCAACAGCGTTCATCCAACTTCTTGCACCTTGCTTTTTATTTCATTATTTTCAAAGCCCACTTACATCTGTGTTGCAAGCTTTAAACTTAGCAAGAGCTGCAATGATGAACACATTTATTGGCGCTATCGTGAAATTAATCGTTATTTTTGTACTAGCTTCAAAGCCAGAGTTTCAAATGATGGGAGTTGCCCTCGCTATTGCAGCAAATATAGTGACCGTAACATTCCTTCACTATGCTACTGTTTTAAAGAAAATTAAATTTACCATTTATGCAAAAGACTATATTTTTGGAGGACTTGCCATCGGTATTGCAGGCGCCTTCGGTTTTTACCTTCATAAGTATATTATTTTCTCTCATTCACTTGGCGTACAAACATTATGGGAAATCACTTTAACAACAATCGTTTATATTTTCCTCCTCTTTGCTTTCAAACTCATTCGAAAAGAAGAATTAAGTCGTCTCCCTATCATTCGGAAACTTTCATTTTTGAAGTAAGCAGGCTTGCCATTCAAAATGGTAAGCCTCTAATTTTCTTTCAAATCAACGAAAAACTGTCCATTTTGAAAACTACAATATAAAATCTGTTTCACATCTTTATAACCTAAGTTATTCAGTTTCTCAACGAGCCACCCATCTGTATGTTCGATCATTTGCAAATGATTGTATTGAATTTCTCCATCAATAATTAGTGGGAGTGTAAAAATTGGTGTATCATTTTTGCTCTTTTTACTTTTTTGTTTTTGAAAGACAGATAACTTTCCAGATGGTTCTAAAATAGCGTATTCTACATCACGCACATCTCCGATTCCTTGCTCACGTAGTTGCATCAATAAATCATCTATGTTATATCGCTGCTTCCGCATCTTTTTTTCATCAATTTTACCTGCATTCACAAGAATCGCAGGCTCCCCTTCTATTAAATGCCGAAAACGCTGGAACTTTAAAGAAATGACCGACAAAATGATTTGTATACACATAAGAAAAGTCATTGGAACTAATTGATGCCAAAGTGATTTATCTGTATTTTCAATTGCCACTACAGCCATTTCACCTAGCATAATGAATACAACTAAATCTAATACACTTAATTCTCCAATTTCACGTTTACCCATAAGACGAAAAATAATTAAAATGATTATATACAAAAGCATTGTTCGTCCGATTATTGATACCCATTCCATTTCTACATCCCCTTTTTTTACTTATAGGCTCCCCTACAAAAAAGAAACTAGTCTAACTTAAACAAAATGAAAATATGCTTGTATTAAAAAGGGGGAATGCATAATGGATGGAACGAAAAAATTATCGAGCGCAATCGGCTTCGGTATTATTACCCTATTAATCCTCGCATCTATTACAAGTATGGTCATGGCTCTTTTATTAAAATTTACGAATATTAATGAAGGGACATTAGTAATTATTATTTTTATAATAGCCCTTCTGTCTATGCTTATATCTGGATTTATTGCTGGTAAAAAGGCACAAGGAAAAGGATGGCTAGTAGGTTTCACAACAGGCCTTACATTCGCTATTCTCGTCTTTCTCGTTAACTATTTAGGCTTCTCTCAAACTTTATCGAACTCACAGTTACTCTACCAATTAGCATTAATGGGTGCGAGTACACTCGGAGGTATTTTCGGTGTAAATATGTCAAAACAAAATAGTTAAAAAAAGGCCCTGCACATTTCATGCAGGGCCTTCATCATTAGTTTTTCACAACTTCACGAATCGCATTGCGATCGAAAGTTAAGTGTGCACCACCAGATTTAACAACAATTTTTGTTTCATCCACTGATTCGATTGTAGCGTGTAAACCACCGATTGTTACGATAGCATCACCTTTTTTGATTTCATTTTGCATTTGTGCAACTGCTTTTTGACGCTTTTGTTGCGGGCGAATTAATAAGAAATAGAAAATCGCAAACATCGCAACAATCATAACGATATTCATCATACCTGCATTCATCTTGTGTTCCTCCTTTTAAATTATGTATTAGAAGTTTTTAGCATTCGGTTTATTAAAGCCATACTGTTCAAAGAACTCTTCGCGGAAATCGCCAAGACGGTCTTCACGAATAGCTTGTCTCACCTGCTCCATTAAGTTTAACAGAAAATGAAGGTTGTGATAAGACGTTAAACGAATTCCGAACGTTTCATCACATTTCATTAAGTGACGAATGTACGCACGAGAATAGTTTTTACATGTGTAGCAATCACAGTTCGGATCAAGCGGCCCGAAGTCTCTAGCGAATTTCGCATTTTTCACAACTAAGCGGCCTTCACTTGTCATACATGTACCATTTCGAGCGATACGAGTTGGAAGTACACAGTCAAACATATCAACACCGCGAATCGCACCATCAATTAACGAGTCAGGAGAACCTACACCCATTAAGTAGCGTGGTTTATCATCAGGAAGAAGTGGTGTTGTAAACTCAAGAACACGATTCATAATATCCTTCGGTTCACCAACAGATAGACCGCCTATAGCATAGCCAGGGAAGTCCATTGAAACAAGATCTTTCGCACTTTGACGACGAAGCTCTTCAAACTCCCCGCCCTGTACAATACCGAATAAACCTTGATCTTGTGGACGTTCATGCGCCTTTAGGCAACGCTCTGCCCAGCGGCTTGTACGCTCTACAGACTTTTTCATGTATTCAAAAGTAGCAGGGAACGGTGGACACTCATCAAATGCCATCATGATATCTGAACCTAATGCATTTTGGATTTCCATCGCTTTTTCTGGAGATAAGAATAATTTATCGCCATTTAAGTGATTGCGGAAATGAACACCTTCCTCTTCAATGCGTCGGAAATCACTTAAGCTAAATACTTGGAATCCACCTGAATCCGTTAAGATTGCACGATCCCAGTTCATAAACTTATGCAAGCCACCTGCTTCACGAATAATTTCGTGGCCTGGACGTAGCCATAAATGATACGTATTGCTTAAAATAATGCCAGAATCCATTGCTTTTAATTCTTCTGGTGACATTGTTTTAACTGTTGCAAGTGTACCAACTGGCATAAATGTCGGTGTATCAAATGAGCCGTGTGGCGTGTGCACTCGACCTAAACGCGCACCCGTTTGTTTACAAGTTTTAATAAATTCATAACGAATTGCTGTCATAATTTACTCCTTTTATTTGTTTCTCATTTTAGCGTGAGATGCAACGAACATCGCATCACCGAAACTAAAGAAACGATATTTTTCTTTTACTGCTTCATTATAAGCATGAAGTACATTATCTCTATTTGAAAATGCACTTACAAGCATAATTAATGTTGATTTCGGCAAATGGAAGTTTGTAATTAAACCATCAATTGCTTTAAATTCATATCCTGGGTACATAAAAATATCTGTCCAGCCAGAAGCTGCGCAAAGCTTACCACTATGATCTGTCGCAATCGTTTCTAACGTACGTGTTGATGTCGTACCTACAGTAATAATACGGCCGCCATCCTCTTTCACGCGGTTTAATAAAGCCGCAGTCTCTTCAGACATATGGTAATACTCTGCGTGCATATGATGCTCTTCAATAGTATCTGCAGAAACTGGTCTAAATGTTCCAAGTCCTACATGGAGTGTAATGAATGCTAACCCGACGCCTTTTTGCTTCAATTTCTCAAGTAACTCTTCTGTAAAGTGAAGGCCAGCCGTCGGTGCTGCTGCTGAACCGATTTCCTTCGCATATACCGTTTGATAACGATCGCGATCTTCTAGCGTCTCTTTAATATATGGAGGAAGTGGCATTTCTCCAAGCTCGTCTAAAATTTCATAAAAGATGCCGTCATATGAAAACTCAAGTTGACGCCCACCTTGATCTGCTGTTCCAATGCAAGTTGCTTTTAACTTTCCTTCACCAAAAGAGATGACAGTTCCTTCTTTTACACGCTTCGCTGGCTTTATAAGCGTTTCCCACTTATCGCCTTCCTCTTGTTTCAAAAGAAGCACTTCAATGTGTGCACCTGTATCTTCTTTCACACCGTGCAAGCGAGCTGGCATCACTTTCGTTTCATTTAAAACTAAGCAATCCCCCTCTTGTAAGTAAGAAAGAATGTCCGTAAAATGTTTATGCTCAATATCTCCTGTTTCACGGTCTAACACCATCAATCTTGATGTTTCACGCTCTTCAAGCGGAATTTGTGCAATGAGTTCTTCTGGTAAATGAAAATCAAACAGATTAATATCCATAACTGTATCCACCTATTTCTTATTTGAATCGATTTATTATATACATAATGAAAGATAATGCAATACTTAACACAATACATGTAATGATAGGAAAATAAAAGGTAACGTTACCTTTTTTCACAAAAATATCGCCTGGAAGCCTTCCTATGAACTTCCAAGCTAATCCAACAACAATGAGCAAAATACCAGCTGTAATAAGCAGCTTTGGCATCTCCGTCATACTTTTGGCATCTCCATTCCGAAATGCTCATATGCAAGCGGTGTTACGATCCGGCCTCTTGGCGTTCTTTGTAAAAAGCCAATTTGTAATAAATACGGTTCATACACATCTTCAATCGTATGCGATTCTTCTCCAATCGTTGCTGAAACAGTTTCTAATCCAACTGGACCACCGCGGAACTTTTCAATAATACCAAGCAGTAATTTATGGTCGATATGATCAAGTCCTAATTTATCTACTTGTAATAGTTCTAACGCCATTTGTGTAATTTCCATCGCAATCGTTCCGTCACTGCGAACTTGTGCGAAGTCACGTACACGTCGTAATAGACGATTCGCAATACGAGGTGTACCACGGGCACGTCTTGCAATTTCTAATGCTGCTAACGAATCTATTTCAACTTCAAACACTTCTGCTGTACGTTCTACAATCGCAGAAAGCTGATCTACTGTATAGTACTCTAATCGTGAAAGTACACCGAAACGGTCACGAAGTGGTGCTGATAATGCACCTGCACGCGTCGTTGCCCCAACTAGCGTAAATGGAGGTAAATCTAGACGTACAGAGCGAGCTGACGGTCCTTTCCCAATAACGATATCAAGGCAAAAGTCTTCCATCGCTGGGTATAGCACTTCTTCAATAGATCTATGCAAACGATGAATTTCATCAATAAATAATACATCTCCTGGCTGAAGCGCTGTTAATACAGCTGCTAAATCTCCTGGTCTTTCAATTGCGGGACCTGACGTCGTTCGAATGTTAACACCCATTTCATTGGCAATAATATTCGCAAGCGTCGTTTTACCAAGTCCAGGTGGGCCATATAAAAGTACGTGATCTAACGTTTCTTCACGCATTTTCGCCGCTTCAATAAACACTTCTAAATTATGTTTCGCTTTATCTTGGCCAATATACTGACGGAGCGTCTGTGGCCGTAATGAATACTCTAAATCCGCATCTTCGTATCCAGATTCCCCTGAAAGGAGACGTTCGTCCATTATACTCACCTCTTACCATTTAGTAAAAGACTAAGTGCCTTTTTAATATATTGATCCGTCGTTAGTGATTCTTTTAATAACTCTGGTACAACGCGAGAGACTTCTCGTTCTGCATAGCCAAGTGCACGCAGTGCTTCCAGTGCTTCATCAAGTTCAACTGATGAACCTTTCTTCGTATCAAAACTTTCAGTATCTGAGAACAAATCAACAAACGCATCTGGTACAACATCTGCTAGTTTTCCTTTTAAATCTAAAATCATTTGGCGCGCTGTTTTCTTTCCGACGCCTGGGAACTTCACTAAGAACTTCTCATCTTCATGTTCAATCGCTTGAACGACCTGTCCGGTTTGACCAGAAGCTAAAATTGCAAGAGCACCTTTTGGTCCAATCCCCGATACACCTAACAATTTTGTAAATAATAAACGCTCTTCACGTGTTTTAAACCCGTAAAGTGCCATAATATCTTCTCTCACATAGTGATATGTATAGACACGGATTTCTTGCTTACTTCTTTGAAATACATACGGATTTGGTGTGAAAATTTGATAACCAATTCCATTATGGTCAATTACGACATATTCCGGTCCTACATACTCCACGTAACCTGTAACATATTCAAACAAAATACGATCTCTCCCTCTCAAATCATGTATTCCATTTTAACATATTTAACAATAGAAAAGCGAGACTGCCCCAACAAATGTTCCCCGTTTACAATTTCCGTTTTTTTCTATTGACATAAATACAAAAAGAACATTAATATACAGAAGTCGATAATGATTATCAATATTAATTAAAGGGGTTACATCAGGATGAAACAAAAGCTATTTATTTTATTTACTATTATGCTAGTTGTTCTTTCTATCGTTGGCTGTTCTTCTCAAAAAGAAGAAGCAAAAGCAAAAGAACAACCGAAAACAAAAGTTGTAAAACATGCTAAAGGGGAAGCAACAATTCCAGCTAATCCAAAGAGAATTGTTGATTTATCTGGATCAACAGAGGAATTATTAATCCTTGGACATAAACCTGTTGGCACAGCAAACACATATAAAGATAAAATCCAAAATCACTTAACGGACAAGCTAGACGGTGTAAAGGCAGTCGGCTGGTACTGGGCACCTAAAGTTGACCTAGAGGCTGTTACAGCTTTAAAACCAGACTTAATTATTTTAAACAATCGTCAATTGAAAATTTATGATCAACTAGAAAAAGTGGCACCGACAGTTGTTCTAGAAACAAATCTAGAAGACTGGCGCGGTAAGTTTAAAGAAGTAGGTAAACTATTTGGCGAAGAAAAGAAAGCCGACAAATGGATTGCAGATTACGATAAAAAAGCAGACTCTTTATCTAAAAAAATTAAAGAGAAAACAAAAGATGAGAACTTTATGTTCGTTGCAGTAACACCACAAAACTTCCGTGTATACGGTAGCTTCGGATATGGTGACATCATCTTTAACGACTTAAAACTTCCAGCAACAAAAGGTACAGATTTAAAACAAACGATGGCACAAGTATCACTAGAAGGTCTTGTTGCATTCCAGCCTGATCAAATGTTTATTGTAAACTTCGGCGGAGAAGCTGATAAAGTGTACGAAGACTATAAAAACAGTGCGGTTTGGAAAGATAATAAAGCAGTAAAAAACAATCACGTATATGAAGTATCGAATGAAATCTTCAATACGAAAGCATTCAATCCAATCGGAAAAGATATGCTAATTGATGAAATCGCAAAAGAGATTTTAGCTAAGAATAAATAAGAAAAAAAGCAGCTCACCCTGAGCTGCTTTTTTTCTTATTTTGCACTGCGTATTGCTTCATTTTTTCGATTGTCTTTACAAAACCTTCTTTTGATTTTATGCGAATACCACGTTTCAATTCCGCACGCTCATAACTTTCAAGCTTTTTCATATCAATTTGAAAGAAGGAATGGATCGCGTTATCACTTTTCGGTACCCCTTTAAAAATTTGCAATATCCCTTCCTCTGAAACACCAAAATAACCGCTCGTTTTCAGTAAAGGAGAAATATCATCAACTTTCCTTTGTAATACGATTTGCACATCATCACGATCAACAAGTTGCCATTCTTTATATTGCTGCAAAAACTTTTCTAAATCCGCTACTTTTTCTGTCAGTATTTCCTCGCTTACTTCTCCATCAACATACATACGCTCTAATAAAATTGTAACCTCAGGTACTTTTTCTGTTATTTCTGCCCTCACATCGGATCCATAAGCTAAGCAAAACATCACAACAAAAGCTTGCACTGCAATTAGCATCCATTTCATTTCCGTTCACCTCTTCTAGGCAAAATCATACTTTCATTTGTAGCTTTTCCGGAAATGGGGGTTTTATCCATATAAACAATAGCATTAAATTTCTAAGGAAAATAAAAAATGCAGATAAGGGTTAATCCTCATCTGCATGTATCATTTACTTTTATATAAAATGAAAGACGCCTGCAAAGCAGGCGTCTGATGCGTTTACGGCGAAAGACCAGGCGACCACATTCGCGTGTTTAGCACTTAAGCATATCTCTCGACTTACGTAAATTAGCTCATCGCTTTGCTAATATAACATTAACAAGGTAGAAGCGCAATATATTTCTAAATATATTTTTCTTCCTCTTTCAACCAATTGAAATCTATGTAAATTATAAATTGATTAATGCAATATATATGTTACAATTGATACTATAAATATAAACAGGGGATGAATGCTTTGAAAAAAATTAAAGATGAACGCCTCATACTTCAAACGTTAAAAAACATACGTATTGCCTTTCTTTTTCAATCAATTGGTATAATCGGAATTTTAGGCTATATCGGATTCACAGAAGGAATGGATCAAATTACGAAATCTCCATTGTGGTTATTATTTATTCTTACAAGTATTGTACTTAGTTATTTACAGTTAAGCGTTTCTATCGATGTAGAAGAAAGCGAAAAGGAAATAAAGTTAACTCCTTATTACAAAATTATTTTACGCTCTCTTATTGTAGGAATTATCATAGCTATTATTTATATCATTTTCAGTCCAGAAAGACCTCTATTTGAAGCTATTTTAACAGGTGGTATTCTCTTCATATGCTTTTTAGCGTCTTACTCCGTTAGTTATTTTATAACAAAACGCCGTTTACAAGACGATGATGAATAAAGAGGAAGGGCTAGCCCTTCCTCTTTAATTTGTTATCGCATAGTACCAGTCAGGCCGTAACGAATGTCTCGGAACATATTTGTTATGTCACGATTAAAATCGTTTGTAGCTGTGCCGTTACGTAAACGCGTACTCATTGCATCGACACGAGTAAACATGTCATTTCTTACAGAAACATATACGTTTCTATTTCCAACTTCATTCACAACAGCTTGACGAATTTCGTTCGCCATCGCTGTTTCATTCGTCGCTGTATTACGTGGTTTTACCGCAATCGCTACATCGTTTCCATATACAACTGTAGAAACTCGGTCTACGTTATTCATACGTTTCACACGATTCGTAATTTTCTCCGCAGTTTTACCATCATTGTTAATGTATGAATTGTTCATTGTAATATTACGAGTTGGATGTGGATTAGCAATTTGCCCATTGTAATTTACATCACGGTAATAATTATTATATCCTGTATCGTTACGACCGTTTCTATATGTTACATAATCTGTAGAACGATCGTTACGCGCTACATTATCACGATACTGGTGTGTATCATTATAAGATGTACGCTCGTAATTATAGTTACGTCCATCCATCGCATTATTATCTTTTGGTGTACCACATGCAGCTAATGCACTGGTAACTAACAAAGAAGCAGCAATAACTTTTACTTTCGTATTCAATACAAAAACCCCCTCTGTTAGAATGAACTTCTCTTTCGAAAAGCTCCCCCTTATGATGAGTAACAGAGAGGTTTTTTACACTGTTAATATTTCACTAGGAATTTTCTAACACTTAATGTAAATTCACCATATTCCTAACTATCACGAATACAAAAAAGGTGGGAATAACCCCACCTTTTTTTAAACTTCCTCTTCGTCCTCTTCTTCTGAAACTGGTTCTCCAAATACGTTTGGTGGGTCCGGCTGATAATACATCGTTCCTGGCTGTGGTGCATATGCTGGCTGAGTTGGTTGATAATATAAAGGATTAGCATATTGTGGTCCACCCGGTTGTGGACTATATAACCTACTTTCTCCTCCGCATCCACAATCTTCTTCACCTTGCACGAGTGGCGGCATATTATTATCCATTGGCATCATATTTGGATTTGGCATAGAAGTATATTGCGGTGCCATTTGTTGATACGGCATTTGATTGTATGGATTTTGTTGCTGATATTGCGGATATGGCGGCATCATTGGCTGTTGATATGGCATCATGTTTGGCATTTGATTGTTATCCATTATCGGCATCATGTTTGGCATTTGATTGTTATCCATTATCGGCATCATGTTCGGCATTTGATTGTTATCCATCATCGGCATCATGTTCGGCATTTGATTGTTATCCATTACTGGCATCATATTTGGCATTTGATTGTTATCCATTATTGGCATCATATTTGGCATTTGGTTGTTATCCATTATCGGCATCATGTTTGGCATTTGATTGTTATCCATTATCGGCATCATATTTGGCATTTGGTTGTTATCCATTATCGGCATCATATTTGGCATTTGGTTGTTATCCATTATCGGCATCATGTTTGGCATTTGATTGTTATCCATTATCGGCATCATGTTCGGTATTTGATTGTTATCCATTACTGGCATCATGTTTGGCATTTGATTGTTATCCATTATCGGCATCATGTTTGGCATTTGGTTGTTATCCATTATCGGCATCATGTTTGGCATTTGATTGTTATCCATTATCGGCATCATGTTTGGCATTTGATTGTTATCCATTATCGGCATCATGTTCGACATTTGATTGTTATCCATTATTGGCATTATATTTGGCATTTGATTGTTATCCATTATTGGCATTATATTTGGCATTTGATTGTTATCCATTATTGGCATTATATTCGGCACTTGAATATTAGGCGGTATTACTTGCGGGATAATAACACTTTCTTTTGATACGTTTGGTGAGACTATGCTTCCTATATTTTCTTTCTTCACTTGTGGCGAGACTATGCTTCCTACATTCTCTTTCTTCACTTGCGGCGACACTATATTCCCTACATTCTCTTTCTTCACTTGCGGCGACACTATATTCCCTACATTTTCTTTTTTCACTTGCGGCGACACTATATTCCCTACATTCTCTTTCTTCACTTGCGGCGACACTATATTCCCTATATTTTCTTTTTTCACTTGCGGCGACACTATATTCCCTACATTCTCTTTCTTCACTTGCGGTGACACTATGTTTCCTATATTGTCTTTTTTCGTTTGCGGAGAAATGACATTGTTAGGTTTCATTTTATTAATTTGAGGAGCAATTAACTCGCTTCCCTTTTTTATTACATCTGAAATTTTATATTCTTTTTTCGCTTTAATTGGTGGTTGCGGTGGCTGTGGTAACACATTGATAGAAAATTTAGTGTTTTCTTTCGTAGTAGGTTTTAGTTTTTCTACTTTCTCTACAACAGGTGGTTTTTGAATGACAGGCGGCTTTTCAACTGGCTTCTCTTTTTGAATCGGAATTTCTTTTTGCACTTCTTTTTGTGGCTTCACTTGCACTTCCTTTTGCGGCTTCACTTGCATTTCCTTTTGCGGCTTCACCTGCATTTCTTTTTGCGGTTTTATCTGCATTTCTTTTTGCGTTTGTTGCATAGCTGGTTGTTGTGTAATAGGTGTTGATTGATACGTGATCTCATCTTCATCTTCTATTGCAAGTGGCGTTGGTGTTGATGCAAACTCTTTTTGCTGCACCTCTTTTACATATTGTTTCGGGGGCGCTGAACCCGATCCAGTTTGTTGTTTCACATGAACGCTATGCGATGGCACTTTAATTTTCATCCCTGGCATAATTAGGTCTGGATTACTAAGCTGTGTATTTGTTTTTTTTAGCGTTTCAAAATCCACTCCGTACTTTTTTGCAATTTTCCAAAGGGTCTCCCCTTTTTGCACGATATGAATTTTCAAATTTTCCCCCTCCTGTATAACTTATCTATAAGTAAAAACACTTTGAAGTAACACTTTCTAAACAACATTAACTTCTTTTACTTTTATCACTTCTTCTATTTTCAATATGATTCGAAGTGGAATAAGCATAGAAAAACCGCAATGATTTCCTCAACACAATGTATGCCTATTTCATCCTTGTTATGATTATATGTACGAAAAAAAGCAACGGAAATCCCGCTGCTTTAAACGCGCTCTAACATACGATTTAATGCAAGAACTGCCTCTTCTGTTACTTGTTTCTCTACACGAATAACGTTAATTTGTTCTCCTCTTTCTATGTTCTCAAGTGCCCATAACAGGTGAGGTAAGTCAATTCGGTTCATCGTTAAGCAAGGACACATAAACGGATTTAGCGAAATAATTTCTTTATCTGGATGTTGCTGAATAATTCGGTTCACTAAATTCATCTCTGTACCAATCGCCCACTTACTTCCCGCCGGAGCTGCTTCAATCATATCAATAATATATTTCGTTGATCCTGCATAATCAGAAGCAGCAACCACTTCATAACAACATTCAGGGTGAACAATAATATTCATATCCGGATGATTTTCCCGCACATTTTCAATATTTTTCACAGTGAAGTTTTGATGAACAGAACAATGGCCTTTCCATAAAATCACTTGAATTTCTTCTATATCTCCATCGTACTCTAATGAATCTGTATGCGGGTTCCACACTGCCATTTTTTCTAACGGAATACCTAAATCATACGCTGTATTTCTTCCTAAATGTTGGTCTGGTAAAAAGACGAGACGCTCTTTTTGTGTAAACGCCCAAGACACCATTTGTTTTGCATTAGAAGAGGTTACTGTTGCCCCTCCATTACGACCACAAAACGCTTTGATCGCAGCTGTTGAATTTACATACGTTAATGGAATCATCGTATCCCCAAATAATTTCGCGAGCTCTTTCCACGCTCTTTCTGTTTGTTCAATATCTGCCATATCTGCCATAGAACAGCCGGCACGCATATCTGGTAAGATGACAATTTGATCATCTGTCGTTAACATATCTGCCGTTTCTGCCATAAAGTGCACACCACAAAACACAATATATTTTGCCTCTTTATTATTCGCTGCAACTTGCGCGAGTTGCAGTGAGTCCCCTGCTGCATCTGAAAATTGCACCACTTCATCTTTTTGATAATGATGTCCTGGAATAAATAGTAATGCCCCCATTTTTTCTTTAATTTCACGGACACGCTCTTCCATCTCTAATGTAGACATCGTTTGATAACGCTCTGGTAACATTACTTCAATTGGCTGAACTTTCTCTAAAATACCCATTTATGATTCTCCCCCTCTAAACCACTCTCATTAGGCCTCAATATTAAAACTAATATCAAGTGCTTTCACTGAATGTGTTAACGCTCCAAGTGAAATATAATCTACCCCTGTTTTTCCGTATTTTGATAAATCTTCAATTGTAATACCACCTGAAGCCTCCGTAACGATGGCACTTGGTACAATTTTTGAAAACTCACGAATCTCTTCTGGCGTACGATTATCGAACATAATAACATCTGCGCCGGCCTCTACTGCTTCTCTTACTTGCGCCTCTGTCTCTGTTTCGACTTCTACTTTCACCATATGTCCCAATCTTTCTTTCACCGATGTAACAGCTTTTGTAATCGAGCCAGCAAAAGCAATGTGATTGTCTTTAATCATGACACCATCATATAAACCGAATCTGTGGTTAAATCCGCCCCCGCATACTACAGCATATTTATCAAACATACGTAGTCCTGGCATCGTTTTTCTCGTATCACAAATGCGTGTATGACTGCTATCTAAAGCAAAAACCGCCTTACGTGTCATCGTCGCTATCCCGCTCATACGCTGAATAACGTTTAATATAACGCGCTCTGCCGTTAATAATGATGCGATTGGGCCTTGCACGGTTGCAATTATTTCGCCTTTTTCTACAAGATCCCCATCTTTTTTATGAAGTTCAACTTCAATTCTCTGATCAATTAATTTAAATCCTTCTTCAATTACTAAGCACCCTGCAAATACCCCTGTATCCTTTACAAGAAACGTTCCTTTCGCAAGTGCATTATCGGGAAAGATAAGCTGAGATGTTACATCTCTTTCTCCTATATCTTCTAGAAAAAATCGATTTAATGCTTCCTTAACTTTTAACGTATTCATAAAATCCCTCTTCCCCTTATTAAACAAGTTGTAGTTTTCTTCTCACTCGGATAATCTCTTTTTTCACGCTATTTCTTTCTGGATAATCAATACGATAATGACCACCAACACTGTCTTCTCTTTGCAAAGCTGATACTGTTATAAGCTCACAAACTGTTAACATATTAATAAGCGTTATCTCTTCATTTGTAAGTGCATCATATTGTAAGATCATATTTCGCACACCGTACCTACTAAACCATCTCTGAGCATATGATAAATTTTTCTCAGTTCGCACAATCCCAACATGCTTCATCATGTATTCTTGTATTTCTTCTTTCAACGGTAAATCATTAAGAGCTATAAAACTTTTCCCTCTCTCTTCCGGCACATTTTTTCTTTCCTCTGCTGGCTTAGCTAAAATGTGTTTTCCTATTCGTCTTCCAAACACAAGACCTTCTAATAATGAATTACTCGCCAATCTATTCGCACCATGAACTCCATTACAAGCCACTTCACCGACCGCATATAAGTTTGAAATGGACGTCTCTCCGTCACAATTCGTCTTCACGCCGCCCATATGAAAATGAGCGCCCGGTACGACCGGAATAGAATTTTCTTTTAAATCAACACCATTCTTTTTACATAATGATGAGACGGTCGGAAAACGTTGTTCAAAGTTTTGAATGGTTTCGATGTTTAAGTACACTGTTTCACCCGCAAGAAGTTGTTCATGAATAGCCCTTGCCACTACATCACGCGGTGCGAGATCTTTCCCGGGATGTATATCCATCATAAAACGCTGTCCTTTTGCATTTATAAGGACAGCTCCTTCACCACGGACTGCTTCAGAAACGAGACCACAACATCGCCCGTCCACATATAACATTGTCGGATGAAATTGTACAAATTCTAAATCAACAAGTTCTCCCCCAGCTCGATATATCATCGCAAGTCCATCGCCTGTAATTGTCTCATCATTCGATGTAAAGGCGTACAAACCACCTATTCCTCCTGATGCTAACACCGTATTATCAGCATAGTAACGCTTCAGCTTCCCTTCACTATTTCGCGTTAAAGCTCCTATGCATTTATTATTTTCTATAATAAAATCGAGTACCATTTCATGCTCAACGACAGTAACGTTCGGAACTACTTCTTGTATTAAATGCTCTAATAGATTTTTACCAGTTGCATCTCCTCCGGCATGTAAAATGCGCCGTTTTCGATGCGCCCCTTCTTTACCAAGGTGGATCCCTTTTTCATCCCCATCAAATTTCATTCCATTCGTAATAAGCTTACTTATTTCTTTCGGTCCCTCTTCAACTAAATAACGAACTGCTTCTTCGTTGTTATAATGGCAACCTGCCACTAATGTATCTTCAAAATGCCCACTCGGATCGTCATATGTAGCAACAGCTGCTGCAATTCCTCCTTGAGCTAAATGTGTATTGTTATTACGTCCTGTTTTTTTTGTGATAATTATCACATTCTTTTCGTGACAAAGCTCTTTCGCAACACGAAGCGCTGCAACGCCGCTTCCGATAATCAAGACATCTGCACTTGGCATAATTGTTGCCTCCTACTTTACACTTTTCAACTGTCTTGACACCTATATTTACATAGTTTTAAAATAATGACAAGAGTTTTTTTACAATTCTTATTTTCACTACCATTCTAAAAACGAAAACAAATGTCACTCTTACTGAAGAGAGGAAATTACATGATGATATATCTAGATTATGCAGCGACAACACCTATGAGCGAAGAAGCCTTAGAAACATATATAGCAGCGGCAAAAACATATTTCGGAAATGAACAAAGTTTACACGATATCGGCGGAAGTGCATCATCTTTATTACAAGTTTGTAGAGAAACATTTGCAGAAATGATTGGGGGTAAGGAACAAGGTGTATTCTTTACAAGCGGCGGTTCAGAATCTAACTACCTTGCGATTCAATCCCTTCTAAATGCTAGAAATGGAAAGCACATTATTACGACACCTATGGAACACGCATCGATTCGAAGTTATTTCCAATCCTTACAATCGCAAGGTTATACTATTACTGAGATTCCTGTGGATAAAAGTGGGATAATTCATTTAGTAGATTTAGAAGCAGCTATTACAGAAGATACTGCTCTAGCAAGTATACAGCACGGAAACTCTGAAATCGGGACCGTTCAAAACATTGCAGAGATCGGAGCACTTTTAAAAAAATATAATGTTTTATTTCATTCGGATTGTGTTCAAACGTTTGGTAAACTTCCAATAGACGTTAAAGCGATGGAGATTGATAGTCTCTCTGTTTCAGCTCATAAAATATACGGACCAAAAGGAGTTGGAGCTTGCTATATAAATCCGCAAGTTCGCTGGGAACAAGTATTTCCGGGAACTTCTCATGAAAAAGGCTTTCGCCCTGGTACAGTGAACGTTCCTGGAATTGCTGCTTTTTTAACAGCCGCAGAGCATATATTAAAGAATCAAAAGGAAGAGAGCTTCCGTTTTAAACAATTACGATCTTATTTTTTAGAGCAATTACAAACACTTCCTCTAGAAATTGAAGTGAAAGGACATTCTACTTCTTGTTTACCACATATTATTGGGGTTACAATAAAAGGAATAGAAGGTCAGTATACAATGTTAGAATGTAACCGTCATGGTATAGCCATTTCAACTGGAAGTGCTTGCCAAGTCGGTAAACAAGACCCTTCAAAAACAATGCTTGCAATTGGAAAAACGTATGAAGAGGCAAAACAATATGTCCGCTTTTCTTTCGGACATCACACAACGAAAGAACAAATTGATACAACTATTCATGCACTACACACAATTGGAAATCAATTTTATAGAGGTGTTAAATCATAATGAAACAAAATGATCAAAAAAAGATTTTAGGCGAAGAAAGACGACAACTCATCCTTGAGTGGCTTCTTGCTGCAAATGAACCGTTATCGGGGAATGAGCTATCTAAAAAGACAAACGTAAGTAGGCAAGTTATCGTTCAAGACATTTCCTTACTAAAAGCACGAAATGAACCAATTATTGCGACTGCACAAGGGTATTTATATTTAAAACCACAAACAAGACAACAAGCTTTTGAACGCGTAATCGTATGCCAACATAAACCGGCAGAAGTACGTCAAGAACTTACTATGTTAGTTGACCACGGCATTACGATTAAAGACGTAAAAGTTGAGCATCCTGTATACGGCGATTTAACAGCATCAATTATGGTAAGTAATCGCTTTGATGTAGAGCAATATTTACAAAAAATCGAAAACACAAACGCTTCCTATCTTTCGCAACTAACAGATGGTATTCACTTACATACAATTGAAGCAGATTCTAAAGAGAAATTAGATGCCGCTTGCGAGGCACTAGACCGCGCTGGATTTCTCGTTTATTAATGTAAAGCACAGAGTTTTTTATCATTCTCTGTGCTTTTTTAGTGATATAATATTGTAATCAATTGTAAAGGGGGTCAAATATGGGAATTGAACTCGTTCACTTTAGCACCGGTAAACCGAAACAAATGAAATATGGCGAAGATAAAGAAATGATAACAGGTATATGTAAAGATCCTACAGAAGAGGCCTTCCTCTCAAAAGACGGATTCCGTGGTGATGATGTAGCGGATTTAAAACACCACGGGGGACCTGATCGCGCAGTTTGCGTGTACCCACACGAGCATTACGCACTATGGGAAGAAGAATTTCAAACTACACTTCCGGCTTCCACATTTGGCGAAAACATTACCGTAACAAATATGTTAGAGCGTGATGTATGCATCGGAGATACATATCAACTAGGCGAAGCAATCATTCAAGTTACACAAGCGAGAGTACCTTGTAGCACAATTTCAAAACGCCTTGGTATTCCTGGTATTTTGCCACGCATTGTAGCAACTGGATATACTGGTTATTTATGCCGCGTTCTTCAAGAAGGTACTGTACGTCAAGATTCTAAAATTACATTATTAGAGCGTCCATCAAACAATGTATCTGTTTTGTTCTCTAACGAAATTTATTTTCATAATAGGAAAGATAAAGATGGCATTGAGAAGGTTCTTGCTGTTCCAGAACTAGCCGAGATTTGGCGTGGTCAGTTAGAGGATCGTCTTGCGAAGTTAAAATAAATAGAATCCCACCATTTATAGGTGGGATTCTATTTATCTATCACAAAATGTATTATCTGATAAAATTATATCAGCGATTAGAAGGGAAATATCGACAGTTCATCCACCTCTCTTACAACCAATAAGAAGAATAACTCCCCAGCACTGTAACAGAAAAACCGAGTGCTTCAAGTTCCATCATTACGCCTGGCAATAATACGTCATCATATGCTTTATCTACGTCGATTAAGAAAAAGTAATTTCCAAGACCTGTTTTCATCGGGCGAGATTCGATTTTTGATAAGTTTAATTTTCTCCATGCGAAAGCTGATAACACTTGATATAGTGCCCCTGCGTAATCAGCAGGTAACGTTATCATAAGCGTCGTTTTCT
Source organism: Bacillus sp. RC242 (assembly GCF_044908245.1). Lineage (NCBI taxonomy): Bacteria > Bacillati > Bacillota > Bacilli > Caryophanales > Bacillaceae > Bacillus > Bacillus sp. RC242. The sequence continues at coordinate 606,795 of NZ_JBIYCZ010000001.1, forward strand.
CTCCTCGGTTTTCTCCGTTATTTGGGAGTACTGCTTTCTTTTTCTTATGGAGAACAAGGAAACGTGTATGATTGTTTTTATGCGTATGAATATCACGCCTTACAATTGTTAATCCGTATTTTTCTGCCGCTGCTTCATTTGCAATAGCTGCAATTTTTTCTTCAGGATGTTCTTTCACATATTGCGCAGCAGCGCTTGTTGATGTCATATCGCGAACGGTTACCCCTTTTAATTCCTCATTTAAAAATTTATGGCACTGTGCAATGGCATGCGGATGAGAATGTACAGCGTATACTTCTTTCCACACTTCTTCGTACTGCGGGTGTACGAGTAAATGCTGCTGAATTGGCACTGTAATTTCTCCTACAATGGAAAGTGGCTGCTCATGTACGAGATAATCAACCGTTATATTAACTGAACCTTCTATGGCGTTCTCTAACGGTACGACCGCATAATCTACATTTTCATTTGCAGCTGCATCAATACAATCTGGAATCGTTCGATACGGTACATGCTCTGCTTCCGGAAAAAAACGACTCACCGCCATATTTGTAAATGTTGCCTCTGGTCCTAAATATCCTACTCGAATCATCGTCTTTTCCCTCTCTTTTTCGTTTTCTTACTGTTATACCACAATTTTAAATATTCTTCTATGTAAATTTCGAATATTTAAAAAAGACTAGCATTCGCTAGTCTAAATGTTTCCTATATTCTCTTTGAGCGAAGAAGAAATACATAATGCATGCAGCAATGTAAAATAAAATAAACAAGCCTACTTTTCTTAATGAACCGTCCATAAAGATCGTATTATGAAACGTATATAACGCAACTGCACTATGCATACTCCCTACTATAATAGGCGCAAAAAATAGCATACATAATTGCCAACGAGAAATCTTCCACACCTCTTCCTTTGTCATCCCAAGTTTAAAGAGTGCACCATACTGTTTACGATCCGATGCAATATTATGAAACCATTTAAAATATACGATACTGCATGAAGTAAGGAAGAATAATATACTAATGAATGAGCCTACAAATAGAGTAATATTACCGAACTCTTTCATATTCACATATAACTCCATATTACTTCGAAATGCATCATTTGTATCTTGTTTCATATGTTTCCGTAAATCTGCATTCAAATCTTTCGTATTTTCGATATTTGGTAATGTGTAACCTCTATATATCATTTTTTCAGAATCCGTAATTGTATTTGATATAATCTCAAAATCTTCATCATTCATGACGAAAAACAGACCATTAATGTGCGAAGGGTGATAGTTAAATTGTACCCCTTCTTTCTGACCGTTAAATGCAAATTGATATGTTTGATTTATTACTTGTAATTGAATCTCTTTTTGATTATATACATTCGGATGATTGCGTTTATTATAATAAACAAGTGTAACTGTTCCTTTTTTAGGATGATACGTTTTCTGTTTTTGTTTTCTCGCCTCTTGATTGTATTCACTTTCCTTTATAAGCGGCGCTACCTCTGTTTCTCCCTTATTGGACTGAAAAGATGCATACACTCCAACAAAACTCATATATTGAAAATCATCATATCCATATTGATGTAATAAGTTTTCAACCTTGTCTTTCTCGAAAACTTCATGAGCAGAAGTGCCTTTTTCTATGTATGAAAATGAGTGTACTCCTCCGCCACGCCACATATCTTGCATGCTAGAAAAATATAAGAACACCGTACCTGTCGCCGTAACGACAAACGTTGTTGCCATAGACAACAGAAAGAAAAAGCGACTATTTTCCTTCATTCGATGTGACAATTGATTCACTATAAATAAATACGGATATGTATACATAATCCTTTTATTTCTTTTTATCACTTCTAATATTTGTGTAGCGCCATGTGTAAATGAAAAATACGTCCCAAAAGAAATGAGTATAACAACCGGAAAAAAGTATAATGCTATCGTTGTCATCGTCACTTGTAGCGCTAACGCATATCCCGTCCCTAAACAAGCAAAACCGAATAAACAAAGCCACTTTGATGTTTTCCTCTCTCGTTTATCTGTTCGAAATTCTTTTAATAACCGTATGATTTTTATATTCCATATACGTAAAGCACTTATAAAAGATAACAGAACAAAGACAAGCATATATGTAACAAACGTTACACCAATCGCTCTCATGTCAAATATGACAGGGAGTTCTTTCGGAAGATGAAGTAACATACTAAATACCATAAAAAAGAGTTTTAAAGAAATCATGCCCAGCCCAATACCGAAAATATTAGCGAAAATTCCGATCAATATTTGCTCGGTCATAATCACTCCTATTACGTTAGACTTCGTCGCTCCCATTAACATATATAACCCTAATTCTTTCTTACGTGCTTCTATGAAAATAGAAGTAGAGTACAAAATAAATATGACGAAAAAAGAAATAATTATAACGTTACATATGATAAGTCCCCAGCGTACATTTTGATACCACATCGTCTCTTGCATATACGGATGTACAATGACAGACATGTATGCATAAGAAGCAAATATTGCAAAACAACTACTTAAGAAAAACACTTTATAATTACGCCAATTTCCCTTTATATTTTGTAGCGCTAGTTGCCGAATGTTCATCTATCGTCCTCCTGTACCTTACTACATAGGCAAAAAGCTAGAGGTTTCCCTAGCTTTTCACGTGTTTTAAATATCCTCTTTGCGCGATCATAAAGTAAATGGCAGAAGCTAAAATATAAGCCCCTATTACAATCGCACCTGATTTCCATAAATCGATATAAAGCATTTTCCCTAACGTATGAAGAGCAAACCCACTATGAATTGTACCGATTAAAATTGGGATAAAGAAGATAACACCCATCTGACGAATTGCAATTTTACGAATTTCTTTATCTGTCATACCAATTCTTTTTAATGACTTAAATTGAATACGATCTTGTTCTTTATCATTAAACCATTTAAAGTATGTCATGCTACAAGCAAAGAAGAAGAACAGTACTGCTACGAAGAAGCCGATGAACATTGTAATCGCTCCTTGCTCCTTTATCGCTTTATACGTAAGGATAGAATTGTGGAAATTCTGTTGTTGTTCTTGTGCAATTTCTTTCTTTAAGTCTAGTACAAGATTTTCTGTTCCTTTCCAATCTTCAATATAATATCCATAATATTTTGTCTTTTCTTCATCTGCTACGAGCTGTGAATATTTCACAAAATCCTCATCATTCACAATCAAATAGCCATCATCATTAAAAACAGACTTTGATACTGGATCATTTAGCTTAATAGACTGTTTTTGTCCGTTCAATTTAAATTCAAATGGCTTCGTAAGATCCGGCTTGACAATATCATTCATCATATCAACTACAACCATCGTTGCACTTCCCGGCTTATTTTGCACTTCTGGCACGTTCTGTTTACGCGCTTCTTTATTATATTCCTTTTCAGAGATAATCCCTAACGGCATCTCATGTTCACCGTTAAACATCGTTACCTTTTGAGTTGCAGGAAGTTTTACATACGTTACTTTTCGCGCTTCTTCAAATCCGTGTTTTTTTATTAGTTCTTGTGCTTTCCCTTCACTAATGATGTTATGCGTATTTACCCCCTTTTCTTCATACGAAATAGCATGCGGAGCACTAGCCACTGTTTTATAACTCATATCCTCAAAGAACACGTACAGTGTACCAACTGCTGAAGAAACAACCGCCGTAATGATAGAAATTACAAATAGAAAACGAGCATTATCTTTCATTTTGTAAATAAGATTGCTAAATACGAACATATTTGGATACGTATAAAAAGATTGTTTTCTTTTTTGCAGTGCTTTTAATACGACTGTACTACCTTGCGTAAACAGTAAATACGTTCCGCCTATTGTCAGCCCTACAATCGGTAAAAACAGCATTATAAAATTCATAAATGTCACTTGGAAGCTAAGCACATATGCAGCAATAATACAGCCTATACCAACTACCCCTAACCATGTAAATGCAAAAGGTTCTACTTTTTGTTTTCTTGCCTCTCTTAATAAATCAATAATTTGCAAGCGGCCTACTGTCCAAACACTAAACAATGATAGTATTAAAAAGAGGACAAAGTATATACCAACTGTAATAAGAACTGCTTTTCCATTCCACACAAGCGGCAGTGTTTTATCAATTTTTAGTAAGACACTGAGTGCTTGGAAGAAAAGTTTTGAACAAAGCATTCCAATCCCAATACCTACTACAATGGCAATACTCCCTAACATCAGTTGCTCTAATATAATCATTCGGCCGAGCTGAGACTTTGTTCCACCTATTAACGTTAATAAGCCAAATTCTTTTTTTCTTGCTCGTAAAAACGTTGAATTCGCATATAAAATAAAGAGTGCTGAGAAGATTACTACAATATAATTCATCGATTCTAACCCTTTTGTAATCATCGTCTTCATACTAATATTACCGCTTACGACATCTGGATGATAAATGAAGGAAGCATACATGAAAAATACGACAATCGATAAACAACTACTAATAAGAAACGCTTTATAATTACGCCAATTTCCTTTTACATTATTAAGCGCGAGCTGGCGAAAGTTCATGATATTCTCCTCCTAGCATCGCAAGTACGTCTAAAATTTCTTGGAAAAAGGCTTGCTTCGTTCTTCCTTTATGTATTTCTGAAAAAATCTCTCCATCACGTATGAAAAGGATACGTTCGCAATAACTAGCGGCTACTGGATCATGTGTTACCATTGCAATCGTTACTTTCTTTTGCTCATGCAAATCTTGAAGTGCTCCCATTAATGATTTCGCTGACTTAGAATCTAGGTTTCCTGTTGGCTCATCCGCTAAAATTAATGTTGGTTCATGAATAATCGCCCTTGCAGCTGCTGCACGTTGTTGTTGTCCACCTGATACTTCGTATACTTTTTTATTTAAAATTTCTTCGATGTTTAAAAACCTCGCAATTTCAAGTACTTTCGCATCAATTTCTTTTACAGATTTCTTCGCCATTACAAGCGGCAAAATAATATTTTCTTTAATCGATAATGTATCAAGTAAGTTGAAATCTTGGAAAATGAATCCTAGATGTGTACGGCGAAATTCCGCCAATTTTGCAGCACGCATTTGATTAATTTCTTCACCATTTACAAGCACATGACCTGAAGTTTGCTTATCAATTGTTGCTAATAAATTTAAAAGCGTTGTTTTTCCGCTCCCTGAAGGCCCCATAATTCCTACAAATTCGCCTTCTTCAATTTTAAAATTTATATCATTTAAAGCAGTCGTCGCTACTGACCCTTTTGATTGGTACACTTTTGTTAATCCTTTTACTTCAAGAACACTCATTTCTAATCCCCCTATGTGTTTTCTTCTTACACTTACTATAAGAAAAATAAGAAAAAGAAACGAGTGATTTCCCTTACAAAACGTTTTGTTATCTTACAGTTTTGTCATTTTTCTCATTAATGTATGATATTCTTCATCTTTTGCAAATTGGAACGTGAATGTTGTCCCTTCCCCTTCAGCCGATTGCACATACATTCCATGATGTAAATTATCGCAAATTTCCTTCGTAATATATAAACCCATTCCAGTCGCTTCTCTCGTTTTACGGCCATTTATTCCCGTAAAGAACGGATCAAATATACGCTTTACATCCTGCTCAGGAATACCAATTCCATTGTCCTTAATATGTAATAACACCTTTTGATCTTTCTCTTCAATTTGAAATTGAATTTCTTTTTTCTCTGCTTCTGAAATTTTTGTATACTTAATTGCATTCACAACAATTTGGCTCATCGCGATACTAAGCCACTTTCTATCAGACGCAATCATACAAGTCTCTTCTTCAAACATCATTTTCGGAAATACAGAAGATTGAATGAACGACTTCCGATTTTCATTAATAATATCTCGAATGACCTCTATAACATTTACTACTTCTACTTTATAGTCTTTCGAAAATTGATCTAACCTTGCCATATGTAACGCTAAATCTAACCCATTTAAAATACGGTTATTTTCTTCACGAATACTTTCAATCGTTCCCCTTGCTTCACGGTGTTCCTTACCATATTTCTGTAACAATAATTCAATAACGGATACTGGTGTTTTCATTTGATGGATCCACTGGTTCATAAAAATCATTTGCTGTTGCTCTTTTGCATGCTGCTTATGAACTTCATTCATATATTGCTGCCTTAATAGCGTAAACGCTTCAACGACCAGTTCTTGCTCTGCTGTATAAGAAGTATCAATAAGTAAAGAGTCATGTAATGTATGTCCACCGGCAATATACTGTTCTATTCTCTTTAAAAACACACTTCGTTTTCGGTAATCGTAAATAAGGTATACACTAAACACAACTGTCCCTAATAAAAGTCCGTATAACCATGTACTCCAGTCCAGCGCACGCTTTTCTAAAAGGCTTTGCAACTGCAATACGAGTCCAAATAAACAAAGGCTTATAATGTAAGAAAGGATTAAGGAAAAACGTTCTATGAGGTAATTTTTAACCTTCATGCCCTTCGCCCCACTCAGTAAGAAGAGCATAACCGTACCCACGCTTTGTGACAATTGCATTTTTAATGCCTAACTCCTCAAGTTTCTTCCTTACACGCTTTACATTCACGGTTAATGTATTATCATCAACAAAAGCTACTTCATCCCATAAAGCCTCTAACAGCTCTTCACGTGTCACGTATTGATTTGCTTGTTTCATTAAACATTCTAATAAATAAAACTCATTTTTTGTAAGTTCCGTTTGTTGACCTTTCCACTCTACTGTGTGCTGTGATGGGAATAATAACAATCCATTAACACCTAAGCAGTCACTTTCCGCGGCCAAAGCATACTCACCATACCCGCGGCGGAGTGCACTTTTCACCTTTGCCATTACGATATCTAAATGGAATGGCTTCGTAATGTAATCATCTCCGCCATTTTCAATCGCCATTACTTGATCCATTTCCCCTGTTCTTGCAGAAACAAAAATAATTGGCGCATTCGATACAGTGCGGATTTGGCGGCACCAGTAGAAGCCATCAAAGTATGGTAAATTAATATCAAGTAACACAAGATGAGGACTTACTTTTACAAACTCATCTTTTATATGCCGTAAATCGCTCACTCTGAAAGATTGATATCCATACCTTTCTAAATGCTCCTCTAATATCTCTGCAATTTTTTCATCATCTTCTACAATTAATATTTTATACATATTCCTTTTCTCCCCATAAAATATTCTTCTAAAATCACTCCTTTTTCTATTATAAATTGAAACTTTAATCAATGGGGATTTTTTCCTATATCGACTTATGGTTCGCCTATATGAATTAGGTTTTTACTGGACTCAAATAACGAAAAAAAAAGACCGCCATATTTCGGCAGTCTTAATCGATAAATTCAAATTGATATTCAAGAATTTTCACAATATCTCCGTCTGTTGCACCACGTGCACGAAGGGCTTCATCAATACCCATTCCACGCATTTGACGAGCAAATCGGCGTACAGATTCATCACGTGAGAAGTCTGTCATCTTGAATGTTTTCTCAATGTCATAACCAGAAATAACAAATGTGCCATCACTTTCGCGTGTAATTTCAAAATTAGATTCAGATTCAAATTTGTACATTACACTTGCTTCAGATTCTTCTACATCATCGTACATTGGGAATTCTGGTGTTGTTTCTAATAAGTTCGCTACTTCAAATAGTAAGTCACGAACACCTTGTTTCGTTACAGCTGAGATTGGGAAAATTTTCACTTCGTCTCCCAATTTCTCTTTAAATGCTTGTAAGTTTTCTTCTGCATCTGGCATATCCATTTTGTTTGCAACAACAACTTGTGGACGCTCAGTTAAACGCATATTGTATTCTTTTAGTTCATTATTGATTGTGACATAATCTTCATATGGCTCACGTCCTTCTAAACCAGACATATCGATAACGTGCACAATTACACGTGTACGTTCGATATGACGTAAGAATTGGTGTCCAAGTCCAACGCCGGAGTGTGCGCCTTCAATTAGTCCAGGAAGGTCAGCCATAACGAAGCTGCGGTTATCACCAGTTTCAACAACACCAAGATTCGGAACGATTGTTGTAAAGTGATATTCTGCAATTTTCGGACGCGCTGATGATACAACAGATAATAATGTAGATTTACCTACACTTGGGAATCCAACAAGTCCAACATCTGCTAGCACTTTAAGTTCTAGCGTGACATCACGTTCTTGACCTGGTTCCCCGTTCTCAGCGATTTCTGGCGCTGGGTTCGTCGCTGTTGCGAAACGTGAATTACCACGGCCACCACGGCCACCTCTTGCGATTACAGCTGTTTGTTCATGCGTTACTAAATCGGCAAGAATTTCACCTGTTTTTTCATCTTTCACTATTGTTCCTGGTGGAACCTTTACGATTAAATCTTCAGATTTACGACCGTGCTGACCTTTACTCATTCCGTGCTGACCGCGATCAGCTTTGAAATGACGTTGGTAGCGGAAGTCCATTAATGTACGTAAGCCTTCCTCAACAACAAAAACAACATCTGCACCTTTACCACCGTCGCCACCTGCTGGGCCACCTTTAGGTACATACTTCTCACGACGATACGCAACCATTCCGTTACCACCGTCGCCGCCTTTTACATATATCTTGACCTGATCTACAAACATTATTTCACCACACTTTTTTCGATTAGTTGTAATATAACTGAGACTTCTTCGTCTCGTACTGTATAAGAAATGGAATACCATTTATTGTTTTCGTTCGCAAGCCACGTTTGTAGTTCTTCTACATTCGTTAGCTTTCCACGAAAATCAAAAAAGAAACGAGCATTCTCCGCGTCACTTTCAATTGTGATACAAACATAATTTTCAACATATACGTCTAAACTATGCTGAAGCATTAAGAAAAACTGATTCGTCCATGTACATACAGTCTCATCTAGATGAGATAAGTTATGTAATTTCCCTAATACTTCGTACTCCAATAAGCACGGTTGCTGTTTCCAATTATATGTTAAAATCCACTCTGAAAATAAAGGCATTGATAGCCCCATCAGATTGGATTCTTGTCTCGCTTCTTGGACAAAACGATCGATGAGCCTATGAATCTCTTCCACTTTTCCAAGGGAAAGATTTCCTTTAACCATCTGCAAACGATTGAGCCAATCATGTCTCGAGTGGCTCAACGCATCTATAATTGTCCATTTTTCATTCATTTAGATACCCCTTAATATAGAAAAACTCTAACCTGCACTCAGGTTAGAGTTTTCCGTGAGTTCTTATGCTTCTTGAGCAACAGGATATACGCTCACTTGTTTGCGGTCACGACCAAGACGCTCAAAGCGTACTACGCCGTCAACTTTCGCGTATAAAGTGTCATCGCCACCACGACCAACGTTAACACCTGGATAAATTTTTGTACCGCGTTGACGGTAAAGAATTGAACCACCTGAAACCGTTTGACCATCTGCGCGTTTAGCACCAAGACGTTTTGACTGAGAGTCACGACCGTTCTTTGTACTACCTACACCTTTCTTAGATGCGAAAAACTGAAGATCTAATCTTAACATACGTTACACCTCCTGCACTTTTTCTATTAAACGGATATACTTTCCGTAATCAAGTTCAATCGTCTTAAGTGAAACAACCAATCCTTCTAAAAGTATTTGTGCTTTTTCTGCTGTATGAACGTCTAAATCATTAGGCAATTCATACGTCAAGAATCCGCCATCACTTCCGAGTTCAATAGTTGCCTGCACATTACAAAGTTCTTCCACTGCATTTATAGAACCAAACACAACCGCTGTAGTTCCAGCACAGACAAGATCTTGTCCATGTGGCGCATAATTGGCATGTCCCGTCATTTTAAATGATCGGATACTTCCTAGTTTCGTGCGACTTATCGTAATCTTAATCATCTTAACCAGAATTAAGCGTTGATAGCTTCAACTACTAGCTTAGTGTAAGGTTGACGATGACCTTGTTTCTTACGATTGTTCTTTTTCGCTTTGTATTTGAAAACGATGATTTTCTTAGCGCGACCTTGTTTTTCAACTTTCGCAGTAACTGTTGCACCCTCTACAACTGGGCTACCAACTTTCACGTTTTCGCCACCAACGAAAAGAACTTTGTCAAAAGTAACAGTTTCACCAGCTTCAACATCTAATTTTTCAATGTAGATTGCTTGACCAGCTTCAACTTTAATTTGTTTTCCACCTGTTTCGATAATTGCGTACATACTTGCACCTCCTCTTAATTACTAAGACTCGCCAAAAACGAGGTAGACATAAAATGTCTTTAGGGAACCTGTCTTGTGCGGTTGTAGCATATAGCAGTTTAGGTGCTATAAACTATAACATAAAAATATTACCATGACTCATTGACTATTGTCAATGAATGTTCTGCTAACTATTTTTTCCGTTCTACAATTTCTTTCTTACTTCCAAAACGGATAATAGCGTACTTTTCGATAATATCATCTTTGAAATAAATTTCAAATGGAATATTTTTTTGTAATTCTTTTTGTGAAAAATGTTTTTGTACTTTTTTTGAAGCACCAATCAATACAGCTTCATCCTCTATATTACCATAAGTAATAAGCTCTCTCTCTAGCTCATACGCAATTGTTTCATTAGATATAACGTAACCTGTCGCTTTACAAGGCGCACACTCTTCTAATAATACGTCACGTAACGAATGTTTCTTGCGCTTACGCGTCATCTCTAAAATACCTAGCTCTGTAAACCCAAGCACTCTTGTATATGTGCGATCATCTTGTAAAGCTATCATTAAACGCTCTCTTACCTTCTCTTTATCTTCCCGTCTTTTCATATTAATAAAATCAATTAATATCATCCCGCCAATATCACGAAGTCTTAATTGACGAGCAATCTCTTCAGCAGCCATTTCATTTGTGCGAAATACGGTATCTTGTAAATTTTGTTTTCCAGTAAATTTACCTGTATTCACATCAATTACAGTCATCGTCTCCATTTGTTCTACAATTAGATAGGCACCATTTGGTAGCCACACAATTTTTTGAAGTGCTTTCTCGATTTCACGATCTATTCCAAAATGGTTAAACATCGAAGATTTTTCATTATAAAAGGATACTCTTTCTTTCCCTACTTTTTCTTCTAATTCTTTTACTATACTTCTCGTATCTACAACTATTTTTTCAATTGTTTCAATTGGGTTCTCCTGAAATACACGATCTAAAAACGTCGCTGGTTGATGAAGTAGTAAGGGCGCTTTCCCTTGATCTTCTTTTCTTTTTAACTCTTCATATAACTGCTGCAACCCTTGCATTTCAGCATGTATTTCATCGATTGTTCCTTTTTCAGAAGCAGAACGGAAAATATATCCACCTGTTCCTTCTACTTCAATTCCCAGTAACTGTTGTCTTCTTTTATTATTTTTTATTTTTCGAGAAACAGCGCGCATGTCATCATAGGGCATGTAAACGACATATTTTCCGGTAAATTCTATCTTCGCCGTTAATTTTGGCCCCTTCGTATCAATTGCCTCTTTCACAACTTGTACAAGTATCGCCTGTCCTTCATGTATGCGATATGAAGATGGTACATCATCAAATGAAAGATATGCATGTTTTTCTAATCCGATATTTACAAAGGCTGCGTTCATTCCAGCAATTGTTCTTACGATACGCCCAACATAAATATGTCCGACAATCTCCTGCTCTTCATTCCGTTTCCATAAAAGCTCGACAACTTTTTGCTTCTCTTCTATCGCAACACGCTTTTCCGAACCAGTGTAGTTAATATATAACGTCTTCAAAATTCTTTCCTCACTTTTCATTTCTTTTCCTTACAATATAAAGTGAAACTTTAATCAGTGGGGGTTTTATTCATCCCCCACTGATTATTAGTTGAACCAATCGGGCGTTTACGGGCAGTTAATGCGGGGTAAAAGGTTAGTGTCGTCGTCAACACTAACCAATTAATTCTTCAACAGATGAGGTTGTTCGTTTTTCAGCAAAATACGCATACAACAATTCATTTTCGTCCAATGTGTAATGCTCTTTATATTTTCCATGGACGATAATAGAGTGTTTATATCCTCTGCGAAATTTTGTGAAAATCGTATATAAATGATCTTCCGTTTTCACCTCAATAGGTGCTATTTTTTCAATATCTCTTTTATTCCCATAATAACGCTCTAATAAAAAACGCATAAATGCGTACCGTCTTTGTTTCCATTCTTGATATAAAGAAATCGCTAGAAAAACGAGTAATACCCACATCATAATGTTATTACTATTCCAAAGTAACTGCCATCCTAATATTACACTAAAAAAAACACATGACAATTTCATCATCTTTTCATGTGCTTGTAAATAGGGAAAACGATATGATAATACATTAAATAATACTTTTCCGCCATCAAGTGGCCAAATAGGCAATAAATTAAACCCTAAAATAATGACATTATTCCATACAAAGAAATGGTACAAATCATCAGTTACCCAGCCCGCTTTATACAAAATGTAAGCGACCGCAATCATCCATATATGCTGAATTGGCCCCGCCATAACGACAATTAATTCTTCTTTTAATGATTTATTCCCATGTTCTTCCATCTCGACTACGCCACCAAACGGCAAAAGCTGAATTTGTTTAATACGCCAATTATAATACGCTGCGGCAAAAGCATGCCCAAGTTCATGAACTAAAACGATACAAAATAACAATAGTAACTCTTTAAAACGCGCCGTAAAAATACCAATGACAATAATAACCCAAAATAACGGATGCACAGAAATTTTCGTGAAAACATCCCTATATTTAATCAAATGAAATCACCTGAATGGGATCAATAAATTTTTCATTCTTTTTTATTGCAAAATAAAATTTTCCATTTTTATTGTTTTCATCATTACTCACTATTCCAATTCTTTGTTTCTTTGAAACGTAATCATATAATTTTACTGACATATCATTTAAATTTGCATACCATGACTCCGTGCCATCAGCGTGCTGAATTTGAACTGTATTTCCAAGTTCCTCTTTCTTGCCCGCAAAAACAACTACACCTTCATTTACTGACTCTACCGTTGCATTTGTAGCCGTTTGAACAAATACACCCTGGCCGTTTTTTTGAAATCCTTGCATCACCTTTCCAGAGGCAGGAATCGCATAATCCTTTTGCTGAATAGCCTCTTCTTTTTTCTCATTTGGAGAAAAGAACACGAGAGGTTTTCCAAACTGATTTTCATACCATTTCGATATAGTAGCAAATTGAAATTCTTCTTGCATAACTTTTTCTGTAACAGCTCTAGTACCATCAAAAGAAGAAGGTGCGTTCTTAAATAAAATAGCAACCGAAAGAACTAATATTGCTGATAGCAAAACTTTGAAGAGAAAAACTTCTTTTCGAAATAGAGGATGAATTTCCTTCTCCCCCTCTTCAATAAAGACCGTTTCGCTATCAAAATCTCCTCCCGCAAAATACTGCTCTTCTTCTAGCAATTCTTGCTCTGCTTTCCTTTTCGCAATCCGCTTTTTAATTTCTTCCACACGTCTATTCTTCATACTGTCTCCTTTCTTTCGTTAGCCTTATTCAAATAGAAACAGTTATATACAGTTTGTACATATGTATGAGTTATAGAAGGAAGATATTCATGCGAAGAAAAAAGAAAGCACTCCGCATTTATGCGAAGTGCTTTTAACGGATTCCAAAGAAATTTTTCATCTTTGTAAATACCGATACTTTTTCTTGTTCAAATGCTTGTAATGGTACATTCTCACCTAACAAGCGTCTTGCAATATTACGATAAGCTATTGCTGCTTTCCCACTAGGTTGCAGCGCTACAGGTTCACCTGTATTCGTAGCACGAATAACTTCATCATCATCCTCGACAACTCCAAGAAGCTCGATTGACAGTGTACGTACGATTTCATCAACGTCTAACATATCCTGTTCATGAAGCATATGACTACGCACACGGTTAATGACAAGTTTCGGTGGTTCAATATCCTCTTTCTCTAAAAGCCCGATAATACGATCCGCATCACGCATTGAGGATACTTCTGGTGTTGTTACAACGATTGCTTTATCCGCACCTGCTACTGCATTTTTAAACCCCTGCTCAATCCCCGCAGGACAATCAATTAATATGTAATCATAATCTTGACGTAATACTTGTATTAATTCATCCATTTGTTCAGGTGTTACCGCCGATTTATCGCTCGTTTGTGCTGCAGGTAATAAATAAAGATCATCAAAACGCTTATCTTTAATAAGAGCCTGAGGTAAACGACAACGCCCTTCAACGACATCAACAAGATCAAATACAATACGATTTTCTAGCCCCATTACTACGTCTAAATTGCGTAAACCGATATCTGTATCAATTAAACACACTTTTTTTCCAGATAACGCAAGGGCTGTACCAATGTTCGCAGACGTTGTAGTTTTACCTACTCCGCCTTTTCCAGATGTAATTACTATTGCCTCTCCCACAGCTATACAATTCCCCTTTCTAACTTTGTTAAATTAGGTCTAAGATGAGTGAGAAGTTGCAGGCGATCGACAACAATGTGATTATTCTCATTAATGTACGCACATTCTGCCGCCTCTGCTCCGTCTTCTTTCTCTTCCGGAGCCCGCATTGTCACATCACTAATTCGGAGTTGCATAGGGTTCATAATAGATGCAGCAATAACAGCTTCTGAATCTCCATCATACCCCGCATGTGCAATTCCTCTTAATGATCCCAAGACAAAAATATTCCCCCCAGCGATAACCGTTCCGCCTGGATTAACATCTCCAATTAATAATAAATTGCCTTTTACATGTAACACTTGTCCAGAGCGAACAATTTTGGAAATAGGGACAATTTCTGTTTCTTCTTTCCAAGCTATTGCTTCTGCTTTTGTTATAACATCACTTTCGATTGATTCTACAACAAGGTTCTTCTTATTGCGAATTAACGTACGAATCTCTTCTTGTTGTACTTCTGTTAAATAGCGATTTCCTACTTTAACACGCACTTCAATTAAAGAACGTCCGTCACTCTCATAGTAATGTGTAGAAAGCTTTTCATCCAATTCTTTTAGTAGCTCAGAGAATGAACAGCAATCATCTAAATGAAGTGTTATTCCATCTTTTGTCCCTTTTATCGTTACATTTTGTTGCTTTTTTTCTTCCACTAAAGTTCACCCCACCGATTCAATTCGACATAAAATTAGAAAATCCTTTTTTCTTTTTCTTCTATCGCTTTTGAAAGACGCACTAAATATCGTCTCAGTGGGAAACAAACTATTAATAAGAAAATTCCATTTAGCAATAAAGTAGCAAGGAGACGATCTGTGAAAAAGACAGATGCTGACATGTGAGTACGTCCTAACAAAGTTAAAAACCCATACACATAATACTCTAATGCTGCAATGCCAGCCAGTACGATAGAAGCGACAATAAATAAATTCAATTGTAATACTTTCATCACACTATAAACTAAATAAGCTAAAATCGGATAAGCAAATATATATATACCGACAAGTTCCGTGTATACGGTATCAAATAAGAAACCAAATAATAGTCCGTAGTAAATCCCTTGAACCGGACTATAGTACACTGTAATAAAACATAACACAATTATAAAGAAATGCGGTGCTGCTATACTGCCTTTCCAAAAGACGTCTGTTGGAACAATAGTAGAGAACATATTTTCAAATAAAAAAACAAAAAGGAGCAAAAGAGGAAGAGCTGCTCTTTTTAAAATCGTCATCATCTCTTCTCTCCCTCCTATTCTAACGGCGCTGTAGGCATATCACGTTTTGCAACTATAATATGCTCTACATCATTCAAATCAGCGGATGGTTTTACATAAGCTGTTTTTGTTAAACCGTATGGATCTGGCTGAACATCAACAATTTTCCCAATCGCAAGACCTTTTGGGAAGATATCACCAAGTCCAGATGTTACAACTAGTTGATCTTTTTCTACTTTTGCATCAGAGCTAATCTTTGTGAAAAGAAGTAGTTGTTTTTCTTTATCGTAACCTTCAATCAATCCAAAGATATTTTCTTGTCCTTGTACAATAGCAGAAACACGGTTTGTTCGGCTCATCGAACTTAACAACTCTACTGAAGATGTAAACTGAGATACACTTTTTACGCGTCCAACTAAACCTTTCGGAGTTACAACAGCCATATCTTTTTTGATCCCTTGCTGTGCTCCTTTATCAATTCCAACTAAATCGTACCATTTATCGGGATTACGAGAAACCACACTAGCTTGTACTTCCGTATAATCACCACGGGACTTTTCTTTACCAGTTAATTCTCGTAGTTTTTTATTCTCATCGTCTAAATTTTTCACTACTGCAGATAAATCTGCGGTAGAATCTAATTTTGCTTTCAGCTTTTTATTCTCTTCATACGTGCGCTTTACATCTTCTACGTTCTCGAAGAATCCGGCAACATAATTCGCTGGCTTTTGGAATACACGTTCTACAACACCGACAGTATCTTTTATAAACTGCTCTGGCCATGATAAACTGTTCCGTTCTTTCAATGAGATTCCAATCAATGCCACGAGAAGAATAATACTAACTAACAAAACAATTAATCTTTTGTTTAAGAAAAACTGTGGCACGTTCACACCCTCTTAATTTCATTGATTTTTATTTTGCAATATTATCGAGCAGCAGTTTTGAAAAGGTCGATATTGTCTAATGCTTTACCCGTTCCAATTGCTACGCAATCTAATGGATCCTCTGCAACAAGAACTGGCATATTTGTTTCTTCACTAATAACTTTATCTAAGTTACGTAGTAATGCCCCGCCACCCGTTAATACGATACCGCGGTCCATAATATCCGCTGCTAATTCAGGTGGAGTTTTTTCTAACGTATTTTTAACTGATTCTACAATTGCATCTACTGTATCTTTTAATGCATCTGCAATTTCTTCTGGTTGAATTAGTACTGTTTTCGGTAAACCACTTACTAAATCACGACCGCGAATTTCCATAGGCTCAATACCTTCTGGCTCGCCTGCAGAACCGATTTCTAATTTTAGTGCTTCTGCTGTTCTTTCACCAATCATTAAGTTGTAGCTTTTCTTAATGTACTGAATGATTGAATCGTCCATATCATCACCAGCAACACGAACTGATTGACTTGTTACGATACCACCTAAAGAAATAATTGCAACTTCTGTTGTACCACCACCGATATCAACAACCATACTACCAGTCGGCTCCCAAACAGGTAAGTTTGCACCAATTGCTGCTGCAAATGGCTCTTCGATTGGATAAGCATCACGAGCACCAGCTTGACGAGTCGCATCGATTACTGCACGTCTTTCTACAGCTGTAATACCAGATGGTACACATACCATTACATATGGTTTACGTGAGAAGAATCCATTTGATTTTTGAGCTTGTTGAATGTAGTATTTCATCATTATTGCTGTTGTTTCGTAATCAGCAATTACACCATCTTTCATAGGGCGAAGTGCCACTACATTTCCTGGTGTACGACCAATCATTTGTTTTGCATCGCTACCTACCGCAACGATTTGTTTCGTATCAGTTTGTAATGCTACTACTGAAGGTTCACGTAAAACTACACCTTTCCCTTTCACATATACAAGCGTGTTCGCCGTTCCTAAGTCTATTCCAAGATCGCGAGTAAATCCACCAAATCCAAACATATCATTTATCTTCCCTTCTTATTTTCACGGACTCATTTTTCTTACTTTATATTTATAAAAACAGTACGTTTTTTTATATCTGCATCCTTTTTGTAGATAATTTTCTACAAAAAACTCATAAATCACATTATAAAACAAAATAAGTAAAAAGAATAGTCTTAAATATGACCTTTTTCCTTTAAACTCACGAATTTATGGTCACCTATTATGATATGATCAAGTACTTCAATTCCGATAATTCGACCACATTCTACTAATCGTTTTGTAACTTCAATATCTTCACGGCTCGGCGCCGGATCTCCTGAGGGATGGTTATGAAGACATATAATAGAGGCTGCTGCCCGACGGAACGCTTCTTTAAAAACTTCCCTTGGGTGCACAATCGACGTATTTAAACTTCCAATAAAAATAGTTTGCCTATGTATAACTTGATTTTTCGTATTCAAATATAAACAAACAAAATGCTCCTGTTGCAAAAAACGCATCTCTTCCATCATATAACTCGCACAATCTTCTGGACTTCGAATACTATATCTATTTTGATATTCTAAACGTACCATTCTTCTACCTAATTCAAAAGCAGCCATAAGCTGCGACGCCTTTGCAATCCCAACACCATGAATGCTCATCATCTCTTCTAACGTTGCATCCTTTAACATTCGTAAGCCGTCAAAATGATGTAGAATATTATCTGATAACGTTAACACCGTTTCTTCTTTAGAACCCGTTCTGAGTAAAACTGCAAGAAGTTCTCGATTCGATAAACTTCCTGCTCCTTCTAACAATAAACGCTCCCGTGGCTGTTCTTCTCTCACAACATCACGAATACCGTTCATCTCTCCACCCCTTTTTTTACGATTTCTCCTAAAGAAAACCCCATGCAATTTTACACATGGGTTACATCGCTATCAAACTGTTTTAATTCACGGACAAGACGTGCAATTGGCAAGCCAACTACACTGTAGTAGTCCCCTTGAATATGTTGAACAAAAATAGACCCTTTACCTTGAATTCCATAGCTTCCTGCCTTATCAAGTGGTTCCTTCGATGCAACGTATACGTCTATTTCTTCTTCTGTTAATCCCCAAAATGTTACTTCTGTACGTTCATAAAAAGTTACAGTTTTTTCTTTCGATATAATTGCAACACCTGTGTATACTTCGTGTGTTTTCCCTGATAATAATTGTAGCATTTCTTTCGCCTCAGCCCCATTAGACGGCTTTCCAAGAATACGCGAATCATATGTAACAATTGTATCTGCACCTAGTACAACTTGATTACTATGGTTTTCTGCCACAGCAGATGCTTTTTGCAAAGCAAGCGACATGACAATATCAGAAGGTGATGAATATGCACCAATCTTCTCTTCTACTTCACTAACAACGATGTCAAATGGCACATCTGCTAATTCAAGCAGTTCCTTCCTCCTAGGTGACCCTGAAGCTAAAATAATTTTCCTCATATTTTCTCCTTCCCTTCTCACATGAAGCAGAATAATTCAAATCAATCGTATCAAAGGAATAGTTTCCCCACAAATTCTAGAAATATCATTTTCTCTAAACAAAATAATAGTTCTTTTTAAATACGATTATATGCTGCCCATACAGAAAGCACTTTGTTCTAAATTCAAAAGAAAAGAAAGAAGTATATGTACTTCTTTCCCCTTCATCATTATCTTATTATTTTACTTTTTGTGAAACCATTTTTTCATACGAAAGTATACCATCAATAATAACTTGATTTAATTTAGCTACAGATTCCTTATCGCTCTTCCCTTCCTTAATCGTTTGCACCGCTATTGACGTATACGTATAAAGCTTCTTTGCATCTTCACGCTTCATACTCTTCCCTTCCTTTTCCATAGCTTTCCACTCTTTTTGAATCGCTTCTATATCTTTTGGATTACTTTTTCCACTAGTTTGTACGCTGGACACATATTTTGCTAAATGAGTATATAATGGCTGCACTTTCGCTAAAAACATTCCTACTTCTTTATCATTTTTGAGCAATGCTTTATCTGTAATATCCCAATTTTTTTTCAAAACTGAAACACCATCTTGCTTATACTGATCTATTAATTGATTAACAGCCTGTTCATCGCTCGTAATAGCAACAACTAACGCATACTTATCACCACTCGGTTTCAAAGTAGCCACGCCCCCATTACTTTTCCACTCTTCAATAGCAGCCTGTCCTTTTTCTTCAGAGGAATAAAGCCCTCCTTGAACGAAAAATAGTTTCATTGGGTCTAATGACGTTCCTACCTGTGCTTTTGGTTTTTCCTCTTTCGGTGTTGGTGTTTGTTCTGCCGTTCCACCCACCTTTTGTTCCTCATTACCTGCCTGCTTCGAAGCCGTTACCTTACCTTCTTCTGTCGTCCCTTGTCCAGTTAATAAATGAATCATACCCATCCCAAATGCAGTACCAATAATTATTGCAGTTGCAACGATTGCGATTATTGTATTGCTCCACTTCTTTCGATATTTTTCCATAGATACTGATTTCGCTTTTTGAAACGGAACGACATTTTTCGGTCTCTCACTTTCTGCTACCATCCAGTCAAACTCATCCTTCTTTTTTTCCTCATACTTCGCTTCTGTTCCATTTACTTTCACCGAGATCGTTCGTGATTGCTTGTCCATACACTCACACCTCACCTCTTGTCATTGTCCGCATCATATCATATTCATTCCACAAAAAAACGAGATATTTGTCAGAGGAATTCGTCAAATAACCCTATATTATTATCTTATATGTATGCATTTGACTTCATTTGTAGAACAAAAAACTAGATAGCAAAGACTATCTAGTTTTTCTCGCGAATATATTTTCGAACTTCAGAAATGAAATAAAGAGAACCTGTTATGATAAAGACATCATTTTCTCCAATCATATCAACTTTTGTATCAATTGCCTCTTTCCAATCTTCAAAAACTAATTTTGATTCTTGTTGTGAATACGATGCAAGCTTGTCAGCAGAAATGGCACGATCAAAGGCAAACGTCGTAAATATTATTTCATCAGCAACTTTTTCTAATTGCCCTACCATGTTATGTAACTGTTTGTCACCAAGAGCAGTAAATAAAACTATTACATTCTTCTTTTTATAATGTGCCTCTACTGTTTTTACAAGACTTTCAATACCTTCTGGATTATGAGCACCATCTATTATAATATCTGGATTACTTTGTAACTTTTCAAATCGACCAATCCAGTATGCTTCTTGTAAGCCAGCTTTTATTTCCTCTTCATTAATTAAAAATGATAAATATGTTTTTAAATACATGACTGCCATAAGTGCTAGCGCTGCATTGCCTACTTGATGAATACCTTTCATTGAAATCCGAACATTTTCAAACGAGGCGAATGGACAAGCAAAATCAAAATGTTCCCCATCTTTATTAGAATGTTTATGTAATGTTGTAAACTGTTTTCCAAATTCATATAAGCTTGCATGATTTTCCTTAGCAACCTTTTGAATTACTTGCAATGCTTCTTCATTTTTCACACCAGTAATAACTGGAACACCAGACTTAATAATCCCTGCCTTTTCATATGCAATTTCTCCTAGTGTATTGCCTAAAATATGCATATGATCGTGACCGATATTCGTAATAATCGTGAGAACCGGATGAATAACATTTGTAGAATCAAATCTTCCCCCAAGCCCCGTTTCAAATAAAACGACATCACAGAAATTAACTCTACCGAAATAATAAATTGCCATTACTGTAATAATTTCAAACTCAGTCGCTTCTCCTAAATCCGTCTCATCTAATTTTTCAACGACTGGCTTTACCATATTTACAAGTTCTGCAATCTCTTCATCTGCAATCGGTATTCCGTTTACACTAATACGTTCATTGAATGTTTCTATGTAAGGCGATGTAAACGATCCTACTTTATATTTCGCACCTTCTAACATGTAGCGCATGTATGTTAAAGTTGAACCTTTTCCATTTGTGCCGGCTAGATGAACACATTTTATATGACGCTCTGGATTTCCGAGTTCTTCTAACATCCATTGCATTCTTTCTAGCCCTGGTTTTATCCCAAATTTCAATCGGCTATGAATCCAGTTTATCGCTTCTTCGTATGTATGTATCACGTGTGTTATTCCCCTTTCAAAAGACAACCTTCATACTTCTATTATACGCAAAGAAAAGAGACTCACCAATATAGTGAGTCTCTGAAAAACATTTTTATTTCTCAAGATCAGCTAGACGTTGACGAACCGCTTCGCGTTTTTCTAGATAATCTTGCTCTTTCGCACGCTCTCCGTCAATAACTTCTGCAGGAGCTTTCGCTACGAATCCTTGGTTTGAAAGTTTCTTCTGTACACGTTCTACTTCTTTACCAAACTTCTCAAGTTCTTTTTCAAGACGCGCTTTCTCTTCATCAAGATTGATAAGATCAGCTAACGGTAAGAATAACTCTGCACCTGATACGATTGCAGTCATCGCTTTTTCTGGCGCTTGTAAATCAATCTTAATTGTTAGTTCACTTGGGTTACAGAAACGCTCAATGTAAGAGCTATTTTTCGTAAGCTGGGCTAGTACTGCCTCGTCTTTTGCTTTAATTTGCATTTGAACTTTTTTGCTCATTGGCGTATTTACTTCCGCACGGATGTTACGAACAGAGCGAATGATATCAACTAGAAGGTGCATTTCCGCTGCCGCTTCTTTATCTTGTAAATCTTCGCGAACTGTTGGCCATGCTGCTACTGTAATAGACTCGCCTTCATGCGGTAAATGCTGCCAAATTTTCTCTGTTACAAATGGCATGAATGGATGTAATAGACGCATTGTTTGGTCTAATACGTAAGCTAAAATCGAACGAGTTGTTTTCTTAGCTGCTTCATCTTCACCGTATAGTGGAAGTTTCGCCATCTCAATGTACCAGTCACAGAAATCATCCCAAATGAAGTTGTATAATGAACGACCAGCTTCACCGAACTCATATTTATCCATGTTACGTGTTACACTTTCGATTGTTTCGTTTAAGCGAGTTAAAATCCACTTATCTGCAACTGATTTTTCACCAGTTAAATCGATTTCTTCATACTTCATGTCATCCATGTTCATTAATACGAAACGTGATGCGTTCCAAATTTTATTAATGAAGTTCCAAGTAGATTCTACTTTTTCCATGCTGAAACGTAAATCTTGACCTGGTGCACTTCCTGTTGATAAGAAGTAACGCATCGCATCTGCACCGTACTTCTCGATAACATCCATCGGATCAATACCGTTACCAAGAGATTTACTCATTTTACGTCCTTGCTCATCACGAACTAAACCGTGAATTAATACATCTTTAAATGGACGCTCTCCTGTAAACTCTAAACCTTGGAAAATCATACGAGATACCCAGAAGAAGATGATGTCATAACCAGTTACTAAAGCATCTGTTGAATAGAACTTTTTAAAGTCTGCTGCATCTTCATTCGGCCAGCCAAGTGTTGAGAATGGCCATAATGCTGAACTGAACCATGTATCAAGCACGTCATTATCTTGATTCCAGTTTTCAAGATCTGCTGGCGCTTCTGTACCTACGTATACTTCACCAGTTTCTTTATGATACCAAGCTGGAATGCGGTGTCCCCACCATAATTGACGAGAAATACACCAGTCATGAATGTTTTCCATCCAGCGTAAGTATGTGTTTTCAAAACGCTCTGGTACGAACGTTACTTTTTCTTCTTCTTTTTGTTGAAGTTCTACCGCTTTTTCTGCAAGTGGAGCCATTTTTACGAACCATTGTGTTGATAAATAAGGCTCAACAACTGCACCGCTACGCTCACTATGACCTACTGAGTGCATATGAGGCTCGATTTCTACTAATACGCCAGCTTCTTGTAAGTCTTTCACTAACTCTTTACGGCATTCGAAACGATCCATACCGTTATACTTACCAGCTTTTTCGTTCATCGTTCCATCTTCGTTCATTACTAAAATACGTGGTAAGTCATGACGGTTACCTACTTCAAAGTCATTCGGGTCATGAGCTGGTGTAATTTTCACAACGCCTGTTCCGAAGTCTTTTTCTACGTATTCATCAGCAATAATCGGAATCTCTCGGCCTACGATTGGAAGTGTAACTGTTTTTCCGATTAAATGTTTGTAGCGATCATCTTCTGGATGAACTGCTACCGCTGTATCACCAAGCATTGTTTCTGGACGAGTAGTTGCAAGGCGAATGTGACCAGAACCGTCTGTTAGCGGATAGTTCATATGGTAGAATGCACCTTGAACTTCTTTATGAATTACTTCAATATCAGAAAGAGCTGTGCGTGTTGCTGGATCCCAGTTGATGATATACTCACCGCGGTAAATTAAGCCTTTTTCATATAATTGAACGAATACTTTATTAACAGCGTTAGATAAACCTTCGTCTAATGTGAAGCGTTCACGAGAATAGTCTAGTCCTAAACCAACTTTCCCCCATTGTTGACGAATGTGAGAAGCGTATTCTTCTTTCCATTCCCAAGCTTTTTCAAGGAATTTCTCACGACCAAGATCGTAACGTGAAATACCTTCTTCACGAAGTTTCCCTTCTACTTTCGCTTGCGTTGCGATACCAGCATGATCCATTCCTGGAAGCCATAATACATCGTAACCTTGCATACGCTTTGTACGAGTTAAAATATCTTGAAGCGTCGTATCCCAGGCGTGACCTAAGTGTAACTTACCAGTTACGTTCGGAGGTGGAATTACAATTGTATATGGTTGTTTCTTCTCATCTCCTGTTGCTTCGAAATATTTGCCTTCAAGCCACCACTTGTAAAGGCCTTCTTCAACGGACATATGATCATATTTAGTTGGTAAATTATTTTCCGTGTTTGACATTATTTTCCCTCCTTAAAATAAAAAATGCCCCTCATCCAAAAAAGGACGAGGGACATCGCGGTACCACCTTTATTTACAAACAAATTCAGAATTTGCTTATACTCTTAATTTGATAACGGACAAATCCGTCTTTTCCTAATAAGAATCATTCCGTTCAGAAAAGATGCTCCAGGGCTACCTTCTAACATAACTATCTAGAGAACCTCCCAGCCAATGGTTCCCCTCTCTGAAGACGTTTCATGTTATACTCTTCCCCTTCAATGCATTTATGTGATTGTTAATTATTATATACAATAGTGTAAAAAACGAAACCTTATTCGTCAAGATAAATTTGAAACTACGGCTTTTATCTCTTTATGGAACTAATAAAAAAAGATAAGCAGGGTTCTCCCTACTTATCTTCTTTATCCGTTCCCTTGCTGGGCAGCTTGTAATTGCGAAAGGAAATATTCTGTATTACTAATGAGCCAATGCGATTGCTGCAGAATTTTCACCCCGCGAAGCTCATTTTCTTCATTACGACTCTTTCTTCTTTTCGTATACGACTGAATTTGCCGAATAAAATGCGACGGGTACGTCATATACGCAAACATAAGAAGCTGCTCCTCTTTCGTAAATGGAAAATTTTTTTGATACATTTGATACCATTCAAAGCGGTCGCTCCGCGCAATTGGATATGTGTTCAAAGACCTTGAATAAAAGCTGACGATATCCTGTACCGGTGTAGCAAACTGAGACTTTTCTAAACTAATAAAATAACCGTTTCGTTCATAATCAAATAAAAAGTGATTAAGCGATACATTTCCATGAACGAAAGTAGTACGTGTTTTTTCCTTTTCTTTCATTGCATCATGCCATTCACTTAATTGTTTCGTTGCGAACTCACGTGCTCTCATAACGTGGTGATAATACGTACAATATTGTAATTCAAATGGAGACATATACCACTTCGCTTCAGATTCTATGAGAAACTCTTCTAATATCTCGCCATCATTTTCCCAACGGTCGGATATATTTGTATAATGTTTTTCTAAATCTTCTTCTGTATAAGTCTCCTCTTTCACCGTTTTTTGATGCAACGTCCCGAGCGTTTGAAACATCTTATGGTATTGATCATTATCTTCGCCGTTTCCTTCCGCACGTTCTAACCAAGGCATTAAATAATAGCTATACGCCCCATCACTTAAAACATAATTCCCGTCCGTCGTGTGATAGATAGGTACATAATTCGAAAAACCTTTCTCCTTCAAATATTGAATATGGTGTAAAAAATTATTCCGCTCTAATTTTCTATCTTGTATTTTCTTTAACGCATACGGACCTTGATTCGTATAAATTTTCATTACACTTCCGTGCTCTTCCATATGCTGAGTGTCCAATCTATATTGCCTCACAATGGGTTCATAGCGATTTCGTAATTCAATATCCATACGAATAACCCTTTCTTATTCAAAACATAGCTTCTAGGAAAAGAAAAGAGGTGAGTGAAAAAACTCACTCACTTATTTCACTGTTGCTTTTGAAACAGGAATATATATAATTTGCCCTGTAGTTAAATATATATCTTCTGATTGATTTACACGATATAAGCTTTGTACAGTCGTTTCATAACGTTCTGCAACCGATTCAATTGTATCTCCTTCTTGTACGAAGTACATTCTTAACTTCGTAAATTCTTCTTCTGGTTCTTTCGTAAATAATTTCGTTAAATAAAGTGCATTTTCATCTCGCTGTGAATATGCTTCTTCCTCTGGCTCTTCCTGCTTTTTCGCTTTTTCTTTCTTGAAATTTTTCCGCCCGAACAATTCAAATTGTGGCGTCTTTTCTTGCTCCTCTTCACGCTCCACAAGTTCATGTTCTTCTAATGCCTCTTCTTCTATTTCTTGCTCTTTTCTTTCCTCTAGCTGAAACGGTTCAAATGCATAATCTTCCCATCCATCTGATTCTTTATAGACTGGTACCTCTTCGTGCAGCACAGGTCTACTTTCATCCTCTTCAGCTGAATCAGCTTCCAACTCAGCATACACCGTCTCTTCCTCTTCATCCTCGGTTCTTTCCTCATCACATAAGCCTGTAATAGATATATCCGCTAATAGTTGTAAGCAACCATTTTCCTTTAATTCATAATCAAATTCCTCGATTGATACATATAATTCTTCAATTACTTTCACTCGATTTCTTGGAATTGATATTTCGAGCGGAAAGGAATGGACAAGCTCATTAACCCCGTCTCCCCTTGTTTCTACATAATCAATTGCCTTTGCTGGTGATAGCTCTCTTAATGAATAAGCTGAATCATCTTGCCTTGCAACGTACTCTCCCGTTAAATCTAATTGCCCCCTCACGATAACTTCATGATCGAGCTCCTCTATCTCAACGTCTGGATCTAACGAAATTGACAAAAGTTCTTCGACTTCCTGTCCCTTCTGGAACCAAACAGATTCTTTTAATGAAAATCGTAATGAATGATCTGTTGCCACTTCTTTTCCCCCTCCCAAACTATATGTCATTACAGATTTATGTTCCCTAAGGCTACTTTATGAATAAAAAAAATCGCTCCCCTAATGGAAAGCGATTTTCTCTAAGAAATTATGCTTTTAATTTTGACATTGCAATTTCGGCCGCTGCAATTGTCGCCTCAATATCTGCATCACTATGTGCTGTCGATAAGAATAAACCTTCAAATTGAGAAGGTGGTAAAAATACACCTTGTTCTACCATTTCACGATAGTAAGCTGCAAAGAATTCTAAGTTTGAAGATTTTGCTGCATCATAATTAATAACTTGCTCATCCGTAAAGAAAATACCAATCATAGAACCTGCACGATTAATGTGATGCGGGATATTATGCTTTTCAGCTGCCTTACGTAGTCCAGCCTCTAATATTTCTGCTTTACGCTCAAATTCCACATATGATTCTGGCGTTAACTGCACTAACGTTTCATAACCTGCTGTCATTGCAAGTGGATTACCCGATAATGTTCCAGCTTGGTAAATCGGTCCGCTTGGTGCAACTTGACGCATAATCTCTGCCTTCCCACCGTATGCTCCTACCGGCAAGCCACCACCGATTACTTTACCTAAACAAGTTAAGTCAGGAGTTACACCGTAATAACCTTGTCCACAATTATAAGCAACACGGAATCCTGTCATTACTTCATCAAAAATAAGTAGTGCACCGTTTTGCTCTGTCACTTCACGAAGTCCTTCTAAAAACCCTGGTTGCGGGGGAACAACACCCATATTCCCTGCCACTGGTTCTACAATTATACAAGCGATGTCATCACCGAATTGTTCGAAAGCATATTTTACACTTTCTAAATCGTTATACGCTACTGTAATCGTATTTTTCGCTACACCTTCTGGTACACCAGGGCTATCTGGTAAACCTAGCGTTGCTACACCCGAACCTGCTTTAATCAATAAAGAATCACCATGACCGTGATAACAACCAATGAATTTCAAAATTTTGTTACGTCCAGTGTAACCACGAGCTAAACGTAGTGCACTCATTGTCGCCTCTGTTCCAGAGTTAACCATACGCACAATCTCAATTGATGGTACACGCTCAATAACAAGCTGCGCTAATTTATTTTCAATTTCTGTTGGTGCACCAAAGCTTGTTCCTTTTTCAGCAACAGCTTTTAAAGCCTCAACAACACGATCATTCGCATGACCATGAATTAAAGGTCCCCACGATAATACGTAATCGATGTATTCATTCCCATCGATATCATATACTTTAGAGCCTTTTCCGCGCTCCATAAACAGCGGATTCATACCAACAGACTTAAAAGCACGAACAGGGCTGTTTACGCCTCCAGGCATTAAATTTTGAGCCTCTTCAAACGCCGCAATCGACTTATCAAATTTTTTCATTATTTAGCGCCTCCTTCTTGTAACCATCTTGCTGCATCTTTTGCATGATACGTAATAATCAAGTCTGCTCCTGCGCGTTTCATGCTAATTAATTTCTCAAGTACAACTTCTTTTTCATTAATCCAACCATTTTGTGCTGCTGCTTTAATCATCGAATATTCACCACTTACGTTATAAGCAACGACTGGTAAGTTAAAGTTATTTTTCACATCACGAACGATATCTAGATAAGAAAGAGCTGGCTTTACAATTAAGAAGTCTGCCCCTTCCATTACATCTGATTCTGCTTCACGGAATGCTTCCATACGGTTCGCTGGGTCCATTTGATATGTTTTACGGTCACCAAACTGCGGTGCACCGTGTGCTGCATCACGGAACGGTCCGTAAAATGCTGATGAATATTTCACAGCGTACGACATAACTGGTACGTGCGCGAAACCATTTTCATCTAATGCATGGCGAATTGCTGTTACAAATCCGTCCATCATGTTAGATGGTGCAATAATGTCTGCCCCTGCTTTCGCTTGACTTACAGCTGTTTTTGCAAGAGCTGCAAGAGACTCATCATTTAAAATAACGCCATCTTCAATAACACCGCAATGACCATGGCTTGTGAATTGACATAAACATGTATCTGCAACTACTACTAGCTCTGGGAACTCATCTTTAATTTGCTTAATTGCACGCTGTACAATTCCATGCTCACAATATGCCGATGATCCAACTTCGTCCTTTTCAGCAGGTAAACCAAATACAATAACAGAACGAATACCTAAATCAACGACCTCTTGCATTTCAGCTTGCAATAAATCTAAAGACATTTGATATACGCCTGGCATAGAAGGAACTTCATTACGAGTATTTTCTCCTTCTAATACAAAAATAGGGTAAATAAAATCTTCTGTATGTAAAAATGTTTCACGTACAAGCGCACGCATGCCCCCGCTTTGTCTTAAACGACGATGACGATTAAATTGTAAAGAATTCATAGATTTCTATCCCCATTCTTTTATTTTATAGATTCACAAATGCATTGCAGTAATGCTTCTACAGTGTACTCTTTTGGCACAATAACATGTGGAAAATAGAGGTTCGCCTCTTTTTCCGTAATAGGCCCTATACAAGCAATTGTACATTTTTTCGTCCATTCTCTCCAGTTTGTACCCTCAAGTAAACGAACAAAACTATCAACAGTTGAAGGGCTCGTAAATGTAATAATATTTACTTCTCCTAATTTCAATGCTGTTATAAGTTCTTGTTTTTTCTCTACATTCACCTTCGTACCATATACAATTAACTCATCTAGAAAAACACCAAACTCCCTAAGTTTAACCGGGATTACATCTCTTGCTAAATTCCCTTTCGGAAATAAAATACGCTCGTTTCCACTTAATTCTTTTAGAAACTCTTCGGCAAATGTTTCTGCAACAAACGAGGTCGGAACAAAATGAACTTGATAGCCCCTTTTTTCTAACTCTAATTTTGTTTTCACGCCTACCGCAGCGATTTTAATAGTTAATGGTATTTTTGTTTCTAAACCATCTAGAAAAAAAGCTACACCATTTTTACTCGTAAAAATAACCCAGTCATACGAATGTAGTTGCCTTGTTATACGTTGAATTTGCCTATGAGATGTGCCTTTCATACGCAAAAGCGGAATTTCCAATGGAATTCCGCTCCTTTCTTTCACTGCTACACTCATTTGTTTCGCTTGATGCTGGGCACGTGTAATCAATACTGTTTTGCCAGCGAGAGCGTTCATATTTATTGTTGCTCCTTATTTGCAGCAAGGATGAGCTCTTTTGCTCCTTGTTTAATTAAACGGTCCGCAGCCTCTAATCCAACTTGCTTCGGATCATTGCCTACTACTATCTCTTTCAATAAAACAGAACCGTCCATAGAACCGACAAGCGCTGTTAATTCGATTGCATCATTTTCTTTAAGAGTTGCATATCCAGCGATTGGAACTTGGCATCCACCTTCAAGTTTATGAAGAAATACTCGTTCAGCAGCCACTGTTCTTTCTGTTACTGCATCATTAATATGCGCTAACAACTGAAGTAAATCCGTATCATCCTCACGACATTCAATCGCTAATGCACCTTGTCCTACGGCTGGTACACATAACGTTTCATCTAAATGTTCTGTAATAACTTCTCCGTCCCAGCCCATTCTCTGTAATCCAGCTGTCGCTAAAATAATTGCATCGTAATCTTCATCTTTTAACTTACGTAAGCGTGTATCGATATTCCCACGAATCCATTTCACTTGTAAATCTGGTCTCGCAGCTAGTAGTTGTGCACTACGTCTCAAACTACTCGTTCCTAAGATCGCGCCTTCTGCTAAGTCTTTAAACGATTCTCCGTTTTTAGAAATAAAAGCATCACGAGGGTCAACGCGCTTTGGCGTACAACCAATCGTTAATCCATCTGGAAGTACAGCTGGCATATCTTTCATACTATGTACAGCCATATCAATTTCTTTCGTAAGTAACGCATGTTCAATTTCCTTTACAAATAAACCTTTTCCGCCTACTTTTGAAAGAGTAACATCTAAAATAACATCACCTTTTGTGACGATTTCTTTCACTTCAAATTCATATGGTAAACCAAGCGCTTTTAATTGATCAATAAACCAATTAGTTTGTGTTAATGCTAGTTTACTCTTTCGTGAACCTACAATAATTTTGCGCATAATTCTCTCTCCTCATTATAAATACCAAAAGTGGAAATTAGATAAACTGCTTAATAGAAAAATGTTAACTAGCATTACGAGAAATGCCCCGATATTCCACTGCACAATTTTCTTACCTTGCAACACATCTGCCGCTCGTAAATATAAGCCCACGCAATATACAAATAGAACGACAAAAGACCCAATTACTTTCGTATCATACCAATGGAAATTATCCAATTTTGTATATCCCCATATGCATCCTAATATAATTGCTAATAAGAAAAACGGAACAGAAAATAAATTTAATCCGTAAGACATAGATTCAAGCTTCGGCAAATTTCCTAATCTTCTTAATCTCGCATTCCACTTTTTCTTTTTTAATAGTCGGTATTGCAATAAATACATAATAGAAAAAATAAACGATACAGTAAACGTTGCATAAGAAATAATCGCCATACCGACATGCACGTATACAAGTTCTGAAACTAGTTGCTCTGCAAGTACTGGCGACATCTTCCCGAGCGGTGTAAAAATAGAAAAAGCGCTTACGCCAAATGCTACAACATTTGTAAAAAAGACTAAAAAGTCAATACGCATAAATCGATTAATGACTAATGACATCGTAATCAATAACCAAACATAAAAATAAATCCCTGATAATAAAGTTAAAATAGGATTCGTTTCTGAATCTGTAGCCCTAAGCAACATAAAGATAGACTGCAGAACCCATACAATCGAAAGTAACCAAAAAGCAAAGCGGTTCGCCTTTCGGTTACTTTGGAAATAATCTATAAAATATAAACTAATGCTACAAGCATATAAAATAATTGCAATATGATAAATAATACTGTTATTTAAAAAACTCATCCGATCATCCTTCCAAGTTATAAAGATGGAACGGATGGTGTCCACGCTCTTTTATGTTCTACTTCTTCCGTATTTCCCGCTTCTTCCACTTCTAAATCAAAAATCTTCGCAAATAAAGCTAATTTTTCGCCAGCTCCCTCTTCAACAGCTAATTCTTTAGCTACTAAAATTGGGTCTTTTAACAATTGGTTAATAATACTTTTCGTATGTTTACTAATTACTTTTTTCTCACGATCACTAAGGTTTGGTATTTTTCGCTCAAGGCTTTCCATCGTATCACTTTGAATTGCTAGCGCTTTATCACGAAGAGCTGATATTAACGGTACAACACCTAGCGTACTTAACCACGTTTTAAATAAAACCATTTCTTCTTCAATCATAAATTGAATTTTCTCTGCTTCTTTTAAACGTTCAGCACGGTTTGCTTCAACTACACCTTGCAGATCGTCGATATCATATAAGAAAGAGCCTTCTAATTCATCAATCGCCGGATCAATATCACGTGGTACTGCAATATCAACCATAAATAACGGACGACCAGAGCGCATTCTCTCTACTTTTGTCATCATTTCTTTCGTAATGACATATTCTGATGCACCCGTTGAACTAATTAAAATATCCGCTTCTAATAATGCACATTGCAATTCACTTAAAGGCTTTGCATGTCCCATATATTTCTCAGCCATCACTTCCGCTTTCGTAAGCGTCCTATTCATAACCGTTACTTTACGAGCTCCACTTCCGTATAAGTTTTGCAGTGCAAGTTCACCCATCTTACCCGCACCAAGAATAAGTACATGACAATCTGTTAAATCGCCAAATATTTTCTTTCCGAGCTCAACAGCAGCATAACTAACAGACATCGCACTTTCACCAATCGTTGTTTCTGAGTGCGCACGTTTTGCTAACGTAACCACTTGCTTAAACAACTCATTAAAAATTGTACCTGTCGCTTTTACTTGTTGTGCTTCTAAAAAGCTATCTTTTATTTGACCTAAAATTTGCGTCTCTCCAACAACCATAGAATCCAAACCGCATGTTACGCGGAATAAATGATCTATTGCGCCATCTTGTTCAAAAATAGACAAGTATGGTGCGACTTCTTCTATTTCAAGCTGAAACCAATCAGCTAAAAACTTCTTAATGTAATACCGTCCCGTGTGTAATTGATCGACAACAGCGTAAATCTCAGTGCGATTACAAGTTGATACAATGACATTTTCTAGCACGCTCTTTTGGTTTTGTAATGTAGTCATTGCTTGCTCTAGCTCTGCTGCCTGAAATGTGAGTTTCTCACGAAATTCTACAGGGGCTGTTCGATAATTTACACTAACAACAAGAATATGCACGCAGCATGTCCCCCTTCACCCGTTTTATCACTTTATCTACTATCATAATACAACTTTCCTCTTATGAATCTGACAATCGTGTGAACAACTGATTATTTTTTATTTATTCTCCATATGTAATAAAGGAGCTTCAGTAAGATTAATAAAGAACTTTCTACTTTATAATAATTATAAAATAATAACTCTATTTGTACGTTACCAAAAAAAGTCCTCATAATCAAGTGATGGAAACTATTCCATATTAATTATAACATCATCTTTTCTATCTTCTTTCATCATGAAGGAAAATATGTATGATTGTTCCAAAATATAGTACTCACTTTCTCGATGCAATGCATTTGACATTGTATTTCTTTTTCGTTATATTGGTTTTACAAAATTAAATTGTGCACAACTTAAAAATATAAGGAGTTGCCTATGAAAGAAAATCCTTTGCATCTAGATAACCAACTTTGTTTTTCTATTTACGCTTGTTCTAGAGAGGTTACCCGTTTTTACCGCCCCTATTTAGAAGAAATGGGCATTACGTATCCCCAGTACATTACTTTACTCGTACTCTGGGAACAAGACGGACTAACAGTGAAAGAAATTGGAGAACGTCTATTTTTAGATTCTGGTACTTTAACACCTATGTTAAAACGGATGGAATCATTAAAACTTGTACAACGTGTTCGTTCAAAAGAAGACGAGCGAAAAGTTTGTATTGAATTAACAGAACAAGGTAAAGATTTAAAAGAAATAGCTTGTTCATTACCAACAACGATGGCTACAAATTTAGGAATTACAGAGCAAGAATATCATTCTTTATTAATCCAATTAAACACATTAATTGAAACAATGAAAAAAATTAATGACAGAAAAGGGGAATAAACATGGATAAATTATATACTGCTTCAGTAACAGCAACAGGTGGAAGAAACGGTAAGGTAGTTTCAGATGATGGCATATTAAATCTTGATGTAAAAATGCCAAAAGCATTAGGTGGCG
This sequence comes from Bacillus sp. RC242, assembly GCF_044908245.1. Classification (NCBI taxonomy): domain Bacteria; kingdom Bacillati; phylum Bacillota; class Bacilli; order Caryophanales; family Bacillaceae; genus Bacillus; species Bacillus sp. RC242. Next base: position 641,058 of record NZ_JBIYCZ010000001.1, read on the forward strand.
CAGGCGGAGAAGCAACAAATCCAGAACAATTATTTGCAGCTGGTTATGCAGCTTGCTTTGATAGTGCATTGCAACTTGTAATTCGTACAAAACGTATGAAGGTGGAAAGTACAGAAGTGGCTGCACACGTTTCTATCGGTAAAGATACAGATGGTGGTTTCGGACTATCTGCTGTACTTGACGTACATGTTGCTGGTGTTTCTCATGCCGAAGCACAAGAACTTGTAGAAGCCGCTCACGGTGTATGTCCTTACTCTAAAGCAACAAGAGGAAATATTGAAGTTACATTAAACGTACGCTAAAAATTTAGTAAATAAAAAAAACGCGCGACATTCGTCACGCGTTTTTTGTTTTTGTCATTTTATGAATTGCTTTCCATGCTTCTTCTTTTCCAAGTCCTGTTTCAGAAGAGAATAGAACGATTTCATCGCCAATTTCAACAGCAAGCGTTTCTTTTACAACTTTTAAATGCTTTTGCCATTTCCCTTTCGGAATTTTATCGGCTTTCGTTGCAATAATAATTGTTGGGATTTCATAATGCTTTAAGAAATCATACATCATAATGTCATCTTTTGTTGGTTGGTGACGTAAATCAACTACTAATACAGCTGCGTCTAATTGCGTACGTGTTGTAAAGTAAGTCTCAATCATTCTGCCCCATGCCGCGCGCTCTGTTTTAGATACTTTCGCATATCCATAACCTGGAACGTCAACAAAATGCATCATTTCATTGATTAAGAAAAAGTTCAGCGTTTGCGTTTTTCCTGGTTTAGAAGAAATACGTACTAACTTTTTACGATTTAAAATTTTATTAATAAAGGAAGACTTCCCGACATTAGAACGACCTGCTAAGGCAATTTCTGGTAAATCACTGTCTGGATATTGTTCCGGTTTAACGGCACTAATTACAATATCTGCTTTTGTTACTTTCATTGTTTCACTCCTACTAATGCGTGCTCCAATACTTCGTCTAAATGAGATGCAAGCACAAACGTAAGGTTTTCTTTTACGCTCTCTGGAATATCATCTAAATCTTTCTCATTTTCCGCCGGTAAAATAATTTTTGTTAATCCCGCGCGGTGAGCACTTAATGTTTTTTCTTTCAAACCACCAATCGGTAATACACGACCACGAAGTGTAATTTCACCTGTCATACCAACTTCTTTACTTACAGGAATACCTGTTAGTGCAGAAATAAGTGCCGTTGCCATCGTAATACCTGCTGACGGTCCATCTTTTGGAACTGCTCCTTCTGGAACATGAATATGAATATCGTTTTTCTCATGGAAATCCGGATCAATATGAAGTTCTTCTGCACGAGAACGAATATAGCTAAACGCGGCTTGTGCGGATTCTTTCATAACATCCCCAAGTTTCCCTGTTAAAATTAATTTCCCTTTTCCTGGCGCTACAGACACTTCAATTGCAAGTGTATCGCCGCCCGCTGCTGTGTAAGCTAAACCTGTTGCCATACCAACTTGGTCTGTTTTTTCAGCTTGACCATAACGGAATATATGCTTACCAAGTAAATCAACAATATTTTTCTCTGTTACAACAATGCGCTTGCGTTCTGCTGTAACGATAATTTTTGCTGCTTTACGGCAAACTTTTGCAATTTGACGCTCTAACGTACGAACACCAGCCTCGCGTGTATAATAACGAATAATTTCAAGAAGCGCTTCATCACGTACTTGCAAATTACCTTTTCGCAAACCGTGCTCTTTTAATTGTTTCGGCAATAAGTGCTCACGAGCAATATGCACCTTTTCAAGTTCTGTATAACCAGCAATCGAAATGATTTCCATACGGTCAAGCAATGGGCCTGGAACACTTGCAAGTGTATTAGCAGTTGCAACGAACATAACTTTCGATAAATCATATGGCTCTTCAATGTAATGATCACTGAAGTTATGGTTTTGTTCTGGATCTAACACTTCAAGTAACGCCGCTGATGGGTCTCCCCTGAAATCGTTAGACATTTTATCAATCTCATCTAATAAGAAGACTGGATTAACTGTTTTCGCCTTTTTCATACCTTGAATAATACGTCCTGGCATCGCTCCTACATATGTACGACGGTGACCACGAATTTCAGATTCATCACGCACACCACCAAGAGAAACACGTACAAAATTACGATTTAACGATGTTGCAATAGAACGTGCTAACGAAGTTTTCCCAACCCCAGGAGGTCCTACTAGACAAAGAATTGGCCCTTTTAATGAATTCGTTAACTTCTGTACAGCTAAATATTCAAGTACTCGCTCTTTCACTTTTTCAAGACCGTAATGATCTTTATTTAAAATTTCTTCCGAATGAGTGAGGTCAATCATATCCTCTGTTGCTGTTGTCCATGGGAGAGCTAATAACCAATCAATATAATTACGAATGACACCACTCTCAGCAGAACTTACAGGTAATTTTTCATAACGATCTAATTCTTTCAGTGCAGCCTGCATTGTTTCTTCAGGCATTCCTGACTGTTCAATTTTCTCACGAAGTTCTTCAACTTCCCCGCCCTTGCCTTCTTTATCACCAAGTTCAGTTTGAATTGCCTTCATTTGCTCACGTAAGAAATATTCTTTTTGCGTGCGCTCCATTGAACGTTTCACTTTTTGTCCAATTTTCTTTTCTAGGCTAAGTAACTCTTGTTCATCTTGAATAATTGAAATAAGTGTATGTAGTCGTTCTTTCACAGATACAATCTCTAAAATCTCTTGTTTCTGCTTCGTTTTAATCGGTAAGTGAGAAGCAATTAAATCAGCTAGTCTTCCCGGTTCTTCTACATCAGCTACCGTTGCAAATGTTTCATTTGAAACTTTTTTCGAAACTTTAATATATTGTTCGAAATGCTCCAGTAACGTACGCATAAGAGCCTTCTCTTCTAAATCATCTTCTACTTCTTCCGTTACCGTTTTAATAGAAACTTGCACTATATTTTCTTCTTCGATAAACTCTACTACTTCTGCTCTATGTAAACCTTCTACAAGGACACGAAGCGTACCGTTCGGCAATTTTAACATTTGCTTCACTTTCGCCACTGTACCTACACTATATATGTCATCTTCTTTCGGATCGTCGATATTCATTTCTTTTTGCATTGCTAAAAAGATGATATTTTCATCCATTGCCGCCTGCTCTAGTGCTTGTATCGATTTATCACGTCCTACATCAAGATGCAGAACCATCGTTGGATATACGAGAATGCCTCTTAATGGTAGGAGGGGCACAATTCTTTCATTCGTATTCATACTAGACATAGCACCTCCATAATAAATTAAACTCCTGTTCAACTATTTTATATTACAATACATCTAGATGCAATTGCAGAGATTCTTCGCAATTGTTAATCCCCTGTTTTTTTGTGCCTCACGAAAAGAAAAAAGACTCCGCTTAAGCATACAAACTTAAACGAAGTCTGGCAAATTTTTATTATTGTATATTCTCACATTGATTGTGCATCTGTTTCGTCCAAATCATTATGTGCATCAAGCTCACGATGCATATTTTCCTGCATAAATGTTAATTCAAATACTTCTTTTAATTTGCGAACAGGAATGATCTCAATTCCCTTTATTGTATACAAAAATGGTTGCATGTTTTCAGCCGGAATGATGACTTTCTTAGCTCCCGCTTTTTTCGCAGCTTTTATTTTTGCGTACACACCACCAATAGGTTTCACTTCTCCGTGGATACTTATCTCACCTGTCATCGCTACTTCATTATTCACATACGTACGATGCACTGCTGAATAGACACCTGTTGCCATAGCAATACCTGCTGAAGGACCATCAATCGGGATACCACCAGGAAAATTAATATGTATATCATATCCTTCTGGCAACACATCTAGAGAACGAAGTACTGTTAACACATTATCAACAGAACCTTTCGCCATACTTTTACGGCGGATTGATTTCGTTTGATTTCCAATACTTTCCTCTTCTACAATTCCAGTGACATTTACTGATCCTTTATCTTTCGCAGGAATAGCTGTTACCTCAATTTCTAATAACGCACCTGTATTCGGCCCATATACAGCAAGCCCGTTCACAAGACCGATTCTCGGAATTGGATAAATACGTTTTTCGTACTTTGGTGTAAGCTGACTAGAATGAACAACCCACTCAATATCTTCATCTTTAATGAAAGGTCGTTCTTCATTTATCGCCATACCAGCAGAAATTTGCACGAGATTAATTGCTTCTCGTCCATTTCTTGCATACATTCCAATCATTTCGATACCGTTCTCACCTACTTGCATCTCCACTTTGTCAGCTGCATTTTTCGCTACTTTTTGAATTTCTTCTGTATCTAACTCACGGAAGAACACTTCTAAACAACGCGACCTAATTGCAGGAGGAATTTCCTCTGGTGAACGTGTCGTTGCACCAACTAAGCGAAAATCTGCAGGTAAACCTTTTTGAAAAATATCATGTATATACGTTGGAATCATCGAATTTTCTTCACTATAATACGCACTTTCCAAAAACACTTTCCGATCTTCTAACACCTTTAGCATTTTATTCATTTGAATTGGATGTAATTCACCAATCTCATCAATGAACAAAATACCACCATGCGCATCTGTTACAGCCCCTTTTTTCGGTTGCGGGATACCCGCTTGTCCCATTGCACCTGCTCCTTGATAAATAGGATCATGCACTGAACCAATTAATGGATCCGCAATACCACGCTCATCAAACCTAGCTGTCGTCGCATCAAGTTCGATAAATGTTGCATTTGTACGAAATGGAGATTTCGGATTTCGTTTCGCTTCTTCTAATACAAGGCGTGCTGCCGCTGTCTTTCCGACACCTGGCGGACCGTATATGATCACATGTTGCGGATTAGGACCACAAAGAGCCGCTTTTAACGACTTAATCCCGTCTTCTTGCCCTACAATGTCTATAAAGGATGTAGGACGTACCTTTTCCGCAAGCGGCTCTGTTAAAGAAACCTCACGCATTTTACGAAGCTGCTCTAATTCTTTTTTCGATTCTCGATCAATTGAAACTTTTTGTGTTCGCTGATTTCGAAGTAAATGCCAAAAATACAATCCGACAATTACGCCAAAAACAAGTTGAACAAGTAAAAATATATTTGTCCAGCTCATAATTCATTTCCTCCCGCTATGTTTTACCTTTTAGTATTTCCTGGGAGGAATAGTGCTAAACATAAAGAAAAACAGCAATTATAAAAATTGCTGTTTCTTCTTCGAATTATGCAGATGTTTTTGTATCAAGTACAGTACCGTCTTGTAACACCAATTTCGGCGGTTCATTATCAGCTACTGTTTCTTTCGTAAGAATACACTTCTCGATATCTTTGCGAGATGGAAGTTCGAACATTACATCAAGCATCAAACCTTCAATAATAGAACGAAGTCCACGAGCACCTGTTTTACGTTCAATTGCTTTTTTCGCAATCTCAACTAGTGCACCTTCTTCAAACTCTAACTCAACATCGTCAAGCTCCAATAATTTTTGGAATTGCTTAACAAGTGCATTTTTCGGTTTAGTTAAAATATCTACAAGAGCATCTTCATCAAGCGGCTCTAGGTTCGCAATAACTGGAAGACGACCGATAAACTCCGGAATTAAACCGAATCTTAAAAGATCCTCTGGTAAAACGTGAGATAAAACATGCTTCTCATTTACATCAGCATTTTTCTTCTCAGCACCAAATCCAATTACTTTCTCACCAAGGCGACGTTTAATAATAGGCTCGATGCCATCAAACGCTCCACCACAAATGAATAGGATGTTCGTTGTATCAATTTGAATAAACTCTTGATGTGGGTGCTTACGACCACCTTGAGGTGGAACGCTTGCTACAGTACCTTCTAAAATTTTCAGAAGTGCCTGCTGTACACCTTCACCAGATACATCACGTGTAATTGATGGATTTTCGGACTTACGTGCCACTTTATCAATCTCATCAATATAAATAATTCCTTTTTCCGCTTTTTCTACATCGTAATCAGCCGCTTGAATTAGTTTTAGTAAGATGTTTTCTACATCTTCCCCAACGTATCCAGCTTCTGTTAAAGATGTTGCGTCCGCGATTGCAAATGGAACATTTAAAATACGCGCTAATGTTTGTGCCAATAATGTTTTACCACTACCAGTTGGCCCAATAAGTGAAATATTACTCTTCGCTAATTCTACATCATCAATTTTGCTGTTAGAATTAATGCGTTTGTAATGGTTATATACCGCTACCGCTAGTGCTTTTTTCGCGTTATCTTGTCCGATGACATACTCATCTAAGATTTCACGAATTTCTACCGGTTTCGGTACATCTTTGAATTCTACTTCTTCGTCCTTCGCAAGCTCCTCTTGTACAATTTCAGTACAAAGCTCGATACACTCGTCACAAATGTAAACACCTGGACCTGCAACTAACTTTCGAACTTGCGTTTGTGTTTTACCACAGAAAGAACATTTTAATTGACCTTTTTCATCATTAAATTTAAACATATTTTCACACCCCTTACAAAGTGCTAACCTCTTGCCTTCGTATGTACACGATAAATGTATCGTATGTAAATACATATTATGTCACTACGTAGCGAGAAATACAAATAATATGACTAGTTATGTACAAATAAAAAAATTTTAAAACTTTTGAAATATGTATATTCGACTTACAAAGGCACTTTTCCTTCTTCATCGAAAAGTTTTATAAATATATTTCTATATTTATAAAACAAGGCACGATTAAAATCGCGCCTTGTTATTTTATTATGCAGCGTTGTCTACTAAGAAGTCTACAGCTTTACGCACTTTAAGATCTTCAGATAAAGCGTCTACGCTTCCAAGAGCTTGCTTGATAGCGTCTACTGGCATACCGTACATTTCAGCCATTTTTTCAACTTCTGCAGTTACTTCTTCTTCAGTAACTTCGATGTTTTCAGCTTCAATGATAGCTTCAAGAACAAGATTGATTCTTACACGTTTTTGTGCGTCCTCTTTCATTTGCTCTTTTAATTTGTCAGCGTCAGTACCTGTGAATTGGTAGTAAAGCTCAAGGTTCATACCTTGTTGGCTTAAACGTTGCTCGAATTCACGAACCATACGATCTAACTCAGTGTCGATCATAGCTTCTGGAATGTCGATTTCAGCGTTAGCAGCAGCTAATTCTACTACTTCGTCACGTACTTTGTGCTCAGCTTCGTGCTTTTTGCCTTCTTCTAAGTTTGTACGAAGTTTTGTTTTTAATTCATCAAGAGTTGCAACTTCTTCGTCAGCATCTTTAGCGAACTCGTCGTTTAACTCAGGAAGTTCTTTTGTTTTGATTTCGTGAATTGTTACTTTGAATGTTGCTGGTTTACCAGCTAATTCAGCAGCATGGTACTCTTCTGGGAATGATACTTCAACTTCTTTAGAATCACCAGATTTAAGACCAATTACTTGCTCTTCGAAACCTGGGATGAAAGTACCAGAACCGATTGCAAGAGAATAGTTTTCGCCTTTTCCGCCTTCAAATGCTTCGCCATCAACGAAACCTTCGAAGTCGATTACAGCTGTATCACCATCTGCAGCAGTTCCTTCTTCTTTAACAACTAGTTCAGCTTGACGCTCTTGTAAAGCTTTTACTTCGTTTTCTACATCCTCGTCAGTTACAGTTGTTTCAACTTTTTCTACTGCTAAACCTTTGTAATCACCTAATTTAACTTCAGGTTTTACAGTAACTTTTGCAGTGAAAATTAAGTTTTGGCCTTTTTCGAATTTCTCGATGTCAATCTCAGGATGAGCAACTGGGAAGATACCAGCTTCATCGATTGCTTCACCGTATGCTTTTGGTAAGATGATATCTAAAGCATCTTGGTATAAAGATTCAATACCAAAGCGTTGTTCGAATAATGGACGAGGCATTTTCCCTTTACGGAAACCTGGTACATTAATTGTTTTTACTACTTTTTTGAATGCAGCGTCGATAGAGTTATTTACTTCTTTAGCATCAACTTCGATTGTTAAAACGCCAACGTTACCTTCTAATTTTTCCCATTTTGTAGACATTTATTCTTTCCCTCCAACTATAATAATGTATGCACATACCTTTATAGATCAAAATTTTTATTATCTCTTTCTTGAAATAACAAATGTACAAATAACCCTCTAGCAAAAAGCTTTCAGATACAATGTTCCAATCTACTAATTGTCTAAAAGACAACTACGGTATATTTTGTTCGAGACTAATATGAAACATATTAAGTAAGAGAATTATACTCCTCTTCTCTTACAAACAGGCAGATTTCTGCCTTTTGCAACCCTTACATTATAACATAGAATGTGCTCGTTTCAATAACTGAACGATTCTTTTTCATAATTATACGGGCAAATACCCTTCTCTTTCAATGCGCAGTAACCATTGATAGGCAATATGAAATTCCTCAAACTCAATATTGTATGCTGTCATAAGTTCTTCTTCATCAATAGCCAATCCGAAACGCTTTCTTCCAATTCTCTCTAAGACAGCAGCCCAAATTTCTACTTTATCCATTAATAGAGGGAACGGAAAAATGCTAATTTGTAATTCTTTCCAGTATGTAACCATCGTACTAAATATATCTGGATAATTTTGCTCTAATCGGTTTGAGAATTTATGTATAATTTTATCGGATTGCTCCTCATTATGACCTGTAAATGCTGGAATCACCTTTATCGTATTTCCAAACTTCTCTACTTCTATCTCTTCTTCTATTTGATTTTCTACCATTTTATACAAAATAGAAGTTTTTAAATAAGGATGCTGATCTTCGTCTATTAAAAATTTCTTTAAAGTAGGAAGTGCGAGATCCAGGTCTTTTAACGAAAGTTTCTGGATCACTCTTAGCTTTTGACCAAAGTTTTCTCCAAAAAGCCCATCGGTAAATTCTTCTAATTCAAAATTCGAATCCACTAGCGGTTTATCTTCTTCATTCAGCATCCCTTGCGCAAACAAAGCAAGCTGCGCCAATTTTTCCTTTTGCTCAGGAATTATATCTTTCGTTTGCAAAACTTCCTCAACAGTTTCAATGACACCTTCATAATCATTTGTTTGAACTAAAATAGTTACATACGTTTCAAGAATATCACCAAATAATACAGCTCCTGTTTCAAGCAACTGCTCACATTTTTCTTTCGCTTCTTCCATACGTTTTAATTCTAGCAAACAAATAACGGAAGCTAATTCTGTTTGTTCCGTTTCTGCATTATACTGACGTAATATTTCAAAGCAGCGCAATGCATCTTCGAATTCCCGCTCTTTCAACGCTAAAAAACCTTTATCAATATAGCGTTCTGATAGTTGCGGAAACAATACGACCGTATTTTCTTTTTTATCCATACGTCCGCCTCTTTTTCTAGATTTTAATGATCTTCAAAGTAAATATATCAAATGCGTAATGAGAACACAACATTCCAAAATCATTTATTCGAAATATAGGAATATTCTATTTTCATAACAAAAAAGCAACAAACTTCTAAATGAAATTCATTTTTCACAAACAAAAACCCTCAGCAACAGACGGCAGAGGGTTCATCATTAATGGAAAGCTTTTATAATTGTGGGGTATATAACAAGGGTAATAATTTGGAGAACAATAATTGCCATAACAATCATGCTAAAATAGAAGATTGGTTTACTTCGCTTCATTAAAAACATAATAATGAGCATCGTACAAGCAAACAAACTTAAAAAAAACAAACTCGTTGTCGAACTGAGTATACCACTCGGGACAAAGAACAATAAAACTACACTACAAGTACCTATAATTCCAAATAACCATTCCATTCATTCACTCATTCCCTTTCCCTCTCATGGCAGTTTTTTCTACGCTACTAAATGTTTTACAACATCAATTACATATGTTAACTTTTCATACGCCACAAACCCAAAAGCTACTGTTAAACCCGTTACGATTAATCCTTTCATCATCTCTTCCTCCTCATTTATCGTTGTTATCTTCATTATATAGGATTAGTAATTTGTTACCATCGAACTTCCTTACACTTACCTTACAGAATTGTAAGATTTCAAAAATAGATTTAAAATCATGTTAATATATTTTTGTACAATTAAGAATTTAATTTACAAGGGGGATTATATATGTTCAAAAAAATGGCAGCTGACGTTTTAGGATTAAGCGATGTAGGTTCCGTTATCACACCAAAAGATTACGATAAGGTCGATGCTGATGATTACGTAATGCATGAAGATGGGGAGAAAATTTACTTTCTTATTAAATCAAAATCAGATGAATATTGTTTCACAAACAAAGGATTAATTCACCTAGATGGTACAAGTGCCACAAGCAAAAAACGTACATTACGCCGCTTTAGCTATAGTAAATATCAAATTAAAAACGTAGCACTTGAAACTGCAGGAACGATTGATTTAGATGTAGAAATTAAATTTCAAATGGGAGATGAGCATTACTCAATTGATGTTCATAAAAAACATATTGAAGAATTAAAAGATTTATATAAGGCTCTTCTTAAAATCGAAGAAATTTCATACGACAACGACATTAAATTGCAGTATGCACATAAAAGTTTAGATATGGCATCTAACGCTTTCAGCCGTATTTCAAATGCACAAGTAAATTTAGCAGAACAGTTTAAAGAGATGAACGAGATCGCCTTTAACTGGCTCGTTGATACGAAAAAGCAATATAACGTGAAAGATTACGGTTTTGTCTTTGAAAAATTTATTAATAACTAATTTAAAACAAACAAAAAACCTTGTTATCAAAAGATAACAAGGTTTTGTTAGCGTCCCAGGAGAGATTCGAACTCCCGACCGTACGCTTAGAAGGCGTATGCTCTATCCGGCTGAGCTACTGGGACATGGAGCGGGTGAAGAGAATCGAACTCTCGACCAGAGCTTGGAAGGCTCTTGTTTTACCACTAAACTACACCCGCATATGTTATTTTATTTTTCTTCGTTAGCGCCGTTGCCCTATCGACAATATTTATTATATTCATAACTACTTATAAAGTCAACACTTTTTTAAAAGAGGATAATTTTTCTTATCCTCTTTTAAAAATTGCTTGTTCCACCAGCTGTCCATCTAATGTTTCAAAACGAACTTCTATATGATTTTCATCCATTTCTAATAAAGCGAATGTCTTTTCCACACGAGAGCGTGGGAGCAAAATACTTCCTGGATTAATAAATAAAATCCCATCAATTAATTCTGCCCCTAATATATGAGAATGTCCAAAGCATGCTACTTGCGCTCCTACTTCTCCTGCATGATACGCTAACGTTTGTAACGTCATTTTCACATTATGACGATGACCGTGTACAACTAAGAAACGAATTCCATCTACATCAGTTACAATTTCATCTTGAAAGTTAGCATAATCACAATTCCCTTTTACAACTTGGAAACCTTGTAGCTCTTCGTGAGCAGGCGTTAGCTCTGAATCACCACAATGAATCATGGCATCTACTTTCCCTTCGTAATTCTCTTTTAACTGCTGTAATTCCTTCACAGAGCTATGACTATCGCTTACGATTAAAGCTTTCATCAATCTCTCTCCCTTATTCTTCTAAAAACCATTCTGGGATTTTTTCTTCTAATTTACGAAGAGCGCGTCCGCGGTGACTAATCGCATTTTTCTCATCCGAATTTAGCTCAGCCATCGATTTTTTATATTCTTCTACATAAAAAATCGGATCGTATCCGAAACCATTTTCCCCGCGGCGCTGTTCTAGAATTTTCCCTTCGCACGTTCCGTTTACAATAACCGGCTCTTTATCCACTTCAGGGAAAGCAACTGCTAGCGCACAGTAAAAACGAGCTGTACGTTTTTCTAAATCGAAGTCAGTTAACCCTTGTAACACCTTATCTATATTCGCCTGATCATCTTTCGGCTCCCCAGCAAAACGAGCTGAATACACACCTGGTTTCCCGTTTAAGGCATCTACAATAAGACCAGAGTCATCCGCAATTACGATGGAATTCAACTGTCTACTAAGACTGTCCGCCTTTAAAATTGCATTTTCTTCAAATGTTTCACCAGTTTCTTCGACTTCTTCAATATGAGGAAAATCGTGTAAAGATTTCACTTCTAAGTCAAATCTCTCAAATAACTCAGCAAACTCACGTACTTTCCCAAGATTTTTCGTCGCTACAACAACTTGCTTCATATTTTCCACCTCTACTCTATATGAGATACGATGTCACCTAATGCTTCTTTTTGCTTTTCAACAAGTTGGAAAATCCCTTGTTCAGCAGCATCAAGTAATTCATTTAATTCAGCTCTGCTAAACGTCGCTTCTTCTCCAGTTCCTTGCACTTCAACAAACTGACCTTTTCCAGTCATAATAACGTTCATATCAACGTCTGCTTTAGAATCTTCAGCATAATTTAAATCTAAAACAACACCTTGTTCTTCAACAACACCTACTGACGTTGCCGCTAAATAATCTTTCACCGGAATTTTAGATACTTTGTCTGCTTGCAATAATTTTTCAAAAGCTAATACCATCGCTACATAAGCACCTGTAATAGAAGCTGTTCTCGTTCCGCCATCCGCTTGAATTACATCGCAGTCAATCCAAACCGTTCTTTCGCCAAGCGCTTCTAAATCAACAACCGCACGCAATGCTCGTCCAATTAAACGCTGGATCTCCATTGTGCGCCCTGTTACTTTCCCTTTACTTGACTCCCTGATTGTACGTTGCTCTGTCGCACGTGGAATCATTGAATATTCTGCTGTTACCCAGCCTTTTCCTTCTCCGCGCATAAACGGCGGTACACGCTCTTCAATTGTCGCTGAACAAATTACCTTTGTATCCCCAACTTCAATTAGTACTGATCCCTCTGGATGTTTTAAATAATTTGTATGAATATGTATATGGCGTAGCTCTGCTTTTCCTCTACCATCTACTCGCATAAAAATAACCCCCTCATAAATACTCTCATTAGTATAGCCAAATTTAAATGTACGATATGTATAACAATAAAAGAAGGGGAACTCAAAAAGCAATTCCCCTTTCTTACATAAGTATATCAAATTATTCGCGATTAAAAACTACCTGTATTCACGTTTTGTGGACGATTAACAGGTTTTATTAACTTTTCACCTTTCTCATCCATAAGATTTGCTTTCCCATTCACTTCAATAGAAACATTTTTCACACCTTGTTTTTCCGTTAAAGATAAGACTAACGATTTCAACACATAATTTGAAATCATATTTTTGTCTGGGTTCACAAATATATTTTCATTAAAGTTTAATGTAATATTTCCGTCCTTCACTTTCGGATTCGTAATAAGCTTAGCTCCTGGATTAAAATCATTTAGTAGTGATCCTTGAATCGGACCTTTTACAAGCTCATCCACAATTGCCGAGTAATCATTTTCTTTTCCTTCTGCAACGCGCCTTGTTACCGGTACGTAATATTGCTGCTTATTATTTTGCGCCATAAAGTAAAGTGTAACCGGTTTTGTATGCGTCACATCTGCTACTTGTTCATCATCAAAGTTAATTCCATTCGCACGACTTACACCTTCACCAAGCGGTGTACCCGCAACAGGCATCTTCGCTAACTTTTCACCATTTATTTGGAACTGCACTTGTTTTATTTCTGTAAATTGAGTCAAAGTCCACGCTACTGATTCAACAATTTGACGTTCTTCTTCTTTTGAATAATTTTTCATTTCTTTAGAGAAATCAATTACTGCTGTCCCGCCTTTTTTCAAATTCAAGGTCATCGTCGTATTCGCTGGAAGGACTGCTCGAAATCCATTTGGCAATAAATTTGTAACTGGTCCATCTTTCACAAGATACTCTAACGTTTGCTGTACAACTTCATTCGCTTTCGGAGTAGGCATTGCAATAGTTTGCGGTACGACATATCCATTTTTATCAACGAGGTATAACTCTCTATTTACTGTTTGCTCTTGTTTATCTTTTTTAGCAGTTTCTTTCTTTTCACCTTCTGTATACGTAACTTTTTTTGGCGGATCAATTTGTTCTGTCGCTTTCTCTTGATTTAACAAGCCACACCCTGATAATAAAATCGCACTCACAGTAGCACCAACAACCCATTTAAAAGTGGATTTAGGCATGCCATTCCCCCCTAAAATCTAAGTTTGTACTTTTATGTATACGAGCTGTTTCATATTTTAGAACAAGCTATAGCTACTTACACAGAAAAAACCCCTGATTTCTCAGGAGTTCTCTTATATGAATCTACTATTATTCTGTTTCTAAATTGATATGCTTCACATTTTCAATCGGCTGACCGAACCACTTTGATGCAATTTCTTTAAACAGACCTATTTTACCAGTCGTTAAGAAGAGATGATCACTTTGTTCTTCTCCCTCATTTAACATCTTACTATGGTATAAAATCGTGCTTACCTCACGCGCTGTTTCATCACCCGAACTAATTAATTGTACTTGATCCCCCATTACCTTTTTAATAACAGGACCTAAAATCGGATAATGTGTACATCCTAGAATAAGCGTATCAATGTCAGTACTTTTCAACGGTTGCAATGTTTCTCTTACAACTTCATACGCCATTTCACTTTCGAAATTCCCACTCTCTACAAGCTCAACGAAAGGTGGGCACGCTAAACTTTCTACCATAACACGGTTATTAATAGACTTTAGTGCCTCTTCATAGGCGCCACTTTTTACTGTTCCAATCGTTCCAATAATCCCAACATGATACGTATTTGTCACTTTTAAAGCTGTACGTGATCCTGGATGAATAACTCCAACTACTGGAATTGGTAATTGTTTCTGCATTTCTTCTAAGACAACCGCAGTTGCTGTATTACACGCAATAACTAACATTTTGATATTTAAATCTAATAAATGCTCCGTCATTTCCCACGTAAATTGACGCACTTCTTCACGAGAACGCGGACCATAAGGGCAACGTGCTGTATCTCCTAAATATATAATACGTTCTTTCGGCAACTGACGAATTAATTCCTTCGCTACTGTTAAACCGCCCACTCCTGAATCAATAACACCGATCGCTCTATTCAACTTAATCACCCGTTTTCTCATTCATCATCTTATTTTATCATTATATTTTATACACTTTAAGTTCGCTCACTTAAACTGCTTCTGTATGAAAATTTTCATTTGTACCTGTATAGACTAGGACCTTTTTTATTTTGCTCCTTTTTTTCATAATTTGCAAGACAGAAAAATAACCGACCTTCTATATGAAAGTCGGTTTCTTCCATACAAAATACGCATTTATCCCACTAATTAAAGTTTCACTTTATTGCTCCATCTTTTTTTGGAAAGAAGACATCCCTATTAATAAGAAGAAATGAGCAGAAATTAAAATGATGATTAAAATAAAATTCAAACGATAACTATTTGTAGATTCCATAACTTTGCTCGCTACAGCTGGTCCAAATGCCATACCGAAAAAGTTAATTAAATTATATAAACCAAGACCGACTCCAACTTTAGCTGGATGTAATGTTTTCGGTATAAATGTGTTTAATGATACTTGAATAGCTGAATAACTCATAAATGTTAAAATAATCGCCAATACAATAACGACTATGCTTCCATTCGGAATAAACCCTAAAATTAAAAAGCCAACGATCATAATGACAGACGCTACATAAATCATATTCACATTTCCAAACGAAGGGACAATCTTTCCCGTAATAAAACTAGATACAATACCAAAGAGTGATGCAACAAACAGTGCAATTCCGATAACGAATGGCGACAATCCGTGCACTCTTCCTAACAGTGATGGCAATAATAATAGACTAGCACATAACGCCACATTAATTATAAACCCGACCGCTATTAAACGAAGAAATGGTTTGTTCGAAAATAACTCAATATCAATAAATGCATGCTCCGCGTTCTTCATACGAACCGTGAATAAAAATAAGAAAGCTACCGATAACACAAATAGCCAACTATTAATATTGACACCTAATAAAACAGTCGTAATGAATGCAAATAATAACGCCGCTCCAATGTAATCAAAATGAAACGCTTCATCCGTATGCTGCGCTTCTTCTGGCATAAATTTTATAAGCAAGAAAATCCCAACTACTGAAATAACCATAAATAAAAATAAATATGGCCACCCTAATGTATTTGTAATAGCCCCGCCAACTAAAGGACCAATGCCTATTGCTAATGCAATAGAAGAACTAATCATCGCTAATGCACCAGGCTTCTTAGCAGGAGCAACTAATTTTGCCACTACAATCATACTAAGCGCAATAAACGCCGCGCCCCCACTCGCCTGCACTAATCTTGCAAGAATGGTAATCGCATAAGATTGATTCATAAATCCAATAATAGAACCCGCTACAAATATGATAATTGAAATAATCAATAGTTTTTTTACGCTATAACGATCAGCCAACTTCCCATATATCATCGAACCAATACCGACAACTAAGGAATAACCTACTACAACCCAACTTACTTTCTATTGACTAATAGATAAATCATTAGCAATATCCTCTAACGCTACATTAAATAAAACCGCATTCATCGGTCCTAATAAAACGATAAAACATAATGTGAAAACAAACCATTTTGAATGGTTACTTATATCTTTCCCCATGCGTAACACCTCTTCTGATTGTAGTAACTGTAAATGAAAAATAAAGTTGTTTAGCTCCTCTATCACTACTAAACAACTTCATCAAATGTATAAATTTATCGCGCGACAAATTGAATTCGAAACGTAACATTATGTTGTTCGATATTCATGGAACTATCATAGTTTCAGCATTACAGTTTGTCAACGAAAAATATACAAAGTAAACTAATTTAGTGTTTTTAGTTTACTTTGTCCAAAAATTGTTATACACTAATTTCGAATCCGGTATAAGGGGGACTGACATGGTTATTCAAATTTGCAATTTCTAACTTAATAAAATCAAGTAAATAAAGAACTTTTATATAGAAGAAACATTACAGGAGGATTATGATGAAGAAAAAAATGTTAGTTGTATTAACGAGCGTAGAAAAATACCCAAATTTAAATAGAGCTACTGGGCTTTGGCTTGGTGAAGCTGTCCATTTCGTTAAAAAAGTAGAAGAAGCTGGTTACGAAGTAGATTATGTCAGTCCACAAGGCGGCTATACACCGATTGATCCGCATAGTTTAGCGATGGCGGAGAGCATCGATTGGGAATGGTATCAAAAGAAAGAATTTATGAATCGTCTCGGCTCTACAATGAAACCGAGTGAAGTGGATCAAGAAGACTACGCTGTTATTTATTACGCGGGTGGTCACGGAGTTATTTGGGACTTCCCAGAAAACAAAGAACTTCAAAATATTAGCCGCAACATTTATGAAAATGGCGGAATTGTTTCCTCTGTTTGTCACGGAGCTGCTGGTTTATTCCATATCACATTAAGTAACGGGGATCGTTTAATTAACGATAAAAAAGTAACAGGATTCTCAAATGAAGAAGAGAAACTAGCTGAATTGGATCAATTCGTTCCATTTTTAACAGAAGATGAACTCATTAAAAATGGAGGGCTTTACGAAAAAGCTGCGCAGCCTTGGGAAGCTTACGCTGTAGAAGATAATCGTGTAATTACTGGTCAAAACCCTGCTTCAGGTGGTCCAGTAGCTGAATTAGTATTAAAACAGTTGCAAAAATAATATGTACTAAAAAAGCAGATTTCCCTCTAGTAAGGGAAATCTGCTTTTTTTACGAAATCATTTGTAAATTAGCTTTAATTTCTTTTTCAATTTCAGAATCATCAACTACATCTAAAAATTCCGGTTTAAACAGTTGATATTTCTTCAAATTGTAGAAATCAAGTATCGCTTGCTTTAACGTAATATCGTACTGAATGCAAAAAGTATGATCTATAATGCGTCTTAACATCACATCATCTTGCACCATAAATAGTTGCGCATTCATTTTATTAAAGTAACCTTGTTCCATACCCGACTCAAAAAACATTTGCAAATTACGATTGCGATTTTGTTGTGCAGCGACTAATTGATCCGACAAATGCGGATACGCTTCTTTCAAATCTTGTAAAAAGACATCCGAAATATACGTCACACATTTTAAAGAATGGATAAACGTCTTTTGGAAACGTTCTGTAAACGACATACTTTCATCTTGATTATCCGCATCTCCTTCAAGAAGATAGTTTATAAAATCCTCTACTACTGCCTCAATAATCTCATCTTTCGAAGAAAAACGTTTATATAAAGTAGCTTTACTAATATCCATATATTTCGCAATTTCATCTATTTTTAATTGGCTAAAACTCGTCTTTCGAATAACGGGCTTTATTTTATTAATATAAGTATTTGCACACGCTACTTTTCTCATTTAAAAGAGCCTCCTCTTTTGTTCATACAAAATAGTATAGCAAATTCATGAATGTTTATAAATGAAGTTATTATACTCATTACGTCTTTTTAGTTTATTACAATTTCAATCTACGCTATACATAAAAAGTACCCGCTACCTTTGTTAGTAGCGGGCACCTTTTCTATAACTTATTTACAGCTCTTTTTATAGCCTTACCTATTCCCATACTAGACTGCGGATTCTGCCCTGTAATCAAACGCCCATCTACTACAACATGCGGCGTGAAATTAGGTGCTACATAAAATAATGCCCCTTCTTCTTTCAACTTACTTTCTAGCAAAAAAGGAACTCGATTTTCTAAATGTACAGCTTTTTCTTCATCGTTTGTATAACCTGTTATACGCTTACCAGCAACAAAAAACGAGCCATCTTTATTTTTCACACCAACTAAAGAACTTACCCCGTGACAAACAGCCGCTACAACCCGGTTATTGTTATACATATTTACAATCAAATTCGCTACATATGTATTACCAGGAAAATCTACAATAGCCCCGTGCCCACCACCAAATAAAACTGCATCATAATCTGAAAAATGAACCTTCGAAATCGGCTTCGTATTTTGCAATATCGTAGCTACCTGCTTAAATTCACGAGGTATCCCATTTGGAATTGACACTCTATCAATAGGTACCCTTCCACCTTCTATAGATACAAGATCAACATCGAACTTAGCCTTTTTAAATAAATTATACGGAGCTGCGAGCTCTTCAAGCCATAAACCAGTCGGGTGTCCATTCAAGTTATGAGCGCTTGTTGAAACTAATAATACCCTTTTCAACATATCCCCTCCTTACTACCTATTTATGTAGGAAACATTCTTATCATTCATATGGAGCATGAAATAAATAGAAAAATAGCCGACCTCTTTTATAAAAGTCGGCTGCTTTCTTATAGTTCGAGCTCTCCCATACGAAGAAGCTCAACAACTGCTTGTGAACGTCCTTTAACCCCTAGCTTTTGCATTGCGTTTGAGATGTGATTACGTACTGTTTTTTCACTTATAAACAGTTCACCTGCAATTTCCTTCGTCGTTTTATCTTGAACCAGTAATTCAAATACTTCTCTTTCTCTCTTTGTGAGTAACGGTTTAGATTGATACGCTTTTTCCTTCAACTGGTATAACCCTCCTTGCTTAAGCCAGAGCTGTATATGTGTAAGTTGGGTGTTTATTTAGTCAAGATATTGTATGAACGAAATGTGCAGGTGGTGAATGAAAATGGGCTTTATTTCTTATGTTATTTTAGACTTTTATACAGTGCGTACACTCTTTTTATCCACTTACTTTTCAGTACGCCATATTTGTTCTAGTAATATGCTGACAACTGTACCTACGAACAAGCCATTTCCGAATATATATTGCATCACAGACGGCAAGGATTGGAGTGCTCCAGACGGTAAAAACATAACACCACTTCCAAATAATATAGCAACTCCTAAAATCGTTATATTCCTTTCGCTCATTGGCACTTGTTTTATATTATGAAACCCAATTCCAATTAACTGTACGAACGAAGCCATTAAAACCGCAGATGCGACCGCGGATGGCAGAGAGGCTAAGTAGCGGATAATACTTGGAAATAGCGACATACCGACTAATAGTACACATGCAAATAAGAATGAACGCATGTACTTTTGATTTGTTAAACGTATGAAACCTGCCGTTGCTGGTAATGGAACGACACCTACAGTTGAAAACAAAGAGGAAATCATATGCGAAATCCCTCCGACCCACGTACCATTTCTCAACTGTTTTTGTTCAATAGTCGCTTTATGAATCGTAGCTTGATTGATTGCTATAATAGCTGCCACTGTATTTGAAACTAAAATACATACCATAACGAAACTTGATACAGCCATACCTGTATTCCATTTTGGAATTCCCCACGCGAATATATGTGGAAGTTGCACAAAATGAGTTACTTGAGATGGGATCGTCACTTTTCCTGCAATGAGAAAAATAATCCAGCCACTAATTAACCCTATTAAAACCGCATAACTTTTAACAAACCCTTTTCCGAAGTTGGAGAGTATGACTACGAATAAAAATATGCCAAAAGCAATTAATGCTGTAAATCCATCAATTTGAGAAACAGTAGCTGTAATTCCTAGCATTCCTTTTAAAAATACACCACTTAATTGTAAACATAATAAAAGTAAGAACGTCCCTGTCACGAGCGGCGTAAATAAAAATAAAATACGCCCAATAACTCCCGTTACTCCTAGCGCTATTAAAACAACTCCCGCAACCATCATTCCTAATTCTAAAATTTGCAATGTACTATGTAATTGATCCTGCCCTACAGTTGCATAAGCAAGCACGGTAAATACACCAACCCAAGATCCAGCTGGTCCATCCGCAATCGGAAGCTTATGTCCAAGCCATCCTTGTAAAAAAGAAGATATACCAACTACGAAAAACGTACGCTGCATTAAATAAAATACTTCTTCCGTCGTAAGATGAAATAATCCGCCAACAACAATTGGTAGCGCGATTGAGTTTGCTAATAAAAAAATAAACCATTGCAAAGTTCCCATAATATGATTTTGATTATGTTGATTGTCCAAACTTTTCATCCCTTCT
The DNA here is from genome assembly GCF_044908245.1 of Bacillus sp. RC242. Lineage (NCBI taxonomy): Bacteria > Bacillati > Bacillota > Bacilli > Caryophanales > Bacillaceae > Bacillus > Bacillus sp. RC242. The sequence goes on from NZ_JBIYCZ010000001.1 coordinate 661,997, forward strand.
TGCTTCCTTATAAGGAAGTATAGTACTTCCCTGTTTCTACTAAATAAAAAAGAAGGGTTCTATTTTCACAATTAGAACCCTTCTCAAAACATCTAAACGATTCCTCTATACAAGATTATCAGATTTCACTTGATCTAAATCTCCTATAACAACATTCCCTTTATACATAACTACACGCTTCTCTGTTTGACGAGCCACTGCTTCCGCGGCGCATGTTGCATTCGTCAAGACAAAACTTGCCTCATCTCCTACATTTGGCCATAATCTCTTGCCTTCATCGTTTAGCGTAGCTTTCCCTCCTGTAATAAAACGAAGAGCTTTTCCTAAAGATTTTTCATCACTCCAACCAAATCGTTCTGCCAATCGATTTGCCTTTTGAAGCATATCACCTGTGCCAAACGGAGACCAATGATCTGTAATACTATCATTTCCTAATGAAACTTTAACTCCTTTTCGATCTAGTAACGGAATTGGGATTACTTGTTTACCGATTGGAACGGTTGAAGTGATATCAATCTTTAATGCTGCTAGTCTTTCTGCCACTTCTTCAGCTTCTTTATTAGTAACACCACCAAGTCCAAGCGCATGACTAATTGTTACACGACCTTGCCATCCTGCTTCCTCTGTTAGACTTGCCAATCTCTTCATTGTAAACGTTCCAAGGTTATTTGCATCATGCAAATGAATATCAACATCCGCGTTAAATTCTACCGCAATGTCCATAATCGTATGTAATGATTTTTCAATATCATTATCTACTGTAGCTGGGTCCACTCCGCCAACTAATTGTGCGCCCATACGCATCGCATCTTTCACAAGTTGCATAGAATTACTTCGCAATAATCCATGTTGCGGAAATGCAACTATTCTACCAGACAACCGATCTTTATATGTTTCTAAAGCTGCTAACGTTGCCTCTAAATTACGAAGTCCAATAACCGGATCCACATTACAATGAGTTCTAATATTTGTTGCGCCATTTCGAAGCAATAACTCTAGCATATTTTCCGCCCTGTCTTGAGCAGTTGCTAATTGCTTTGGTAAAATCGTTTTTTCTTCATTAAAACGTGTAAAAATATTTTTTGCTGGCATACAAGCTTTCCAAGGCCCACTATAATATGTTTTATCAATATGAATATGCATCTCTTCAAAAGCTGGTAAAACTAATAAACGATTAGCATCAAAAGTTAACGTCCCTTCCTCTTGGGCGATTCCCGATATAATTCTTTTAATTCGCCCATCTTCAATAAGAAGACTGCATATCTCAGTTTCCGTTTGTGAAATTTTCGCTTCTTCATATGTATAACCTGTTTCAAGCTTTACATTAGTCAACCAATATAATGTCATTACCATTTCCCCACCTTATATTAGAAAATACGTCACACCCTCATTTTCATTTTAATACCAACTGAAAATTAAGACAATTAATCCACTGTATTGTCCTTTCACAAAAAAATGTAATATAACCTAATGGTCTTCTCATAAAGTGAAACTATAATCAGTGGGGGGGTTCATCCTCCACTGATTATTAGCCTTCACCAATCGGGCGTTTACGGGCAGTTGATCTCCCACCTAACTTCTTTGCTTCAGCCGAATTTTGAGGTGGGAGTTTTACTGCCCACAAATAGCGGGATAAATTTCCATATAGAATAAAAGTACACTGTATCACTCATACATAACAGCGGTGATATAAAAAGGAGAGGATCATAATATGTCGAAGAGGTTATATAAATCCGAAACTGATAAAATGTTATTTGGTATATGCGGTGGTTTAGGAGAATATTTTGATATTAGCTCTACTCTCATTCGTATTATTTGGGTCATTGCTATTCTATGTTTTGGAACGGGATTTTTAGTTTATTTTATTTGTTTATTACTTATGCCACGCGCGTACTAACTGGTATCATTCCATATACGTAAGAAGAGCATATAAAAAATCACCTATAGAATTCTTTTCTATAGGTGATTTTTTCATGAAGAATATTTCATCGTTAAATGTAATACCGCCACTTCATCCTCTTCATTTTTATAACTATGTTTCTTATTCGCTTCAAACTGAATGGAGTCAAACTCATTTAGCACATATACGTCATTCTCAACTTGAATAGAAACTTTCCCTTTCATTACTGTTACAAGCTCAATTGCTCCTTCATGATGAGCTTCCGGTTCATATATACTATTCGCTCTTAAACAAGCACGGTGCATTTCCATCCCTGTTTCTTTCGTGTAACGGAACATCGTTTCTAAATGCCATGCTTGTCCTACATCTACTGCAAATCCTTCTCCGCAGCGCGCAACAGCTACAGGTTCTCCAACAACCATTAATCTCGATAAAGGAATCGATAACCCTTTCGTTATTTTCCAAATGACAGCTAACGTTGGATTCGTTTCACCTCTCTCAATTTTCCCTAATGTTAATTTACTAACCCCTGTTTTTTGGGCTAAATCTTCTAAACTTAATTTTTGTTCATTTCGAATTTGTCTTAATAACTGACCTACTTGCTGGATCACTTCTTTTGTTTGCATGTCCTCATTTTCTTTCATCTATAAAACCACCTTAAAATATAAAATAGTTTACTTTTATTCACTTTAAGTATATTATACTATACATAAATACTCAATTTCGAAAGGAGTGCCATACTTCATGCGCGCAATACTACTAGGTCTTTTATCATCGGCCTTTTTTTCTGCAACCTTTATTATTAACAGAGCAATGAATGTATCTGGAACAAGCTGGGCTTGGACTGCTTCCTTCCGTTTTCTATTTGCTCTCCCTATTTTATTCCTTATCGTTTTATTTCGCAAAAACTTAGGAGCTTTATGGGAAGAATTAAAAAAACATCCATTTGTATGGATCGGGTGGGGCTCTGTCGCTGGCATCGGCTTCTATTCTTTATTAAGTTTCGCAGCTGTTTTTTCTCCAGCTTGGCTCGTTGCTGGAACTTGGCAAGTTACGATATTAGCAGGTTTACTTTTATCGCCATTATTCTTCATTAAAATAGAAACAAAATCAGGTACAAAACTTGTACGTGGAAAAATCCCACTGCGCAGTTTATACGTCGCTTTATTTATTTTACTTGGTGTACTTTGTATGCAAGCTACTGAAGCAGGGCATATTACAATGACTCAATTCATTTCTGGTTTTTTACCTGTCGTTTTAGCAGCTTTCTTATATCCCTTCGGTAACCGAAAAATGATGGAACTTGTTGGCGGGCGTCTTGATACATTCCAACGTGTATTAGGAATGGCAATCGGAAGTCTCCCTATTACAATTCTACTTGCTATATACGGATTTTCCACTACCGGTATTCCATCATCAAATCAAATGATGCAAGGATTTTTGTTAGCATTATGTTCCGGAGTTATTGCGACGATGACATTTTTCTTTGCTACTGACTTAGCAAAAAACAATCTTGCTTTACTTGGAGCTGTTGAAGCAACACAAGCTGGAACGATGGTCTTCACTGTGCTTGGTGAGATTATTTTCTTAAATGGTTCATTCCCTAGCGGTCTGTCACTGATTGGGATGATTATTATCATGCTAGGAATGGTCGTAAATAGTGTTTTAAACCGTTCTGTTCCAGTCATTAAACAAAAAAAATCAGCATAAAAATGGATATGGTTCTTCTTTATAGAACCATATCCATTTTTATTGTCTCCCTATTTCGCCTTATCAGAATAGTATTTCATTAGCTATTTATACTAAAACCTATGTTATAATACGTTTCATGCGCATTAATAGGAGGTAAATTATGTTAAAAAAAGCAATTGCTGAATTTATTGGTACATTTGTACTTGTATTATTCGGAACTGGAGTAGCTGTCATTGGTGGCGGAATTGAAGGAATTGGAACGTTAGGTATCGCTATGGCTTTCGGATTATCTATCGTGGCTATGGCATATAGTATTGGAACAATTTCTGGGTGTCATATTAATCCAGCAGTATCAATCGCTATGTTCATCAATAAAAGAATGAACGCTATGGAACTTAGCTATTATTTATTAGCCCAAATTTTAGGTGGTTTATTAGGAACTGCAACGTTAGTAACAATTTTACGATCTGCTAAATTACCTTTAGATAATTTAGGACAAAATAGTTTTGGAACTCTTGGTTTATCTGGAGCATTTTTAGTTGAATTCATTTTAACTTTCGTATTTGTTTTAGTTATCGTTGCTGTAACAGGTAAAAAGGGAAGTTCTTCTTTAGCTGGACTAGTAATTGGTTTCACATTAGTATTAATTCACTTATTAGGTATTCCGTTAACTGGAACATCTGTTAACCCAGCTCGTAGTATCGCACCAGCTCTATTCGCTGGCGGAGAAGCAATTTCTCAACTATGGGTGTTCATCGTTGCCCCAATTTTTGGTGGTATCGTAGCAGCTGTTGTAGGAAAGTTTATTTTAAATACTGAAAAATAGAATTTTCAATATTTCCGAATAAAAAAATGCGAGCCCTCATCATGAGGAAGCTCGCTTTTTTTTATTCTTTAATTTTCGACTTTAAATTTGTAACTAATTGCTGCACCGTTACATTTGCAAGTACGTTTTCCATCGCTTCTTGCGATTGTATTAAAACAATCTCTAATACCGATTGAATATTAGCTCCTACTGGACATTCAATGTTGGGATTTTCATGGAAAGAAAATAGATGTCCTTCTTCTACAACTTCCACAGCTTTATATACATCAAGTAATGTAATTTCATCTAAATCACGAGCAAGTGTCGTACCACCTTTACCAGCTTGTACATCAACAAGTCCTGCTCTCTTCAACATTCCTGTAATGCGACGAATCACAACTGGATTTGTATTCACACTACCAGCAATCCATTCAGAGGTACAGCGAGAGTTTCGATCTATTGCAAGTAACGTTAACATATGAACACCTACTGTAAAACGACTACTAATTCCCATCTGCACACCCTCCTTTTTATTCATTCTATTAAAAGACAACTCTTATTATTATATACTATTTTTAATTTATACATAAAGTGAAACTTTAATCAGTGGGGGTTTTGTTCATCCCCCACTGATTATTAGTTGAACCAATCGGGCGTTTACGGGCAGTTGATCTCCCATCTAACTTCTTTGCTCCAGCTGAATTTTGAGATGGGAGTTTTACTGCCCGTTAATGCGGGGTAAAGAAAAAGCATGATTCCATTAGAAAATCATGCTTTTCTCCCATTATTGACGCTTTATAAATTTCGCCAAATCTTTAAACTTCACTTTATCAGAGTAATTCATTACACCATTTACATAGATACGGCTTGTAATAGCATTTAATATACCAATCGTCGCCAATAAAACTACTAATGTTATCGTAATCTCTAACATACCAGCTTCACCAGCTACAATCCGCGAGAAGGTAACCATCGGTGTGAAAAACGGAACATACGAACTTACAACAACAATAGTACTATTCGGATCACTTAATGATTTAATACTAATGAAGAATGCAGCCATGATCAAAATCATTACTGGGAAAGATACAGCTTGTAAATCCTCTGTCTTAGACACAACAGCTCCAGCCGCAGCGTACATCATCGCATAAAGTAAATACCCCGTAATGAAATAAACAAGGAACATACTTATAACCTTTGCATCTAATTTTGTAAAGTCAATGGGAACACCAAATAATGAAGCACTTTCTAAATCGACCCAACCTAACAAATAAGGAATAAGATAACCACAAGCCAATATTACAAGTTGCAATAACGCCGTTGAAACAACCGCTAAGATTTTCGCATACATCATCGTAAGAGGCTTTACTTTCGGAAGCATTACTTCCATTACACGTGACGCCTTTTCAGATGCAATATTCATTGCGATTGTATTTCCGAAAGCTACAATAAACATATACAAAGCAAATGTAAAGAAATATGCAATTCCGAAAGAAGATGTACGATCTTTTATCGCTTCTTGCTTCACTTGAATTTCTGCTTGTAATTGCTGCGCAATTTCTGGTGAAACATTATTTTTTGCAATCGTCACCTTCGTATATTGTTGTTTTAAATAACCCGCCATAATCGCAGAAGTCGCTTGGCTTGGAAATCCATTATACATATATGTAACTGCTGGAGTCCCATCCTTTTCCGTCACATGGAATAGACCATCTAAATCTCCCTCTTCTACTTGCTTATGTAGTTTATCAAAATCATCTTTTGAACCGACCGTTATTTTTGCTGATGGCAATAGCTTATTTAGCTCTTCTTTTTGTACTTTGTATGTGGAACTCTCTACTACAACTGCAATTTTATCTTTATCCTTATTTTTATCATCGCCTGAAGTAAAATGATTAAATGCAAAAATCCCAAACACAACCAAAAATAAAATCGCACTCGTAATTAATGATTTTTTAGATAAAAATGCTTCTTTAAAATAAAATGAAAATACATGAGAAAATTTACGCATCTTTATTTCGCCCTCTCTACAAAGATTTCGTTTAACGTCGGCTCTAACATTTTAAATTGTCGTAAACCAACACCTTGTTCTTGCAACTGTTGCAAAATCTTTAGAGCTTCTGCATCGCCTTGTACTTTTACATAAAGAAGGCCTTGTTGTTTTTCATACGGAACGTGTATAGCTTCTAATCCCTTTTCATTCTCTACTGTATCTTCAATCGTTAAATTACGAAAACCGTATTCTTTCTTAATATCACTTAACTGTCCTTCTACAACCGCTTCGCCTTTTTTCAAAATACATACATGTTGGCAAAAAGCCTCTACTTGCTCCATACGGTGACTTGATAAAATAATTGTCTTTCCGTCCTGTACTTGTTCTCCAATAATACTAGCTAGCATTCCCGCATTAACTGGATCAAGTCCGCTAAATGGTTCATCTAAAATAAGAAGTTCTGGATCATGAAGAAGAGCAGCAATCAATTGAATTTTTTGCTGATTCCCTTTCGAAAGTTCTCCCGCCGTTTTAAATTTATATTCTGGAATTGCTAAGCGTTCTAACCAGTGATCAATTGCAAGATCCACTTCTTTTTTCGTCATTCCTTCTAATCTGCCAAAATATCGCAACTGATCTATTACTCTACTTTTTGTATATAATCCTCTTTCTTCTGGTAAATATCCAATTGTTACCCCGCTATCACCAAATGATTTTCCATCCCACGTAATAGAACCTTCATTTGGCGTTAATAAACCTAGTAACATTTTAATTGTCGTTGTTTTCCCTGCACCATTTCGGCCAAGTAACCCTAACACTTCACCTTTCGGTAACGAGATTTGCAAACCATTAACTGCTTTAGATTCTCCGAATATTTTTGTTAAGTTTTGAATTTGTAAACTCAATGTATAAAGCCTCCCCTTTAGTATCATTCGTACCCTCTGTTAAAGCCTATGATTGTTCAGAATGAAATATAGTACTATATTTCATTCTCTTATATGTATCACTACATCTAACCCATCATTTGTTTCATTTGGTTAAAATTGTAAATAAAAATCCTGTTTTTGTCAATTATAATTGTCATTACGACAATAAAACTTGTCAAAATAATTATTATTATTTAACCCATCTTTCTAATATAGGACAAACTACTACATATACAAAAGACAATATGCAAATGTTCATAAAAAAAAATATAAAAAGCATTATATTTTAATATATAATATTAAATGATTTACTAACATCAAGGAGGATACATATGAAGATGAAGAGGGGTATTACCACTTTATTATCTGTAGCCGTTCTTTCCACATCGCTTGTAGCATGTTCAGGAACAGCTGAGAAAACAGTGGCGAAAGAAGAAAAAGTAAAATTAACAGACCAGCAATTGATGGCTGATTTATGGTATCAAACAGCTGGTGAAACGAAAGCACTATACTACCAAGGATATAATATTGGTCAATTGAAGCTTGATGCAGCTCTTGCAAAAGGCACAAACAAAAAACCTGCTATCGTACTTGATTTAGATGAAACTGTTTTAGATAACAGTCCTCATCAAGCAATGAGCGTAAAAACAGGAAAAGGCTATCCTTATAAATGGGACGATTGGATTAGTAAAGCTGAAGCTGAAGCTCTTCCAGGCGCGATTGATTTCTTAAAATATACAGAGTCTAAAGGTGTAGATATTTACTACATCTCAAATCGCAAAACGAATCAACTAGATGCAACTATTAAAAACCTTGAGCGCGTAGGGGCTCCTCAAGCAACGAAAGAGCATATCTTATTACAAGATCCGAAAGAAAAAGGGAAAGAAAAACGTCGTGAACTTGTTTCTCAAACACATGACATCGTCCTATTCTTCGGTGACAACTTATCTGATTTCACTGGTTTTGATGGAAAATCTGTAAAAGATCGCAATGAAACAGTGGCAGAATCAAAAGCACAATTTGGTGAAAAATTCATCATTTTCCCTAACCCAATGTACGGTGACTGGGAAGGCGCTTTATACGATTATAATTTCAAAAAATCAGATGCAGAAAAAGACAAAATTCGTCATGAAAACTTAAAATCATTTGATGCAAAATAACAAAGAGGATGGCTTGCGCCATCCTCTTTTATTGCATATTTCTTGTTAAAGGCAAGATAAACACTTCAACACGTCTATTTTTCGCTTTTCCTTCTGGCGTATCATTTGGTGCAATTGAGCGGTATTCTCCATAACCAACTGCACTAAATTTTTCTGGTTGCAATTCTTTATTTTGGAGTAACACCTGCATGAAATTAACTGCACGCTGTGTACTTAACTCCCAGTTTGATGCAAACTGAGCATTTGCGATAGGAACCGTATCTGTATGACCCGACACTGTAATTTCACGAGGTGATGCTGAAACAAGTAGGTTAGACATCTCTTTTGCAATCCCTAACGATTCCAACTTCACATCTGCTTTCCCTGAATCAAATAGTACATTTTCTAATATCGTTAACATTAATCCTTTTTCAGTTAACTTAGTTTGAAAAGAAGAGGATAATTGTTTCTCATTAATATATTGATCAATCTTTTTTTGTAATGCTTTCAACTCATCCATTTCTTTTTTTTCTTTAGCTCTATCTTCCGCTTGTTTTTTTGCTTGTTCTGCCTCAAGGCTATTTGCTGATAATTCTTTTTCCTCATTTGGTTTTTGATCGCTTAAAAATTCTTTATTTCCTGTTCCACCGGCTAACTCACTTCGAAAAGCAACTGCCATCTGTTTAAACTTCGCAGCATCTATACTACTCATTGCGAATAATACGATGAACAATGCAAATAACAACGTTAACATATCAGAATATGGAATTAACCAAGTTTCATCGATATGCTCATCATGTTTTTTCTTTTTACCTCTTCTATTTTTCTTACTCCGCATTTTTTTCTGCTCCTTTTTCTAGCTTTTTACGCTCAGTTGCAGAAAGTGCACCTAAAATACGGTTCTTCATAATAAACGGATATGTACCTTCTTGTAACATTAATAAACAATCAATAATTAAACGTTTCTTCTCTAATTCAGCAGCAGACTTTTGCTTCAATTTGTTTGCAAATGGATGCCATAATACGTAACCTGAAAAAATACCGAAAATCGTTGCAATAAACGCACCTGAAATAGCATGCCCTAGCTTTTCAATATCAGTTAAATTTCCAAGTGCAGCTACAAGACCAATAACAGCACCTAAAACCCCTAGTGTAGGTGCATATGTACCAGCTTGCGAAAAAATAGCAGCCCCTTTTGCATGTCTCTCTTCAATCGCTTCTAATTCGGCTTCTAAAATTTGTTCTAAATCCTCTGCAGATACACCATCAATAACAAATTTCATACCACGCAAAAGAAATTCATCTTCAATTTCATCTAATTGTTGCTCTAAAGACAAAATACCGTATTTTCTACTCTCAGATGTCCAATGAACAAATAATTCTAGCAATTGTTCATAACTTAAATCTTTTTTATTTGAACCAAAAAGAACTTTAAATAATTTTGGAACTCTTTTTAGTTGATTCATCGGAAATGCAATACACACTGCAGCAAATGTACCGACGAAAATAATTAGTGCTGCCGCAGGGTTTAGTAAGGCTGTTATGTCAGCACCCTTGACGACCATTCCTACTACTACTGCCAACACTCCTAAAATGATTCCAATAATTGTTGCAAAATCCATTCCCATTCACTCCTAGTCTATACAAGAAGTCCTTTATCCTTAATAATCGCTACATCTTCTTATATACATATATTACATAAAAAATGAACTTCATGAAAGATAATAAATGAATTATATGAAAAAACACTACATTTTCTGACATTTTCTTTGCGTTTCTATTACGTTATGACTCTTATATTTCTTTTTCAATAAACTAGACTTATAATAAAAACGATACATATTTTATTAAGAAAGGACAGTGATTACAAGGTATCATGAAAAAGATAATAATTATTTCTGTCACTACTATTGTAATCGGTATCACATCTTTCGCTTACTTTGGTTCTAAATCACCACTGCAAAATGAGGCGAAAGCTGTCGAAAGTCAAAAACATAGTAACCATCCAAAAGAAGAGATTCCTGCTTTCCCAAAAGCTGATCATAATGCAAAGAAACTAGATGATAATTTTTCCGTTGTAACAAACCCAGATTCTGCTCTTGTGTTAGTCAATAAACATCGTAAATTACCAGATGGGTACATTCCAGAAGATTTAACGAAACCGAACGTACCATTTACTAGTCCAAAAGATAAAGAGAAAACATTACTTCGCAAAGATGCTGCAGACGCTCTTGAAAAAATGTTCCAAGCAGCGAAAAAAGAAAGTTTAGAACTTACAGCAGTTTCAGGTTACCGTTCTTACAAACGCCAACAGTCATTACATAATACATATATTAAACGCCAAGGAAAAGCTGAGGCTGATTCGGTAAGTGCAATTCCTGGAACAAGTGAGCATCAAACTGGTCTAGCAATGGATATTAGCTCAAAATCCGCCAAATTCCAATTAGAACCAATTTTCGGAGAGACAGCAGAAGGAAAATGGGTTGCAGAACATGCCCATGAGTTCGGATTTGTCATTCATTATTTAGAGGATAAAACAGAGACAACAGAATATTCATATGAACCGTGGCACTTACGCTACGTTGGCAATCCATATGCCGCATACATATATAAGCACCACCTAACATTAGAAGAGGCAACGAAGGACAAAAAATAAGAGAGCGAATCGCTCTCTTATTTTTCTTTTATTCTATTATTGTAATAATTCCTTCCATTCCTCAGGCCACGGTTCGCCTCTTCCAGTTTTTTTCGATGCTTGGACCATCATACCGCGTCCAACTAAACAAACTTCTCCTTCTGCATTTTTGACCATATAGTGTAAATCTAAAGAGGAATTCCCAACCGCTCCCGCCTTTACATATACTTTCAACTGCTCATCAAAATAAATTTGTTTAATAAAATTGCATTGTAGATCTGCGACGACTATCATCGTTTCTGATGATTCATGTGTCCATTCTTGCATAAATCCGAGTTCTTTAAACAATGCGATACGCGCTTCTTCAAAATATGTAAAAGCAACGACATTATTTACATGTCCAAACATATCTACTTCACCAAAACGAACTTTGACAGGATTATAAAATGAAAAACCACTTTCCCATTGCTCAAAGTCTTCAATATAAGAAATTCTCTTCATCGTTCCCTCTCCTTTTCGCCCTTAAAATAAAGTGAAACTTTAATCAGTGGGGGTTTTGTTCATCCCCCAATGATTATTAGTTGAATCAATCGGGCGTTTACGGGCAGTTGATCTCCCACCTAGCTTCTTTGCTCCACCTGAATTTTGAGGTGGGAGTTTTACTGCCCGTTAATGCGGGATAAACAGAAATATAAAGTTATAAATATTGCCTCTTCAACATGAAGAGGCAATATTTATTAATAGTTATTGTCGCTACCAAAGAAATCTTTGAACGATTGAATTGTTGTATCACGGTTTAATGCTGCAATTGAAGTTGTTAATGGAATACCTTTCGGACATGATTGCACACAGTTTTGAGAGTTACCACAGTTTGCAAGTCCTCCATCACCCATAATTGCACGTAAGCGATCTGCTTTATGCATTTCACCAGTTGGATGCGAGTTAAATAAACGCGCTTGTGAAAGCGGTGCTGGTCCAATAAAGTCAGACTTACTGTTTACGTTCGGACATGACTCTAAGCAAACACCACATGTCATACATTTCGAAAGTTCATATGCCCATTGACGCTTTTTCTCTGGCATTCTTGGACCTGGCCCTAGGTCGTACGTACCGTCGATTGGAATCCAAGCTTTAACACGTTTTAACGCGTTAAACATACGGCTACGGTCAACTTGTAAATCACGTACAATCGGGAATGTCTTCATCGGCTTTAAGCGAATTGGTTGCTCTAACTGGTCAATAAGGGCTGTACATGATTGACGTGGTTTTCCGTTAATCACCATCGAACATGCTCCACATACTTCCTCTAAGCAGTTCATATCCCATGCGATCGGAGTTGTTTGGTTCCCTTTTGAGTCGACAGGATTACGGCGAATTTCCATAAGCGCCGAAATAATATTCATATTAGGACGATATGGAATTTCAAACTCTTGGTCAAACTCTTGTGCATCTGGGCCATCTTGTCTCGTAATGATGAGGCGGATTGTTTTCTCAGACATGTTGTTTATCCCCCTTCTCTTCACCCTTAGCAGCTACATCATGTTTTGAGGAATAGTCACGTTTACGTGGTTTAATTAATGAAACATCCACTTCTTCGTAATGGAATGCTGGTGCCTTTCCTTCTCCCTCAAATTTCGCCATCGTAGTTTTTAAGAAGTTTGCATCATCACGATTTGGGAATTCTGGTTTGTAATGCGCTCCGCGGCTTTCATTACGGTTATATGCGCCAATTGTAATAACACGTGCTAACTCGAACATATTTGCAAGTTGGCGTGTAAATGAAGCACCCTGGTTACTCCATCTTGCTGTATCGTTAATGTTAATGCGTTTGTAACGCGCCATTAACTCTTCAATTTTCGCATCAGTTTCTAGTAACTTTTTATTTTCACGAACTACTGTAACGTTATCTGTCATCCATTCTCCAAGCTCTTTATGAAGAACATATGCATTTTCGTTACCATCAAGCATTAAAATATTGTTAAATTTCTCTGTTTCGATTAATTCATTTTGCTCATATACAGTAGATGAAACAGCATCAGATGATTTAGAAAGACCTTTCATATACTCAATTGCGTTCGGTCCTGCTACCATACCACCGTAAATTGCTGATAATAATGAGTTCGCACCAAGGCGGTTACCACCGTGCATAGAATAATCACACTCACCTGCTGCAAATAAACCTGGAATGCTTGTCATTTGCTTATAATCAACCCATAATCCGCCCATTGAATAGTGAACTGCTGGGAAGATTTTCATTGGTAGTTTACGAGGATCATCACCTGTAAATTTCTCATAGATTTCAATAATTCCACCAAGTTTAATATCTAGTTCTTTCGGATCTTTATGAGAAAGATCTAAGTACACCATGTTTTCACCGTTAATACCTAGTTTTTGCTCTACGCAAACATCAAAGATTTCACGCGTTGCAATATCACGAGGTACAAGGTTTCCGTAAGCTGGATATTTTTCTTCTAAGAAGTACCATGGCTTACCATCTTTATACGTCCAAACACGTCCACCTTCACCACGTGCAGATTCACTCATAAGACGTAACTTATCGTCTCCAGGAATTGCCGTTGGATGAATTTGAATGAACTCACCGTTCGCATAATATGCACCTTGTTGATATACAGCAGACGCTGCTGTACCTGTATTAATAATAGAGTTTGTTGATTTTCCAAAGATGATACCAGGGCCCCCTGTTGCCATAATCACGGCATCAGCTTGGAAACTTTTTATCTCCATAGTTTGTAAGTCTTGCGCGACGATTCCTCGGCACACACCTTCATCATCTACAACAGCTCGTAAGAAATCCCAACCTTCATATTTCGTTACAAGTCCTGCTACTTCATGACGACGTACTTGCTCATCTAATGCATATAGTAATTGTTGACCAGTTGTTGCGCCAGCAAATGCTGTACGGTGATGTTGTGTTCCACCGAAACGACGGAAATCCAGAAGTCCTTCTTCCGTACGGTTGAACATAACACCCATGCGGTCCATTAAATGAATAATACCAGGTGCTGCATCACACATCGCTTTAACTGGTGGTTGGTTCGCTAAGAAGTCCCCACCATAAATTGTATCGTCAAAGTGGATCCATGGAGAATCCCCTTCACCTTTTGTATTTACGGCACCGTTAATTCCACCTTGGGCACATACAGAATGTGAACGTTTTACTGGTACTAAAGAAAATAGTTCAACATTTACTCCTGCTTCTGCCGCTTTAATCGTTGCCATTAAGCCGGCCAAGCCACCGCCGACTACTATAAGTTTCCCTTTCATGCTCTCCCACTCCTTACTGGTTTGCTAGCTGTGGATCGATGAACGCTAATAATGCACTCACACCTACATAAGATAGACCTAAGAAAATAGCTAATGTTACATAAGTAGAGATTCTTTGTGAACGTGGAGATACTGTAATTCCCCAGCTTATGCAGAATGTCCATAGTCCATTTGCAAAGTGGAAAATTGTTGAAACAACACCAACTAAATAGAAACCAAACATAAATGGGTTGTTTAAAATATCTGCCATCATATCATAGTTTACCTCTTTACCTAACAATGCTTGAATACGAGTTTCCCAGACGTGCCAAGAAATGAAGATCAGCGTAACGATACCTGAAATTCGTTGGAAGACGAACATCCAGTTACGGAAATAGCCGTAAGATACCGCATTGTTCTTAGCTGTAAATGCAATATATAAGCCATATATAGCATGGTACAGTATAGGTAAAAAGATGATGAAAATTTCTAGCGCATACCGGAATGGAAGGAGCTCCATAAAGCCTGCAGCTTTGTTAAAAGCCTCTGCTCCTCTTGTTGCAAAGTTGTTTACAATTAAATGTTGCGTCAAAAAGACACCAACCGGGATGACCCCCATTAATGAGTGCCACTTACGAAACGTATACTCGCGGCCTTTCATGTCCCCATTACCCCCTTGAATGTTTGACTGCTGTTTTCAGATTAATTTACAACAATAATGTTTTTTCACTATTGGCATAAGAAAAACTGAAAAAATTATTCAAAATATTTCAGCATAATTTGATTCCAAGTTCATTTTACCCCTATTTTTGTCGAAGCGTCAAGAAAACGTATACATAATTTGCATATAATTTGCCAATTCTTTTTTTTTCTTATATATTCAGATTTACCCAAAGAAAAATCTGTTTTTATAAATGAAAAATGTTATATAATAATCCCTATAGAAAGAGGGGAATATTGTGAGCAAAAATACAATCGATATAACATCTTTAGAAGATGTTTCATTGAACGCCTTCGCTTATGAATTGCTACGTGAAGAATTACTACCTGATTTAATTGGTAACGATTTAGATGGTATTTTATACTGGGCCGGTAGAAACCTTGGGAGAAAATATCCGCTAGAAACAATTGAAGAAGTCATTCAGTTTTTTGAAAAAGCTGGTTGGGGCACTTTAAGCATCATTGAACATAAACGTCGTGAAATGCAGTTTCAACTTAAAGGTACACTTATTACTGAGCGTCAAAAACAAAAAAGACATTCATCTTATCAATTAGAAGCTGGATTTATCGCCGAGCAAATTCAAAGACAAAGAAACGTCGTTGCAGAGTCCTATGAGGAACAGAAAAAACGTTCAGACTCTATTACATTTCTTGTTAAATGGGATATGAAAGATCTCATTGAAGTGTAGCATCTACTTACAGTCAACTAGACATATAAGTTTAGTTGACTTTTTTGTATATTCATTCAGGTGAGTTTATTTTAAATATTCAGAAATTATACCAAAAAACAGAAGACGTTGTAAACTACAACGTCTTCTTATCTGTTAAATAAGTATATATCATCTCTGCAACATTTTTCGGCATACCTGCTTCGACAAATTCAGCTATGGAAGCTTCTTTCATCTTTTTTAACGAGCCAAAATGTTTTAACAATACCTTTTTTCGTTTATCGCCGATTCCTGGAATATCATCCAATGCTGATTGAATGACCGATTTCCCGTGCAACTGGCGATGGAATGTAATTGCAAATCTATGCACTTCATCTTGAATGCGTTGTAATAAATAAAATTCTTGGCTATTCCTCTCAAGCATCACAGGTTCAGGCGGATCTCCAATGATTAAATGTGATGTTTTATGTTTGTCATCTTTTACAAGCCCTGCCATTGGAATATATAATCCGAGTTCATTCTCCAGAACATCACTTGTAGCGGCCAGATGGCCTTTTCCACCATCAATAATGATTAAATCTGGTAAAGGTAAATTTTCTTTAAGCGCCCTCGTATAACGGCGTCTTACAACTTCCCTCATAGACTCGTAATCATCAGGACCTTGAACCGTTTTAATTTTATATTTCCGATATTCTTTCTTCGCTGGTTTCCCATCGATAAAAGCAATCATTGCTGAAACAGGATTTGTTCCTTGAATATTCGAATTATCAAACGCTTCAATACGATATGGTGTTTCAATCCCTAGTTGCTTCCCGAGATTATCAACAGCTTTAATCGTCCGTTCTTCATCACGTTCAATTAAGTGAAATTTCTCTTCTAGTGCAATTTTTGCATTTTTATTTGCTAATTCCACAAGATCTTTTTTCTTCCCACGCTTCGGCTGTGTCGCTTCAACTTCTAAAAAGCGCTCTACTAATTCTGAATCTATACTTCCTGGAACAACAATTTCCTTCGGCTTGAAATGACTACTGTTTTCATAAAATTGACCGATAAAAGTTAAAAATCCCTCTTCTGGTTCATCATAAATCGGGAACATAGAAACATCACGTTCAATTAGCTTTCCTTTTCGAACGAAGAAAACTTGAACACACATCCACCCTTTATCAACTGCATATCCAAACACATCACGATCCACTAAATCACTCATAATCATCTTTTGCTTTTCCATAATTGCATCAATATGAGCAATTTGATCTCGCAACTCTTTCGCCCGTTCAAATTCTAGCTTTTCTGAAGCCTCATACATCTTCGTTTCTAATTCTGAACGAATTTCTTTATGCCCACCGTTTAAGAATTTAATAATTTCATCAACAATTTCTTTGTTTTGCTCATCCGTTACTTCTTTCACACAAGGTGCTAAACATTGACCCATATGATAATACAAGCAAACTTTATCTGGCATATTTGAACATTTACGAAGTGGATACATACGATCTAATAATTTCTTTGTTTCATGTGCCGATTGCGCATTTGGATAAGGCCCAAAGTACTTTCCTTTATCCTTTTTTACATTTCGCGTAATGAGTAAGCGCGGCTGTTTTTCAGCTGTAATTTTAATGAAAGGATATGTTTTATCATCTTTTAATTGAATATTATATTTTGGATCATATTTTTTTATTAAATTTAACTCTAAAATAAGAGCCTCCAAATTTGAGGAAGTCACAATATATTCAAAATCAACAATTTCTCCAACAAGCCGAAGTGTTTTCCCATCATGCGAACCAGTAAAGTACGAGCGCACACGATTTTTGAGTACCTTTGCTTTTCCGACATATATAACCGTTCCCTGCTTATCCTTCATTAAATAACAACCAGGTTGATCGGGCAAAATTGCTAACTTCTCTTTTAAATGCTCGTGCACTCGTCTCCCTCCATTTCTACATGCTTATCATTTTTATTTTCACATAAAAACATACTATGCCAAAACACCCAACATACGTTCTTTTATTGTAACGGAAAGGTTGTAAAAAAGAAAATAAAAAAAGCTACCAACTGGTAGCTTCTTTATTTTAGAAGTGTTTAGAAACTAATTCTACTAACGCTTCTTTCGGTTTATATCCTAACGCTTGATCAACCACTTTACCATCTTTTAATACGAAAAGAGCTGGAATGCTCATTACTTCGAATTGACGAGCAGTTTCTTGGTTTTCATCAACGTCAACTTTTACTACTTTTACTTTCTCGCCTAACTCTGAATCGATTTCCTCTAATACAGGAGCGATCATTTTACAAGGTCCGCACCAAGGCGCCCAGAAATCTAATAGTACAACACCTTCGCTAGTTTCAGCTGCGAAGCTTTGGTCATTTGCATTTATAATTGCCATTTTATTTCCTCCTTCAAGTATATTCTACCAAGAGTATATCATTAACTTTTATACGTGGCGAATATTATGTATCGTTATGTATTGTAACAAAAAAATGTTCCTTTATACTATATAAAAATATGGATGAAATACTAAAAAGATGAGAGACAGGGGATCTCTCACCTTTTTCTATATATAGGGGTACTTCACTTGGAACTCAAGGGTACTCAAATCATGAATGTACTTTTAACTTTTTAAACTCTTCTGTTAAAAGAGGTAATACTTCAAACAGATCACCGACAATACCATAGTCAGCTACTTTGAAGATACTAGCTTCTGGATCTTTATTAATCGCAACAATTATTTTTGAATTAGACATACCAGCTAAATGCTGAATCGCACCAGAAATCCCGCATGCAATGTATAGGTCTGGTGTAACAACTTTACCTGTTTGACCAATTTGTAATGAATAATCACAGTACTCTGCATCACAAGCACCACGAGATGCTCCAACAGCGCCGCCTAGTACGTCAGCTAATTCTTTTAACGGTTTAAATCCTTCTTCACTCTTCACACCACGTCCACCAGCGATAATAACTTTCGCTTCAGAAAGATCAACACCTTCTGCCGTTTTACGGACAACGTCTTGAATGATTGTACGTAGATCTTTCACATCAACTGTAATAGAAGACGCTTCACCTGTGCGAGATTCATCTTTTTCAAGAGTTGCGATATTATTTGGGCGCACTGTCGCAAATAATATACCATCTGTTACAATCTTCTTCTCGAATGCTTTACCAGAGTAAATTGGACGAGTGAAGATAACATTTCCACCTTCAACTTCTAAAGCCGTCACGTCAGAAATTAAACCAGCTTCAAGCTTCGCTGCTAATTTTGGTGATAAATCTTTACCAAGTGCTGTATGTCCAAATACAATGCCTTCTGGATTTTCTTCAGCATATACAGCTAAAAATGCTTGTGCATAACCATCAGATGTATATGATTTTAATTTATCATTTTCAACTGTCACAACGCGATCTGCACCGTAATGAATCAATTCATTTGCAAAAGAGGCAACGCTGTCTCCAACTAGAAGACCTACCACTTCACCGCCTTCTGCAATTGTTTTTGCTGCTGCTACCGCTTCAAACGAAACGTTACGTAGCGATCCATCACGAACTTCACCCATTACTAATACTTTACGAGCCATAGATTTTCCCTCCTGCATATATAATTTCGTATTTTATTAGATTACTTTCGCTTCTGTATGGAGCAACGATACAAGTTCTTTTACTTGATCTTGCAGCTCGCCTTGTAACACTTTTCCTGCATCTTTCTTAGGAGGCAAATAGATTTCAATTGTTTTTGTTTTTGCTTCCACATCATCTTCTTCTAAATCTAAATCATCTAATTCTACTTCTTCTAGTGGCTTCTTCTTCGCTTTCATAATACCTGGAAGTGATGGATAACGCGGTTCATTTAAACCTTGTTGCGCTGTTACTAGAATAGGTAATGATGATTCAATTACTTCTGTATCCCCTTCAACATCACGCTCAATCTTCACATTTGTACCATCAATTTCAAGCTTCGTAATCGTCGTTACGTATGGGATATTTAACGCTTCAGCTAATCGTGGACCAACTTGTCCAGATGCACCGTCAATCGCAACGTTCCCGCCTAAAATTAAATCTATTTCTTTATCTTTTAAATATTCAGCAAGTACTTTTGCTGTTGTAAATTGGTCACCATTCTCAACATCATCTTCAATGTTAATTAGTACCGCTTTATCGCAGCCCATCGCCAATGCTGTGCGAAGTTCTTTTTCACTATCCTCGCCACCAACTGTTATAACAGTAACTTCTCCACCTTGTGCATCTCTTACTTGAATTGCTTCTTCAATCGCATATTCATCGTAAGGGTTGATGATGAATTCCGCTTCGCCATCGTAAATTGCACCGTTTTTAATTACGATTTTTTCTTCTGTATCAAATGTTCGTTTCATGAGTACGTAGATGTTCATTTCATTTACCCCCTTATTTTTCAGAAAGATTCTATCAATTTTAAAATTCTGTTAATTTGCATTAAAAAAATAATTGGATTACCTACCACTAAATGAAGGCTTACGTTTTTCTAAAAACGCTGCTACGCCTTCTCTTCCATCTTCACTCGTAAATACTTCACCAAAAATCTGTGATTCACGCTGTACACCTTCATAATAATGAGACGATTTTGTCGTTTGTAATAACTCTAGCACAGCACGAGTTGTTGCTGGGCTTTTTCCAGCAATCTGTTTTGCAATTTTAAGCGTATCTTCTAAAATGGATTCTTCAGAAAACACTCCGTTAACAAGTCCCCATTGTAATGCTTCTGCGCCAGTAATTGGTGTACTTGTTAACATCATTTCACAAGCTTTCGCTTTACCAACATAACGTGGTAAGCGCTGTGTACCTGCAAAACCAGGAATTAATCCAAGTGTTAATTCAGGTAAACCAAGCTTTGTACTTTCAGTTACAAAGCGCATGTGGCAAGACATAGCAAACTCCAGGCCGCCGCCAAGTGCCGCTCCATGAATTGCCGCAATAACTGGTTTTGAACATTTTTCAACACGCTCAAACGTAACTTGTCCAAGCTGTGCTAACTCTGTTGCTTGCTTCGCTTCAGTAACAGATGTAAATTCTTTAATATCTGCCCCTGCTGAGAAGAAGCGTCCTTCACCATGTAGAACAACAACACGAATGTTATCATCCTTTTCCACTTGATCGATTAATTCAGTAACGTCATGCATAACTTGTGAAGACATCGCATTAGCTGGAGCATGGTTTAACGTCGCCACCGCGATATGATCTTCAACTTTTACAGATAGGAATTTCAACATGATCCCTCCCATTATTTACGATAACCACAAGCTGCAATAAGTAGCCCATGTACCGTTTTTGAAAGTGCGACCAGATCATACTTATGATCGCTCATTACCCAATTGGTCACAACTTCATCTACTGTTCCAAAGATCATTTGTCTTGCCACGCGAACGTTTAAATCCGCCTGAAATTCACCTTGCTTTATACCTGTCTCTAAAATCTCATCCATAACTTGTAAGTAGCCTTTTAATACTTCATTTATTTTAAGGCGCAAGTCTTGATTGGACTGCCTTAGCTCTAATTGCGTAACGATAGCAAGAGGATCATTCTGTGACAACAGCAAGAAGTGCGTTTCTACCAACATGAATAACTTCGCTACAGCGCTTTCAATTCCTGCTATTTTTTGACGAATTGTTTCAACAAATTCTCCCATCTTCTCTTGGAATAAGGATATTAATATATCTTCTTTATTTTTAAAATATAAATAAATCGTGCCATCAGCTACCCCAGCTTGCTTTGCAATTTTAGAAACTTGCGCTTGATGGTATCCATTCTCCGCAATCACAATGACTGCAGCATCAATAATCTGATTGTATTTCGGTCTATTTTTCTTCACTTTACTGTCCCCTTCAAGAAGATGACTGAATGAATAGTCATTCATATTCTTATAATACTGACTATTTAGAAAAGTGTCAATCCTATTTTTTCAAAAAGAAAGGGCCTTAGCCCGTTTGCTCATCCTCATTCTTTCTCTTCTCTTCATCTATTAGGACACGACGTAAAATTTTTCCGACTGTCGTCTTCGGCAACTCACTTCTAAACTCATATACCTTCGGAACTTTGTAAGCTGCTAAATATTTACGTGCAAACTGATCTAATTCTTCTTCAGAACACTCAGCGCCTTCTTTCAAAACAACAAACGCTTTTACAGTTTCCCCTCGATACGGATCAGGAACACCGATTGTTACCACTTCTTGCACCTTTTCGTGCTCATATAACACTTCTTCTACTTCACGAGGATATACGTTAAAGCCACTAGCAACGATCATATCTTTCTTACGATCTTTCACATAGAAAAAGCCATCCTCATCCATGCATCCTACATCACCTGTATGGAGCCAGCCATCTTGCAGTACAGCTGCCGTTTCTTCTGGCTTATTCCAATACCCTTTCATAATTTGTGGGCCCTTTACAACAATTTCACCAATTTCACCTGGAGGTAATGACTCTCCTGTTTCAAGTGACATGATGATTGCCTCTGTATCCGGCCACGGTACCCCAATACTTCCCGGCACACGCTTTTCCCACAAAAAATTCCCATGTGTAACTGGTGATGACTCCGTTAATCCATAACCCTCTACTAATTTACCACCTGTAACTCTCTCAAACTCCTCCTGCACTTCTACAGGAAGCGGTGCAGAACCACTAATACAAGCCTGAATTGAAGAAATATCATATTCTTTTAAAAGAGGACTATTTAATAGAGCAATATAAATGGTTGGTGCTCCTGGAAATAGTGTAACTTTATGTTTCTTAATTGCTTCAAAAACCATTTTCATATCAAACTTCGGAATAAGCACCATTTTATATCCTTGCATAATACTTAAATTCATTACAGCTGTCATCCCGTACACATGAAAAAACGGAAGAACACCAAGAATTACCTCTTCTCCTTCTTTACAATTATATAACCAATGCGCTCCCATTAAAGTGTTCGAAACGAGGTTTTTATGCGTTAACATAACCCCTTTTGGAAACCCTGTCGTTCCCCCTGTATACTGCAAAAGGGCTAAATCATTTTCAGGATCACATGGAACTTCAACATTAGTACTACTTTCTCTTTCTACCGATTTCCAAAGATGAATCGTTTCGCTTTCCGACACATTCACAACAAGATTTGCCTGCTTTTTTTGTACAAATGGATAAAGTAAATTTTTAGGAAATGGTAAAAAATCTGCAATACGGGTCACGATAATGTGCTCAAGCTTTGTTGCAGTTTGAACGTTAGTAACTCTCGGAAACACTAAATCCAGGCAAAGAATAACTTTTGCCCCTGAGTCATGAAGTTGGTACTCCAGCTCTCTTTCTGTATAAAGAGGATTCGTTTGTACGACAATCCCTCCCGCAAGCAAAGTACCATAATAACCAATTACAGATTGCGGACAATTCGGTAACATAATCGCAACTCTATCGCCTTTTTCAATACCAAGCCTTTGAAGGTAATTCGCAAATTTCTTTACCTTGTCATGAAAATCTGAAAATGTAACATCTTTACCTAAAAAGTGAAGCGCTTTCTTTTCTGGATAACGAGCAGCCATTTTCTCTAAATATCCATGAAGTGGCTGAATATCATAAGAAATTGTCCCTGGAATTTCATCTGGATAACTCTGCAGCCAAGGTTTTTCCACTCTCATTCCCCCTTCCAATACTTGTGAAAATAAATGAATGTTCATTCATGATAGTTGTTTTCATTATATTATAGTCATAACAGCGTTACAATCATAATATTCTGACTTTTTTATAACTATGCTTTACTTCCTTAACTTCTTATTATATGTAGAAACTCTCCTAATTTTAAAAGAATAAGAGAGTTCACGTTACTTAGCTTAATCTTATAATCGTTAAAACTGCACCAGGTGTAGTCGTTGATAACGTGGCAACAGCTAACAATCCAAATAACTGCAAACTAATTGCACTCCCCGCTGCAAGAGTCGTAATAATTGTTGCACTAAATGATGTCGTTGCTAATGCAGGGGAATTGATAGTTCCAGCAAGCGGTGCACCATTAATTGTAATTCGCGAACTAACTAATAATGAAGCCGTTATATTAATTGTATATGAAATATAATAATTCCCCGCATTTGCGGCCGTAAATACTGTGTTCCCCCCCGATACTGTAATTCCTGGACCGATATTTTGATTATTTGGAAGTGGGACATTTGTTCCACCAAGAAGCACTGATATTGCCGCTCCTGATGTATTATTCGCAAATGCATACGTCGCAGTTATACTTGTACCTGTTACTCCCGTCGCTCCTGTTTCACCCGTTGCTCCCGTTATTCCCGTTGCTCCTGTTGCTCCTGTTGGGCCTGTTGGACCTGTTGGACCTGTCGCTCCTGTTGCTCCCGTTGCTCCTGTTGCTCCCGTTGCTCCTGTTGCTCCCGTTGCTCCTGTTGCTCCTGTTGCTCCTGTTGCTCCTGTTGCTCCTGTTGGGCCTGTTGGACCTGTTGGACCTGTCGCTCCTGTTGCTCCCGTTGAACCTGTCGCTCCCGTTGCTCCCGTTGCTCCCGTTGCTCCCATTATTCCCGTTGCTCCTGTTGCTCCCGTTGCTCCCATTATTCCCGTTGCTCCTGTTGCTCCCGTTGCTCCCGTTATTCCCGTTGCTCCCGTTGCTCCTGTTGCTCCCGTTGCTCCTGTTGCTCCTGTTGCTCCTGTTGCTCCTGTTGCTCCTGTTGCTCCTGTTGCTCCTGTTGCTCCTGTTGCTCCTGTTGCTCCTGTTGC